>NZ_JAXCLA010000004.1:0-800929 GCF_034043675.1 Roseateles agri | reverse complement strand
AGTCAAGCCTGATGACCATAGCGATTCGGTCCCACTCCTTCCCATCCCGAACAGGACAGTGAAACGAATCAGCGCCGATGATAGTGCGGATTCCCGTGTGAAAGTAGGTCATCGTCAGGCTATTTACTCCGCAGACCCCCACCTCCCAACAGAGGTGGGGGTTTTGCTTTTATGCGCTCCTGATTACCTATTTGGCGGGAGTTCAAGACGCCAATACGGGGACAAGTGCTGCAGCTGTATTGGCACGCAGCACTAAGCCGGTCAGGCCAGCAACGGTCCCCAGTGCGGCGCGTTGTGCTCCTGCTGTTTCAGCAATTCCAAGGCCTGCGCGTGATCCGCGGTGGTGGAGGCCAGCGCGGCGTGGGTCGCAGTGGCGGTCTCGCCCAGCACGTGATGCGTGGGTGACTGCAGCAGGTCGCCGAGTTGCGGCACCGTGGCGGTCGACGACGATGAGGAATGACTCTGCGCGAACCACACGTCGTCCAGCGCACGGGTTTCGCCGCTGGTGGTCGTGTAGTTGCTGGTCATGCCGATCAGGTTGCCGTTCTGCATGGTGTGGGTGCTGGTGGCATTCAAGTTCAGCGACTCGATGCCTAGCGATGCGAGCGAGACCAGTTCGCCGCCGGTGCCGTCGGTGCTGCCCACCCAGACCTTGAGTTCAGAGAACTGCGCGTCTGCAGCGCTGATCTTGCCGTCGTGGTTGGTGTCCAACTGGGCCAGCGCTTCGAAGCCGTTGCTGGCCAGAGTACCGTTGGCGAGATGAGTCGCCGTGCCAAACAGCTCGGCGCCGCTGTCGACCTTGCCATTGCCGTTAACGTCCAGTGCCAGCAGGCCGCTGCCGGAGCCGACCCAACCGATATTCGCGGCCTGGCCGGTGGCGTTGATGTCGAAATGGGCGCCGTGCGCCGCGTCCACCGTGTTGATGCCCAGGCCCGACAGGTCCAGCACGAGCGGCGAAGCGCCGTTCAGCGCTGCGAGCTGGGCCGCGGTCATCTGCTGCAATTGTGCGCCGGTGAAGGCGGCCACATGGTTCATGTCGATGGCCGAGAGCTCGCCGGTGGTCAGCGCGTGGATCTGGGTCGGCGTCAGCGAGGCGATGGTGTCGGTGGCGAGCGCGTTGAACTGGTCGGGCGTCAGGTTGGCGACGGCCGAGACGTTCAGCGCCGCCAACTGCTTGCCGTCAAACAGGCCGAAGTGTTCGGCCGACAGCGCGCCGATCTGCGCGGAGCTGAGTGCGCCGACCTGGGTGGGCGTCAGCGCCTCCAGTTGCGCCGGCGTCAGCGCGGCGACGTGGGCGGTCGTCAACACATTGATCTCGCCATAGGTCAGCGCGCCGATCTGACTGGTCGTCAGCGCGGCGATCTGGTCGGGGCGGAACATTGCGAATTCCTTGGGCGACATCGCGTACAGCGCGCTGGCACTGATGCCGGCCATCTGGGCGTCGCTGAAGGCGGCGATCTGTGCGGCGGTCAGTGCCAGCACCTGCGCGTCCGTCAGCGCGGAAATCTGGTCCGGGCTCAGGCTGGCGAACACGCTGTTCAGCGCGGCCACCTGGCCGGCGTTCATCGCCTCGCGCTGCGTCGCGGTGAAGGCCTCGATGTGCGTGATGTCCATCGCCGCGATCTCGGCGGTGCTCATCGCGCCGATCTGCGCTTGGGTCAGTGCGGCGATCGCGTCGGTGCCCAGGGCATTGATCTGGTCTGGTGTGAGGATGGCGATCGGCGCGGTGCCCAGTGCGGCGACCTGCGCCGAGTTGAGCACGCCGAAGTGGGCGGCCGAGAGCGCGTGCACTTGGTCGGCGCTCAGCGCCGAGATCTGCGTCGGCGTCAGCGCGTGCAGTTGCACGGGTCCGAGCGCGGCGATTGCCTGCGTGCTAAGCATGCCCATGTCGGCATAGCTCAGCGCACTGATCTGGTCGCCATCCATCGCGGCGATCTGGTCGGCACGGAAGGCTGCGAACTGGCTCGGCGCCATCGACGCCAGCGCGCTCGGGTTCAGGCCCGGGATCTGCGCGGGGCCGAGCACGGCGAGCTGGTCCGATGTCATCGTGACGACCTGCGCGTCGGTCAGGCCGGCGAGCTGCTGCGGGCTCATCGCCGCGATCACGCTCGGGCTGATGCCGGACAGGTGATAGGGCGAGATCGCCGCCACCTGCTGCGGGCTCAGCGAGGCGAACTGCGTGGGCTGCAGCGAGTTGAGCTGCGCGCCGGAGAGGCCGGCAATCACGGCCGGTGTGAAGGCGGCGAGCTGCTGCGGCATCAGCACCGCCAGCTGCGCGGTGGACAGCGATTCGAGCTGCTGCGCGTTCAGCCAGGCCATCTGCTCCGGGTTCATCGCGTGCAGCGCCTGCGGCGTGATCGCCTGGAGCTGCGTCGGATCCAGCACGCTGACCTGCGCGTTCGTCAGCGCCGCCACCTGCGTGGCCGACAGCGAACCGAAAATGCTGGCCGAGAGGCCGTGCAGCGCGGCGGTGGACATGCCGGCCAGGCTGTCCGGGTCCAGCGCGGCGAGCTGGCTGCTGGACAGCGCCTGCGTCTGCGTACTGCCCATCGCGTGGACCTGCGTGGCGGTCAGCAGCGACAGCGCGCCGGTAGCGAGCATCGTCATCTCGGCCGTGGTGAGCGCAGCGATCTGCGCCGTGCCCAGCGCCGCCACCTGCGTGTCGCCGAGGGCATGGAACTGGTCGCTGCCCAGTGACTGGACGGCCGCGGCCGACAGCGCCGCGGCCTGCGCCGTCGTCAGCGAGGCCAGCTCCTGCGTCGTCAGGCCTTGCGCCTGGGTGCTGCCCATCGCGGCGATCTGGTCGGTAGACAGCGCGGTCAGCGGGTTGCGCGTCAGCAGCGCGATCGCGTCGCTGGACAAGGTCGAGAACACGGAGGTGTTGAACGCACCGGCCTGCGTGGCGTTGAAGGCGGCGAGCTGGTCGGTCGTCAGCGTGGAAACGGCGCCGCCTTGCAGGTTGGCGATCTGCAAGGTGCCGAGCGCGCCGAGCTGCTGGGCATTCATCGCGCCGAGCTGGGTGCCGCTGAGCGCCAGTGCCTGCGCGCTGGTCATCGCGGCGAGCTGGCTGCCGGCCAGCCAGGTGATTTCGGCGGTGGACAGCGCGGCAATCGCGCCGCTGGCGAGGCTGGCGAACTGGCTGGCGCCGAGCTGCTGGAAGTCGGTGCTGCTGAAGTTCTGCAGCTGGGCCGCCGTGATGCCGGCGAGCTGCGCGCTGGACAGCAACGGCAGTGCGGCGCTCAGCGTCGGGAAGGCGTTGTTGGCCAGCACAGCGATCTGCGCGCTGGTGAGGGCCTGCATCTGCGCCGGACTGAACTCCAGCAACTGGCTGGTCGTCAGCGCATGCAGTGCCGTCAGCGGGATTGCCTGCACCTGGGCACTGCCCAGCGCCTGCACCTGGGTGCTGCTGAGCGCCGCCAGCGTGGCACCGCTCAGCGCGGCGAGCTGGCCGGTGCTCAGCACGGCCAGCTGCGAGGGCGTGAAGGCCGCGAACTGCGAGGTGCTCAGCACGGCCAGCACATCGCTCCGCAGCGCGGCGACCTCGCCCATGCTCAGACGGGACAGTTGCTGGCTCGTCAGCGCCTGCACCTGCGCGGCGCCCAGCTGGGCCCATTGGTTGTCGCTCAGCGCGTCGAGATGGTCGGTGCCCAGGCCGCGGATCTCGGCGGTGGACAGTGCGCGCAGCTGCGTCGTGCCCAGCGCGTGCAACTCGTCAGCGCCCAGGCTCAGGAACTGGGCCGAGGTCAGCGCGGCCAGGGCCGGCGTGCTCATGTTGGAGACCTGCTCGGCGCTGAAGGCCTGCAGCTGCAGCGTGCTCAGCGCATGGACCGCGACGGTGCCGAGCGCGGCCATCTGCGTGTCGGTCAGTGCGGCGAGCTGGGCCGGGCTCAGTGCGACGGCGTTGACGGCGCTCAGGGCCTGGATCGCCGAGGTGCTCAGCGCGGCGACCTGCTCGGCGCTGAAGGCCTGGATCTGCGCGGCGCTGAAGCTGTTGAGCTGGCTGCCGGTGAAGCCGCTGAGCTGGTCGGTGGAAAGGCCCGCCAGCGCGCCCGTGGACAGCGCATGCAGCTGCAGTGCCGACAGCCCCTGCAGCTGCGAGGGCTGCAGCGCGGCCAACTGGGCGGCGCTGATCAGGCCGATCTGGTTGGCCGGCAAGCCGCCCAGCGCGCTGGAGCTGAGCGCGGCGATCTGGTCGGGCGACAGCGCCGTCAACTGCGCGCTGGTCATGCCCGTGGTCTGGCGCGATTGCAGCAGGCTCAGCTGCTCATCGCTCAGCGCGGCCAGCGCCGTCGGCGCGAGCTGCGCGAACTGGCCAGCGCTCAGCGCGGCGAGCTGGGTCGGCGTGAATTCGCTCAGCAAAGCAGCGTCCAGTTGCTGGACCTGCTTGACGGTCAGCGCCGCGGCGCCGGCCGCGCCCAGCGCGGCGATCTGGTCGGCGCTCATCGCGTGGAGCTGTACGCCGGAGAGGTTGGCGACGGCCGTCAGCGAGAGCACGCCCACCTGATCCGCGCTGAGCGCCTGGATCTGGTCCGTGGTCAGCACCATTGCCGCACTGGCGCCGAGCACGTGCAGGGCGGCCGTGCTCAGCGCAGCGAACTGGGCGGGGCTCAGCAACTGCCACTGGTGGGCGCTGAGCGTGGCGGTCTGCACCGAGGTCAGCGCGCCGAGCTGGTCCGGGTTCAGCGCGGCGAAGGCGCTGTCCGACAGCGCGGCCAGTTCCTTGGGCGTCAGGTGCGAGACCTGCGCGTTCGTCAGCAGCGAGATGTTGCTCGCGTTGAACACGCCGATCTGCGCGTTCGACAGCGCCGCGATCGCGTCGGTGCCGATGAAGCCGAACTGCTCGGCCGACAGCGCTGCCAGCTGCGCGGTGCTGGCGCCGGCGATCTGCTTGGCGCCGAGGACGGTCAGTTGGTCGATGTTCAGCGCAGCGACCTGATCGGTGCCCAGCTTGGCGAACTGGGCGCTGGTCATCGCGGCCACCTGGGCCGTGCTGAGCTGCTCGATCGCCGCCACGCTGAGCGTGCCGACCTGCGCGGTCGTCAGCGAGGTGATCTGGGCCGGCGTCAGCGCGGCCAGTTGCTCGGGCGCCAGCGCGGCGAAGGCCTGGCTGGACAGTGCGTGCAGCGCCTGTGTCGTCAGTGCAGCCACCTGTTCGGCGCTCAGCACGGCGATCTGGTCCGGCGTCAGCACCTGGACGGCAGCGCTGGAAAGGCCGTGGATGGCCGAGGCGCTCAGCGCCGCGAGCTGGTCGTTGCCGAGCACCTGCAACTGGTGGCTGGTCAGGCTCATCAGCTGCACCGAGCTGAGGTCGTCGAGCTGCTCCGCCCGCAGCGCGTGCAGCGCGCTGTCGCTGAGGCCGCGGATCTGGGCGCTGGACATCGCCTGCAGTTGCTCGGCGCTCAGCGAGCCGATGTCCGCAGCGCTGAGGCCCGCCATCTGCGCGCTGGTGAGCGAATGCAGCGCGGCGGTGGAGAGCGTGGCGATGGCGTCGGATGACAGCAGCGCGATCTGCGCGCTGTTGAGGGCCAGCAGCTGGCTCTTGTCCATCGCGGCGAGCTGGTCGCCGCTGAGCGCGGCCAGCGCGTCGCCGGTCAGCTTGGCGAACTGGGCGCTGGTCAGCGCGTCGATCTGGGCCGGCGTCAGCGTCTGGATCTGCTCGACGCTCAGACCGTGGACCTGCACGGTGCTCAGCGAGGCGATCTGGGCGCTGGTGAAGGAGCTCAGCTCATCGGGTGTGAGCTGGTTCAGTAGCGCGCTGGGCAGCGCGCGGATGGCCTGCGTGCCCAGCAGCGCGATCTGGTCAGGGGAGAGGGCGGCGAACTGCTCGGCGGTGAACACCGCGGCGTCGACCGAGGCCAGGCCGCGCAGCGCGGCGCTGGACAGGTTGGAGAGCTGATCGGGCGAGAGCAGCTGGAACTGGTGCGTCGTCAGCGCGTTCAACTGCGCGGAGCCGAGCGCAGCCATCTGCTCCGGCGTCAGCGCGGCCACCTGCGCATCGGTCAGCGCGCGGATTTGCGTGCTGGTGAGGCCGGGCAGGCCGGTGGGGTCGATCGAGGCGATCTGCTCTGCACTGAGCGCGCGCAGCTGCGGTGTCGAGAGGCCATGCAGCGCGGCGCTGGAGAGCGCGTCGATCTGCGCGTCGGACAGGGTGGTGAGCGTAGCGGCGGACAGGCCCGCGATCTGGCGCGAACCGAACACGGAGAACTGGTCGGGGGAGAGCGCGTCGAGCGCATCGCTGTTCAGCTTGCTGAACTGCAGGCTGGTGAAGGCCACCAGCTGAGCGCTGGAGAAGGCCGAGAGCTCCTCCGCCGTCAGCGAGGCCACCTGCGCGGTGCTCAGCGAGGCGACCTGGATCGTGCTGATCGCCTGCATCTGCTCCGGCGTCAGCGACTGCCACTGCGCGCTGTTCAAGCCGGCCAGCACCTGCGTGCTGAGCGAGGAGACCTGGTCGCCGCTGAGTGCGTTCAGCTGGTCGCTGGTCAGCCCGGCGACGCCGCTGCTGTTCATCGTGTGCAGCGACTGCGTGGACAGCGACTGGATCTGATCCGTGCTCAGCGAGCCGAGCTGGCCGCTGGAGAGCGACGACAGCTGCGCGGCGCTGAGCGTGCCGGTCTGGTCCGTCGTCAGCGCCTGGACCTGGCTGGACCCGAGCGAATTGACCTGCTGCGTGCTCAGCGCGTGGATCTGGTCGGTGGTCAGCGCGGCGACGCCGCTGGGCGCGATCGCGCCCAGTTGGTCGCTGGTGAGCGCCTTGACCTGCAAGGTGGCCAGTTGCTGCAGGTTGTCCGTCGTCAGCGAGGCGATCTGATCGGTGCCCATCGCGGAAATCGCCGGCGTCGAGATCGCCTGCACCTGCGTGGGCGACAGCGCGGACAGCACGTCGCCGTCCAGCGCTCCCGCCTGCTTCGAGGTCATCGCATGCAGACCCTGCGTGGACAGGCTGCCCAGCTGGTCGTGCGACAGCGCCGCGAACTGCGTGCTGCTGAGCATCGGCATCGAACGCGCGCCGATGCCGGCGACGGCGGCGAGGTTGATCGCCGCGACCTGATCGGTGGAAATCGCCGACCAGCCGACGGCGCTGATCGCCGCGACCTGGCTGCTGCTCAGTTGCGCGATCTGGTCCGTGCCCAGGGCAACCCAATCGGCGGAACCCAGGGCGGCAATCGCCGCGCTGGACCATTGGCTGATCGGTGTGGTGGGCAGGGACATCGCAGAGGCTCCGGGTAAGTCCGGACTCAATTCGGTCCGAGACTGCCCGAGGGACTCTAACGATGGCCCGCTTTTCTAAAGCCCGAATTAGCCGGTGTTTTCCGATCTCATTTTTCGACCTGGAAACATGCCGGCCCGGACTCTCTGCGCGGCCTTTTTACTGCGGGGGCTGCTGCGGTATCGGCAGCAGTGCCGCCTGTGCCGCACCGGACACGTTGTCCTGTATCACCGTCATCACCCCAAGCGCCGGCGTGTTCGCGATCTCGCTGTTGACGGTGACGGTCGCACTGCCCGAGCCGCCCGGCGGCACCGTCGGTGAGCCGCTGAAGCTGATCGCCGGCGCGAAGGCGTTGAAGCTGCCGGTGCCTGGCATGGCCGCGCCGGTGCCGTCGGTGCCGAAGTAGAACAGGCGGTACTTGAAGCGCGGGTTGGCGGTGCTCAGGTTCAGGCCCGCCGTGCCGGCGCGCCCCACCGGAATCTGCAAGGTCGAGTTGTCGGTCGGCTGGGTGACGGTGAACAGCAGCGAGCCGCCACCATTGATGTTGCAGTTCGCATCGGTCGGGAAGATCGCGCTGGCGAAGGTCGACTTCGCCAGCGAGGTGCTGAGGACGGAGCCGTTGATGCCGATCAGGACCAGGTTGGGCGTGAACCCGGGGCCGCCCGAGGTGTCGATGCAGATATCGAACTCCTGGCGGGCCAGGGTCGTGGACGTGCGGTTGTGCGTGTTGATGCCGAAGATCACGTTGGTGCCCGACAGCCGTACGCCGATCGCCCGCACGTCCGCCTGTGCGATGCCCTGCGGCGTGGGCTGGTACTGGCCGAGGCTGAAAAAGACCGGCGTGGTGGCGATGGCGCCGCCGGCGTTCGTGAAGTTCACCGTGTTGCCGGTCTGCGAGGTCGCGACGTTCGAGCGGCTGTGCGCCACCAGGTACCAGGGCACGGACAGCGAGACGTTGCCGTTCAGCCGCGAGTTCGACGGCGTGAGCTTCACGTAGCCGCCGACGTCCTGGAAGCCGGTGCCGCCGCCCACGGAGTTCGCCGGCACATCCAGCCGCACGTCGAAGGTGGCATCGCTGTTCGCGTTGACGATCACCGAGGGCGGCACGGTCAGCGTCGCCGCGGCCGGCCCCGAGCTCTTCACGGCCGTGATGTTGAACTGCACGGCCTTGGTCGCGGCGTTGTGGACGGTGACCGTCTTGGTCTGGCTGAAGTCGGTCAGCAGGTCGGCGTAGCCGAAGGAGATGCTCTCGTCGGGCATGCGCACGACCGCCTGCGTCGCCACGGCCGCCTGGGCCTGCACGAGGCCGGCGCCTTCATTGCGCTGCAGCAGGTCCTTCATCATCGTCGGGCTGGCCGTCTGGACCACGGCGGCGCGCAGGTCCGCCTGCGACCAGGTCGGGTGCGCCTGCTTGGTCAGCAGCGCCACGCCGGCCACGCCGGGCGTGGCCATCGAGGTGCCGGAGACGGACTGGAAGCCGTTGCCGGTGCCGGAGGCCGTGGAGATCACGGCCACGCCCGGCGCGGTGACGCCGGGGCGCAGCACGCTGTCGCCGATGCGCGGGCCGGCCGACGAGAAGCTGGCGATCCGCTCGAAGCCGGGGTTGGCCTGCAGGCCGGCATCGCTGGCTAGCGCCGTGGCCGGGGCCGGGCCGCCGGTCGGGCCGGCGATCGCGGCAGCGTCGGTCAGTGAGACGCCGAAGAAGGGGATGGTGACGTTCTCGTAGACGTTGCCGGTGGACGGGTCGGGCGCGCCGCCAGCGATCTGGCCTTCATACGGCGGCAGTCCTGCCGCGTTGTTGATCATCGCCGCCGCGGCGGCGCCGAAGTGCTGGGCGGCGCCGGCGCGATAGACGCGCGCGCAGTTGCCGCGCGCGGTGACGACCATCTTGCCGGTCAGGCTCACGCCGGTGACGGCCGGGTCGTACTCGTTCGGGTCGCAGCCGAGCGAGACGGTGCCGTCCGAGTTGCGCAGCACGCGCACCGGGTAGTTGGTTGCACTCGGGAAGCTGGCGCCGTTGGCATTGATCACGGTCAGCGTGCCGCCGCCGGAGGGCTTCAGCGTCGCCATCGGAGTGCCGGCCATCGCGTCGGTGGCGGCGACCGAGATCGCGCCCTCATACACGGCCGGCGCGCTGGTGATGTAGGGCGTCGGGCCGGAGTTGCCGGAGGCGGCCACCACCAGGATGCCGGCCGCGGTGGCGTTGGCCACGGCAACCTCTTCGGCCAAACTGCCGGCGTCGGTGTTGCCCGTGTTGCCGAAGTCCGAGCCGAGCGACATGCTGATCACGTCGACGCCGGCGGCCACCGCCCAGTCGATCGCCTCGGCGACGACGTTGGTGTTGCCGCTGCAACCGAACACGCGCACCGAGTACAGGTCCGCCTTCGGCGCCACCCCGGGGCCGATGCGGAAGGCGCCGGGCGTGTAGGCCGCGGGGGTGTAGGGGCCGGTGTAGGTGGCGCCCGCGGCGGTCACGCCGAAGCCGGTGGCCGTGCCGGCCACGTGGCTGCCGTGGCCGATGCTGCCGCTGGTGAACTCGCAGTCCAGCGGATTCGGGTCCGGCACCGGCGTGTTGGCGCCGGTGTAGGCATCGCCGACCAGATCGATGCCGCCCTTGACCTTCGGTGCCGCCGGGCCGAACAGCGCCGGGTTGGCCGGCGCCGCGTCCGTGGCCTTGGCGGCCTGGTAGGCGGCCACGGTGCCGGGGCCGCCGAAGTTGGCGTGGGTGTAGTCGATGCCGGTGTCGATGATCGCGATCTTCATGCCCTGGCCGAGGAAATTGCCCGCGACCGAGGTCCAGGCCTGCGGCGCGCCCATCAGCGGAATGGCATTGGTGTTCAGCCGCTCGTAGGTGCCCACCGGCCGCACGTCGACCACGCCGGGCAGGCGGCGCAGCAGGGCGATCCGGTTGCGGGCGATCTTGACCTTGATGCCGTTGATGGCGGCCCGCAGGTGGGCCTGCACCTGGCCGCCCAGCGCTTCGATCGACGGGCTCAGCGCCTGCTGGTCCGCGCTGCGCGCGGCCATGATCGAGGCGCGCTCGCCCATATCGAGCTTGCGGCCGGACTGCCGCTGCACGCTGGCGACGCTGTCGCCGCGCAGCATGACGATCACCGTGGTCGGCGTCGTGTCGGTCATGCGGGATTTGAACGTGGGCTTGATCGCCGTGTCGCTGGCGATCGGCTGGAAGGCGTCAGTGCCGGTGACCGCCTGGGCGGCAGCGGCGAGCGGGGTCAGTACGGCGCACAGGCCGACGATGCTTTTCTTCATTTCTCGCTCCTGATGAGTCGCGATAAACGCAAGGAGGCGCCGTCCGGCGCCTGGGGGTGTTGCTTGCCTGCAGGGCTTGCCGGCGGCTCAGCGGCGGCGACGGGAGGCGCCCAGCGCGAGGATGCCGGCCAGGCCTGCGAGCGCGAGGCCGTCCGGCTCGGGCACGTTGACCGAGACCGAGTCGAGGTCCCAGAAGGCGAAGGTCTGGCTGGCCGCGAAGCTCAGGTTGACGAGGCCGCCGGTGCCGTCGAAGAAGATGTTGTACTCGGTGTAGCCGAAGGCCAGCTCGTTGTTCAGCGACAGCGCCGTGGCGCCATCGAGGAGCACGGCGAAGCTGTTCGGCGCGGAGGCGCCGGTGACGTCGGCCTCGTTCATCAGCCAGAAGCTGAGCATGTAGTGGGTGCCAGCCGTGGTTGCCAGGTCCTGGCTGATGGTGCTGACGCTGCCATTGCCGAAATAGGCGGCGTAGGTGCCGTCATGCGGCGCGAGCGTGTCGACGGCGTCGTAGACCGGGTTGATGTTCGTGGTCCAGCCGGTGAAGTCGCCGGTTTCGAAGCCTCCGTTGGTCACCAGATCTGCGCGCGCCGAGGCCGCACAGCAGAGCAGGGCGGCCGCGGTAGCCGCGCTCAGTAGGGAATGCTTGGTAAAAAATCTAGCCAGCATGATGAAACCCCTTCCGTGATGGCGGAAAAATTGGACCAAGCTCCGCCCGGGTCCCGGGGCCATTCAAAGCCCGCCGGGACCATGACGAAAGTCAGGGTGAGGGGTTCATGCTAGGGGTACTTATCACATGATGGCGTCCTCAAGCCTGATGACGCCAACCCCCGGGCTTTCCTCTAGTCAGTTCAGCCCCGCTTGGTTGCGACCAGCGTCTTCGGGCCATGCGTCGGCAGTTGCGGCCGGTCGGCCTCGCGCTCGGCCAACGGCTGCACCTCGCGCAGCGAGGCGTGGCAGCGCCGGGCCAGTTCCTGATAGGTCTCGGTGCCTTCGCGCTTCCAGCGGATCTCGTCCTCGGTGAGCGGTCGCAGCACCTTGGCCGGCAGGCCGGCGATCAGCGACTTTTCCGGCAGCTTGAGCCCGGCGCGCACGAAGGCGCAGGCGGCGACGATGCTGTAGGCGCCGACCTCGGCCTCGTCCATCACAACCGCGTTCATGCCCACCAGCGCGTCGTGTCGCACGATGCAGCCGTGCAGCACCGAGCCGTGGCCGATGTGGCCGTTGGCCTCGACGACCGTTTCCGATTCCGGGAAGCCATGGATCACGCAGGTGTCCTGCACGTTGACGCCCTTGTGCAGCACGATGCGGCCGAAGTCGCCGCGCAGGCTGGCGCAAGGGCCGATGTAGCAGCCGGGGCCGACGATCACGTCGCCGATCAGCACGGCCGTCGGGTGCACATGGGCGCTCGGGTGGACGACGGGAATCACGCCGTCGATGGCGTAGCAGGGCATGGCGGTCTCCTGGATCGGGTTGCGGGTTAACCCTTGAAAAATCTTTCTTGCTTTCGCTGGCCTCGCACCTTACGATTTACCGACCGGTCGGTCAAGAATAGATTTCGAAAGGTGGCGGTGATGGAGACAAACGAGATCCTGGTCAGCAACGAGGGCGCGGTACGCACCGTGACGCTGAATCGTCCGGCGGCGCTGAATGCGTTCACGACGCCGATGATGACGGCGCTGCGTGCCGCGCTGGACGAAGCTGCCGCCGACAAGAGCGTGCGCTGCGTCGTGCTGACCGGATCCGGCCGCGGCTTCTGTGCCGGGCAGGATCTCTCGGACCCGGCCATCAGCCCCAGCCTGGACCCGAACGATCCGCCCAAAGACATCGGCAAGCTGATCGACGACTACTACCTCCCGCTGGCCCTGACCGTGCGCAATATGCCGATCCCGGTCGTTGCCGCCGTCAACGGCGTGGCGGCCGGCGCCGGTGCCAACCTGGCGCTGGGCTGCGACCTGGTGCTGGCCGGCGCCTCGGCCAGCTTCATCCAGGCCTTCTCGAAGATCGGCCTGATTCCCGATTGCGGCGGCACCTGGCTGCTGCCCCGCCTGGTGGGCCGCGCCCGCGCGCTGGAACTGGCGCTGCTGGGCGACAAGCTGCCGGCCGTGCAGGCGCAGCAGATGGGCATGATCTACCGCTGCGTGCCCGACGAAGAGTTGGCCGCCGCCGCGCAGGCGCTGGCGCAGAAGCTCGCCGCCATGCCCGTGCGCGCGCTGGCGCAGACGCGCCGCGCCATCGACGAAGCCTCGCTGCTGGACTTCGAGGACGCGCTGAAGATGGAATCGGTGCTGCAGAGCCAACAGGGCAGCGCGCACGACTACCTTGAAGGCGCGGCTGCGTTCCTGCAGAAGCGCAAGCCGACGTTCACGGATCGCTGAAGCATGACGCCCCAACAGATCGCCGAAGCCGTCCGCGACGGCATGTATGCCAACGACCGCGCCAGCAAGATGATGGGCATGGAGATCGCCTCCATCAGCCCCGGCGGCGCAACGCTGATGATGACCGTCCGCGAGGACATGCTCAACGGCGTGGACATCTGCCACGGCGGCCTGATCACGACCCTGGCCGATTCGGCCTTCGCCTTCGCCTGCAATTCATACAACGAGCTGACGGTGGCCTCGGGCTTCAGCGTCGACATCGTGGCACCCGGCCGCCTGGGCGACCGGCTCACCGCCGTCGCGACCGAGGTGGCCCTGGCCGGCCGCACCGGCGTCTATGACATCACCGTCCGCAACCAGCGCGACGAGCTGGTTGCCGTGTTCCGTGGCAAGTCCTATCGCATCAAGGGCAAGAAAGTAGTGGAGACATTGGCATGACCGTCCGAACCCCCGCTCCCGGTGACCTGGAGCCCATCGAGCGCGCCAGCCGCGACGAGCTGCAGGCGCTGCAACTGGAACGCCTGCGCTGGACCTTGGCGCACGCCTACGAGAACGTGCCGCACTACAAGGCCGCGTTCGACGCCAAGGGCGTGCACCCGAGCGACCTGAAGACCCTGGCGGACCTGGCCAAGTTCCCGTTCACCAGCAAGAAGGACCTGCGCGACAACTACCCCTTCGGCCTGTTCGCCGTGCCGCGCGAAAAGGTCTCACGCATCCACGCGTCCTCGGGCACGACCGGCAAGCCGACCGTGGTGGGCTACACCGCGAAGGACATCGACACCTGGGCCAATCTCGTCGCCCGTTCGATCCGCGCGGCCGGCGGCCGGCCCGGCGACATCATCCACATCGCCTACGGCTACGGCCTGTTCACCGGCGGCCTGGGCGCGCACTATGGCGCCGAGCGCGCGGGTTGCACGGTGATACCGATGTCCGGTGGCCAGACCGAGAAGCAGGTCCAACTGATCCAGGACTTCAAGCCCGACATCATCATGGTCACGCCCAGCTACATGCAGGTGGTGATCGAGGAATTCGCGCGCCAGGGGCTGGACGCGGCGGCTTCGTCGCTGAAGGTCGGCATCTTCGGCGCCGAGCCCTGGACCGAAGCGATGCGCCGCGAGATCGAGGCCAAGGCCGGCATCGACGCGGTGGACATCTACGGCCTCTCCGAGGTGATGGGACCAGGTGTTGCCAGCGAGTGCATCGAGAGCAAGGACGGCCCGGTCGTCTGGGAAGACCATTTCTACCCCGAGATCATCGACCCCGAAACCGGCGAGGTGCTGCCCGATGGAGCCGAAGGCGAGCTGGTCTTCACCTCGCTCAGCAAGGAAGCGCTGCCGATCATCCGCTACCGCACGCGCGACCTCACGCGCCTGCTGCCGCCCACCTCGCGCAGCATGCGCCGCATGGGCAAGATCGTTGGCCGCAGCGACGACATGCTGATCATCCGCGGCGTCAACCTGTTCCCGACGCAGATCGAGGAACTGGTGCTGCAGATCCCGGAGCTGTCCGGCCAGTACCAGCTGGTGGTGACGCGCGACGGCCATCTCGACGAGATCGAGGTCAAGTGCGAACTCGGCGCGGCCGGCGGCGATGCCCCCGCATTGAGCCGCCACCTGCAGGAACGGATCAAGACGCTGTGCGGCGTGACGACCAAGGTCAGCGTCGGCGCGCCCGAGTCGATCGAGCGCACGCTGGTCGGCAAGGCCCGCCGCGTCGTCGACCTCCGTAAAAAATAGGAGTTAGCAAGCATGTATACCCAGGCAATGTCCGTCGGCGCGCAAGACGCGGCCGGCGTGGAAGACGCCGAGAAGCAGGCCGCCTTCGATGCCCGCATCGACGCCGGCGACTTCATCGAGGCCAAGGACTGGATGCCCGAGCACTATCGCAAGACGCTCGTCCGCCAGATCAGCCAGCATGCGCACAGCGAGATCGTCGGCATGCTGCCCGAGGGCAACTGGATCACCCGTGCGCCGACCTTGAAGCGCAAGGCCATCCTGCTCGCCAAGGTGCAGGACGAGGCCGGCCACGGCCTCTACTTGTACTCCGCCGCCGAGACCCTGGGCACCAGTCGCGACCAGATGGTCAACGCGCTGCACACCGGCAAGGCCAAGTACAGCTCGATCTTCAACTACCCGACGCTCACCTGGGCCGACATGGGCGTGATCGGCTGGCTGGTCGACGGCGCGGCGATCATGAACCAGGTGCCGCTGTGCCGCTGCTCCTACGCGCCCTATGCGCGGGCGATGATCCGCGTCTGCCGCGAGGAGAGCTTCCACCAGCGCCAGGGCTACGAAGCGCTGCTGGTGATGATGAAGCAGGGCACGGCCGAACAGCGCGAGATGGTGCAGGACGCCGTCAACCGCTGGTGGTGGCCGAGCCTGATGATGTTCGGCCCGGCCGACAAGGATTCGCCGAACTCCGAGCAGAGCATGCGCTGGGGCATCAAGCGCATCAGCAACGACCAGCTGCGCCAGAAGTTCGTCGACGCGACGATCCCGCAGGCGGAGATCCTCGGCGTCACCGTGCCTGACCCCGACCTGCAGTGGAACGAGGAACGCGGTGAGTACGACTTCGGCGCGATCGACTGGGCCGAGTTCTGGCGCGTCGTCAATGGCGACGGCCCGATGAACCGCGAACGCCTGGCCGCCCGCGTCAAGGCCTGGGACGACGGCGCCTGGGTGCGCGACGCCGCCCTGGCCCACGCAAAGAAGCAAGCAACGAAGAAGGAAGCAGCATGAGCACGCAGAACGAATGGCCCCTGTGGGAAGTCTTCGTCCGCAACAAGGCGGGCCTGGACCACAAGCACTGCGGCAGCCTGCATGCGGCCGACGCCAAGATGGCGATCCAGCTGGCGCGCGACGTCTACACGCGCCGCCAGGAAGGCGTGAGCATCTGGGTCGTGCTGAGCAGCCAGATCGTCGCCTCCGATCCGGGCGACAAGGGCGCCTACTTCGACCCGATGGAAGACAAGGTGTACCGCCACCCGACCTTCTACGAGCTGCCCGATGCCTTGAACCACATGTAATGCCATGACGACCGCATCGATCAAGGTGGGCGCGAGCCCCGAAGTCCAGTACCTGCTGCGCCTCGGCGACAGCTGCCTGATCCTCTCGCAGCGCATCGCCGAGTGGTGCGGCCACGGCCCGATCCTGGAGGAAGACCTGGCGCTGTCGAACATGGCGCTGGACCTGCTGGGCCAGGCCCGCGCGCTGCTGACGCACGCCGCCCGGCTCGATGGGCAGGGGCATGACGAAGACCAACTCGCATTCCTGCGCGAGGAGCGCCAGTACCTGAACCCGGTGCTGATGGAACTGCCGCGCGGCGACTTCGCCTTCACGCAGCTGCGCAACTTTGCGGTGGCGACCTGGCTGCTGGCGCTGTGGTCGCGGCTGGAGCAGTCGGGCGACGTGGAACTGGCCGCCATCGCCGGCAAGGCCGTCAAGGAAGCGCGCTACCACCAGCAGCACGCGGCCGACTGGGTCGTGCGCCTGGGCGACGGCACCGATGAGTCGAACACTCGCATGAAGGCCGCGCTGAACACGCTGTGGCCCTACTTCAACGAGCTGTTCGCCGCCGATGGCGTGGCCGGCCTGGGCCCCGCCTGGGCGGAGCTGAAGCCCGACTGGCTGGCGCAGTTCGGCGAGGTGCTGGCCGAGGCCGGCCTGGCCTTGCCCAAGGAAAGCGCCTACATCAGCTCGGGCCACAAGGGCGTGCACAGCGAGCACCTGGGCCACATGCTGCCGACGATGCAATACCTGCAGCGCGCCTACCCGGGCGGCGTCTGGTGACAGCCGTGATCGCGATGGACCAGGCCTGCACCCGTCTCGAAGCCGCATGGGAAGTCCTGCGGCAGATCCCGGACCCCGAGGTCCCGGTGATCACGCTGGACGAGCTGGGCATCGTGCGTGACCTGCGTGAGACGGCGGGCGGCCTCGAAGTGGTGCTCACGCCGACCTATAGCGGCTGCCCCGCCACCGAGCTGATCCAGGACGACGTGAAGGCGGCGCTGGCCCGCTTCGGCGAGATCGAGGTCACGCTGCAGCGCGCACCCGCTTGGACCACCGACTGGATCAGCGACGAGGGCCGGCGCAAGCTGAAGGAATACAACATCGTGCCGCCAGGCAAGGTGGGCGGCGCGCAGCCGCTGCGCCTCGTCCATCGCAACGCGATCACGCAACTCGCCTGCCCGCGCTGCGGCAGCGATCACACCGAAAAACTCTCGGCCTTCGGTTCCACCGCATGCAAGGCGCTCTACCGCTGCCTCGCCTGCCTCGAACCCTTCGAATACTTCAAGCCACTATGAGCCTGCACTTTCATCCGCTGCGTGTCCGTGAGGTGAAGCCCGATACCGACGAGGCCGTCCTCGTCAGCTTCGACGTGCCGCCCGAGCTGGCCGAGACCTTCGCCTTCAAGCCCGGGCAATACCTGACCCTGCGCCAGGACATCGCCGGCGAGGACCTGCGGCGTTCGTATTCGATCTGCGCCGGCAGCGACGACCCGGCCCTGCAGGTCGGCGTGCGCCGCGTGGATGGCGGCAAGTTCTCCAGCTGGATCAATGGCGAGCTGAAGGCCGGCGACGTGATCCAGGTCTACCCGCCGCAGGGCCGCTTCCACGTGAAGCCCACGCGCGAACGCAACCGCCACTACGTCGGCATCGCCGGCGGCTCGGGCATCACGCCGGTGCTGTCCATCATGAAGACGGTGTTGGCCCACGAGCCGGCCAGCCGTTTCACCCTGATCTACGCGAACCGCCGCTTCGCCTCGACGATGTTCAAGGAAGAGATCGAGGACCTGAAGAACAAGCACCTGACGCGGCTGTCGGTCCACTACGTTTTCTCGCGCGAGTCGGTCGATTCGCCGTTGCACGCCGGGCGGCTGGATCGCGCCAAGGTCGATGACTTCCTGGCCTCGCTGATCCCGGCCCAGGGCATCGACCAGGCCTTCATCTGCGGCCCCTTCGGCATGAACGAGGAGGCCGAGGCTGCGCTGCTGGCGGCCGGCGTGCCGGAGAACCGCGTCCACGTCGAGCGCTTCGGCACGCCCGAGATGCAGACCGGCAAGCCGGCGCCGCACGAGGTCCACGCGGGCGACGCCGATGCGGCCATCGTCACCGTGATCCGCGATGGCATCTCCCGCGAGATCGAGTTCAGCAAGCACGACCCCAGCATCCTCGACGCGGCGGCTCGCGCCGGCATGGATGTGCCCTTCAGCTGCAAGAGCGGCGTCTGCTCCACCTGCCGCTGCAAGGTGCTGGAAGGCGAGGTGCGCATGGACAAGAACTTCGCGCTGGACAAGGAGGAGGTCGCCGCCGGCTTCATCCTCAGCTGCCAGGCCCATGCGCTGACGCACCGGGTCACCATCTCCTTCGACGAACGCTGAACACCAGCAAGCAATGGCACGCGGACGCGCACCCGGCTTCGAATCCAACCGCGAGGAAATCCTCGCCGCCGCGGCGCGCCTGTTCGCGCGCCAGGGCTATCCCGGCACCTCGATGAACGAGGTGGCGGTGGCCTGCCAGGTGTCCAAGCCCTCGCTGTATCACTACTTCAAGGACAAGCACGAACTGCTGGTGCAGATCTGCGAGAGCCACCTGCAGACCCTGGGCGGCCTGGTCGACGAGGTGGTGGCGCGGGGCCTCGCGCCCGAGCCGCGGCTGCGCGCGCTGATCCAGGGCTTCGTCAACGAGTACGGGCGCTCGCAGTTCCAGCACCGCGTGCTGACCGAAGACGTCAAGTTCCTCAACGACGAGGACCGGGCGCGGCTGCTGCAGGTGGAGCGGCGTGTCGTCGCGGCCTTCGCCGATGCGGTCGCCGCGGTGCGGCCTGAACTGGTGAGCGCAAGACTGGAGAAACCCTTGACCATGTTGCTGTTCGGCATGATCAACTGGACTTTCACCTGGCTGCGCCCCGACGGGGAATTAAGCTACGAGGACGTGGCCCCGATGGTGGCCGACCTGTTCTTTGGTGGATTGGGGGCCGTCCAGGCATCCTCAAATAACTCGTTACTTCAGGAGACTGCGCAATGACAAGAATCAAGAACCTGGCCGCGCTCGCTGCTGCGGCGATGGCGATGGCATCGGCCCACGCGGACATCAACGTCGGCGTCACCGTGTCCGCCACCGGCCCGGCCGCCTCGCTGGGCATCCCGGAGAAGAACACCTTCTCGCTGATGCCCACGACGATCGCCGGCCAGAAGGTCAACTACATCGTGCTGGACGATGCCTCCGACACGACGCAGGCGGTGGCCAACACCCGCAAGCTGATCAGCGAGCACAAGGTCGACGTCGTCATCGGCTCCACCGTCACGCCCAACTCGCTGGCGATGATCGACGCGGTCAGCGAAGCGCAGACGCCGATGATCTCGATGGCCGCCTCGGCCCGCATCGTCGAGCCGGTGGACGCCAAGAAGAAGTGGGTCTTCAAGACGCCGCAGAACGACATCATGATGGCCCTGGCCATCGTCACGCACATGGCCTCGCAGGGCGTGAAGACGGCCGGCTACATCGGCTTTGCCGATGCCTACGGCGAGGGCTGGTACAACGAGTTCGCCAAGATCGCCTCGATCAAGGGCATCCAGATCATCGCCAACGAGCGATATAACCGCACGGATACTTCCGTGACCGGCCAGGTGCTGAAGCTGCTGGCCGCCAAGCCCGATGCGATCCTGATCGGCGCCTCTGGCACGCCGGCCGCGCTGCCGCAGAAGACGCTGAAGGAGCGCGGCTACACCGGCAAGTACTACCAGACCCACGGCGTCGCGAACAACGACTTCCTGCGCGTCGGCGGCAAGGACGTCGAAGGCACCTTCCTGCCTTCGGGCCCGGTGCTGGTGGCTTCGCAACTGCCCAACGACAACCCGGTGAAGAAGAGCGCCTCGGCCTACATCGCCAAGTACGAGGCCGCTTTCGGCAAGGGCAGCGTCAGCACCTTCGGCGGCCACGCCTGGGATGCCGGCCTGCTGCTGGAAGCCGCCGTGCCGGCCGCGCTGAAGAAGGGCCAGCCGGGCACGCCGGCGTTCCGCTCGGCCCTGCGCGACGCGCTGGAAGCCACCAAGGACGTGGCCGGCGCGCACGGCGTGTTCAACATGAGCCCCACCGACCACCTGGGTCTCGACCAGCGCGCCCGCGTGATGGTCAAGATCGAGAACGGCGCCTGGAAGTACGTTCCCTAAGTCAAGCAAAGCACCGAGATTTCGTATGAGCACTCCCGTTCTCCAAAGCCTGATCGCCGACCGTTGGATCGGTTCCCAAGCGGCGCGTTCGCTGAACAGCGCCATCAACGGCCGTGAAGTGGCGCGTACCCATGCCGAGGAGATCGACTTCGCGGAGAGCCTGCATTACGCCCGCAAGACCGCACTGCCGGCGCTGCTGAAGCTCGACTTCCAGCAGCGTGCGGCGCGACTGCGGGCGCTCGGTGCGCTGCTGAACGAGCGAAAGGAAGAGTTGTACGCAATCTCGGCCCACACCGGCGCCACCCGCGCCGACAGCTGGATCGACATTGAGGGCGGCTCCGGCACGCTCTACGCCTACGCCAGCCTCGGCGCGGCTGAGCTGCCTTCAAGCAACGTGTTGCACGAAGGCCCGGTCTCGCGCCTGGGCAAGCTGGGCCACTTCGCCGGTACTCACATCCTGGTGCCGCGCGGCGGCGTGGCAGTGCACATCAATGCCTTCAATTTCCCGGTCTGGGGGATGCTGGAGAAGTTCGCGCCGAGCTTCCTGGCCGGCATGCCCTGCATCGTCAAGCCCGCCACGGCCACCAGCTACGTGACCGAGGCCGCGGTGCGCATCATGCAGTCCTCGGGCCTGCTGCCGCCCGGCGCGCTGCAACTGGTGATCGGCGGCACGGCCGACCTGCTGGACCGGCTGGAGGAACCCGACGTCGTTACCTTCACCGGCTCGGCCGACACCGCCTCGCAGCTCAAGGTCAACCCGAACATCATCCGCCGCAGCATCCCGTTCAACGCCGAGGCGGACAGCCTTAACTGCGCGATCCTCGGCCCGGACGTGACGCCCGACGACGAGGAGTTCGACCTCTTCGTCAAGGAAGTCGCCAAGGAGATGAGCGTCAAGGCCGGCCAGAAGTGCACGGCCATCCGCCGCGCGATCGTGCCGGCGGCGCTGATCGATGCGGTGGCCACGAAGCTGCGCGAGCGCCTGGCCAAGATCAGCGTGGGCGACCCGGCGCTGGAAGGCGTGCGCATGGGTGCGCTGGCCTCCAAGGCGCAGCAGTCCGACGTGGCGGAGCGCTTGGCGCAACTCGCGGCCGGCAACGAGATCGTTTTCGGCGAGCGCGACGGTTTCGCGCCGCAAGGCGAGGGCGTCGGCGACGGTGCCTTCTTCAGCCCCACGCTGCTGCTGTGCCGCGATGCGTTCGCCAACGAGGCGGTCCACAACATCGAGGCCTTCGGCCCAGTGAGCACCCTGATGCCCTACGCCGACATGGACGAAGCGCTGGCGCTGGCCGCCAAGGGCCGCGGCAGCCTGGTCGGCACGCTGGTGACCAAGACACCGGCAGTGGCGATGCAGATGATCCCGGTGGCCGCCGCCCACCACGGCCGCATGCTGGTGCTGGACCGCGAGGCTGCCAAGGAGTCGACGGGCCACGGCTCGCCGCTGCCGCTGCTCAAGCACGGCGGCCCGGGCCGCGCCGGCGGCGGCGAGGAACTCGGCGGCCTGCGCGCCGTCACGCACTACCTGCAGCGCGCGGCGGTGCAGGGCTCGCCGACGATGCTGACCGCCGTGACCGGTGAATACCAGCGCGGCGCCGCGGTGAAGGAGGACGTGGTCCATCCGTTCCGCAAGCACTTCCACGAGATCCAGGTCGGCGATTCGCTGCTGACGCACCGGCGCACTGTCAGCGAGGCGGACATCGTCAACTTCGGCGGCATCTCGGGCGACTACTTCTACATGCACTTCGACGAGATCGCCGCGAAGCAGACGCAGTTCGGCCAGCGCATCGCCCACGGCTACTTCGTGCTGTCGGCCGCGGCGGGCCTGTTCGTGTCGCCGGCGCCGGGGCCGGTGCTGGCCAACTACGGCCTGGACACGCTGCGCTTCGTCAAGCCGGTGGCGATCGGCGACACCATCCAGGCACGGCTCACCTGCAAGCGCAAGATCGACCGCCCGACGAAGAAGGACCAGCAGCCGCAGGGCGTCGTCGCCTGGGATGTGGCGGTGACGAACCAGGACGGTGAGCTGGTGGCGAGCTACGACATCTTGACGCTGGTCGCCAAGCAGCAGGTGAGCTGAAGGACGACAAGTCAGGGCAGTTATGACGGGGGCGGTGGTTTCCGCCGTGTCGGATGGCGAACAATTCCCGTCCAACAAAGACACGAGGGGCCCCGCATGAATCTCAGTCGCCTGTCCATCCAGCACAAGCTCATCGCTTCGCTGGGCGTCTGCCTGCTGTTGTTCATCGCGATCTCGGGCGGGCTCAGCAACTGGCTGATCGGCCGGGCCGTGCGCGAACGCGTCGTCGGCCAGGAGCTGCCCAACGCCGTCAACGCGATCCGCTCCGATGTGCAACGCCGCCTGGCGGTGCCGCTGACGGCCTCCTTCGCGCTGGCGCACGACGCCTACGTGCTGCAGTGGGAATCCGAAGGTGAGCCCGAGGCAGGCCTGTCCGCCTGGAAGGCCCAGGCCAATGCGGTCAAGGCGCAGAACGGCGCTGCGGCGGTGTTCTGGGTCTCGCAGTCGACGCACAACTACCTGGGCGAGACCGGCGTGCAGCGCCAGATCGGCGACAAGGACCAGTGGTTCCACGGCTTCCTCGCCAGCGGCAAGCCCTACACGCTGGACATCGACCGCGAGGTCTCCAACGGCGCCTGGATGCTGTTCATCAATGCGCGCTTCGAGGCGCCCGGTGGCAAGCTGGGCGTGGCCGGCGTGGGCCTGGCGGTGAACGAGATGGCCAAGGCGATCGCCGACTACCGGATCGGCGAGACCGGCTCCGCTGCCATCGTGCGCGCCAACGGCGCGATCCTGATGCACCGCGACCCGGCGCTGATCGACGGCAAGCATGCGCTGAAGGACCTGCCGGGCATGAATGCCGAGCTGGCCGGTAAGCTGCTCGGCGGCAAGGACTTCGCCAGCGCCAGCTACGAGGCGGCGGACGGCGAGCGCTTCATCGCATCGACGCCGATCCCGGAGCTGAATGCCTACGTGATCGCCGAGGTGCCGGCGCGCGAGCTGATCGGCCCGGTGACGCGCGCGCTGCAGATCGCCACCCTGGTGGCGGTGCTGATCGGTGGTGGCGTGGCGCTGGTGCTGATCGTGCTGATCAGCCGCGCGATCTCCGCGCCGATCCGTCGCGCCGCCGACCTGCTGGCCGACATCGCCGACGGCGAGGGCGACCTGACACGGCGCATGACCGTCGAGAGCCGCGACGAGATCGGCCGGCTCGGTGAATCGTTCAACCGCTTCGTCGATTCGCTGGCGACGCTGGTGCGCCAGGTGCGGGCCAGCGCCGAATCGATCGCGACGGGCTCGTCGGAGATCTCGGTCGGCAACACCGACCTCAGCCAGCGCACCGAGGAGCAGGCCGGCAACCTGCAGCGCACCGCGGCGTCAATGGAGGAGCTGACGGCAACCGTCAAGCAGAACGCCGACACCGCGCGCTCGGCCGCGCAGATCGCCGCCAGCGCCAGCGGCGCGGCCACGCAGGGCGGCGAGGTGGTGGGTCAGGTCGTCACGACGATGGATCGCATCAGCGAGGCCTCGCGCCAGATCAACGACATCATCGGCGTGATCGATGGCATCGCGTTCCAGACCAACATCCTGGCGCTCAATGCGGCGGTGGAAGCGGCGCGCGCCGGCGAACAGGGCCGCGGCTTCGCTGTCGTGGCCGGTGAGGTGCGCACGCTGGCGCAACGCAGCGCGCAGGCGGCGCGCGAGATCAAGGAGCTGATCGGCCGTAACGTCGAGACGGTGGAGGGCGGCGCACGGCAGGTCGCCTCGGCCGGCAGCGCGATGGAGTCCATCGTCAGCCAGGTACGGCGCATGAACGAGCTGATGAGCGAGATCAGCGTCGCCAGCATCGAGCAGAGTCAGGGCATCGACCAGATCGGCGACGCGGTCGCCCAGCTCGACACCGTCACGCAGCAGAATGCGGCCCTGGTCGAGCAGAGCGCCGCCGCGGCCGAGAGCCTGAAGCATCAGGCGGCGAAGCTCAACGAGATGATGTCGGTGTTCAAGGTCGACTGAATCAGACGGCGGTGCGGGGCCGGTACTGCGGCTCGCGGCGCAGCAGGGTGCGCTGCTCGTAGTCCGCGGCCAGTGCCAGCAATCGGGCGTCGGACCAGGCCGTGCCGAAGAAGGACAGACCCACCGGCAGGCCGCTGACCTGGCCCATCGGCACGGTGACATGCGGATAGCCCGCCACGGCGGCAGGCTGCGTCGCGGCGGGCGTGGTGTCCTGGTCGCCCTTGATCGTGTCGATGAGCCAGGCAGGGCCGGAGGTCGGCGCGACGATGGCGTCGAGGCGGTGCTTCTTCAGCATCGCGTCGATGCCCTGTGCCCGGGCCGCGAGCTGGCCGGTGGCCAGCGACTTCAGGTACTTGGGCGCCTTCAGGCCACCGGCCTTGGCGGACTCGGCAGAAGCCTGGAACCACTCCTGGCCGAACAGCGCCAGCGTCTCGGGATGGGATTCGTTGAAGGCCACGAGGTCGGCGATCGTCCTGAACGGGCCCTGCGGCGCGAAGTCGCGCAGGTAGTCGGCCATTGCGGGGGCCATCTCGTAGACCAGCACGTCGAGCTCGCCGGCGCCCATCGCAGGAAGCTGCGGCAGCGGGTCGCGGACTAGCGTGGCGCCAGCTGCTTCCAGCGCGGACAGTGCGGCCTCGAACAACGCGACGGTGGCGCGGCCGTGGCCCTCGACGAGGTTGATGGCCACGCCGATCCGCTTGCCTTGCAGCGCGCCGGTCGGCAAGGTCAGCAGCGTGTCGCGGTCGAAGCGGCCCTGCTGCGTTTGCGTGATCGGGTCGGCCGGGTCCAAACCGGTCATCGCCCACAGCAGCAGCGCAGCGTCCGCCACGCTGCGGCACATTGGGCCGGCCGTGTCCTGCGAAGGGGAGATCGGGACGATGCCGTGGCGCGAGACCAGGCCCACCGTCGGCTTCACGCCCACCAGCGCCTGCAGCGAGCAGGGCGAGGTGACCGAACCATCCGTTTCCGTGCCCACGCCGAGCAGCGACAGGTCGGCTGCCAGCGCCGCGCCGCTGCCGGACGACGAGCCGCTGGGCGAGCGGTCCAGCGCATAGGGGTTGAGCGTCTGGCCGCCGCGGCTGCTCCAACCGCTCACCGAGGCCTTGCCGCGGAAGTTGGCCCACTCCGACAGATTGGTCTTGCCGAGGATCACCGCACCGGCCTCGCGCAGCCGCGTCACCAGCGTCGCGTCGCGGGGCACCGGCACGCCGGCCAACGCGATGGAGCCGGCGGTGTTGGACATGCGGTCGTGGGTCGCGATGTTGTCCTTGATGAGCACCGGTAGGCCGTGCAGCGGGCCGCGCAGCTTGCCGGCGGCCCGCTCGGCATCGCGTTCGGCGGCGATCGCCTCGGCATCGGGGTTCAGCTCGATGATGCTGTTCAGCTTGGGCCCCGCCCGGTCCACGGCGGCGATGCGGGCGAGGTAGGCCTGCGTCAGCCCGAGCGAACTGAGGCTGCCCTCCGCCATCCGGAGGCTCGCTTCTGCAGCGCTCAGGCCGGCGAAGGCGAAGGGCGTGGTTTCGGGCATCGCCGCTGTTGTCGTTGCTGCTGCGGCTGCGGTCGAAAGCGCAGAGGCGGCGCTGAGGAAGTGGCGACGATGCATCGGGAGGTTCAGGACGGAGTGATCTTCAATTCAGCATAACCCGTTGCCTCATCGGGTTCGCGGCGGAGCTGCCAGTCGGGCAGCAGCGCGAGCAAGACCTCGGCCGTGGTTCGCACAATGCAGCCGGGGCCGGCGTGGCCGCCGAGCACGCGACCCTCGCGATCGGAGAGGCTCATGTGCAGGTGAGAGCCGTTGCTGGCGATGCTGCCGGCCAAGGTCAGGATCTCGTATTCGCCGTCGAGCACCAGCGTCTGCTCGGCGCCGGCGAGCCGGATGCTGGCGCGACCAAGGCTGCCGATGCCGCTGAGGACGAAGGCGGCATCGCAGCCGGCCTGTCGTACCGCCTGTTCGAGGGCAGGGCGCAGGTCGTCGCCCGGTTGGAGGCGCAGGGGCAGCAGCTTCATCGTGGTACCTTCGGCTGGATGGAATCAATGCAAGACGATAGTCAAACCGAAGTCATCCAGGAAGCGCGGCTGTGGTCGGACGGGCGCTGGACCGCCCGCGTGATCAAGAACGAAGACGACGACGGCTGGGCGGTGGCGATGCTGCTGGCCGGCGAGGCCGAGCCGGCGCTGGTCGGCCCCTGGACCATGGGCCGCGACAAGAAGAACCCGAAGCCGCTGGACACTGCGGCCTTCAACACGCTGGTGAAGACAGCCTCCGAGGTGATCCGCCGGCATGAGCAACAGCTGCATGCGCAACTGCACAAGCGCGTTCGCCTGGACATGCCGCAGGGCCGCATCGACGTGCTGCTGGACATCGTGCCGGACGAGGACAACCCCTATGCGACGCTGAGCGCGCTTGATGCCGAGGGCACGGCCTTGGCCCAGGTGCGGGTGTCGCCGAGCTTCAAGCTCAGCGAAGCGAGCGCCCTGCGTTGGCTGGAGAACGATTTCCAGCGGCCGGGCTGAAGCGCTGCTTCAGCGCAGCGCCGTGTCGCCGGTGGTGGTCGCGCTACTGCTGTGGACGTCGGCCGCGCGGCGCGCGCCGGTGAAGCGCTTGGCCCAGTAGGCCTCGCGCATGTCATCCACGCGTACGGCCGCGCCGGTGCGCGGGGCGTGCACGAACTTGCCTTCGCCGACGTAGATGCCCACGTGCGAGAAGGTGGCGCGCATCGTGTTGAAGAACACCAGGTCGCCGGGCTTCAGCTCGTCGCGCTTGATGTTCATCAGGCTGTTCATCTTGGCCTGCTCGTCGGCACGGCGCGGCAGCACGAGGCCGATGCTCATCTCGAAGATGTGGCGTGTGAAGCCGCTGCAGTCGAAGCCGGTGGAGGCCGTGTTGCCGCCGCGCGTGTAACGCACGCCGAGGAAATTCATCGCCGACAGCACGAGGTCGGACGCCGAATCGCGAACGTGATCCAGCAGGCCCGACTCGCCCTGCGCCTGGGCCAGGATGCCCCGCTCCTTCAGGAAGCGGCTGACGGCGTCGGCCGGCGCCACGGGGCCAGGTTTTGCCTGCGGCGTCGCGGTGGCGGCCACGGTTGTCGGTGTAGCCGTCGTCTGCTGCAGTTGCAGGCTCTGGCCGTAGGCGCCCGTCACCATGCCGGCCGGCGGGCCGTCCGTCTGCTGCGCCTGGGCCAGGCCGCACGCGCACAGCAGCACCGCGGCGGCACCGGACTTGATCCGGAGGAGCGCATCGCGTGCAGCGGGGGAATGCGGCGGTCGGCGGGCGGCGATCGTCATGGTCGGCGCGCAGGTTAAAAGCGCGCTGTTTGGGGTGTCAAGCAATCTAGGGGGTGACCGCGGGTAAGCCCCGACGGCTTTACATCTGGTAGCTCCCATGCGCCGCGGCTGCGTCCGCTGGAAGCCCCCGTTCGAGGGAAAACCCCGGATTGGAACACATACCCCCTCGAAGCAGTGTTTCCGATCGTAGGGTGGAGCGTCGGCTCCGGCCCGCAGAGGTCGAATACTTCACGAATGAGGGACGCATCGGCGCTCCGATAATGCGGCCGATGGCAACAACCGACCCTTCCTTCCGCCGCTACCTGCCCTGGGTCGTGGCGCTGGCGTTCTTCATGCAGACGCTGGACACGACGATCCTGAACACCGCGCTGCCCGGCATGGCGCGCGACCTGGGCGAGAACCCGCTGCGGATGCAGTCGGCGGTGATCGCCTACATGCTGACGGTGGCGCTGGTGATCCCCGCCTCGGGCTGGCTGGCGGACCGTTTCGGCACGCGCACGGTGTTCCTGTGGGCGATCGCGCTGTTCAGCCTCGGTTCGCTGGGCTGCGCGGCGAGCCCCACCTTGCGGATGCTCGTGATCGCGCGGGTGGTGCAGGGCGTGGGCGGCGCGCTGCTGGCGCCGATCGGGCGGCTGGTGGTGCTGCGCGTGTTCCCGCGCGAGCAGTTCCTGCCGGTGATGAGCTTCATCGCGATTCCCGGCCTGGTCGGCCCGCTGATCGGCCCGACCCTGGGCGGCTTCCTGGTGCAGTTCGTCAGCTGGCACTGGATCTTCCTGATCAACCTGCCGGTGGGCGTGGCGGGCGTCTGGGCCTCGCTGCGCTTCATGCCGCAGCTGCGCAGCGAGACGCCGAGCGCCTTCGACTGGGGCGGCTTCGTGCTGTTCAGCCTGGGGCTGATGCTCAGCTCGCTGGCCTTGCAGGGCCTGGGCGAGCATCTGGTCAGCACCGCGCTGTCGGTGATCTGCCTGGTGGCGGGCCTGTGCGCGATGGCGGCCTACTGGCTGCATGCGACGCGCCATCCGCGTCCGCTGTTCGATCCAGCGCTGTTCAAGATCCCGACCTTTCGCATCGGCATCATCGGCAATGTGTTCGCGCGCCTTGGCAGCGGCGCCACGCCCTTCCTGACGCCGATGTTCCTGCAGCTGGGCCTGGGCTTCTCGCCTAGCGAGGCGGGCCTGTCGATGGTGCCGACGGTGATCGGCGCGATGCTGACGAAGACGCTCGCGACGAAGCTGATCCAGCGCCAGGGCTACCGCCGCGTGCTGGTCGGCAACACGCTGATCCTGGGCCTGATGATCGCCAGCTTCGCGCTGATCGAGCGCGGCACGACACACCTGTGGCTGGCCGTGCAACTGGGCCTGTTCGGCATGATCAACAGCCTGCAGTTCACCGCGATGAACACGGTGACCCTGGGCGGGCTCGACACGACGACGGCCAGCGGCGGCAACAGCCTGCTGTCGGTCGTGCAGCAGCTGTCGATGAGCCTGGGCGTGGCCAGCTCGAGTCTGTTCCTGCTGCTGTTCTCCGGCGCGCCGGTGAACCGCGCCAATCCGGGTGTCGACCTGGTGCCGGCCTTCCATGCGACCTACATCGCCGTCGGTGCGATGGCGGCGCTGGCTTCGTTCATCTTTTTCCAGCTACGGCCGCAGGAAGGCGAGAGCGGGCCGCAGGCCCGGGCGGCGGGCGATTCGATCCAGGACTGATCCAAAGAAGAAAGGCGCCCGAGGGCGCCTTTCCTTGGTCGATTGCGAGGTTCGCTCAGAGCACGTCGGAAGCGAAATCCGCCAGCCGCGAGCGCTCGCCGCGCGCCAGCGTGATGTGGCCGCTGTGCGCCCAGCCCTTGAACTTGTCCACCGCGTAAGTGAGGCCCGAACTGCCTTCCGTGAGATAGGGCGTGTCGATCTGCGCGAGGTTGCCGAGGCAGACGATCTTCGTGCCGGGGCCGGCGCGGGTGATCAAGGTCTTCATCTGCTTGGGCGTCAGGTTCTGCGCCTCGTCGATGATCACGTACTTGTTCAGGAAGGTGCGGCCGCGCATGAAGTTCAGGCTCTTGATCTTGATCTTGCTGCGCACCAGCTCGTTCGTCGCGGCGCGGCCCCAGTCGCCGGCCGAGTTGTCGCCACGGGCGAGGACCTCGAGGTTGTCGTCCAGCGCGCCCATCCAGGGGCCCATCTTCTCTTCCTCGGTGCCGGGCAGGAAGCCGATGTCCTCGCCGACGGGTACGGTCACGCGGGTGACGATGATCTCGGAGTAGCGGCGGTCGTCCATCACCTGGGCGAGGCCCGCGGCCAGGGTCATCAGCGTCTTGCCGGTGCCGGCCGTGCCGGTCAGCGTGACGAAGTCGCAGTCCGGGTCCATCAGCAGGTTCAGCGCGAAGTTCTGCTCGCGGTTGCGGGCCGTGACGCCCCACACCGAGTGCTTCTGGTTGCCGTAGTCCTTCAGCGTGCGCAGCACCGCGGTCTTGCCGGTGATCTCCAGCACCTTGGCGTACAGCGGCGTGGCGCCGGGCGCCTCCAGGTAGATCATCTCGTTGATCAGCAGCGAGGGCACCAGCGGACCGCTGATGCGGTAGTAGGTGACGCCGCCCTGCTGCCAGCTCTCCATCGTCTTGCCGTGGCGCTCCCAGAAGTCGTTGGGCAGGGCCTGGACGCCGGTGTAGAGCAGGTCGCTGTCTTCCAGCGTCTTGTCGTTGCGGTAGTCCTCGGCAGGCAGGCCCAGTGCGCGGGCCTTGATGCGCATATTGATGTCCTTGGACACCAGCACCACTTCGCGCGAGGGCTCCTTCAGCTTCAGCGCCTGGACGACGGCGAGGATCTGGTTGTCTGCCTTGCCCTGCGGCAGGCCGACGGGCAGCGGCGCATCGACCAGCTGGGTCTGGAAGAACAGCTTGCCGCCGGCCTCCCTGTGGCCGGTGCCGTCCAAGGCGAGGCCCTTGGCCATTTCCTCGACGGTGCTCTGCTTCAGTGTGGCGGCCAGGGCGTCCAGTTCGCGGCTGACCTGGCGGACGTTGCGCGAGACCTCGGTCATGCCCTTCTTGTGGCCGTCGAGTTCCTCGAGCGTGATCATCGGCAGGTAGATGTCATGCTCTTCGAAGCGGAACAGGCTGGTCGGGTCGTGCATCAGCACGTTGGTGTCGAGCACGAAGAGCTTGATGGCGGCGCTGCCGTTCTTGCGGGGCGTCTTCGTTTTGGCGGCAGGCTTGGCGACCAGCTTGGGCGATGCGGCGGCCGGTGCCGCGGCTTCGGGCTTTGCCGTCGCGGGTGTGAACAGCGCAGGCACGGTCTTCGGCGCCAGCTTCAGCACGGGGGCAGGGTGTTGCACCGGCTCGACCGCAGCAGCGGCCACCGGGGGCGACTCGGCTGCGGCGACTGGCGCCTTGCGGGGGGCTGCCGGCTTGCTCAGTGCCAGCGTGGTTTCAAATGCGGAGGCTTCGAGGCGGCTTGCGCGCTTGGTCGGGGCTTTGGGCAGTGGCATGTGTGGCGTGGCGGTCTAGAACGGGCACCCGACTCCCGGTTCGCGAACCCCGCCCGCCGGAAAGCAAAAAGCCGCACAGTCACCTGTGCGGCTTCGGAATGCTGGGCTGCTGCGGACGAAACAACGAACTTCTACGGGTTCGGGCATGAGCCCATTATGCACACCGCAGAAGTCGCTTTTCCGGAATCAGGCAGCAGCCTTCTGCAGACCCTTGACGGCTTTCAGCACGTCGTCGACATGGCCGGCGACCTTGATGCCGCGCCATTCCTCGCGCAGCACGCCGCTGGCGTCGATCAGGAAGGTCGAGCGCTCGATGCCCTTGACCTTCTTACCGTACATGATCTTGTTCTTGACGACGCCGAACATGTGGCACAGCTTCTCTTCGGTGTCGGCGATCAGGTCGAACGGCAGTTCGAGGTTCTGCTTGAACTTGTCGTGCGAAGCCATGTTGTCGCGCGAGACGCCCAGGACGACAGCGCCGGCCTTGACGAATTCCTTGTGGTGATCGCGGAACTGCATGGCCTCGGTGGTGCAGCCGGGCGTGTTGTCCTTGGGGTAAAAATACAGGACCACGGCGCGGCCGAGGTAAGTACTGGGCGTGAACTTCACGCCGCTGGTTGCGAGGGCTTCAATTTCCGGGAGGGGTTTGTTGAGCGCTGGCGTCATGTGTCGTTCGGTTCGATATGTTGTGACCGGGATACCCCGGTAAGCAATAGCCAGCAATTATACGTTGAACAGCGGTCATATGCCTCTTGGGTAAGGCGTATAGCCCCGGCAGCCCTTGCTTCATTCACATTCCAGCAACAAAGCGGCGAGCACCGCACGGCCTTCGCTGGCCAGCACGTTGTAGGTGCGACAGGCCGCCGCCAGGTCCATCGTCTCCACGCCGATGCGCGCCGCGATCAGGCTGCGGTACAGCGCCGGCCGCGCGAAACGGATCCGCGCGCCGCTGCCGAAGATCACCAGTTCAGGCTTCAAGGCCAGGATCTGCTGGAAATGCTCCTCGCTGAGTTCGTCGAAGCGTTTCACCGGCCAGTGCTGGACTTCACCGCGCCAGGGCACGAGCAGGCTTTCGCCGTGGGCCTCGCCGTTGACCCAGACGGTCTGCCCGTCGTGCCGGGAAATGCTGTTGCCGCCCTGCGGCTCATCGAGTTGAAACTTCATCTTGATTTTTTGAGAAGACAGGCTTCGCGCCGCTGCGGAAATTGCTGGCAAACCCTGTGTTTAAATTCCAGGCCCGATTGTTTTCCAGCCAGGAGCCGTTTCTTGAAGCCGATCGCCAAGTCCAGCAAGCTGGCCAATGTCTCCTACGACATCCGTGGACCCGTGCTCGACAAGGCGCGAGCGATGGAAGAAGAGGGCCAGAAGATCATCAAGCTGAACATCGGCAACGTCGCCGTGTTCGGGCTGGAGCCGCCGGACGAGATTGTGCAGGACATGATCCGTAATCTGCCAAGTGCGGCCGGCTACACCGATTCCAAGGGCCTGTTTGCCCCGCGCAAGGCGGTCGTCCACTACTGCCAGGAAAAGGGCATCAAGGGCGTCAGCGTCGATGACGTCTACCTCGGCAATGGCGCGTCCGAGCTGATCCAGATGGCGATCAACGCGCTGGTCAACGACGGCGACGAGATCCTGATCCCGGCACCGGATTTCCCGCTCTACACCGCCGTCGTCGGCCTGTCGGGCGGCCGCCCGGTGCACTACGTCTGCGACGAGGAATCGGGCTGGCTCCCGGACATCGAGGACATCCGCGCCAAGATCACGCCGCGCACCCGCGGCATCATGGTCTGCAATCCGAACAACCCAACCGGCGCGCTGTATCCGACGCCGCTGCTGCTGGAAATCATCGAGCTGGCCCGCCAGCATCAGCTGATCGTCTTTGCCGACGAGATCTACGACAAGACGCTGTACGACGGCAACGTCCACACCAGCATGGCCTCTCTGGCCGACGACGTGCTGTTCATCACCTTCAACGGCCTGTCGAAGAACTACCGCTCCTGCGGCTACCGCGCCGGCTGGATGATCGTCTCCGGCGAGAAGCGCCACGCCCGCGACTACATCGAGGGCCTGAACATGCTGGCCTCGCTGCGCCTGTGCTCGAACACGCCGGGCCAGCTCGCGATCCAGACGGCGCTGGGCGGCTATCAAAGCATCAAGGACCTGGTCGCGCCGACCGGCCGCCTGTGCCGCCAGCGCGATCTTGCCTACGAGCTGCTGACGCAGATCCCCGGCGTCAGCGTCGTCAAGCCGAAAGCGGCGCTCTACATGTTCCCCCGCCTGGACCCCAAGATCTACCCGATCGAGGACGACCAGCAGTTCGCCTATGAGCTGCTGGCCGAGGAAAAGGTGCTGATCGTCCAGGGGACGGGCTTCAACTGGAAGGCCCCCGATCACTTCCGGCTCGTGTTCCTGCCCAACTCCGACGACCTCACCGAGGCGATCGGCCGCATCGAACGCTTCCTGTCGCACTACCGCAAGCGCCACAGCCGTTGACCCTCCACTGAACCCAAGAGAATTCCCATGAACGCGATCAAAGTCGGCCTGCTGGGCATCGGCACCGTCGGCGGCGGCACCTTCGAAGTGCTGCGCCGGAACCAGGAAGAAATCAAGGGCCGCGCCGGCCGCGGCATCGAGATTGCGATGGTCGCCGACCTGAACTCCGAGCGCGCGAAGAGCATCGTCGGCGACGGCGTGCCCGTCGTTTCCGATGCCCGCCAAGTGATCGCGAACCCCGAGATCGACATCGTCGTCGAGCTGATCGGCGGCTACGGCATTGCCAAGACGCTGGTGCTGGAGGCGATCGCCGCCGGCAAGCACGTGGTCACCGCGAACAAGGCGCTGCTGGCCGTGCACGGCACCGAGATCTTCGCCGCTGCGCGCGAGAAGGGCGTCGTCGTTGCTTTTGAAGCTGCCGTGGCCGGCGGCATCCCGATCATCAAGGCGCTGCGCGAAGGCCTGGCGGCCAACCGCATCGAATGGGCGGCCGGCATCATCAACGGCACGACCAACTTCATCCTGTCGGAGATGCGCAGCAAGGGCCTGGACTTCGGCACCGTGCTGAAGGAAGCCCAGCGCCTGGGCTATGCCGAGGCCGACCCGACCTTCGACATCGAAGGCGTGGACGCCGCCCACAAGGCCACGCTGATGAGCGCGCTGGCTTTCGGCATCCCGGTGCAGTTCGACAAGGCACACGTCGAGGGCATCACGCAGCTGCAGGCCACCGACATCAAGTACGCCGAGCAACTCGGCTACCGCATCAAGCTGCTGGGCATCACGCGCCGGCGCGAGAAGGGCATCGAGCTGCGCGTGCACCCCACGCTGATCCCCACGACCCGGCTGATCGCCAACGTCGAGGGTGCGATGAACGCCGTCGTCGTGCAGGGCGATGCCGTAGGCACGACGCTGTACTACGGCAAGGGCGCGGGCGCCGAGCCGACCGCCTCGGCCGTGATCGCCGACCTGGTCGACATCACCCGTCTGGCCACGGCCGATCCTGACCACCGTGTGCCGCATCTGGCCTTCCAGCCCGATGCGATCAGCAGCACACCGATCCTGCCGATGGCCGAGGTACACACCTCGTTCTACCTGCGCCTGCGCGTCGCCGACCGGGCGGGCGTGCTGTCCAAGGTGACCACCTTGCTGGCCGAGAACGACATCTCGATCGACGCGATGCTGCAGCGCGAGGCCGCCGAGGGCGAGAGCCAGACCGACCTGGTGATCCTGACCCACGAAACGACCGAAGGCCGCATGAACACCGCCCTCGTGCAGATGCAGGCGCTGGACACCGTGCTCGCGCCCATCGTGCGGATCCGCAAGGAAGAGCTGGCCTGACGACATGCGCTACATCAGCACCCGCGGCGACAAGACCGAACGCCGCTTCTGCGAAATCCTGCTCGAAGGCCTCGCGCCCGACGGCGGCCTGTACCTGCCCGTCAGCTACCCGCAGGTCGACGACGCCACCTTGACGAAGTGGCGCGGCCTGTCCTACGCCGACCTGGCCTTCGAGATCCTCAGCCTCTACATCGACGACATCCCGGCCGAGGATCTGCGCGCGCTGCTGCGCCGCACCTACACGCAAGAGGTGTTCGGTACGCCCGAGATCACGCCGCTGAAGCCGCTGGAGCCGGGCCTTGCGCTGGAAGCCCTGTCCAACGGCCCGACCCTGGCCTTCAAGGACATGGCGATGCAACTGCTCGGCGGTCTGTTCGAGTACGAGCTGAAGCGCCGCGGCGAGACCTTGAACATCCTCGGCGCCACCTCTGGCGACACCGGCAGCGCGGCCGAGTACGCGATGCGCGGCAAGGCCGGCGTGAACGTGTTCATGCTGAGCCCGCACGGCCGCATGAGCCCGTTCCAGCAGGCGCAGATGTTCAGCCTGCAGGACGCGAACATCCACAACATCGCCGTCACCGGCGTGTTCGACGACTGCCAGGACATCGTCAAGGCCGTCTCGAACGACCTCGACTTCAAGCGCCGCCACAAGATCGGCACCGTCAATTCGATCAACTGGGCGCGCTTGCTGGCCCAGGTCGTCTACTACTTCGCCGGCTACCTGCAGGCGACGAAGACGAACGAGGAGAAGGTCAGCTTCACCGTGCCGTCCGGCAACTTCGGCAACGTTTGCGCCGGGCATGTGGCGCGGATGATGGGCCTGCCGATCGACAAGCTGGTCGTCGCCACGAACGAGAACGACGTGCTCGACGAGTTCTTCCGCAGCGGTGCCTACCGCGTGCGCGGTGCGGCCGACACCTATGAGACATCGAGCCCGTCGATGGACATCTCCAAGGCCAGCAACTTCGAGCGCTTCGTGTTCGATCTGCTGGGCCGTGACGGCGCGCGGGTCAAGGCGCTGTTCGGCGGCACCGAGTTCAAGCTGAGCGACGAGGAATTCGCGCGCATCCAGCGCTTCGGCTTCCAGTCCGGTTCCAGCACCCATGCGGACCGCCTTGCCACGATTCGCTCGTGCCGCGAAAACTACGGCCAGTTGATCGACACGCACACCGCCGACGGCCTGAAGGTGGCCCAGCAGCGGCGCGATCCTGCCGTTACCATGATCGTGCTGGAGACCGCACTGCCCGCCAAGTTCGCCGCCACCATCGTCGAAGCGCTGGGCATCGAGCCGCCGCGGCCGGCCGGTCTGGAAAACATCGAAGCGCTGCCCAAGCGGGTGACGGTGCTGCCGGTCGACGTGCAGGCGGTCAAGACCTTCATCGAAACCCATGTCTGAAGCCAAGCGCGCGCCGCTGCAAAGCCTCGACGAGGCGCTGGCGCGCCTGCTTGCCGCCGTCTCGCCGCTGGGCCGCAGCGAGAGCGTCTCGACCTTCGATGCGCTGGGCCGCGTGCTGGCTGCCGATGTCGTTTCGCAGCTCGACGTACCACCCGCCGACAACACCGCGATGGACGGCTACGCGCTGCGCGCCGCCGACGTGCCGGCGCCGGGCACCGTGCTGCCGATCTCGCAGCGCGTGCCGGCCGGCGTCGTCGGCACGGTGCTGCAGCCGGGCACGGCCGCGCGCATCTTCACCGGCGCGCAGATCCCGCAGGGTGCCGATACGGTCGTGATGCAGGAGCAGTGCGAGGCCGTGGACGGTGGCAGCGTGCGCGTCAATGCCGACGTGCCGGTCGGCCAGCACATCCGCCGCCGTGGCGAGGACGTGCAGCAGGGCTCGAGGGTGCTGGCTGCCGGCGCGCGGCTGAACGCCGCCTCGCTGGGCCTTGCCGCTTCGGTCGGTGCCGCCTCGCTGCAGGTGGCTAAGCGGCCGCGCGTCGCGCTGTTCTCCACCGGCGACGAGCTGGTGATGCCCGGCGAGCCGCTGAAGCCCGGCGCGATCTACAACTCCAACCGCTTCACCTTGCGCGGCCTGCTGCAGGCTCTGGGCTGCGAGGTGGTGGACCTGGGCATCGTGCCCGACCGGCTCGATGCCACCCGCGCCGCGCTGCGCGAGGCTGCCGCCCGCGCTGACCTGATCATCACCAGCGGCGGCGTCTCGGTCGGCGAGGAAGACCATCTGCGTCCTGCGGTGCAGGCCGAGGGCCGGCTGGACCTCTGGCAGATCGCGCTGAAGCCCGGCAAGCCGCTGGCCTTCGGTCAGGTCGCCGAGGCTTTCTTCATCGGCCTGCCCGGCAACCCGGTGTCCAGCTTCGTCACCTTCCTGATGCTGGTGCGGCCTGTGATCCTGCGCCTGCAGGGCGCTGCCGCGCTGGTGCCCAAGCGCTACCGGCTGCGCGCCGATTTCGCCTGGCCCAAGCCGGACCGGCGGCGCGAGTTCCTGCGCACGCGGCTGGGCGAGGGCGGCGGGTTGGAGCTGTTCCCCAATCAAAGCTCCGGCGTGCTGACCTCGGCCGTCTGGGGCGATGGCCTGGTCGATCTGCCGGCCGGCCAGCCGGTCGCCGTGGGCGACGCGGTCGACTTCATTCCGTTCAGCGAGTTGCTGTCATGAGCATCACCGTCCGCTATTTCGCCTCGCTGCGCGAGCGGCTCGGGGAGCAGGAAGCGTTCGACTGGCGACCGGGCCTCACCGTCGGTGCGCTGCGCGATGAACTGCTGGCCCGTGGCGAGCCGCATGCCGGTGCGTTGCATCGTGGGCGTGCCGTGCGCTGCGCGCTCGACCGCCAGCTCAGCGGTGAGGAGGCCTTGGTGGCCGACGGCGCCGAGGTTGCTTTCTTCCCGCCCGTTACTGGCGGCTGAGTTGCAAGGACTGCTGCTGACGGCTGATCTCGGCGGCGTCGATCCGGCGCTGCCGCTGATGCGCGATGCCGAGGCACTGCGCACGCTGTGCGTCGCGGCGGTCCGCGAAGTCGGGCTCGGTGCGGTCGCCGAGCTGTTCCACCGCTTCACGCCTGCACCCGGTATCGAGCAGAGCGGCGTTACCGGCGTCGTGCTGTTGGCCGAATCCCACCTGGCCGTCCACACCTGGCCCGAGCTGGGCGTGGTGACGCTGGACGTCCATGTCTGCAACCTCGGCCAGGACAACGCAGCCAAGGCGGATGCGCTGATGGCGCGGATGAGCGCCGCCTTCGCCCCGAAGGACGTGGCGACGCGGCGGCTGGAGCGCGGCCTGCTTCAGTCCTCGGCCACCGAAGGCTTGTCGCCCAGCAGGTAGCGCGGCCCCGTGCCCTTCGCCGCCGCCTGGTCGGCCGGGTTGTACAGCGCGCATTTGGTCAGCGACAGGCAGCCGCAGCCGATGCAGGAGCTGAGCCGGTCGCGCAGGCCGGTGAGCGCGGCGATGCGCTCGTCCAGCAGCGGTCGCCAGCCGCGCGACAGACGCTGCCAGTCCGCGGCATTGGGCGTGCGGCCGTCCGGCAGCGAGGCCAGGGCGGCGCGGATGTCCTCCAGCGTCAGGCCCACCGCCTGCGCCGCGCGGATGAAGGCCACGCGCCGCAGCACGTGGCGCGGGTAGTGGCGCCGGCCGGAGCCGCTGCGCTGGCTCTCCAGCAGACCGGCCTCCTCGTAGAAGCGCAGCGCGCTGGCGGCGAGCCCGCTGCGCTTTGCCAGTTCACCGATCGGTATCCACTCGCTGCTCGCGCTTCCCATGCCGGTCTCCCGATTCGCTTGACATAAAGTTAACTTTAACTTGCACGATGCGCGCCGGATTCACGAAAAGGAGAGACCATGATCGCGATGCCCGTCGAAGTTCCTGTCGAGACTCGCGCCACGCCACAGCAACTACGCGAGCTGCTGGATGCGCCGGCCTGCCTGCCGCCCGAGTACGGCGGCGGCTTGGCTAACCACCTGCCGATGGCGCTGGACGCGCTACAGAAGCTGGGTGCCAGCGGAGAGCGCCTGCGAGCCTTCTATGACAGCCAGGCACCACACATCGGGAGCGACATCGACCCGGCCTTCGCCGCCCTGGCCGCGGAGTTCCGGCGCCAGCTTGACCGGGAGGGCGCGGACACGGTGCTGCGCCGCGCCTTGCCGCGGCTGTTGCCGGGCGTAGCCGCCGCAGCCTTCCACGGCGTCATTCGCACGGCCCACGCGCTGCGTGCCGGCAGCCGCGCCGAGCTGGCGCGCGGCCTGGCCTACTGGTCGTGGCGGCACCGCGTGCTGGATGCGCCGGATCGGCCGGCGGCCCTGCTTGATTTCGATGAATGGTCGGCTCGCCTGCGCGCAGCCGATGAACACCTGGCCGGTCGGATGATCACGAGCCGCATGGTCCTGGCGACGCAGACGCCGAGCTATCTCGCGCTCGGCGCTGCACTCGCGCCGCAGGCGGATCCGCTGCGCGCGCTGGCCGGGCTGGCCGTGGAGACCTATCTGCGCAGCCGCGACTTCACCGTGTTGCACCTCGTCACCGGCCTGCATGCATTGCGTCAGCTGGCGCCCTGGCTGCCGCCAGCGTCGGAACTGCAGCCGGTGCTGGTCGGGGCCTTCACCGCGGCTTACTTGGCAGCGCAGCCCCGATCCGTCGATTCGAGCTCGTCACAGCGCGATTGGCCGGCGGTGATCGCAGCAGCCATCGCTTCAGACAACGAGCACACGATCAAGCTCGTCCACGCCTGCCGCGAGGAGGCCGCCTACTACTGCGACCCGCGCTACCTCGCCGCGGCGGCGCTGGCGACCAGCTGAGCGGCCACCCGCGTGCCGTGCGTGTAGGCCTCCTCGAACACCGAGTAGGACGACAGGTCCGCGTGCGCGAAATGCAGCCGCCCCTGGGGTTGGAGCAGCGCCGCCAGCGCCGCTGAGGACCGCAGGCCCGGCACGGGGATGCTCATCGCATGGCCCCAGCGCGCCAAGTCGGCGCGGCGCAACTGGCCGGGTAGGTCCGGATGAACGGTGCTCAGATCGGCGAGCACGGCCTGCAGCCAGGTGCGCCACTCGTCCTGCAGCAGCGAAGGGCGCCGCTCGCGCGGCAAAGCCCAGTAGGCGGTGAGCACGGTCGGCCCGCCGGCGATAGGCGACAGGCTCTGGTGCCGCGCGTCCACATAGCCCAGCGCGGGGCTGCCGTAGGCCACGTTGTCCCAGGCCAGCGGGACGCCGATCCGCTGCAGCGGCGGCGCGGCGAGCTGCAGGTTCGTCACCAGCCAGGGCGCGTACTGCAACTGAGCGGCGGCGGCATGCAGCGCGGGCAGGGCGCCGCCGGTCAGCCGGTCGGCGATGAACAGCGGCGTGGCGAGCACCACCTGATCGGCGATCCAGCGTTCCGGCGCCTGGGTTTTCTCGTTCCAGGCCTGCAGCTCGACCTCATGGCGGCCTTCCTCGACGCGCAGCACCGTGCGGCCGATGTGGATGCGCCCGGCCAGCGGCGCGGACAGGTGTGTGGCGAGCCAGCCGTTGCCCTCGGGCCAAGTCAAAACGGCCTCGCGTTCGCCGGTCTCGGCGCCCGGCGGGTGGAAGCCGTGGCGGCTGGCGAAGTAGTGCAGGCCAGCCCAGGCCGAGACCTCGGCGATGCCGGCGCCGTAGTCGTCGCGGCAGCAGTAGTCGAGGTACCAGCGCAGCCGCGCATCGTCGAGCCGCTGCGTGTCGAGCCAGGCTGCGAAGGTCTGCGCATCCAGCGCGGTGTGGGCCGGCGTCCAGGCCGCGTGATGCGTGGGCATCGCGAAGCCGAGCTGCCGCTGCGCATCGTCGACGGCGCGGGCGAAGCGCAGGTACTGCTCGCGCCCGGCGGCGTCGCGGGCCGGCGGCAGCAGGCCGTCCAGCCACTGGCCATCGAAGAACAGGCGCTCCTGCGGGCTGTGGCAGAGATGGCGTTCGTCGTAGACGGCGCGGCCCAGTTGCTGGCGCACGAGGCCCAGCTCTTCCAGCAATTGATAGACCTCCGGCGCGTCGGGGCCGGGCAGCGGCAGGTAGTGCGCGCCGAGCGGGCAGCGCATGCCGGCCATCGCATGGCCGCGGCTGTTGCCGCCGGCCTGGTCTTCCAGCTCCAGCAGCGCGAACTCGTCGACACCCGCGCGCCGCAACGCGCGGGCGCAGGCCAGGCCGGCGACGCCGCCGCCGACGATCAGGATGCGCGTGCGCCGGAGCGGGCCGGCATTGCGCGGGGGCAGGGCGCCGCGCAGACGGTGGCCGCGTGCGGCGCTCGCGCCGACCCAGCCGCCCTCGACCTCTGCCGGTGCCGGCTCGCAGCCCGCCAGGGCGGCACCGCCGGCCAATAGAAAGCCGCGACGACTCAGTGAACCTTGCCCCATTCGGCCTCGAATTCGTAGACCAGTGCCTGGTTGGAGAGGCGGTTCACCTCGGTGGGCACGCGGGCCATGTCCAAGGGGAAGTTGAACAGCGTCGGCATGTCGGCGACGCTGAGGAAGCGCAGGCCCGGCGGCAGCGCGGCCGGCAGGTGCCAGGGCCGGCGGCTGGCCAGGATGAAGCCCCACTCGCCGAAGCTCGGCACGTGCGCGTGGTACGGCGTGGCCGTGAGGCCCACCGCTTCGATCGTGGTCGCCACGGTCCAGAAACTGCGCCGCGCGATCAGCGGCGAGGTGGTCTGCACGACCGCATAGCCGCTGGCCGCCAGGTGCTGGTCCACCAGTGCGTAGAAGCTGGCCGTGTAGAGCTTGCCGAGCGCGAAATTGCTGGGGTCGGGGAAGTCGATGACGATGACGTCGAACATCTCCGCCGGGTGCTGCTCCAGCCAGCCGAAGGCGTCGGCGTTGACGATCGTGAGCTTGGGGCTCAGCAGCGAGTCGTGGTTCAGCTGGCGCAGCAGCGGCATCGTCGAGAACAGTTTCGTCATGTGCGGATCCAGCTCCACCAGCGTCACCGTCTGCACCGAGGGGTAGCGCAGGATCTCTCGCACCGCCATGCCGTCGCCGCCGCCCAGCACCAGCACCCGCTTAGGCGCGCCCTGCGCGGCCATCGCCGGGTGCACGAGCGCCTCGTGATAGCGGTACTCGTCCTTGGAGTCGAACTGCAGGTTGCCGTTCAGGAACAGCCGCGTGCCCGCTTGGCCGGAGCTGACGACGACGCGCTGGTAGTCGCTGCTCTCGCGCACGATGATGTGTTCGCCGTAGAAGCGGTCCTCGGCCCAGGTCGTCAACTGGTCGGCGCCGGCCATGGCCGCACCGAGCGCGGCCAGCACTAGCGCGCAGGCGCCGGCATGGGCGCGCCAGCCCGGCAACTGCGGGCGGAACATCACCAGCGCCCACACGGCCACCAGCGCGTTCAGCAGGCCGAAGAACAGCCCCGTGCGCACGAGGCCCAGGTGCGGCACCAGCAGCAGCGGGAAGGCCAGCGCGACGACCAGCGCGCCGAGGTAGTCGAAAGTCAGCACCTGCGAGACGAGATCCTTCAGGCCGTAGCGCTGGCTGAACTGCTTCTTCAGGATCCGCATCACCAGCGGGATCTCCAGGCCCACCAGAGCACCCACCAGCAGCACCAGCGCGTAGAGCAGGATGCGGAACGGCGCCACCGCGCTCGGCGGCAGCAGGCTGTGCGCGGCGAACAGGGCCGCCGGCATCAGCCCGCCGATCAGGCCCACCATCAGCTCGATCTTCAGGAACTGCGCAACGAGCTGCTGCTCGACATAGCGCGACAGCCAGGATCCCAGGCCCATCGCGAACAGGTAGGTGCCGATGATGGTCGAGAACTGCAGCACCGAATCGCCGAGCAGGTAGCTGGCGAGCGCCCCGGCGGCCAGTTCGTAGACCAGGCCGCAGGCGGCGACGATGAAGACGCTGGCGAGCAGCAGGACCTCGGCGGGGGAGGCGCGGGATCGTCCGTCGGCCAAGGGAGATTCGGTGTTGTCAGGCTGCGGATCCGGAGGCATTGCGTCAGGTTAACTCACTACTATCGGTGCCATGTCCGGCGTCCTGCTCTACAAGCTTGCCGTCCCGTCGATCGAGGGTCAGGTCGAGCGCGCGCGTCCGCTGCAGGGGCTGGAGGCGCAGCTGCGCCGCAGCCCGCTGGTGTGGCTGATGGGTCTGCCGGGCTCGGGCAAGACCTCGCTGGCGGCGCAATGGGTGCATCGCGCCCAGGCGGCGGGGCGGCGCTGCGTCTGGTACCGGCTCGACGAGGACGATGCCGACATCGCCGGCCTGCTCGACGCGCTGCGCCGGATCGAACCCGATCTCGGGCTGCCCGCCTGGTCGCCCGACAACCAGGTCGAGCTGCGCGGCTTCGCCCGGCGCTTCTTCGGCCAGTGGCTGGCCGCGCAACCGCTGACCCTGGTGTTCGACGACTGCCATCGCCTGCCCGAAGGCAGCCCGGTGTTCGAGCTGCTCGATGCGGCGCGCGAGCTGGCCGGCGATCGTCTGTCCTTCCTGCTGATCAGCCGCAGTCCGCCGCCGCTGCCGCTGGCCCGCGGCATCGTGCCCGGCTGGCTCGGGGTGTACGAGGACCTGGCACTGAGCCTGGACGAAGCGGCCGCGGTGGCGCAGGCCGTTTCCGGCCGACCCATGGGCGCCGTCGAACTTGAGCAACTGCGCGCGGCAGATGGCTGGATGGCCCACGTGCTGGCGCTAGCCCGCGGCGGCAGCAGCCACGCGCCGGGCGGGGCGCTGGAAGCCGTCGGCGAGTTCCTGTGCGAGGAGCTGCTGGCGATGCTGCCGCCGGGCGAACGACGCGGTCTGCGCCTGGCGGCGGAGCTGCCGGAGCTGCCGCGCGCCGAGGTGCCGCTGACGCCCTCGCAGGCCCGGCTGCTGGACCAGCTCGCCGCGCGGCGCTGGTTCGTCGACCGTACCGAGGGCGATGCCTGGCGCCTGCACGATCTGCTGCGCGACGGCCTGCGCCGCCGCAACGCCGCGCTGGAGACGCCGGCCGCGCTGGCCGAGGCCCGGCGCGAGGCGGCCGGCTGGGTGCGCCAGCACTCGCCCGAGATCGCGATGAACCTGCTGGTGGCCGCCGGTGACGAGCCCGCCGCGCTGGCACTGCTGGCCGTGCAGGGTCGCAACTGGCTGGCCCAGGGCCGGCATCGGCAATTGCTCAACTGGCTCGATGCGCTGCCCGGCGAACCCGGCCCACAGCGCCTGCTGTGGCGCGCCGAGGCGCTGCTGCCGCTGGCGCCCGAGGAGGCGCGCGAGCCCTTCGCGCGCAGCCGCGCCGCTTTCGTGGCCGCCGGCGAGGCCGATGCGGCCTACCGCGCGTGGTCAGGCGAAGTTGGCAGTTATGTTGTGCAGTGGGGCGCCGTGCAGGGGCTGGCCGAGCTGGTGGACGAGCTGGAACTGATCGAGGCGCGGCTGGGACCGCCCTCGGGCGAATGGCGTTTCCGCTGCGCGGCCGACGCGCTGACCGCGCTGATGTACGGCCGCGCCGAAGATCCGCGCATCGCCCGCTATGCCCAGGCCACGGCGCTGACGGTGGAGCAGGCGCCCGACGTCGCCAGCCGCATCGGCGCGGCGGCTCAGTTGCTGATCTACCGGCTCTGGTGGGCCGGCGACTTTCCCGGCGGGCGGGCGCTGTACCAGGCCTTCGACGCCGAGGTGGAACGCGGCGACCGCGACGGCAGCGTGCCGCCGCTGGCGCGGCTGATCTGGTGGTCCAACGCGGCCATCGTCGACTGGCAGTGCGGCTCGCCGCAGCGCTGTTACGACAAGGTCGACCGCGGCCTCGCGCTGGCCGAGGAAACGGCCATCCATGTGCGCGACTTCTTCCTGCTGACCCAGGGCATCTTCTGCGCGCTGGCCCAGGAGGACTGGCAGCGCGCCGAGGCCTATCTCGCCCGACTGGCGCTGACCGAGCGCGGCCACCGGCGGCTGGACAGCATGGTCCACCACTTCTTCCGCAGCTGGTACTGCCTGTCGCGCGGCGACGCCGCCACCGCGCTGGCCCATGTGCAGACGGCCGAGCCGATGGCACAGGCGCTGGGCTCGCTGTTCCATCGGGTGATCGTGCTGTCGGCGCTGGCGCCGGCGCGCCTGCACAACGGCGATACGGCGGGTGCCGTCGAGGCCTACCGGGCCCAGCTCGCGCTGGCCAAGGGCAGCCAGAACCCCACCTTCGCCTACATCGCCTTCTGCGCCGGTGCCGAGATCGCGCTGGCCACTGGCGATGAGGCGGCGCTCGCCAAGCAGGTGGAGCGGATGCTGATGGTCAAGCAGCTCGGAGGCTTCCACAGCGATTGCGGCTGGCGCAGCCCCGTGCGGGCGCGGCTGCTGGCCTTCGCGCTGGAGCGCGGCATCCTGCCGGAGACGGCGCGGCTCTGGATCCGCCAGAAGCAATTGCCGCCGCCGCCCGGCTACCGCGGCGCGGAGTGGCCGATGCCGGTGCGCATCCGCGCGCTGGGCGGGTTGGACGTGGAGCTGGACCGCCCCGGGGAGAACACGCCGGCGGGCGCCAAGCCGCCGACGCGGCTGCGCGAGCTGCTGGCGGTGCTGGTCGTGCGCCGCCGCCAGGGCGCCACGCAGGACGAGCTGTGCGACTGGCTCTGGCCCGAGGCCGAGGGCGACAAGGCCGCCGCCTCGCTGAAGGTGGCGCTGCACCGGCTGCGCGGCTGGCTGGGCGCCGACGCGGTGCTGCTGAGGAACGGCGTGATGGCGCTGAACGAGCTGTGCGTGGGCTGCGACCTCTGGCTGCGCATGGATGAGGGCAATCCCTTGCAACTCGCCACGCTGGCGGGCAGCCTATTGACCGGCTGCCAGGCGCCGCCGGTGCGCGCGCTGCGGGAGCGGCTGGCGGCGCTGGTCATGCGTTGACGAAGCTCTCCTCAAATCGTCCACACCGTTTTACCGATCCGTAACCTGTCGGCTTCTATCGTCCGTTTCCATGCCGCATGTCGCGGTGCCAGGAGTTGACGATGAGCTTTGCGATTGCAGGAAAACAGATGCTGGCCCTGATGGGGGCGGCCATGCTCGGCATGGCGGCACCGGCCGGCGCCACGCAGGTGACCTGGTACGTCCAGGGACACTTCAACGCGACCGACCCGAACACTCCGGCCGACCTGGCGGCCCTGGTGCCCGGCGGCGCGGCCTTCCAGGCCAGTTACACCTTCGACACCTCGATCGCGAACAGCCCGGTGGCCTTCATCTCGGGCGTGGAGTACTTCTACACGACCAGCACCGCGCTGGGCGGGCTGGCGACCTTGGACGTGGCCGGCAGCCACTTCAACTCCAGCAAGAGCGTCAACATCATCGAGTACGCGGACGGCAATGGCGAACAACTCACCTTGAATGCCGGAGTCGGCGTACAGGGGCCGTTCTCCGGCAGTACTTACACGGCCTCGCTCGACGTGCTGGCGATGGGCCATTCGGGGCCGCCCAGCGCCGATGCATCCGTCAAATGGCCCTGGTTCTCGCCCTTCGGCGGCACCAGCGGCTCGTTCCAGCTGGTCAGCGCCACGCCGCCGGACCTGACGCCGGCCAGCAACCCGCCCTTGCTGGTGCTGCAGTTCTATCCCAGCGACGGCAGCAGCCGCGTGGACCGCCTCGGCACCATCGATGCGATCCAGGCCACGCCGTTCGCCTCGACCGTGCCCGAGCCCGGAGCGGCGTTGCTGATGCTGTCCGGCCTGCTGGGCTTCGGCGCCCTGGGCCTGCGGCGCCGGGCCAGTGCTTCAGCCGTGGATCGCGGCTGACACGATCAGCCCGATCGACAGGCACATCGCGGCGACGACGATGGCCAGCGCCAGGTTCTTCTTCTCGACGATCTCTTCCCACAGCTTGTAGGGCGTGATCCAGTCGATGATGACGAAGCAGAGCCAGAAGATCACCACGCCGATCAGTGCGTAGAGGATCGAGCCGGCGACGATCGCGGGCTTCAGCCATTCGATGCCGTTCATGGTGAGGGTCTCCTGCTGAAATAGTTACTTGTGGCCACCGCCGCCGCTGCTGTAGCCGCCGTAGGAGCCGCCGCTGGTGCCGCCGATATAGCCACCGCTGTTGCTGCGCCGGCACTGCTGGTATTCCGCGCTATTCGTGCCGAAGCTGTCGGCATAGCCCTGGCAGTCGTCGCGGCTGCACAGCCGCAGCATCAGGAGCAGCAGCGGCAACAGCACGAAGATGATGATGATCCAGCGCAGCACGCGGCCGGGGCTCAGCGGCGGCGCCGCGTCGCGCTGCAGCGCTGCCACACGGTCTGGGGCGAGCCGGAAGGCGCGGGCCACTTCGGTGGCGTCCAGCGCCTCGCCCTGGCTCCAGGTCACTTCGTTGCCGGTCTGCTCGCGGCTCAGCACCGCCTTGCGCGCGCCCGAGGTGGATTCGTAGTCGACGACCTGGGCCCGCTCGTCGCGCTTGAGCTGCCAGTAGAACTCGCCCAGCACGTAGGTGGTGCGGGCCGCGTAGGCGTATTTGCGGCGGTAGCTGCGGCCCTGCCAACTCGCCGTGCTGCCGGCGGCCGCGGGCGCGCCGGTCAGCGGGCGCACGAGGCTCCAGCCGTCCTCGGCGTCGACCAGGAAGACAAAGCCTTCCGTGCGGTTGTAGAGCAGGTACTCGCGCCAGAAGGTGGTCTCGTCGTCGTCGCCGGGCTCCGGGATGTCGCAGCGCTCCTGGTAACCGACGACCTGCCAGGGCACGGGGGTGCAGCTGCCGAAGGCCAGCGAGCCGGTGCTGCCGAGGGCGATCTGCGGTTCCCCGCCATGCGCCTGTGCGAAATGCTTCAGTTCCGCGCCGACGCCCTGGCTCAGGTCCACGACGTGGCGGCACTGCGGACAGATGATGCTGACGGTCGAGTCCAGTCGCGGCTCCAGTGCCGCGCCGCAGTTCGGGCAGGCCAGCGCGCGCGAGCCGGCGAGGCTGCGGGTCGACGAGGATTCGGTATCGCGCAGGCCGCGCAGTTGCAGGTCGGCCAGCCGCACCGGTCGGCCGATCGACCATTGCGGCGCCTGCGGATCGCTGTACTCCAGCGAGCCGACCTCGTCGCGCTCGTTGCGCAGTTCCGCCACGAGGAACTCGCGCCCCAAGGCCGGCGGCCGGGGCAGTTCGCCCTCGGCAGCGGCCAGTGTGGTCTGGGTCAGCGCGGCGACACTCCAGCCGCTGCCGCCGAGCGTCAGCGGGGCGCCGAGCCGCAGGGCCTCCGGTGCCGGCGCGGCCTCGGCCAGCGGCGCGTCGAAGGCCATCACGAAGCTGCCGTTGTCCTCCGACAGCCAGGCACTGCGGCCGGTGCTGTCGAACAGCGCATGCCATTCGTTCCAGCCCCCATCGGCATAGCGCAGCTGCAGCCGGCCGACGATGGTGAACGCCTCGCCGGCATGCCGGCCGCTCGCGCCCAGTTGCAGCGGCGAGTAGTCCTCGATCAGCTCGGCGCTGGTACCGATGCGGCGCAATGCATCGCCGTCGCGCACCAGCGTGCTGCGGCAGAAGCTGCAGACAGCACTCGCCGAAGCCGCCGAGGCGAACTCGACCGGCGCACCGCAGTTGGGACACAGCGCCTGCCAGCGGCGCTGCGGCTGCTCAGTCGCCAATGATCAGGCGAGCTTCTTGAGCAGCTCGGTCTTCTTGGCGGCGAATTCCTCGTCGGTGAGGATGCCCTTGGCCTTCAGGTCGCCGAGGCGCTCGAGCAGGGCCATGATCGAGTCGGAGGTTTCGGCCGGCGCAGCGGCAGTTGCCGCGGCCGGTGCGTGGGCGGCGACGTTGCCGATGCCCTGGCCCAGCTGCTGCGCCAGCACCTGGCCCAGCGCCACGCCGGCGCCCAGGCCCATCGCGTCGCCGGCGATGCCGCCGCCCTGGCCCACGCCCTGAGCCAGCTGCGGGATGGACTGCGCCGTCTGGTACTGCATGAACTGGCCCATGTTCTGGCCGATCATGCCCATGCCGATGCGCTGGTCGAGGATCTTCTGCAGTTCCTCCGGCAGCGACACGTTCTGCAGCGTCACGGCCTCCAGCTTCAGGCCCAGCTTCTCGAACGAAGGCGCCGTGGCGGCCTGCAGCTGCGCGGCGAACTCGACCTGGTTGGCGGCCAGGTCCAGGAAGGCAAGACCCGACCCCGCGACTGCGTCGCTGATGTGCTGCAGCATCAGGCCGCGGAGCTGGCCGTCGAGGTCCTGCGTGGTGTAGCGCTCGCGGGTGCCGGAGACTTCCTTGTGGAAGGTCTTGGCGTCGCCGATGCGGTAGCTGAAGTTGCCGAAGCCGCGCAGGCGCACGGCGCCGAAGTCCTTGTCGCGGATCGTCACCGGCTGGGTCGTGCCCCAGCGCTGGTCGACCTGCTGGCGGGTGCTGAGGAAGTAGACGTCGCTCTTGAACGGGGACTCGAACAGCTTGTCCCAGTTCTTCAGGTAGGTGAGGACCGGCAGCGTCTGCGTGGTGAGCTTGTAGGTGCCGGGGCCGAAGACGTCGGCGATCTGGCCTTCGTTGACGAACAGCGCGACCTGCGACTCGCGCACCGTCAGCGAGGCGCCGTTCTGGATTTCCATGTCGGCCATGGGGAAGCGCCAGGCGAGGGTGCCGTCGCCGTCTTCGGTCCATTGGATGATGTCAATGAACTGTTTCTTGATGAAGTCCATCAATCCCATGTCTCAACTCCTCGATTCGTCGTGAGCGCGCGGCCGCCGATGGTGACCGAAACGGCGCAAGTATCCAACAGCCGACTTAAGGAATGCTTGAGCCGTAAAGTGAAGAATGCCGGGAGGGCGGCCAAGCTGTTACTGAACATTGGGGACGCGATGACACAATTGCTGCCATGCAGAAAACGCCCCGCGTCAGCATCCGCTCAGAAGACTTCGACCTCGGCGCCGAGACGGCCGCTTTGCGAGCCGGCGATGGGGGCATCGGTGCCATCGTGAGCTTCGTCGGCACCGTGCGCGACGCCAGCCACGGTCAGGCGGTCAGCGCGATGGAACTGGAGCACTACCCGGGCATGACTGAGACGGCGATCGAGGCCATGATCGACGCCGCCTTCCAGCGCTTCGACATCCGCGCCGCGCGGGTGATCCACCGCATCGGCCGGCTCGAGGCGCGCGACCAGATCGTGCTGGTGCTGGTCGCTTCCGCGCATCGCGGCCAGGCCTTCCAGGCCTGCGAATTCCTGATGGACTACCTTAAGACGCAGGCGCCGTTCTGGAAGAAGGAACACACGCCCGACGGCGCGCACTGGGTGGACGCCCGCACGGCCGACGACGCGGCGCTGGCGCGCTGGGGCATCGGGGTGCAGGGGAACGCGCAATGATCGTCCTGCAGGTGCTGGCGGTAGCCGCCGGCGCCAGCGTCGGTTCGCTGGCGCGCTGGGCCGCGGGGCTGTGGCTGAACGCGCGCTGGCAGGGTTTCCCGCTGGGCACGCTGCTGGTCAACGTGGTCGGCGGCCTGATGATCGGCATGGCGCTGGAATGGTTTGGCCGCCAGCCGAACGAGTTGCTCAAGCTGCTGCTGGTGACCGGCTTCCTGGGCGGGCTGACGACCTTCTCCTCCTTCTCCGGCGAATCGCTGGCGCTGCTGCAGCGCGGTGAATTCGGCCTGGCTCTAGCGCACACCGGCATGCACGTGCTGGGTTCGCTGGCGGCGGCGGCGCTGGGCCTGGCGCTGATGCGCACGGTGCTGGGCGAATGAACGCCCGCATGTTGCGCCGCGCCGGCGTGCTGGGCCTGGTGATCGGTCTGCTGGCCGCGGCGCTGGCCTACTGGCATGCCACCAGTGGGCCGGATCCGCGCTTGACGCAGGGCTACGAGATCATCGGCGGCCAGGTCTTCGACAGCGAGCAGGCCGACGAGGCGCGCAAGCGCCAGATCGAGCACGTCGGCGGCAAGGCGGCCGTCTGGGCGGTGGAGTTCAACGAATGGTTCGGCTCGCTGTGGCAGGGCACGCGCCTTGCCGCGACCTTGGCGATCCTCGGGGCGCTGACGATGCTGGCCTGCTTCCACATCGCCGGCCTGATGGACGAAGGCCACGACCCTTGAAATCCGCGGGCCCAGGCCTAACTTGCGTGGAATCAAGGAGTTAGCCCATATGCGCCCCGACAAATTCACCACCCGTTTTCAGGAAGCCATCGCCGAAGCCCAGAGCCTGGCGATCGCCCGCGACAACCCGTACATCGAACCCGCCCACGTGCTGGCGGCCATGCTCGTCCAGGAAGACGGGCCGAAGGCCTTGCTGGAGCGTGCCGGGGTCAAGGTGCCGGCGCTGAAGACGGCGGTGGAGACCATCGTGGCTGGCCTGCCCAGCGTGCAGGGCGAGGGCCAGCAGGTCAGCGCCGGGCGCGACCTGATCAGCCTGTTGCAGGCGGCCGAGAAGGAGGCCGGCAAGCGCGGCGACCAGTTCATCGCCAGCGAAATGTTCCTGCTGGCGCTGTCCGACGCGAAGACCGACCTGGCCGGCGTCGCGCGCGGCCACGGCCTGACCCGCAAGGCGCTGGAAGGCGCGATCGAAGCGGTGCGCGGCGGTGAGAAGGTGGATTCTGCCGACTCCGAAGGCCAGCGCGAGGCGCTGAAGAAATACACGCTCGACCTGACCGAGCGCGCCAGGAGCGGCAAGCTCGACCCGGTGATCGGCCGTGACGACGAGATCCGCCGGACCATCCAGGTGCTGCAGCGCCGCAGCAAGAACAACCCGGTGCTGATCGGCGAACCGGGCGTCGGCAAGACGGCCATCGTCGAGGGCCTGGCGCAGCGCATCATCAACGGCGAGGTGCCCGACTCCCTCAAGAACAAGCGCGTGCTCGTGCTGGACATGGCGCTGCTGCTGGCCGGCGCGAAGTTCCGCGGCGAGTTCGAGGAACGCCTGAAGGGCGTGCTGAAGGAGGTCGCCAAGGACGAAGGCCAGACGATCATCTTCATCGACGAGATCCACACAATGGTCGGCGCCGGCAAGGCCGAGGGCGCGATCGACGCCGGCAACATGCTCAAGCCGGCGCTCGCGCGCGGCGAACTGCACTGCATCGGCGCAACCACGCTGGACGAGTACCGCAAGTACGTGGAGAAGGACGCCGCGCTGGAACGCCGCTTCCAGAAGGTGCTGGTGGACGAGCCCAGCGTCGAGGCCACGATCGCGATCCTGCGCGGCCTGCAGGAAAAGTACGAGGTGCACCACGGCGTCGAGATCACCGACCCGGCCATCATCGCCGCGGCCGAGCTGAGCCACCGCTACATCACCGACCGCTTCCTGCCCGACAAGGCGATCGACCTGATCGACGAGGCCGCCGCCAAGATCAAGATCGAGATCGACTCCAAGCCCGAGGTCATGGACCGGCTCGACCGCCGCATGATCCAGCTGAAGATCGAGCGCGAGGCCGTGCGCCGCGAGAAGGACGAGGCCTCGCAGAAGCGCTTCGACCTGATCGAGGAAGAGCTGCTGCGCCTGCAGCGCGAGTACGAGGACCTGGAAGAGATCTGGCTGAGCGAGAAGGCGCAGGCCCAGGGTTCGGCGCATGTCAAGGAAGAGATCGACCGCATCCGCCAGCAGATCGAGGACCTGAAGCGCAAGGGTGACTTCAACAAGGTCGCGGAGCTGCAGTACGGCAAGCTGCCCGAGCTGGAGAAGAGCCTCAAGGAAGCCCAGGCGAAGGAAGCCGGCAAGGCGGGTGGTACGGCTGCGCGCCCGCAACTGCTGCGCACCCTGGTCGGCGCCGAGGAGATCGCCGAGGTCGTGGCCCGCGCCACCGGCATCCCGGTCGCCAAGCTGATGCAGGGCGAGCGCGACAAGCTGCTGCAGATGGAAACGAAGCTGCACGAGCGCGTCGTGGGCCAGGACGAGGCCATCACCGCCGTGTCCGATGCGATCCGCCGCTCGCGCGCCGGCCTGTCGGACCCGAACCGCCCGACCGGCTCCTTCCTGTTCCTCGGCCCCACCGGCGTCGGCAAGACCGAGCTGTGCAAGGCGCTGGCCGGCTTCCTGTTCGACAGCGCGGACCACATGATCCGCATCGACATGAGCGAGTTCATGGAGAAGCACTCGGTCAGCCGCCTGATCGGCGCGCCGCCGGGCTACGTGGGCTACGAGGAGGGCGGGGTGCTGACGGAAGCGGTGCGCCGCAAGCCCTACAGCGTGATCCTGCTCGACGAGGTCGAGAAGGCGCATCCGGACGTGTTCAACGTGCTGCTGCAGGTGCTGGACGACGGCCGCCTGACCGACGGCCAGGGCCGCACCGTGGACTTCAAGAACACGGTGATCGTGATGACGTCCAACCTGGGCTCGCAGCAGATCATGGCACTGACCGGCGAATCGTCGGCCGTGATCAAGGACGCGGTGTGGGGCGAGATCAAGACCCACTTCCGGCCCGAGTTCCTGAACCGGATCGACGAGGTCGTCGTGTTCCATGCGCTGGACAACAAGAACATCGCGTCCATCGCACGCATCCAGCTGAAGGTGCTGGAGCAGCGGCTCGAGAAGCTGGACATGAAGCTGGACGTCAGCGACGCGGCGCTGGCCGAGCTGGCCAAGGTCGGCTTCGACCCGGCCTTCGGCGCGCGGCCGCTGAAGCGGGCGATCCAGCAGCGGGTGGAGAACCCGCTGTCCAAGCTGATCCTGGAAGGCCGCTTCGGGCCCAAGGACGTGATCCCGGTGGATGTCGCCGGAGACGAGTTCAGCTTCGGGCGCGTGGTCCACTGAACGTAGCCATCCGGTAGGGCAAGATGGGGCGATTCCACTTCGGAGTCGCCCCATGTCATTTCAGCTCCATGCCCCGACCCCCGTGCTGCGCATCTTCGACGAGGCGCTGGCGCGGGATTTCTACGTCGGCTTCCTCGGCTTCGCGGTCGACTGGGAACACCGCTTCGGCGACAACTTCCCGCTGTACATGCAGGTCTCGCAGGGCGACTGCCAGCTGCACCTGAGCGGCCACCATGGCGACTGCTGCCCCGGCGCCTCGCTGCGCATCGTGACACCGGCGCTGGACGCCCTGCATCAGCAGCTCAGCGCGGCCGACTACAAGCATGCCAAGCCGGGCATCGAACTGAAGCCCTGGGGCAGCCGCGAGATGACGGTGACGGACCCCTTCGGCAATCGCCTGACCTTCGTCGAGGACGCGGAGCCCTGATTCGACAAGCGTGGCCAAAGTCTCACAGACTTTGGCGTGTCACCGTCGAAACTTCTCACCGATGGTATGGTCCAGGGGAGCAGTACCCCGGGCACACCGCGAGTCGCACCTTCTAAGGGAGAAGACGATGACCTCTGTCGAGCTGCTTGAGAAGTTCAATATCACCGCGCTGGACGTCGAGAACATTCGCAAGGCAGGCGCCATCCTCGCGCCGCAGCTCGAAGACTTCGTGGAGGCCTGGTACGTGTGGCTGCGCCAGCAGCCCGAGTACCTGCAGTTCTTTCCCGACGCCGCCAACGTGGCCCGCGTCACCAAGCTGCAGACCGCGCACTGGAAGGAATTCTTCGCCGCCGAGATCAACGACTTCTACGTCGCCCGGCGCACGCACGTCGGTGCGGTGCATGCCCACATCGAGCTGCCCAACGACATCTACTTCGCCGGTGTGAGCATGTCCTACCAGATGTTCGGCGAGCGGCTCAAGGCCGCAGGGCTGTCGGGCGACGAGGTCATGACCCTGATGATGGCCGTCAACAAGCTGCTGAAGCTGGACACCTTCCTGGTCATCGACACCATCTCGCGCATCGCGCGCGAACGCATCGCCGACCACAGCCGCGCGATGATGGAGATGTCCACGCCGGTCACGCCGATCTGGGAAGGCATCCTGCTGCTGCCGCTGGTGGGCATCATCGACACCACGCGCACCAACGAGATCATGAACAAGACCCTGACCAAGATCGCGGAGAGCCGCGCCAAGGTCTTCGTGCTGGACATCAGCGGCGTGGCCTCGGTCGATACCGGCGTGGCCAACCAGCTCATCAAGATCACCAAGGCCACGCGGCTGATGGGCTGCGAGTCCATCATCTCCGGCGTGTCGCCGTCGATCGCGCGCACGATGGTGGAGCTGGGCGTCTCCATCGGCGAGGTGCGCACCACCGCCACCCTGCGCGATGCCTTCGAGCTGGCGCTGCGCGCCGTGGGCGTGATGGACATGGGCACCGTCAACACCGCCACCATGGCGGCGCCCAACAACGCTCTTGCGGTGCGACCACGCCCCGCCGTGTAGCGTGGCGGAATTCTCAGCCGGCGACCTGGGCGCCGTCTCCATGACCGAGGTGCAGGGCTGCCTGGTGGTCGCCATGCCAGGGGACGCTGGCGAAGAGACGTTTGCCCAGCTCTTCGATGCGGTCTCGCAGTGGCTGGTGGCCCGCCGTGCGCCGGCGGTCGTCCTGGATTTCTCGGGCGTGCGCATCCTGGACCTGCATGAGTTCGCGCGGGTGCGCACGCTGGCCAAGGTGGCGGGTTTCCTGGGCGCGCGGGTGTTCCTGGTGGCGCTGAGCCCCGGCATCGCGGCCTTCCTGGCGCAGGCGGGCGCGGACATGGGCGACATGCATTTCTGCCTGCAGATGGAGGACGCCTTCGCGTTGATGGCGCGGCTGGCGCAGGAGGCATGAAGCGTGAACAGCGCGGGCCATCCCTGGGGTAGCGAGACGGCAGTCTTCCGGCTCCAGTCGATGCTGGACCTGCGCATGGCGGCCAGCGGCGTCATGGGCATGGCCAGCCTGGCGCGCTGCTCGCCGCTGGATCTCTCGCAGCTCGCTACGCTGGTCTCCGAGCTGGGCAGCAACATCCTCAAGTACGCCGGCAGCGGCCACATCCGCGTACAGACGGTGCAGGAGGATTTCCGCACCGGAGTGGAGGTGGTGGCCGAGGACAACGGCCCCGGCATCCCCGACATCGCCCAGGCCATGCAGGAGCATTACAGCTCCTCGGGCACGCTGGGCCTGGGCCTGTCCGGCGTGCGCCGCATGGTCTCGGAGTTCCACATCGATTCGGAGCCCGGCCGCGGCTGCCGCGTCCGCGTGCAAAAGTGGATGGCGAAGCCGGCTGCGCTGCACAAGGCGGCCGGTCCCGCATCCAGCCTCCCGCCGCTGCCGATCCTGCCGACCGTGCCCGCCGTGGCCTTCGATACGGCCGAGATCAACCGGCCCTGCTATCCCGAATCCGTCTCGGGCGACAGCACCGTCGTGCAGCCTGTGGCGGGAGGCCTCCTGCTGGGATGCATCGACGCCTCGGGGCATGGCCCGCGGGCGCATGCGTTGTCGACACGGCTCGCGCAGCAGCTGCGTGCGGTGGCCGGCACGGACATGGCGCACCTGTTGTGGCTGCTGCACCAGAGCGCGGTGGGCACGATCGGCGCGGCCGCGGCGATCGCCTTCGTGGACACCGCTCGTTCCACCTTGGCCTTTGCAGGCATCGGCAACATCCGCATCCGTTGCGTGGGTGCTGTGCCATGGGCCGGCATCTGCCGCGACGGTGTGCTGGGCGAGCGTTTCCCGACGCCTGAGGTGCAGCAGTTCCAGCTGCATGCGGGCGACGTGGTGCTGCTGTATTCCGACGGCATCCGCGAAACCCTGAGCACGCAGGTGCTCGCCCGCGCGCACCTGGGCACCGCTGCCCACATCGCCGACAACGTGCTTCAGCACGGCGGCAAATCCACCGACGACGCCAGCTGCGTGGTGCTGAAATGCAGGGCATAGCTGGGGTCGGCCACATCGCGCTGCTGGGCGAGGCCTCGTGCGTGGAAGCGCGCCGCAAGGTGCTGCAGGCGCTGCTGGCGGTGGAGGGCGACGCCACGCGCTGCACCCCCATCGCCGCCTGCGTCTCCGAGCTGTGCCGCTGGATGCTGGTCAATGCCAGCGCGGCCGATGTGGCGCTGTCGTTCAGCCGCGACGGGCACGACTGCTTCGCCGTGCTGGCCTTCGGCTCGGACACGCCGCTGCCCCGGCCCCGGCCGCCCCGGCAACTGCTGGATTTCGCGCGGAGCCATGAGGTCTTCGCGGAGCAGGGGCGGCACGGGCTGCGCCTGTACTTCGCGCTGCACCACCACGTGGAGCTGCGCGCGGTGGAGGCGCTGCGCAGCCGCTTCGCGGAAAAGTCGCGCGAGGTCCTGTTCATGGAATCGCGTCGCGCCGAGGCCGAGATGCGCCAGATGGTGGAAGAGCTGCGCGTGGCCAAGGACGCGGCCGATGCGGCCAGCAAGGCCAAGGGCGACTTCCTGGCCAATATGAGCCACGAGATCCGCACGCCGATGAACGCCGTCATCGGCATGTCCTACCTGGCGCTGAAGACGGACCTGAATCCGCGCCAGCGCGACTACGTGATGAAGATCCGCCAGTCGGGCCAGCACCTGCTGGGCATCCTCAACGACATCCTGGACTTCTCCAAGGTGGAGTCGGGCAAGCTCAGTGTCGAGAAGACGCCCTTCGAGCTGGACCGCGTGCTGGAGAACGTGGCCACCGTGGTGGCCGACAAGGCCCAGATCAAGAACCTGGAGCTGATCTTCGACCTGCCGGCCGAGGTGCCCCAGCACCTCGTGGGCGATCCGCTGCGCCTGAGCCAGATCCTCATCAACTACGCCAACAACGCCATCAAGTTCACCGAGCATGGCGAGATCGACATGGTGGTGCGGGTCGAGGAGCAGAGTCCCACCGAGGTCCTGCTGCGCTTCGAGGTGCGCGACACCGGCATCGGCATGACGCCGGAGCAGATGGGCCGCCTGTTCCAGAGCTTCCAGCAGGCCGACACCTCCACCACGCGCCAGTTCGGCGGTACCGGCCTGGGCCTCGCCATCAGCAAGAGCCTGGCCGCGCTGATGGGCGGGGAGGTGGGGGTGGAGAGCGAGCCGGGGAAAGGCTCGTGCTTCTGGTTCACGGCCCGGCTGGGCCTGGGCGAGCGGCGCAGCCGCCGGCTGGCGCCGGACGACCTGCGCGGGCGCCGCGTGCTGGTGGTGGACGACAACGAGCACGCCCGGGCAGTGCTGGTGGACATGGTCGCCACGCTGAACTTCGAGGTGACCGCGGTGGATTCCGGCCCCCACGCGCTGGATGCCGTGCGGGCCGCCGTGGCGGCGGGCCGGCCCTTCGACGTGGTGATGCTGGACTGGCAGATGCCCGGCATGAACGGCCTGGAGACCGCCCGGCGCATCGCCGCGCTGGATCTGCCGGCGCTGCCGCAGCGGGTGATGGTGACCGCCTATGGCCGCGAGGAGGTGGCCGAGGCCGCCAAGGGCGCGGGCGTGGAAGACCTGCTGCTCAAGCCTGTCAATGGCTCGCTGCTGTTCGACACGCTGATGCGCCTGTTCGGGCGCCAGGCGTCGGCGATGGCGCTGCGCCAGGAAGAGCCTGGCAGCGCCGCGCTGGCGGCCCTGGCCCCGCTGCGCGGCGCCCACGTGCTGCTGGTGGAAGACAACGAGGTGAATCAGCAGGTGGCCGGGGAACTGCTGCAGGACGCGGGCTTCATCGTCGAGATCGCCGGCAACGGCCAGATTGCTCTCGACATGGTGCTGGCGCGCGAGCCCGCCATGCCCTACGACGTGGTGCTGATGGACATGCAGATGCCGGTGATGGACGGCATCCAGGCCACCCTGCTGATCCGGCGCGAGGAACGCTTCGGGCCCATGCCGATCCTGGCCATGACGGCCAACGCGATGCAGGTCGACCGCGACCGCTGCAGCGCCGCGGGCATGCAGGGTTTCCTCTCCAAGCCCATCGAGCCCGACGAGCTGTGGCGCGCGCTGGCGCAGTGGATCCGCCCGCGCGCCGGCCTGGGTGCCTTGCCCGCCCCCAAGGCCGCGCCCGCCGTGCCCCGCGGTGCGGTGGCCCTGCCGCTGGAGACCCTGCTGCACGACGTGCCGGGGCTGGACCTGCAACTGGGCCTCAAGCGGGTGATGGGCAAGGAGTCCCTGTACCTGAACATGCTGCGCACCTTCGTCAGCGGCCAGGCCGATACCTGCGCCCACATCCGCGTTTCGCTGCGGCTGGGCGAGGTGACCGTTGCCGAACGGCTGGCCCACACCCTGCGCGGGGTGGCGGGCAATGTCGGTGCGACCGAGGTGCAGGAGCTGGCGACCCGGCTGGAGTCGGCCATCCGCGAGAGGCAGGCATCGGCAGCCATCGAGGCGGAGCTGCAGCGGCTGCAGGAGCCGCTCGAGACCCTGGTCCAGGCCCTGGCCACGATCCTCGATCGGCACGACGCGACTCCGAGCAGCAGCGCCACGCCAACCCCCGCCGCCGGCACCGTCACCCTGGCCGCACTGCAGGAGGTCTACCGCCATCTGCAGGAGCTGCTGGACGGCTCCGATTCGCAGGCCGCCGACCTGTTCGACGAGCACCGCGAAGAGTTCCGGGCCATTGCCGGCACGGGCTACAAGGCCATCGACGATGCGATGCGCGAGTACGACTTCGAGCTCGCCTTGCTCGAACTGCGCAAGGCCATGGCCGCCCATGCTGCCGAAGCGGGTACGGGGTCCTGAGCGCAGGGGCACACACCCATAGAATCGGTTTCCCTTTTGCATGACGCCTCGATGAAAAGCACGGGCGCTCCGGAATGACGAATGCAGCAGCTCCCGTGGTGATCGTTGGCGCCGGTCTGGCCGGCCTCACCGTTGCCCTCCATCTGGCCGACACCGTGCCGGTCGTCGTGCTGGCCAAGCGCGAGTTGACCGAGGCCGCCACCGCCTGGGCGCAGGGCGGCATCGTCGGGGTGCTGGGGCGAGACGACAGCATCGAGAGCCATGTCCGCGACACGCAGGACGCCGGCGCCGGCCTGGTCGACGAGGCCACCGCCCGCTTCATCGCCGAGCGCAGCGCGCAGGCGGTCGAATGGCTGGTGCGCCAGGGCGTGCCCTTCACGCCCGACCACGACGGCCCGCTGGGCCTGCACCTGACGCGCGAGGGCGGCCATGCGGTGCGCCGCATCGCCCACGCGGCCGATGCCACCGGCAAGGCCATCCACGACCAGTTGCTGGACGCCGCGCGGGAGCACCCGAACATCACGTTGCGCGAGCGCTGGATGGCGCTGGACTTGATCACCTCGCGCCACCTGCAGCGCGAGGAACTGCCGCGCTGCTACGGCATCTACGCGCTGGACATCGATACGCAGAAGGTCGAGACACTGCCGGCCCGTGCCGTGGTGATGTCCACCGGCGGCGCCGGCAAGGTCTACCGCTACACGACCAACCCCGACACCTCCACCGGCGACGGCATCGCGATGGCCTGGCGCGCCGGCTGCCGCGTCGCGAACATGGAGTTCATCCAGTTCCACCCGACCTGCCTCTACCACCCGCAGGAGCGCAGCTTCCTGATCACCGAGGCGCTGCGCGGGGAGGGCGGTCACCTCAAGCTGCCGGACGGCACCCGCTTCATGGCCGCGCACGACGAGCGGATGGAGCTGGCGCCGCGCGACATCGTCGCCCGCGCGATCGACTTCGAGATGAAGAAGCACGGCCTGGACCACGTCTGGCTCGATGCCACGCACCTCGGCGAGGCCTTCCTGAAGGAACACTTCCCGACCATCCATGCGCGCTGCCTGAGCCTGGGCATCGACATCGCGAAGCAGCCGATCCCGGTCGTGCCGGCGGTGCACTTCACCTGCGGCGGCGTCGTCACCGACCTGAACGGCCGCAGCGACCTGCCCAACCTCTACGCCGTGGGCGAGACCACCTACACCGGCCTGCATGGCGCGAACCGCCTGGCGAGCAATTCGCTGCTGGAGTGCGTGGTGCTGGGCCAGACCTGCGCGAGCGACATCCTGGCGTTGCCGCAGCCGGCGGCCGAGCCGCTGCCGGACTGGGACGAGAGCCAGGTCGAGAATGCCGACGAGCAGGTCGTCATCGCCCACAACTGGGACGAGTTGCGCCTCTTGATGTGGAACTACGTCGGCATCGTGCGCACGACCAAGCGGCTGGAGCGCGCGCTGCACCGGATCGACCTGCTGCGCAGCGAGATCGACGACTACTACGCCAATTTCCGCGTGACCCGCGACCTGCTGGAACTGCGCAACCTGGTCGAGTGCGCGGAGCTGATCGTGCGCTCGGCGCTGCTGCGCCACGAGAGCCGCGGCCTGCACTTCAGCCGCGACTACCCGCGCACGCTGCCGGTCAGCTTCCCGACGATCCTGATCCCGGATCGCAATTCAAGAACGGCTTAAACGTTGCGCGCCCGCAGCGCGGTGCGCGCCTCGACGAAGTTGAAGGCGTAAGTCACCGCCTCGTGCACCGCGGCGCTGATCTCCTGGCGCTCCCGCTCGGTCAGGTAGAACGAGAAATCGACCTCGTGGCGGATGTAGCGCGGCGGCAGGCGGTTCAGCGCCACGCAGGCGACGTCGCAGAGCGTGTCCGCGTCCAGGTCGACATTGGCGGCGTAGTTCGGCGCCAGTTCCATCACCGTGGAGAAGACCTCGCGTTCGTGATGGTTGAACAGCGAGCTGAAATCTTGCGCCATGGTCTTGTCCCTTCAGGTCTTTATCAGGCCGATTTATAGCGCCATTCAGGCGGCGCCGATGTTGGGCGTTAGCCCCGGCTTGACGCCCGCCTTCAGGGCGGCCGTGAAATCCAGCATCCGCTCGATGCAGCCCAGCGCCTGGCGGCGCGTCGGCTCTTCGATGGCGATCTCGCCGCTGCCCGTTTCCAGGCAGTCGACCAGGTTTTGCAGGCCGTTCATCGCCATCCACGGGCAGTGCGCGCAGCTCTTGCAGGTGGCGCTGTTGCCGGCGGTGGGCGCTTCGATCAGCGTCTTGCCTGGCGCCAACTGGCGCATGCGGTGCAGGATGCCGTTGTCGGTGGCGACGATGTATTCCTTCGCCGTGCCCTCGACGACGGCCTTGATCAGCGCCGAGGTGGAGCCGACCACGTCTGCCATCTGCACCACGCTGCGCGGCGATTCCGGGTGCACCAGCACCATCGCGCCGGGGTGCTGCTCGCGCAGCAGTTCCAGCTCCAGGCCCTTGAACTCGTCGTGGACGATGCAGGCGCCGTTCCACATCAGCATGTCGGCGCCGGTCTCTTCCTGGATGTAGCGGCCGAGGTGGCGGTCCGGCGCCCAGAGGATCTTCTGGCCCTGGGCCTTCAGGTGCGAGACGATGTCCAGCGCGCAGGAGCTCGTCACCATCCAGTCGGCGCGGGCCTTCACGGCGGCGCTGGTGTTGGCGTAGACGACGACCTGGCGGTCCGGGTGCGCGTCGCAGAAGGCGGCGAAGTCGTCGGCCGGGCAGCCCAGGTCCAGCGAGCAGGTGGCGTCCAGGTCGGGCATCAGCACGCGCTTCTCGGGCGACAGGATCTTGGCCGTCTCGCCCATGAAACGCACGCCGGCGACGACGAGCGTCTGCGCCGCGTGATCGCGCCCGAAGCGGGCCATTTCGAGCGAGTCGGAGACGATGCCGCCGGTTTCCAGCGCCAGGTCCTGCAGGTCGCCGTCCACGTAGTAGTGGGCCACCAACGCGGCGTTCCTGGCCTTCAGCAGTTCGGCGGCGCGGGCCTTCAGCGCGGCGCGTTCGTCGCGCTTCAGCGGTGCCGGCACCTTGGCCCAGGCGTGGGCGGTGCAGCTCTGGCCTTCGGCGTCCTGCCGCGTGTAGTCGAAGAGAACTTGTTCCATGTGGCGGATTGTCGCCGAGGGCTCCGGCGCCTGCTTGCGCCCGGATTTGCGGCCAGAATGGATTCCCCACAGGAGATCCGCCCATGAAGACCCTGCTGATCTACGACAAGCTCGTGAGCCTGCACCGCGAACGCCACCGCAAGCTGCGCCTGAAGGCCGGCGACCAGCGCTTCGGCTTCGCGCGCGAGACGAACTCGGTGCTGTTGGCCGCCAGCGAACTGGGGCAGGCCTGCCTGGACTATCCCTGCGTGTTCATCACCACCGAACAGGGCCATGCGATGGCCGCGCTGATGGGCCTGCGCGATCGCGAGAACCTGTTCGTCGAGGCGGACGGCAACTGGGTGCGCGGCGCCTACGTGCCGGCCTTCGTCCGCCGCTATCCCTTCGTGCTGGCCGAGAGCGGGGCTCAGCCGGGCGAGTACACCGTGTGCATGGACGAAAGCTACGCCGGGCTCAACGAGACCGAGGGCGAACCGCTGTTTCAGCCCGACGGCAGCGACAGCCCCTGGCTCGACCAGGTCAAGAGCTTCCTCGTGCAGTTCCGCAACGAGATGGACGCCAGCCACCGCTTTGCCGAGCGCCTGAACGAGCTGGGCCTGTTGGTCGAGCGCCAGGTCAACTACGAGCTGCAGGGGCGCAGCTACAAGCTCAGCGGCTTCAAGCTGATCGACGAGCAGAAGCTGCTGGCGCTGCCGCCCGAAACGGTGCAGGAACTGTTCGCCAATGGCTGGCTGGGGCTGGCCTACGCGAGCCTGCTGTCGCAGGCGCAGGTGCCACGTCTTGCCTCACGTTTGACGGCGCTGCTGGAGGCGCAGGCGCTGGCCGCCGCGCAGGCGATACCGCCCGTGCATGTGCACTAAAAGCAAGCACTGAAAAGCAAGGTTTCTGGCGGGCGCAGAGCGCTCATTGCGCATAGGCACGCCGCTTGCCAACTTTCGGTCCATGGACCAAGAATCAAGCCTCCGGAACTCGAGCTTTCGCGTGCATGCCGTGGACACTTCCCCGTCTTCCCGCTCCCTCGCAGACCTGACGCCCGCCAGCAATACCGCGCTGGGCGATTGGACCGAACTCGCGCAGCGTCTGTTCGCCGCCTACCCGGGCGCGCTGGGCCTGCGCGTCGGTCAGGGGCCCGGGAGCTTCAGCGGCGTGTTCGGCCGCGACGCGACCCAGGGCCAGGCGCCGGATTTCAGCCTGAACTTGGCCAGCGGCGAGGTGCTGCGCCGCCTGATCGCCGGCCGCGATCCGCTGCGCTTCGCCGAGGCCTACTTCCGTGGCGACATCGAGATCGAGGGCGACTTCTTTGCCGCGCTGACCCTGAAGGATCACCTGCGGGAGATGCAGCTGCCACCGATGCTGCGCTTCAAGGTGCTGCTGCGCATCCTCGGCATCGGCGGCAGCCTGCCGGGTACCGGTACGGCGCTGCCGACCCTGGACGTGCACGACCACAGCCGCCAGGAGAACCGCAAGGCGATTGCCTTTCATTACGACGTCTCCAATGATTTCTATCGCCTGTGGCTGGACCCGGCGATGGTCTACTCCTGCGCCTACTACGCCGAAGAAGGCTTCGACCTCGCGCAGGCCCAGGAAGCCAAGCTGGAGCACATCTGCCGCAAGCTGCGCCTGCAGCCCGGCGAGCGCTTTCTCGACATCGGCTGCGGCTGGGGCGCGCTGGTGATCCATGCCGCCAGGCATCACGGCGTGCGCGCGCACGGCATCACGCTGAGCGAGCAGCAGCTGGCGCTGGCGCGGCAGCGCATCGAGGCGGCGGGCCTCACGGAGCAGATCAGCGTCGAGTTGCGCGACTACCGCGACATGGCACCGGCGGACGGCTTCGACAAGATCTCCAGCGTGGGCATGTTCGAGCATGTCGGCCTGAAGAACCTGCCGCAATATTTCGCCAAGGTGCACGAACTGCTGCGGCCCGGCGGCCTGTTCCTGAACCATGGCATCACGCACGACGAGGAGGGCTGGGGTCAGGCCTTGTCCTCCGTGTTCATCAACCGCTACGTGTTCCCGGACGGTGAGCTGGACCTGCTGTCCAACGTGCAGCGCGAGATGGAACTCAAGCGCTTCGAGATCCTCGACGTCGAGGGCCTGCGCGCTCACTACGCGAAGACCTTGCGTGCCTGGGTCGGCCAGCTCGAACAGAACCACGAGGAAGCGCTGAAGCACGTCAGCGAGGCGACCTGGAGAGTTTGGCGCCTCTACATGGCTGCCTGCGCGATGGAATTCGAATCGGGCGAGCTGGGGCTCTACCAGATCCTCGCCAGCAAGCGCCTCCCGCAGGGCGGCCCGGCCGACCAGCCGGCAACGCGGCGCTACATGTACCCGTAGGCCGTCTCCTACAAGCGGCCGAGCCATCGGCCTGCACAAAGCGGCATGGCAGCGCGTAGTGTTGCTGCATGTGTCTGTGAGGAGACAAACGATGAAGACCCTGCTGAATGGCGGCTCGCGTGTGCTCGCGTGCCTGGCGCTCGTGACGGCGGCCGGCGGGGCGCAGGCGCTGGACGGGCAGGTCGTCGTCAGCGGCCTCACAGCGCCGCTGCAACTGACGGCGCCGGTCGGCGACAGCCGCTCCTTCATCGTCGAGAAGGGCGGCTTGATCAAGATACTGTCGGGCGGCTCGGTGCAGGCCACACCCTTCCTGGACCTGAGCGGCCAGGTCAACACCTCCGGCGAGCGCGGCCTGCTGGGCCTGGCCTTCGACCCGAACTTCGCCAGCAACGGCCGCTTCTACGTGGACTACATCGACCGCACGACGCTGAACACCGTCGTCGCCCGCTACACGCTGCCCACGCCCGGCGCCGCCACGGCAGCCGGCGCCACCGTCGACCAGATCCTGACCATCGCGCAGCCCGCGGGCCGCGACAACCACAAGGCCGGCTGGCTCAGCTTCCGCCCGGGCGATAGCTCCGATCTCTACATCGCCGTGGGCGACGGCGGCAGCAGCTACGACCCCGATGGCAACGCCCAGAACCCGCAGTCGCTGCTCGGCAAGATGCTGCGCGTGGACGTCAGCGGCAGCGGCGCCGGCTACACGATCCCGGCCGACAACCCCTTCGCCGCCAGCGCGACGACGCGGCCCGAGATCTGGGCGCTGGGCCTTCGCAACCCGTATCGCGACAGCTTCGACCGGCTGACCGGCGACCTCTGGATCGGCGACGTTGGCCAGTCCACGCGCGAGGAGATCGACCGCGAGCTGGCGGGTGACCCCGGCGGCCACAACTACGGCTGGCGCCTGCGCGAGGGCACGATCGAATCGCCGGTGAACGGCGGCACCGCGCCGGGTCTGACCGATCCGGTCTTCGACTACGGCCGCAGCACCGGCGGCAGCATCATCGGCGGCTTCGTCTATCGCGGCCCGAGCATCGCCGATGCCGATGGCCGCTACTTCTTCGGCGACTACGTGGCCAACAAGGTGTTTTCGCTGGCGGTCAACGCGGACGGCAGCGTTTCCGACCTGCGCGACGAGACGGCCGACTTTATCGGCGGCACGGGTCTGTCGGGCGTCTACTCCTTCGGCGAGGACGGCCTGGGCCGGCTCTACGCGCTGGGCGGCAACGGTGTGCTGGTCGTGATGGTGCCGGAGCCGGCGACCTGGGCGCTGTTCGGCGGCGGCCTGGGCCTGCTTGCCTGGATTTCGCGCAGGCGATCCGGAGGACGCGGCGCCGTCTGACGGAGCGGTCGCGGCGATGGGTTTATCCTCGACAGGGTCAGATCAACCACTGGCGGGCTCTCGCGGGCTCGCAAAACAAGCCCTGCATGGAGTCTCTTGCCGCCTATTTCCACATCGACCGCTGGCCGCCGCATCCTGACCTGCTGTTCTGGATCGCGCTGATCCTGCTGGCCGGTGCTTTGCTGGGCGACCTGGTGCAGCGCATGCTGCGCCTGCCGCGCATCATCGGCTACTGCGCCGTGGGCCTGCTGGTCGCGACTTTCGGCAAGGGACTCGGAGACGGCCTGCTGCTCGGCACGGACCGATTGATCGTCGACCTCGCGCTGGCGCTGCTGTTGTTCGAGCTGGGCAGCCGAGTGTCGCTGCGCTGGCTGCGCAACAACCCCCATCTGCTGCTGACCAGCGTGCTGGAATCGCTGCTGGGCTTCTGGGCGATCTTCGCGACGCTGTCCTGGTTCGGCTTTCCGCCCAAGGCGGCGCTGGCGGGCTCGGCGCTGCTGGGCGTCAGCGCCGCCGCGGTGATCGGCCGCGTCGCCACCGAGCTGAAGACGGCCGGCCAGGTCACCGAGCGCATGCTGGTGCTCAGCGCGCTGAACACGCTGTATGCGGTGCTGCTGCTCAAGCTGGTCAGCGGCTGGCTGCACCTTGATCAGCAGGGTGACTGGATCCAGGGTGTGGCGCTGCCGCTTTACACCTTTGCCGGATCGCTGGGCATGGCTGCGCTGCTGGCGGCGGCCGTCGCGGTGGTGCTAAGGCGTTTCGAGTTGCGGGACGAGAACACCGTGCTGTTGCTGCTGGGTCTGGTGCTGCTGTCGGTGACGGCCGCGCGGCTGCTGGGGCTGTCCACGCTGCTGGTGCCGCTGCTGGCGGGCGTGCTGCTGCGCAATACCAGCGAGCGGCCCTGCATCTGGCCGCGCCACTTCGGCACCGCCGGCGGCGTGCTGGTGCTGATGCTGTTCGTGATTGCCGGTGCCGCCTGGTCGTTCTCCGCACTGGGGGCCGGCGTGGCGCTGGCCGCCGCTGCGCTGCTGGCGCGTTGGCTGGTCCGCTCGGCGGTGCTGGTGGGCCTGGCGCATTTCAGCGGCATCAGCCTGCGCCAGGGCGCGGGCCTCGCGCTGACCTCATGGCCGATCTCGGCCACCTCGCTGGTGCTGCTGGCCGAGCTGCGGCTGTCGCACCCGGTGCTGGCGCAAGACCTGACCCCGGTCGTGTTGTCGGCTATCGCGCTGATGGCCCTGCCGGGGCCTGCGCTGGTGCAGGCGGGCCTGTGGATCGCACGTGAATATCGAACGGAGAAGAACCGATGAGTCTGGGCGCATTCGCCGATTCGCGCTCGCTGACGATGGGTGTGGAGCTTGAGCTGCAGATCGTCAACCACCACGATTACGACCTGGCCCCAGCCTCGGGCGACCTGCTGCGCCTGATGGAGAAGGTCAAGCTGCCGGGCGTCGTCACGCCAGAGATCACGGAAAGCATGATCGAGCTGTGCACCGGCATCTGCGTGGACCACGCGCAGGTGCTGGCCGAGCTGACCGAGACGCGCGATGCGCTGGTGGCCCGCGCGGACAAGCTCAACATCGGGCTGTGCGGCGGCGGCACGCATCCGTTCCAGCACTGGAGCGAGCGCCGCATCTACGACAAGCCGCGCTTCCATGAGATCTCGGCGCTGTACGGCTATCTCTCCAAGCAGTTCACGATCTTCGGCCAGCACGTGCACATCGGTTGCCCCGGGCCGGACCAGGCGCTGGTGCTGCTGCACGGCCTGTCGCGCTTCATTCCGCACTTCATCGCGCTGTCGGCCTCGTCGCCCTTCGTGCAGGGCACCGATACCGGCTTCGACTCGGCGCGGCTGAACTCGGTGTTCGCCTTCCCGCTGTCCGGCCGCGCGCCCTTCGTCAATCGCTGGGAAGACTTCGGCGTGTTCTTCGACAAGATGACCCGCACCGGCGTCGTCAAGAGCATGAAGGACTTCTACTGGGACATCCGGCCCAAGCCCGAGTACGGCACGATCGAGGTGCGCGTGCTGGACACGCCGCTGACGATCGAGAAGGCCGCCGCGCTGGCCGGCTACGTGCAGTGCCTGGCGCGCTGGCTGCGCATCGAGAAGCCCTTCGAGCCCGCCGAGGACGACTACCTGCCCTACACCTTCAACCGCTTCCAGGCCTGCCGTTTCGGCCTGGACGGTACCTTCGTCGACCCGAAGACCGGTGAGCACCGCACCCTGCGCGACGACATCGAGTCGACCCTGAAGGCGCTGGAGATCCACGCGATGGAGCTGAAGGCCGAGGGCGCGATCGCGCTGATCCGCAGCGAGCTGGCTGGCTTCGGCAACGACGCCGCCTGGCTGCGCAGCATCCAGGCCAAGGAGAACCTGCTGCCGGAGGTGGTGCGCCGGCAGTGCCTGCGTTGGGCGGGTCACTAGCCATGAGCGAGCCTGCGCCATTACGGATCGGGCTGTCGGCGCGGCTGATGCACAAGCCGCCCGCCGAGCTGGGCTTTCGCAACAAGACCTTGCAGTACCTCGAGCAGGCGATCGCTCACTGGATCATGGCCCACGGCGCAATGGCGCTGATGCTGCCGACGCTGGGTTTCGACGCCGAGGTGGACCGCCGCCGCGTCACCGTGCGCCACTATGTCGACGCGCTGGACGGCCTGGTGATGCAGGGCGGGGCGGACGTCAGCCCCACCAGCTACGGCCAGCAGCCGATGCGGCCCGAATGGTCGGGCGACATCGCCCGCGACCGCTACGAGATGGAACTGCTGGAAGGCTTCCTGGCCCAGGGCAAGCCGGTGCTGGGCATATGCCGCGGCTGCCAGCTGATCAACGTCGCCTACGGCGGCTCGCTGTACCAGGACATCGCCACGCAACTCGCCGAGGCCAAGGCCCACGTTGACGCCGAACTCTACGACCAGCATCACCACGACATCGTCTTCGAGCCCGGCTCGCGGCTGGGCGAGCTCTACACGGGCTATAACGGCGGCCGCGTCACCAGCATCCACCACCAGGCGGTCGACCGCCTCGGCGGCGACCTGGTCGTTGAAGCCCGCGCCACCGAGGACGGCATGGTCGAGGCGATCCGCGCCACCGGCTCCTGCTTCGTCGCCGGCGTGCAATGGCACCCGGAGTTCCACGCGATCAACCCGGAACTGCTCAGCGGGGAGCCTTTGATGAACGGCTTCCTGGACTGCGCCCGGGCCGCCGCGCGTTAGTTCAACTCGTAGCTGGTGCTGCGGCCTCCCGCCGATGACTTGCGCAGCACGCCGCGCACCAGCAGTTCGTTGATGTCCCGCAGGGCCGTGTCCGGCGAGCATTTGGCGATCTTCGCCCACCGGCTGCTGGTGAGCTTGCCGTCCAGGCCATCGAGCAACTGGTTGATCAGGTGTGTCTGCCGTTCGTTCAGCGGCGGGCCAGCCAGGCGCTGCCAGAAGCGTGACTTCGCCAGCACCACGTCAAGCGTCAATTGCGCTTGGTCGACCGCGCGATGCAGCGCGGCGAGGAACCAGGCCAGCCATTCGCTCACGTCCAGTGTTCGCTTCTGCGTGCGTTCGAGGATGTCGTAATAGCTCTTGCGTTCGCGCTGGATCTGGGCGGAGAGGCTGTAGAAGCGCTGCGGGCTGCCGTCGGCACGGGCCAGGAACAGGTCGCCGATGGCACGCGCGATGCGGCCGTTGCCGTCATCGAACGGGTGCAGCGTGACAAACCACAAGTGGGCGAGGGCAGCCTTGATCAGCGCCGGCTCGCCCGATGTCGGGTCGTTGGCCCAGGCGATGAAGCGCGCAGTCTCCTGCGGCAACTGCAGGGCGGGAGGCGCTTCGAAATGCACGCGCTGCCGTCCTTCCGGGCCGGACACCACCTGCATCGGCCCGCCCGCGTCGTCGCGCCAGCGGCCGACGCCGATCCGGGTCAGGCCGGAATATCCGGTGGGAAACAGGGCGGCATGCCAGCCGAACAGGCGTTCTTGGGTCAACGTGGCGGCGGCGCTGGCGGTGGCATCGAGCACCATCTCGACCAAGCCTTCGACGTGCCGATCGACGGGTGCCAACGCGCCGATGTCCATACCCAGCCGACGGGCGATCGATGAGCGCACCGAATCGACCTGGAGATGCTCCCCTTCGATCTCGCTGGTCTTGATCACATCTTCGGTCAAGGCCGACAGGCTGGCCTGGTCACGCAGGTTCAGGCCGACGTCGGCCAGCCGACCGATCAGCATACCCTGCGCGCGGCTGACCTCGGCCAACGGCTGTGTCAGCGCTGGGAGATCGAAGCGCCATTGCGGCCAGTCGTCGGCCTGCCAGATGTATTTGTATTCGCCGCATTCCATGCGGCGATTGTGCGGTGCAATCGCCGCACGGGCAAATCAATCACCGCATGAGCTGCGGCGACTACTTCCGCACGTTGTCCAGCGTCGGCGGTGGCGTGTAGCCCAGTTCGCGGGCGCGGCTTTCCCACTGCGTGGACAGCAGCGGCTGGTTCTGGCTGCGGTAGTGGAGGGCGAGGTCGTAGCTGGCGATGCCGTTGCCCAGGGCGGCGGCGAGTTGCAGCCAGCCCTCGTAGCGGTTCATCCAGTTCGGTGTGTCGCGGCGGGCCTTCTGCAGGTTGCCCAGGCGGGCGGCGGCGTCCTTGTCGCCGCGGCCGGCGCGGTTGAGGTCGCGCTGCAGGTCTTCGTCGTCGGCTTGCGTGCCGGGCAGGTCGAAGGCGGTCTTGAACAGGCGCACGTCGTTGCGGCGCAGCGCCTTCAGCGATTCGGCGGCGCCGCCGCGAGCGACCTTGGCCGTCGCCGCATGCGGGCTGGCCGGATGAGCCTTCAGGAAGGCGTCGGCGGCCTGGATCACATCGGCCGGCCAGACGGCCGCGGTCACCTTCTGCCAATCCTCTTCCTCGACGACTTCATCGGGCTGGGTTGGCGGAGCGGCCGGTGCGATGCCGCGCGGTGCCAGCGTGCAGGAGGTGCGGGTGCTGTCGGCGATGAACGAATCCTGCGCCAAGTTGCGGATCGCCTGCACCGGGAAGTTCAGCATGGTCTCGCGCACGTCGGTGCGCACCAACTGGAACAGGTCGCGGAACTGCGTCTGGTCGGCCGTGCTCTCCATCAGCTTGACCAGCGAGGCGGTGTAGAAAGTGCTGCGATTGGCGTCGGCCGGCGCGACTGCCGGGCGGCCGGCGCCGGTGGAGAAGGCGATCAGACAGTCCGGTGGCGCGACGACCTGGTTGAGGCCGCCGTCGGCCCCGGCCTTCAGGCTGGTGCGGCAGGCGTCGACGACGGCGACGATCGTGCCGCCCTTGCGCGGCGGGATCTTCAGGATCACGTCGTCGATCAGGCGCACGCTGCCGCCGCGCAGCGCGTCGGGCTTGCCGGAGGGGTCCAGGCCGGCGGGCAGCAGCAGGTTGGTCGCATCCACCTGGATGCCGTGGCCGGAGAAGTAGAAGAACAGCGTGGCGTCCGCTGGCGCGGCGGCGGCCTTGGCGATGAAGTCGTCCAGCGTCTTGCGCGAAGCCGGCAGGTTGCCGTTGAGCGCGTCGCTGACCTCGAAGCCGCGCTTCTCCAGCACGTAGCCCAGGTCATGGACGTTCTTCGGGATCGGCGGCAGGTCGAAGGGCGCTGGGTATTCGCTGTTGCCCATCAGCAGCGCGAGGCGCACTTCCTTCTGCGCCTGCAGCAGGTCGGTCGAAGCGGTGGCGGAATCAGCGGCGGCGAAGGCGGCGCGGCTGACGAGCGGGCCGCCGAACAGACTGCCCAGGCCGGCCAGCATCGAGCTTTGCAGGAGCTTGCGCCGGTGTGGCGCGATCGGGGAGGTCTGGGATAGCGAGGACGTGGACTTCATGAGGGTCGCCTGCAGCCTTTTGTAGAGTCTGATCCTAAACCTAGGGATTGCAAGAGGAATTCTCACAGCTCGGCGGTGCCTGGACGCCCCCCGAACCGGTGGTTGCCGCGCGACCGGGGCCGACCTCGGCAATCACGCCCGAACGCAGCCGCACGGTCACGTTTTCGGTGCGGACCGCTTCCTCGAAGCGGTCGCGCCGCGACGATTCCGACACCGCCGTCACCGAGGACAGCGCGCTGGTCAGCTGCGGCACCGCCGGCAGCACGTTGTTGTAGAAGACCGGGATCTCGCCGGACTTGCCCGCGCCGTCGTGGAACAGGCTGTAGCCGCCCGCACCCGATTCGGGGCCCAGCAGGAAGATGGCCGTGCTGCCCTGGGCGCCGGCCAGCGGCCGCACGGTCAGGAAGCCGGAATCCGGCCCGTCGGTGCGGTTGCCGATGGAACGGGCGCCGATTGACACGTGGATGCCGGCATCGCCGCCCGCGCCGAAGCTGAAGCCCTGGTCGAATGCGCCGGGCAGCAGGTTCAGCAGCAGGCCCGGCTGCGACAAGGTGGTGCCGGCGGCGACGTTGTCGTAGGGCAGGCGGGCCGCGATGACGGAACTGCCGGTGGTGGCGAGCTTGGCGGCGCTGATCTCGATCACGTCGGCCTCGATGCCGCTGCCCGCGATGTTCAGCTGCTGGCCGGCCAGCTTCACGATGCTCTGGATGCCGACGTTGCCCTGCACATTGGCCGACCAGGCGGTGTTGAACGCCGCGCCGCTGAGCACTTGCACGCCGCCGGCGATCTGATTGCTTTCCTGGTTCAGGTTGATCGACCCGAGCGCGCTGACCGTCAAGGTGGCGCCTTCGGCGATGTTCAGGATGCTGCCATCCCCCTGGGTCAGCGTGGTTTCGGCGAAGGCCAGCGACTTGTCCGTCAGCGGGATCACGGCCGTCGGGGTGGCCTCCGCCTTGGCCGCGTCAGGCGCGGCGCGGGCGACCAGCGCCAAGGTGCCGCCGGTCTGCGTCAGCGTGCCCTGCAAGGTCAGGTGCTCGGCGCTGATCTGGCCGCCGTTGGCGAGCTGGACCGTGCCCAGGGTGAGGTCCTGTGGCGCCATCAGCTGGACGCTGTCGGCGCTGATGTTCAGCGGCTGGCTGCCGAGCTGGTTGCTGCTCTGCAGTGCTTCCAGCGCGCCGCCGGCCTGCAAAGTGATCGGCGTAGCGCTGGCGATGATCAGGCCACCGCCGTAGCGCTGGCCGGCGGCCGTGGTGACGTTGCCGTTGACGGTCACCGCGCCATCGGCGGACAGCGAGGCGATCGTCTCGTTGCCGGCCAGTGTCAGCGTCGCGCCGGCCGCCACGTTGACGGCAGAGGCGTCCGGCAGCCGTTCGGCGCCGGCCGTCAGCAGCGCGCCGCCGCTGACCTGGGTCGTGCCCGCGTAGGCGTTCTGCGTGCTGCCCAGCGTCAGCTGACCCTGGGTCAGCTCGAGGCCGCCGCTGCCGGTAACGGCGTTGTCCAGGCTCACCGCATCGCTGCGGGCAAAACGCAGCAGGCCGCGGTCGTCGACCGCGCCGCTGCCGAGGCTGCCGCTGGTGGCGTTCGCGCCGCCGCTGCCGATCTGCAAGGTGCCGGCCTCGATCAGTGTGCCGCCGGCGTAGGTGTTGTCGCCGGTCAGGGTCAGCGTGCCGGCGCCTTGCTTGGTGAGGCCGCCGCTACCGATGAGGGTGCCGGCGAACAGGCTGTCGGCACCATCGCCGCCGAGCGCCAGGCGCGCGCCGTTGTCGAGCTGCGCCTGGCCCGGGCCGGTGAGGCTGGCGATCGTCTCATCGGCCAGCAGGTTCAGCCGCGCGCCGGCGGCGAGGGCGACCTGCGCCGTGTCGGCCAATGCCGCGCCGCCGCTCAGCTGCAGGGTACCGGCGTCGATGGCGACCGCGCCGGTGAAGCTGTTGGTGCCGCTCAGCAGCAGCGTGCCCGTGCCGGTCTTGGCGAGACCGCCGCTGCCGGTGATGCTGCCGGCGAAGGCGCTGTCCGCGCCGCCGGCACCGATCGTCAGCAGCGTGCTGGCGTTGCTGAGTTCCACCGTGCCGGCGCCGTTCAGCGCGCTCAGGGCGAGTGCCTGACCGGTGCTCAGCGATGCGCCGGCCGCGACGTTCAGCGTGGTGTTGACGGGCAGGGCGTTCACGCCGGCCAGCAGCAGGCGGCCGGCGTCGACGCGGGTCTCGCCGCGCCAGTCGCCGGTGCCCGACAGGGTCAGCGTGCCCGTGCCGGCCTTCGTGACGCCACCGGCCGCGCCGGTGATGCTGCCGGCGAAGGCGCCGTCCTGCACGCTCGTATCCACCGTCAGGCGGGCATCACCCAAGGTCACGGCGCCGCTGCCCAGTAGCGCGCCGATCGTTTCGTCGCCGGCCAGGTTCAGTGTGGCGCCGGTGCTGATGTCCAGCGCGGTGCCGTCCGCCTGCGCCTGGCCGCCGGCCAGCACCAGAGTGCCGGCCTGCAGCAGGGTCGTGCCGCTCTGCGTGTTGGTGCCGGACAGGGTCAGCGTTCCGCTGCCGAGCTTGGTCAGGCCACCGCTGCCGTCGATGCTGCCGGAGAAGGTCGTCGAGCTCTGATCGGCACCGGCCGCGAGGCGGAAGCTGCCCAGCGCCACCCGGCCGCTGCCGGCCAGTGAGCCGATCGTCTGGTCGGCACCCAGCTGCAGCAGCGTGCCGGTGACCAGCGTGAGGGCCGAGTTGGCCGACAGCGCGCCGTCCGCCAGCAGCGTGCCGGCGTTGACGAGCGTGGCGCCGTGGCGCGTGTCGCTGCCGGAGAGCTGCAGCAGGCCGTCGCCGGTCTTGGTGAGGCTGCGTGCGCCGCCCGTCTCGGCAACTGCGCCGGCCAGCTGCAGGCTGGCGCCGCTGCCGACTTCGAAGATCGTGTCCGCGCCCAAGGTCAGCGCGCCGTCGATGCGGCTGCTGCCGCTGGCGCCGCGGATCAGGCCGCCGTCGGCCAGCAGCGCATTGCTGAAGTCCGCGCCATCGCGCAGCTCCAGCGTGCCCGCGGGGCCCAAGGTCAGCGTGCCAGGGCCCAGATGGGCGCTGGCACCGCTGAGCACCAGCGTGCCCGATTGCAGATCCGTGCCGCCGAGGTTGCCCAGGCCCGTACCGACGATCAGCACGCCGCTGCCCTGCTTGACCAGCAGCGCCGTGCCGGTGAAATCGCCGCTGAACTGGGCCGTGCCGGGCAGGCTGACGCTCAGCGTGTCGGACACATGGGCCTCGGTCAGCGTCATGTCGTTGGCGTCGACCAGGGTCACGTGTGCGGCGGCCGGCAGGGCGATCGTGGCGAAGTCGTTGGCTACCGTGTCGAGCACGATGTCGCCGCTGCCGGCATTCAGCGTGCTGAGGCCATCGACCTGCAGTGCGCCGCTCTGGCCGATGTTGCCGCCGTCGGTCTCCACGCCCAGCGTGCCGTAATGGCCACCGGCCAGGGTGACGCCGCCCAGCGCGACGAGGCTCAACTGCGCCGCATCGCCGCTCACGACGAGGCCATCGGCCCGCGTGTCGACATCGCGCAGGCTCACGCTGCCGAAGCCAGGTCCGCCCGCTGCGAGCCGCGCGGTGTTGAGATCGTTGTCGGCAGTGCCCAGGTTCGCATCGAGCGGCGCCGAGCCGGTGGCCGTCAGCGTCAGGTCGCCGCTGACGCTGATCGCGCCGAGCTGGCTGATGCCGCGGCCGCTGGCCAAGTTCAGCGTCGTGTAGCTGCCGCCGGTCAGCACCAGCGGGCCGTCGCCACTCAGGTTCAGCAGCACGGCGTTGCCGCCGACCGTCAGCGTGCCGGTGCCCGACAGCGTGGCCGACTGGAATGGTGTCGTGCCGCTCAGCTGCACGCCGCTGCCGTACTGGTTGGCCGTATCGGTCAGAACCACCGTCGCGGCCGTGCCGGCCGAACTCAGCGTGCTCAGGCCGCCGATGGTCAGCGTGCCGCCTTGGGCGATGCTGCCCGCGGCCTGCAGGTTCAGTGCGCCACCGATCGTGGAGGCCGACAGCAGGATGTGGTCCCCGGCCAGCGTGGCATCGCCCGCTGTGTTCAGTGCGATCGTCTTGCCGTTGAGGACATTGGCCTGGTCCAGCGTGATCGAGCTGCCGGTGAAGCTGTTGCCGTCGGCATTGAGCGTCAGCGCCGCGGTCTGCGTGATCGCGCCGCTGGCGTTGACGACCAGCTTGCCGCCGATGCTGCTGGTGCCCAGCGTGATCGCATCGCCGGCCAGCGTGACGTCGCCGCCGCTGGCGAGCGCGAGGCTCTTGCCGCCGAAGACGTTGCCGACCTGGTCCAGCACGATCGCCTGCGCAGCCGAGAAGCTGCTGCCGTCCGCACCCAGTGTCAGCGCGCCGGTCTGCGTGATGCCGCCAGTGCTGGCATCGAGCACCAGCTTGCCGCCGACGCTGCTGGCGGCCAGCACGATGGCGTCGCCCGTCAGGGCCGAGTCGCCACCGCTGGAGAGGGTGACGGTCTTGCCGTTCAGCACATTGGCGGCGGTCAGCGAGATGTCTTGCGCGGCGCTGAAGCTGCTACCGTCGGCGCCCAGTGTCAGTGCGCCGGTCTGGCCGATGCTGCCGGTGCTGGCGATGGCCGTCAGCTTGCCACCGATCGTGCCGCCCGCCAGCCCGAAGGCATCGGCGGTCAGCACGGTATCGCCTCCGCTGTTCAGGGCCACCGTGTGGCCACCGAACTGGTTCGCCAAGGTCAGCGCGATGGCCTGGCTCGCCGTGAGGCTGCTGCCATCGGCACCGACCGAGAGCGTGCCGGCCTGGCCGATATTGCCTGCCGTCGCGTTGGCGACTAGCTTGCCGCCGATGGTGCTGGCGCCGAAGTACAGCACGTCGGCTTTGACACTGACGTCACCGCCGTTGGTGCTGAAGGCGATCGACTTGCCGCCGAAGAGGTTGGCCTGCGTCAGCGCGATCGCGCGGCCCGCACCGCTGGTCGTGAAGAGGCTGCCGTCGGCGCCCAGGCTCAGCGCGCCGGTCTGCGCGATGGCGCCGGAGACAGCCGTAGCGGTCAGCTTGCCACCGATCGTGCTGGCGGCGAGGGTGAGGCTGTCCGACTTGACCGCGACGTTACCGCCGCTGCTGAAGGCCACGTCGTGCGTGCCGAACTGGTTGGTGCTGGTCGATAGATCGATCGCGCCGCTGGCGCCGAAACTGCTGCCGTCGGAGCCGAGCTGGATCACGCCGGTCTCGGTGATGTCGCCGCCGGTGGCCGTGGCGGTCAGCTTGCCGCCGATGTTGCTGGCGGCGAGCTTCAGCGTGGCGGACTTGACGGCGACGTTGCCGCCGCTGGTGAACGCCAGGTCATGCGTGCCGAAGAGGTTGGTGCTGGTCGACAGGTCGATCGCGCCGCTGGCACTGAAGCTGCTGCCGTCGGCACCGAGCTGGATCGCGCCGGTCTCGGTGATGCTGCCCGCGGTGGCCGTGGCGGTCAGCTTGCCGCCGACAGTGCTGGCGGCCAGCTTGATCGCATCGGCTTTGACGGAGGTGTCGCCACTGCTGTGCAGCTCGATGGTCTTGCCGTTGAAGACGTTCGCCTGGGTCAGCAGGATGGCCTGGTTCGTGCCGGTGGTCGTGAATTTGCTGCCGTCGGCGCGGAGCGTCAGCGCGGCGGTCTGCGTGATGGCGCCGGTATTGGCGCTCAGCGTCAGCTGGCCGTCGACGTCGCTGGCGGCGAGCTTGATTGCATCGGCCGTCAGCGAGGCGTTGCCGCCGCTGGTGTTCAGCGAGACCGTATGACCGTTCAGCAGGTTGGCCTGCGTCAAGGTGATCGCCTGGTTGGCCGCGCTGGTGGTGAAGGTGCTGCCGTCGGCGCCGACCGAGAAGGCGCCGAGCTGGCTGATGCTGCCGGTGTCCGAGATCAGTACCAGCTTGCCCGGCAGGCTGGTCGCGGCGGCGGGCATCTGGATGCTGCCGACGTTGCGCAGCGCCAGATCGCCGTGGGTGGTGAACGTATCGCCGCCAGCAGCTAGGCCGGCGAGGCTGTTGGCCTGGGTGGACAGGTCGATCGACTGACCGGCGGCCACCGTGAAACTGCTGCCCGAGGCACCGGTCGTGACCCCACCGCTTTCGCTGATGCCGCCACTGGTCGTCGTCGCCTGCAGCGTCGTGCCGATCTGCGAGGTGGCGAACTTCAGCGCATCGGCGTTGATGGTGGTGGTGCGGTTGCTGGCGAAGGCTACGGCGTTGGTGCCGAAGGCGTTGTTGCCCGAGAGCGCGATCGTCGCGCCGGTGCCGTTGGCAGTGAAGCTGCTGTCGCCGTGGATCGTGATCGCGCCGGTCTGGCTGATGCCGGTCGTGCCAGTGGCCGTGGCGACGAGGCTGCCGACGTTGCTGGTGCCGAAGTTGAGCCGGTCGGCCGAGACCTTGGTGGCGCCGCTGCTGGAGAAGACGGTGTCGAAGCCGCCGAAGACATTGGTGCTCGTCGACAGGTCGATGCTGCCGCTGGCGCCGAAGGTGCTGCCGTTGGCGCCGAGCTGGATCACGCCGGTCTCGGCGATATTGCCGCCGGTGGCCGTGGCGGTCAGTTTGCCGCCGATCGTGCTGGCGTCGAAAGTGAGGCTGTCGGACTTGACGGCGACGTTGCCGCCGCTGGTGAAGGCCACGTCGTGCGTGCCGAACTGGTTGGTGCTGGTCGACAGGTCGATCGCGCCGCTGGCACCGAAGCTGCTGCTGCCGGCGCCAAGCTGGATCACACCGGTCTCGGTGATGTCGCCGCCGGTGGCGGTAGCGGTCAGCTTGCCGCCAATGTTGCTGGCGGCGAGCTTCAGCGTGGCGGACTTCACGGCGACGTTGCCGCCGCTGGTGAACGCTAGGTCATGCGTGCCGAAGAGGTTGGTGCTGGTCGACAGGTCGATCGCGCCGCTGGCGCCGAAGCTGCTACCGTCGGCGCCGAGCTGGATCGCGCCGGTCTCGGTGATGTCGCCGCCGGTGGCTGTGGCCATCAGCTTGCCGCCTATGGTGCTGGCGGCCAGCTTGATCGCATCGGCCTTGATCGTGGTATCGCCGCTGCTGTGCAGCTCGACGGTCTTGCCGTTGAAGACGTTGTCCTGGGTCAGCAGGATGGCCTGGTTCGTGCCGCTGGTCGTGAATCTGCTGCCGTCGGTGTGGAGCGTCAGCGCCGCGGTCTGGGTGATGGCGCCGGTGTTGGCCGTAAGGATCAGCGGGCCGCCGACGTTGCTGTCGGCCAGCTTGATCGCTTCGGCCGTGAGCGAGGCGCTGTCCGCGCTGTTGCTGGTGTTGGTGTTCAGCGAGACCGTGTGGCCGTTCAGCAGGTTGGCCTGCGTCAAGGTGATCGTCTGGTTGGTCGCGCTGGTGGTGAAAGTGCTGCCATCGGCGCCGACCGAGAAGGCAGCAACCTGGCTGATGCTGCCGGTGTCGGAGGTCAACACCAGCTTGCCCGGCAGGTTGGTGGCCGCGGCGGGCACCTGGATGCCGCCGACGTTGCGCAGCGCCAGGTCGCCATGGGTCGTGAACGTATCGCCGCCGCTGGCTAGGCCCGCGAGGCTGTTGGCCTGGGTGGACAGGTCGATCGACTGCCCGGCGGCCACTGAGAAGTTGCTGCCCGACGCGCCGGTCGTGACCGCGCCGCTCTCGCTGATGCCGCCGCTGGTTGTCGTGGCCTGCAGCGTCGTGCCGATCTGCGAGGTGTCGAAATTGAGCTGGTCGGCCGAGACCGTGGTGGTTCCGCTGCTTGTGAAGGCCACGGCGTTGGCGCCGAAGACGTTGGCGCCGGAGAGCGTGATCGTGGCGGCGCTGAAGCTGCTGGCACCGTGGATCGTGATCGCGCCGGTCTGGCCGATGCTGGTCGTGCCGCTCGCGGTGAGGCTGCCGACGTTGCTGGTGTCGAAATTGAGCTGGTCAGCGGAGACCGTGGTGGCACCGCCACTGGTGAAGCGCACGGCATTGGCGCCGAAAGCGTTGGCGCCGGACAGCATGATCGCGGCGGCGTCGAAGCTGCTGGCACCGTGGATCGTGATCGCGCCGGTCTGGCCGATGCCGGTCGTGCCGGTCGCGGTGGCGCTGAGGCTGCCGACGTTGGTGAGATCGAAGTTGAGTTGGTCGGCCGAGACCGAGGTGGCACCGCTGCTGCTGAAGCGCACGGCATTGGCGCCGAAGGCGTTGGTGCCGGACAGCGTGATCGCGGGGGCGTTGAAGCTGCTGGCACCGTGGATCGTGATCGCGTCGGTCTGGCCGATGCCGGTCGAGCCGGTCGCGGTGGCGGCGAGGCTGCCAACGTTGGTGAGGCCGAAGTTGAGCTGGTCGGCCGAGACCGTGGTGGCTCCGTCGCTGTTGAAGCGCACGGCATTGGCGCCGAACGCGTTCGTGCCGCCGAGCGCGATCGCCGCGCCGGTTGTAGTGTTGGCCGTGAAGCTGCTGGCGCCATGGATCGTGATCCCGGCGCCTTGGCCGATGCCGACTGCGCCGGTGGCCGTCGCGCTGAGGCTGCCGACGTCGGTGAGGCCGAAGTTGAGTTGATCGGCCCATACGGTCGTCAGGCCCGCGCTGGTGAATGAGACGGCGTTGGCGCCGAAGACATTGGCTCCGGGCAGCGTGATCGTCGCGCCGGCGGCGCTCGCGATGAAGCTGCTGGCACCGTGGATCGTGATCGCGCCGCTCTGGCCGATGCCGGTCGTGCCGGTGGCCGTCGCGCTCAGGGCGCCGACCTCGGACTGACCGATATTGAGCCGATCGGCGGATACCGTCGTCAGGCCGCCGCTGTTGAAAGCGACGGAATTGGCGCCGAAGAGGTTGGCGCCGCCCAGCGTGATCGTCGCGCCGCTACCGGTCGTCGTGAAACTGCTGTTCTGGGCACCGACCGACAGCGCGCCGGTCTGCGTGATGTTACCGGTCGTCGTCACGCTGATCGCGCCGCCCGTCGCCGTGATCGCCGGCAGCGCCATCGCACCGGTGCCCTCGAGGGTGATGTTGGCGCCGGCGAGGCTGGCGGTACCTGTGAAGCTGATGCCGCCGGTGCCGGAGGCGGCCGAGCCGCCATTCGAGGTGAACGTGTGGTTCGCTGATAGCACCAGGTCGCCTTTGACGCTGATCGGGGTGCTGACGGCGATGTTGTTACCGGCCTGCAGGGTCAGGGAGTGGCTACCGCTGGCCACGTTGATCGCTGTGCTGACCGTGATGTTGTTCGTGGCCTCGAGCAGCAGGTCTGCGTTGGCGAGGCGAGCCTGCACGGTCGCCGCGGTGATCTGGCTGTTGACTCCGTTGAAATCGAACCAGTTCACCGTGTTGCCGGTGAGGTCGTTGGCCGGCGGCGCCGTGCCGTCCAGGTTGGCTACGCTGCCGATGGTCAGATTCAGTGGGTCCAGCAGCAGGCTACCCGTGCGTCCCAGCGGCGCAAGCAGGTCCGCGTCACCTACAAAATTCAGGAACTGCCGCCCGGATACTTCCGCCGAACCGCCGTTGCCGCCCTGCGGGCCGCCTCGGGCGGAGAGCTGGCCGTAGTAGTTGGTGGCGTCTTCCGACCAGACCACCACCGTGCCGCCGTCGCCCTTGTCGAGCGCATCGGCAGTCAGGCGCGCGGTGCTGGTCACCCAGGTCTTGCTGGCGTTGTGCTCGGTGCCTTCACCGTGGAAGCCGCCGCCAAGCTCAATGCTGCCGCCGCCGGCCATTCCGTTGGCGTCGATGCTGCCGGACAGGGCTAGCTTGTCGCCCAGGATCGTGGCGCTGCCGCCGTGCTCGCCGGCGCCACTGCCAGAGACGTCGACGCGCCCAGCGATGCTGGTGACACCGTCGCTACCGCCGTCGATGACGACCTTGCCATTCTTCACCCCCAGCGAGCGAGCCTGGACGATGCCGTCCATGTTCAGCACCGTGTCGGCGAAGCCGGCGCGAGCCTGGGCGCGTAGCTCGGCCGTGCCACCGTCGGCCTTTAGCGTGCCGAGCATCTGCAGCCGTGCGGCCAGGTTGTCGTTGCGGACGTCGAAGAAGATCAGGCCGTCGCCCTCGACGTCCACCCGCACGCTGCTGGCCGCGGCCAGGCCCACGCGCTGGGCTTCGAGCGTGCCGGTCACCGTCAGCTGCGGTGAGACGAGCGCGATCGTGCCGCCGGGCGCGGAGATGGCGCCGTCGGCCTGCAGCAGGCCGGGCGTGGCCGCGCCGGCGTCGAGCTGGATGCGGCCGGCCAGGAAGTCCTCGTTGCTCAGGTTCAGCGTGCTGGCGAGGAAGCTGCCGGTGTCGATGCGCGAGCCGGCGCCCAGCAGGATGCCGCGCGGGTTCAGCAAGAAGACGCGGCCGTTGGCCTGGATCTGGCCGAGGATCGTCGAGGGGTTGTCACCGATGACGCGGTTCAGCAGCACCGCGCTGGCGCTGGGCTGATCGATGCGCACGATCTCGCCGCTGGCGACGGAGAAGCTGTTCCAGTCGATGATCGCCTTGCTCGTGCCTTGCTGGATATCCAGGCCGTTCGGGCGCGACTGCAGCGTGGCCTGGCCGTAGACGACGGTGCCGCCCTGCGGCGTGGCGAACGACAGGCCGGGTGCACCGACGAGGCAGGCCGCCAGGGCCAGGAGCTTCAGGCGCGGACGCCGCGTGGTTTGGCGGTTCATGCGGAGCTTCATCGTGAAACCTCTTCAGAAGAACCAGGTGCCCTGCAGGTACAGGCGCACCCTCGATTCGTCGGCCGCTGCGACGGCCGTGTTCTCGCTGCCCAGGCGCGAGGCGATGCTCATGCGCAGCGCGTAGGCGGCGGGCCGAGCCCAGACCAGCGAGAAGCCGGCGTCATAGAGCGAGGCGGTGTTGACGTAGCTCGGGTCGCGCGGAATGCGCGAGGCGTCCTTGCGCAAGGTGATGCGGGCGCCGTCGACGAACACGCCCAGCACCAGCTCGCGCGCAAAGCGGCCGAACCAGGCCTCGGGCGGCAGCCAGCGCAGCTCGGCAGAGACGATGGTCCCGCTGTCGCCGGTGCCGTCGCCGGGGCCGTAGCCGCGCAGGCCGTCCGGGCCGCCGGCGCGGAACTGCTCGGTCGAGTCGAGGTTGTTCATCGCCAACTGGCCGCGCAGGTTGAAGTAGCCGAGCAGCCGGCCTTCGACGATGCTCTGCAGCCGCGAGTACGCGTAGCTGAACTTGCCGAAGTTGTCGTCGTCGTCCGAGCCCGAGGGCTTCTGCTTGGCGAAGCTCAACTGGCCATGGCTGTAGTTCAGCTCGAAGGTGTTGACGGCGCCACCCAGCAGGCTGTCGCGGAAGTCGCCGGTGATGCCCAGCACGCCGTCGCGGATCGTCTTCTTGGTGTCGATCGCGGAGATCGTGTCGTCGTAGCGTTTCTCGTCCAGCGCGGTCAGCGAGAACAGGTTCAGGTTGCGCGAGCGCACCCAGGGGTAGAGCACGTAGACGTTGGCGGTGTTCCCGCTGCCGTGCAGGTCCAGCGGGAAGTCGGTCTTGTCGAGCGCGTACTTCAGTGTGGAGACCGAGATGCCGGCCTTCAGCCCGTTCGAGCCGATCGGCGTGTTGTAACCGATCAGTGCGAACTTCAGCCCGCCGCCGCCCGAGACCAGGGCCGAGGCCGAGACGCTGTCGCCGCGGCCCAGCGGGCTGTTCCAGTAGCCGGTGGCGCCGAGGCGGATGCGGCCGATGTACTTGGAGCCGTTCATGTCGCCGTCGGCCTTCAGGTCGAAGCGCGGATCGCCCGTCGGCGTGAACTCCAGGATCGCCGTGCCCGGCTGCGTGCCGGGCTTCACCTCGGCCCTCACGTTGACGCCGCGCAGGTCGTTCAGCAGGAAGACGACGCGCTCGACATCCTGCACCTTCAGGATCGAGCCCGGCTTCAGCCGGTCGATGTAGGCCTGCAGCACCTCGCGCCGGACCGGTAGCTTGTCCGCGTCCTTGAGCACGGCGCGGTCCAGCCGGCCTTCGAGGATCGCGATGCGCACACTGCCGTCCTCCGGCGTCTGTGCCGGCAGGTAGGCATAGCCCAGGTAGTAGCCCAGCTCGCTCTGCAGGAAGCGGGTGACGGCGCTGGTGGCGTTGACGAGGTCTTCGTAGTTGCGCCCCTTGCCGACGAAGGCGGCGGTCAGCCGGGGCAGGGCGGCCTTCAGCGACTCGGGCGCCGAGTCGTCGACGGTGTAGCGCTGCACGTCCAGGCTGAGCTGGTCGTTCTCGGGCCGGGGCATTTCCGGCGGCAGCGGGCGGATGTCCGGTGGCGGTGCCTCGGTCGGGCGCAGCGGCTCGAGCTGGCGGGTGAGTTCGCCGGGTGTCGGGACTACCGTGGGCGTGGTGTTGGTCTGCGCCTGGACCGTGGCGGCCATCAGCGCAAGGCTCAGCGCGGCAGGTACGCTGCGCCATCCTTCTCGAACGTACCCTGGAGCACGCAGCATGAACACTCCCGGCGCAGAGCCGGGTCAGGCCGGGTCGCGCAAATCGTCGCTGGTCAGTCGGAACGGATCCGGCGCAGCGCCGGATCGCGGGATGTCATGGCGGCAGTCAGCGCGCGCCGGGCTGCGAGTCGCGGCTGATCTCGACGCGGCGGTTCTCCGGCGCCTGGGGCGACAGGCCCGGCTTGGGCTGCGAGGAGCCGACACCGACGGCGGTCAACAGATCGGGGCTGACGCCCTTGTCCACCAGGTACTGGCGCGCCGCTTCGGCACGGCGCTGCGACAGCTCCTGGTTGCCGGTGGCGCTGCCGGAGGCGTCGGTATGGCCTTCCAGGCGCACCTTCTGCGAAGTGCCGCTGCGGCCCTTCAGCGCTTCGGCGAAGACGTCCAGCTGGCGCTTGACGGAGTCCGGCAGATCGGCGGAGCCGGCCTTGAAGGTGGCGGCGGGCAGCGAATAGCGTTGCGCGGCCTTGAAGCCCATGCACTTGAAGCCGGCGGCCTTCAGCTGCTCGCATTCGTCATCCGGGAACAGGCCATCCTGGATGTCCTTGACCTGTGGGACCGCGTCCTTGAGGTCAACGGCGGCCGCTTCGTCGGCGGCGCGGGCGGGCAGGGCGGCCAAGCAGGCCGAGGTCAGCAGGGCCATCAGGATCGAGTTGCACTTCATGGCAAATTCCCCTCTTCTTGCATCCAATGTTGCAGCATCGAACGTTTCGTTTCGATGCACCCCGAAATCATAGGCGAGCGACGCCGCCTCGATACAGGTAGATACGCGCTGATCCTCTCAATTTGGGATAGCGCCCGCCCATTGTTACGAGTGAACTTTTCCGTTGTGCGACGGCGCAATGAAGGTCAGTGAGACGTCAGCGCGGCGACGATCAGCCAGCCGATCTCCGCCATCAGCAGCAGCGTCAGGTAAAGCAGCGCCAGCAGCAGGCCGCGCCAGATGCTGCCCCACCAGCCGCGCTCGTAAACGGTGCGCAGGGCCGCGAGGCCGTGGCCGAAGGCGTAGAACTGGATGATGTCGCTGCTGCCGATAGCGTTGGCCAGCAGCAGCGCCAGGAACCAGAAGGCGTGCATGTGCAGCGAGAACACGAAGTGCTCGGCATAGGGTCGCCCGGAGCCGGCGAACATCAGCAACAGCAGCGCCGCGAAGACCGGTTGCATCAGCAGCATCGCATAGGGCTGCAGCGCGACCAGGCGCTGCCAGAGCGCGCGCATGCTGGTGTGCTTGATGCGCTCCATCGCACTGACGAACTGGTAGTCGACCCAGCCGCAGGTGCTGCGGTCCTTCAGGCAGGGCTTCATCTCGTCGGCGAGCACCTCGATGCTCTCCTTGGGCGAGTTGGGCGCGCCCTGGACGACGGCGCCGATCTCGCGATCCGGCGTCTGCTCCGCCTCGGTGCCGATGAAATGGTTGCCGGCGAAGAAGATGAAGCTGGCCGTCAGGTAGATGCGCAGCGGCAGCACGTAGCGGCGCCGCCGGCCGGCGAAGTACTCGCGCGTCAGCCGCCCGGGCAGGGCGATGAGCGCCCACAGCGTGCGCCACAGCGGACCTTCCAGCGCCACGTAGTGCCCCACGTACTCGTGCACGAATTCGTGCATCGACGGCGGATGCAGGTCCGTCTCCTGGCCGCAGTGGCCGCAATGGCGCGGCCGCGGCGCGGACAACGTGTAGTGGCAGTTCAGGCAGTAAGGAGCGGCGGCAGCGTGGGCGTCGTGGGCGGCACTCATGTGACGAGAAGCTTGTGGATCAGGTCGGGCGTGGAAGCCGCGGCGTACTTCTTCATCAACCGGGCGCGGTAGACGTCGACGGTGCGCGGGCTGATCGCAAGCCGTCGGCCGATGAGTTTACTGGTCAGCCCCTCGATCAGCAGGGCGGCGATCTCGCGCTCGCGCGGGGTCAGCTCGGCGCTCAGTTGCTGGCGCGTGGCGGACAGGTCCTGGAAGCTCCAGATGCCTTCGGCGTGCGGATCGCGCGGATCCAGCGCGCGGCCGGCCACATGGCACCAGAAGTGCTCGCCGCTGGAGAGGCGGCGCATCACGCGGTCGTCGGCGTAGTAGCCCTGCGCATCCAGCGCGGCGACGATGCGCGCGCCGGTGCGCTCGAACTCGGCCGGGCTGGGGTACATCACCTCGAAGCTCTTGCCGATCAGCTGTTCGCGCTGCGCACCGAACATCGCCAGCACCTGGCGGTTGCAGTCGACGATCAGCCGCTGGGCCGAGATGACGAGGCCCACCGGGGCCATGTCGAAGGCCGTGCGGTGGTCGATGCTCACAGCAGCGCGTAGGTGGTCGTGGCCTGAACGGCCAGCCGGCCGTCGGTGTCGAGGATGTCGATGCTGCCGAAGGCCAGGCTCTTGCCGCTGCGCAGCACGGTGGCCTTGACGATGCAGTGTGTGCCGGAGAGCGGGCGCAGGAAGCTGGTCTGCAGCTGCACCGTGGTCATGGGCCGGAATTCGCCCAGATAGGCCATCATCGCCAGCACCATCGCCGTGTCGGCTGCGGCCATCGCAGCCTGGCCGCACATCACGCCGCCGACGTGGATGTACGAGGGCTTGATCGGCATGCTCAGCGTCACCTCGCCCTTGGCGGTGGCCTGCACCCGGAAGTCCATCGCGGCGATCCAGGGTGCGAAAAGGCTCGGGATGGCGGTTTGCAGCGCGTCGATGTTCATGCGGGGATCCTGCGAGGGTGCTTAGGCAATTCTACGTAATCGACTACGTAGTGCCTTCGCCTGTACGCTCGCGGCTGCATTTGATTGGAGACACAGGATGAACAAGGTCTACCCGAGCGCCACCGCGGCGCTCCAGGGCATCGTCCGCGACGACCAGTTGCTGGCGGTCGGAGGCTTCGGCCTCTGCGGCATTCCGGAGGCACTGATCGCCGCGCTGCGCGATTCGGGTGTGAAGGGACTGACGGCGATTTCGAACAACGCCGGCGTCGACGACTTCGGCCTGGGCCTGCTGCTGCAGACGCGCCAGATCAAGAAGATGATCTCCAGCTACGTCGGCGAGAACAAGGAATTCGAGCGCCAGTACCTGGCCGGTGAATTGGAATTGGAATTCACGCCGCAAGGCACCTTGGCCGAGAAGCTGCGCGCCGGCGGAGCCGGCATCCCGGCCTTCTTCACGAAGACCGGCGTCGGCACCATCGTGGCCGAAGGCAAGGAACTGCGCGAATTCGACGGCGAGACCTACGTGATGGAGCGCTCGCTGATGCCCGACGTGGCGCTGGTGAAGGCCCACAAGGCCGACCGCAGCGGCAACCTGGTGTTCCGCCGCACCGCGCGCAACTTCAACCCGGCCTGCGCGATGGCGGGCAAGGTGACGATCGTCGAGGTGGAGGAACTGGTCGAGACCGGCGACATCGATCCGGACGACATCCACCTCGCGGGCATCTACGTCCACCGCATCGTCGTCAACGCGACGCCCGAGAAGCGCATCGAGAAGCGCACGCTGTCGGAAAAGAAGGGAGCCTGAACCATGGCCTGGACTCAAGATCAGATGGCGGCTCGCGCCGCCCAGGAACTGGAAGACGGCTTCTACGTCAACCTCGGCATCGGCATCCCGACGCTGGTGGCCAACTTCGTGCCGGCGGACAAGGAAGTCTGGCTGCAGAGCGAGAACGGCATGCTGGGCATCGGCCCGTTCCCGACCGAGGACGAGGTCGACGCGGACCTGATCAACGCCGGCAAGCAGACGGTGACGACGATCAAGGGCTCGTCGATCTTCGGCAGCCACGACAGCTTCGCGATGATCCGCGGCGGCAAGATCAACCTGTCCATCCTCGGCGCGATGCAGGTCAGCGAGCACGGCGACCTGGCCAACTGGATGATCCCCGGCAAGATGGTCAAGGGCATGGGCGGCGCGATGGACCTGGTGGCCGGCGTCAAGCGCGTGATCGTGCTGATGGAGCATGTGGCGCGCAAGAAGGACGGCAGCGAGGACCTGAAGATCCTGCCCAAGTGCACCTTGCCGCTGACCGGCGTTGGCGTCGTCAACCGCATCATCACCGACCTGGCCGTGATGGACGTGACGCCGCAAGGGCTGAAGCTCGTCGAGCTGGCCGAAGGCGTGACGCGCGAGCAAGTGCAGGCCAAGACGGGCGTGCCGCTGCTGTAGGAGCCACTCCAGCGCGAAACGAGGCCGACTTTGTCGGCCTTTTTTCATGCGCTGAAATTTGGCGTTACGTTTGATTGCAGCTCGTCGTTTTGCGTCCGATATCCAAGGAACGCTGCCGGCGATTGATCTTCAAACTCCGGCCTGCAGTACAGGGGGGTCCGGTCATGGAGACCAATCAAATAGCGCCCGCTCCGCTTGAGGAGAACGTGGGCGAAGAAGGCTCGCGAGCCGCCAGTCTGGCGGCCGCAGCGATCGCAAGCGCAGCGTTGGCGGCATGCGGCGGGGGTGGGGGCGATGACGCCAGTCCGGCTAGCGCGGCCCCGGCCGGCGCTGCATCATCCGCCGATGCGGGCGCGGCCGGCAGCGGCACCGTCACGGAAAGCCGACCGGCGGCAACGCTGATCACACTGGCCGCTGCCGCGCGCTTTCTCGGCCAGGCCGGCTTCGCGGCTTCGATGGCGGATATCGCTATCGTCGTGAAAGGCGGTTACGCCGCCTGGCTGGACCGCCAGTTCGCGATCGACCCGGACCCCGTGTCCAACTACCAGTGGGTGGTCGACAAGGGCTACGCGACGACGGCCAACCTGTTCGGCTGGTCCGGCCTGGACAACGTGCTGTGGCGCAGCCTGCTCACCGGCCCGGACCACCTGCGCCAGCGCATCGTGCTGGCGCTCAGTGAGATCTTCGTCATCGGCCTGCCGGGTATCAACGGCGCCTGGCCGGTGCCGACGGGTGCCGCCTATGTGGACATGTTGAGCGCCAACGCGTTCGGAAGCTTCCGCTCGCTGCTGGAGGGCGTGGCCCTGTCCTGCGGCATGGGCGTCTATCTGAACATGCTGGGCAGCCGCAAGGCCTCGGCCGCCGGCAATCAACCGGACGAGAACTTCGCCCGCGAGGTGATGCAGCTGATGACGATCGGCCTCGTCAAGCTGAACCTGGATGGCACGCCGGTGCTCGACGCCGCGGGCAATCCGATCCCGACCTACACGCAAACCGACATCACCAACCTAGCCGGCGTCTTCACCGGCTGGACCTACGACGGGCAGAGCAGCACCGATCCGTCCTACGTGCTCAAGCCGATGGTCAACCAGCCTGCCTATTTCTCCAGCGGCGCGAAGAAGGTGCTGGACGTGAACGTTCCCGCCAGCGCCGACGGCCCGAAAGCGATGCAGATCGCGCTGGACACGCTGGCCAACCATCCGAACGTCGGCCCGTTCATAGGCCGACAGCTGATCCAGCGGCTGGTCTGCTCGAATCCGAGCCCGGCCTACGTGAAGCGCGTGGCCCTGGCCTTCAATGACAACGGTGCCGGCCAGCGCGGCGACATGAAGGCGGTGATCCGCGCCGTACTGCTCGACGACGAGGCTCGCAACATCGGCACGACGCCCGACGCCGGCCGGCTGCGCGAGCCGGTCGTGCGCCTGCTGCAGTGGGGCCGCACGTTCAAGGCCGCATCGAGTACCGGCCTCTGGACCATCGGCGACACCTCGAGCCCGGCGAACCGCCTGGCGCAAAGCCCGCTGCGCAGCGGCTCGGTGTTCAACTTCTTCCGACCAGGCTATGTGCCGCCGAACTCGGAACTGGGCACGAGTGGCGTGACCGCGCCGGAGTTCCAGCTCTGCAACGAGAGCAGTGTCGCGGCCTACATCAACTTCATGCAGTCCGTCATCGCGAATGGGTTCGGCACCGATGTGAAGCCGGACTACACGGACGAGCTGGCGCTGGCAGGCGATTCGGCCGCGCTGGTCAACCACGTCGCACTGTTGCTGAGCGGCTCGACCCTCAGCGCCGCCACCGTGGCGGCGATCACGAATGCCGTCGAGACGATCAAGCCCAGCTCGGACGCCGCCAAGCTCAACCGCGTTTGTGCCGCCGTGCTGATGGTGATGGCGTGCCCGGAATATCTCGTCCAGAAGTAAGCGAGTCGTCTGCCATGCGTATCAATCAACTGCCGCGGCTGCAACGCCGCGAGTTCCTCCGCCGCGCGTCCGCGCTGGGCCTGGCAGGTTCGGCCGCGCCCTGGGCCCTGAGCCTAGCCTCGATGGGCGAAGCCGCCGCGGCCACCGCGCCGGGCGACTACAAGGCGCTGGTCTGCGTCTTCCTGTACGGCGGCAACGACTATGCGAACACCGTCGTGCCTTACGACGCTGCGAGCTACCAGGCCTATGCCTCGCTGCGCGCCAGCCTGGCGACGCCGCGCGAGCAGTTGCTGCCACTGGCGCTGTTGCCCGACGGCCGCCAGATGGCGCTGGCGCCGCAGATGGGCCGGCTGCAGTCGCTGTTCAACGCGGGGCAGCTTGGCGTGCAACTGAACGTCGGCACGCTGGTGCAGCCGACGACGCTGGCGCAGTACAAGGCGCAGAGCGTGCCCTTGCCCCCGAAGCTGTTCTCGCACAACGACCAGCAGAGCTACTGGCAGTCGAGCGCCGCCGAGGGCGCGCCGTCCGGTTGGGGCGGACGCATCGGCGACCGCTTCCTGTCCAGCAACGGGCAGTCGGTGTTCACCTGCGTCAACGTCTCCGGCAATGCGGTATTCATGGCCGGCCAGCAGGTGGTGCAGTACCAGGTGGCGCCCAGCGGCGCCGTGCCGATCAACTTCGTCGGCAAGCCGCTGTATGGCTCGCAGGCCTGCTCGGACGTCTTGCGCGGCCTGATCACGGCGACGGACCGCACGCACTGGATGGAGCGCGAGCTGAACCGCGTGGTCACCCGTTCGATCGGCGCGCAGGGTCAGGTCGCCTCGGCGCTTTCCGGCCTGCCGGCGCTGGGTACGGCCTTCGATGCGAGCAACGGCCTGGCCACGCAGCTGCAGATGGTGGCGAAGATGATCGGCGTGCGCGCTGCGCTCGGTGCGAGCCGGCAGGTGTTCTTCGTCTCGCTGGGCGGCTTCGACCTGCATTCGGGCCTGGCCGCGGCGCATCCGGCCCTGCTGTCCAACCTGTCCGAGGCGCTGGCGAGCTTCCATGCTGCCACCGTCGAGCTGGGCGTGTCGAACCAGGTGACCGCGTTCACCGCCTCCGACTTCGGCCGCACGCTGAGCAGCAACGGCGACGGCTCGGACCATGGCTGGGGCAGCCATCACTTCGTGCTCGGCGGCGCGGTGAAGGGCGGCCGCTACTGGGGGCAGGCGCCGGTGGTGGTGTCCAACGGGCCGGACGATGTCGGCCAGGGGCGGCTCTTGCCGACGACCTCGGTTGACCAGTTGGCCGCCACACTGGCGGCCTGGATGGGCGTGCCGGCCAGCGAGCTGCCGGCGGTGCTGCCCCACGTCGGCAACTTTACTTTGCAGAATCTCGGCTACTTCGGCTGAAGGCGAGGGTCCGATGCGGTCCCCTGTGGCTCCTATGATGAGCCGCATGAAGTACACCCTTGCCACGCTGCTGTTCGGTCTCTCGTTCTCGCTGTCGGCTTCGGCCGCCGATACCGCCATCCCCGCGCAGCCCGAAGCCGCCTCCGGCCTGCAGGCCAAGCCCGGCTGGGCGACCAAGCACTTCGCCGTCGCCGCCGCGAACCCGCTCGCCGTCGAGGCCGGCTACAAGATCCTGAAGGCCGGCGGCAGCGCCATCGACGCTGCGATCGCCGTGCAGATGGTGCTGAACCTGGTCGAGCCGCAATCCAGCGGCATCGGCGGCGGCGCCTTCCTGATGATGTTCGACGGCAAGGGCAAGGTGAGCGCGTGGGACGGCCGCGAGAGCGCCCCGGCAGGCGCCACGCCCCGCATGTTCCTCAAGGCCGACGGCACGCCGATGTCGGTGGGCGAGGCGATTCCGGGCGGTCTCTCGGTCGCGGTGCCGGGCGTCATCGCGATGCTGGCTGCCGCGCAGCGCGAGCAGGGGCAACTGCCCTGGGCGCGCCTGTTCGAGCCGGCGATCGAGCTGGCCGACCAGGGCTTCGCCGTCAGCCTGCGCCTGAATTCGCTGTTGCGGGACGAACGGCGGCTGAAGAACGATCCGCAGGCCGGGCCGTTGTTCTACGACGCCCACGGCGAGCCTCGCCCCGTGGGCTACCTCCTCAAGAACCCGGCGCTGGCGGCTGTGCTGCGCTCGATTGCCGAGCAGGGGCCGGATGCCTTCTACCGCGGCAAGGTCGCCGAGGACATCGCCCACCGCATCCAGGCCAGCGCAAGACCCGGCCCCATGGCGGCGGACGACCTGGCTGCCTACAAGCCGGTGCAACGAGAGGCGCTGTGCGCCGTCTGGCTGGAGCGCTACCGCGTCTGTGGCTTTCCGCCGCCCTCGTCGGGGCAGCTGACGATGATGCAGATCCTGAAGCTCGTCGAGGCGCGTGGTGAACCCAAGCGCCCCTTGAGCGACGGCAAGCCCAGCGTGCCCTGGCTGCACCTGTACACCGAGGCCTCGCGCCTGGCCTTCGCCGACCGCGCGCAATACATCGCCGACCCGGCCTTCGTGACCCCGCCCGGCGGTGACTGGCAGCGCATGCTCGACCCGGCCTACCTGAAGCAGCGCGCCGCGCTGATCGGCCCGCGCAGCATGAAGACCGCTGCGCCGGGCCAGCCCGGCGATGTGGCGACCGCCTACGCCGCCCAGGCCGAGCAGCCCGAGCACGGCACCAGCCACATCAGCATCGTCGATGCCCAAGGCCGCGCGGTGGCGATGACCACCAGCATCGAATCCGCCTTCGGCGACAAGATCATGAGTGACGGCGGCACCGGCCTGTCTGGTGGCTTCATGCTGAACAACACGATGACCGACTTCTCGCTGGCGCCCGAAGGCGCCGACGGCCGGCCGGTCGCCAACCGCGTGGAACCCGGCAAGCGCCCGCGCTCCAGCATGAGCCCGACCTTGGTCTTCGATGCCCGCAGCGGCCGGCTGCTGATGACCGTGGGCGCGCCGGGCGGCCCGGCCATCATCCACTTTGTCGCCAAGACCCTGGTCGGCGCACTCGACTGGGGAATGGACCTGCAGCGCGCCGTCGACCTGCCGAACTACGGCAGTTTCAACGGCCCGACCGTTCTGGAAGACGGCGGCTTCCCGAAAGCAACGCTCGAAGGCCTGCGCGCGCTGGGGCACGACGTCGTCGAATACGAGCTGACCAGCGGGCTGCAGGGCATCCAGCGCACGAAGACCGGCTGGTTCGGCGCCGCCGATCCGCGGCGTGAGGGGATCGTGAAGGGCGATTGACCACAAGCAAGGCACCGTTCTTGCAAGACCGAGGTATCACGAGGAGACGATGGATATGGCAAAGATTCCGCAGGGCGTGGGCCCACGCTTCCCGCAGGTGGTGGTGCTGTTCGGCGCCACCGGCGACCTGGCGAAACGCAAGCTGCTGCCGGGGCTGTTCCACCTGGCGACGGCGGGCTTCATTCCGGGCTGCCGCATCGTCGGCGTGTCGCTGGACGAGATCGACGCGGAGCAGTTCCGCGCGCTGGCGCGCCGTGCGCTGGACGAGTTCGGCACGCGGCCGGTGGTGGCCAAGGACTGGGAGGCCTTCTCCGCCACGCTGGACTACGTGAAGCTGTCGGACGGCCCGGCGGCACTGCGCGCGGCGGTGGAGGCGGCCGAGGCGGCGCTGGGCAGCGAATGCCGGCGCCTGCACTACCTCAGTGTGCCGCCCAGCGCGGCGCTGCCGGCGGTGCGGATGCTGGGCGAGGCGGGGCTGGTGGAGGCTTCGCGCATCGTGATGGAAAAGCCCTTCGGCACCGATCTCGCCAGTGCGGTCGCGCTGAACGCGAAGCTGCACGAGGTCTTCGCCGAAGAGCAGATCTTCCGCATCGACCATTTCCTGGGCAAGGAACCGGCGCAGAACATCCTCGCCTTCCGCTTTGCCAACGGCCTGTTCGAGCCGATCTGGAACCGCAACTTCATCGACCACGTGCAGATCGACGTGCCGGAGACCCTGGGCCTGGGCCAGCGCGCGGGCTTCTACGAGCAGACCGGCGCCTATCGAGACATGGTCGTCACCCACCTGTTCCAGATCCTCGCTTTCGTCGCGATGGAGCCGCCCACCGCGCTGGAGCCCACGCCGATCAGCGAGGAGAAGAACAAGGTCTTCCGCAGCATGCTGGAGATCCAGCCGCACGACGTCGTGCGCGGCCAGTACGCCGGCTACCGCGCCGAGGCCGGCGTCGACCCGGAATCGGAGACCGAGACCTTCATCGCGCTGAAGTGCTTCATCGACAACTGGCGCTGGGCCGGCGTGCCCTTCTTCCTGCGCACCGGCAAGCGGATGGCGGAGGGCCAGCGCATCATCTCGATCGCGTTCCGCGAGCCGCCCAAGAGCATGTTCCCGGCGAGCTCGGGCGTCGGCGCCCAGGGGCCCAACCACCTGACCTTCGACCTGGCCGATGCCTCGAAGATGTCTTTGAGCTTCTACGGCAAGCGGCCCGGGCCGGGCATGCGGCTGGACAAGCTGAGCCTGCAGTTTGCGATGAACGACACGGGCCTGATCGGCGACGTGCTGGAAGCCTACGAGCGGCTGATCCTCGACGCGATGCGCGGCGACCGTACGCTGTTCACGACGGCCGAGGGCATCGAGCGGCTGTGGGCAATCTCGCAGCCCTTGCTGGATGCACCGCCACCGGTGCGCCTGTATCCGGTGGATTCATGGGGACCCAAGTCCGTTCATCAACTGATCGCACCCCATGCGTGGCGCCTCCCTTTCGAGAGGGCCTGGCGGGACCAGCGGAAATAGCTGAGATCAGCGCTTGAGGATCGTGCGGAGGCTGGCGCCGCCGATCAGCAGGAACAGCAGGCCACTCCAGATGTCGTAGCTGAGGCCCAGCAGCCGGTAGGCGGCGGCTTCGGCGCAGGACGCCGTCACCATGAACATGAAGGGCCAGCGGTCTTCCAGTTCGAGCGCGGTGTTGATGCGATCGGCCAGCGTCATCGCGCAGCTTTCCATGTTCGCGGCGACCTGATGCTGGAACACGGCGGCGGCCACGCCGCAGACGGCCAGCACCACGACCAGGCCCAGTACTGCCTTGCGCGAACCATTGCTCGGCGCGACCAGGGCGGCCAGCCCGGACACGATGCCGATGACGAGGAAGATGCCCCGCTGCATCACGCACCAGGGGCAGGGCTTGACCTCGAACACGTGCTGGGCGATCAGGGCGAAGGCGAGGGCCGCGAAGCAGGCGATGGCCACGCCGGCCAGCGTGCGCGCCGGCAGCTTGGAAACAGGCAGGAACATTGCGGGGTCAGTCCTGGACTTCGACGATCGCTTCGATTTCCACGCAGGCACCCATCGGGATCTGCGCGACACCAAAGGCGCTGCGGGCATGGGCACCGACCTCGGCGCCGAAGACCTCGCCGAACAGCTCCGACGCGCCGTTGGTCACCAGGTGCTGCTCGGTGTAGTCGCCGGTGCTGTTGACCAGGCTCATCAGCTTGACGATGCGGGTGATCTTGCCCAGGTCGCCGGTGGCGGCGTGCAGGGTGCCCATCAGGTCGATCGCGATGGCGCGGGCAGCGGCCTTGCCGGTGGCGGTGTCCACGTCGCGGCCCAGTTGGCCGACCCAGGCCTTGCCGTCCTTCTTCGCGATGTGGCCGGAGACGAAGATCAGGTTGCCGGTGCGCACGAAGGGCACGTAGGCAGCAGCCGGAACGGCCAGCGGCGGCAGTTCGATGGCGAGGGCTTTCAGGCGGTCGTAGACGGGGCTGCTCATGGTGTTCTGGGGGCGCGCGGCGCGGGCCCGATGGCTAGGATGGGTCGGCGCGCATCCTACACCGAGCAGGGAGACCCTATTTGCCGCTCACGCCACCCATGACGACCGGCCGTCGCCCCGGTGTAGGGCCTGCGCTCGGCTGGCTGATCGGGCTGGCGCTGCTGCAGCGCTGCGAGCGTTTGCCGGGGCCGCTCGAATGGGCTCTGCTCCTCGCGGCACTGGCAGCCGCGCTGGCGACCTGGCGCCGGGCGCTACCGCTGGCGGCGCTGCTGCTGGCCCTCGCGCTTGGCGCAGGGCGCGCGCAGCTTCGCATCGATGAGGCGCTGCCCGAGGCCTGGGAGGGCCGCGACGTCCTGCTGATCGGCCGCATCGATTCACTGCCCAGCGCCACCCTGGGCCAGGGCGGCGCGCCGGGCTGGCGCTTCGCCTTCGAGGTGCTGGACGCGCGGGCCGGCCCGTCCGCGCAGGACCCGCCGCTGGCGCTGCCGCGACACATGATGCTCAGCGCCTTCGGCGAACCCGGTGGCACCGCGCCGCCGATCCGCGCCGGCGAGAGCTGGCAGGCCGTGGCGCGGCTGAAGCGCCCGCACGGGTTGATGAACCCGTTCGCCTTCGACTACGAGCTGTGGATGTTCGAGCAGGACCTGCGCGCCACCGGCGTGCTGCGGCCGGGCACGCTGCAGCGCCTGACGCCGGCACCGTTCTGGTCGCTCGACGCCTGGCGCCAGCGGCTGCGCGACGCGCTGGGCCGGCGCATCGGCGATCCGGCCCATGCCGGTGTGCTGGCGGCGCTGAGTCTGGGCGACCAAGATGCCATTGCCAAGTCCGACTGGACCTTGTTCCGCAATACAGGCGTGGCTCATCTTTTAGCGGTCAGTGGCACCCACGTGACCATGTTCGCCTGGGCTGCTCAGTGGCTCGTCGGCCGCTTGTGGCGTCGCAGCGCGCGGCTGTGCCTGCTGGCGCCGGCACCACGGGTGGCCTTGTGGGCCGGCGTGGCTGCGGCCTTCGTCTATGCGCTGTTCTCCGGCTGGGGCGTACCCTCGCAGCGCACGGTCTGGATGCTGGCGAGCCTGGCGCTGCTGCGCTCGCTGGGCCTGCGCTGGCCCTGGCCGCTTCTCCTGCTGGCCTCGGCCGTGGTCGTTACGGCGATCGATCCCTGGGCGATCTCGCAGGCGGGCTTCTGGCTGTCCTTTGCCGCCGTGGGGCTGCTGATGGCCAGCGGCGGTGCGCCCGCGGGCACCGGCTGGCGGGCGGCGCTGCGCGAGGGCCTGCGCAGCCAGTGGGTCGCGACCTTGGGCCTGACGCCGCTGTCGCTGCTGTTCTTTCAGCAGATCTCGGTCGTGGGCCTGGCGGCGAACCTGCTGGCGATTCCGCTGGTGACCTTCGTCGTCGCGCCGCTGTCGCTGCTGGGGGCGCTGGTGCCGGGCGCCTGGTGGCTGGCGGAGCAGGGCGTAGCGGCGCTGATGGCCTGGCTGCGCTGGCTCGATGCGCTGCCCGGTGCGGTCTGGCAATTGCCGGTGGCGCCGCTGTGGGCGCAGGTGTCAGGTCTTGCGGGTGGCGTGCTGATGGCCCTGCCGCTACCGTGGCGGCTGCGCACTTGCGGCCTCGCATTGCTGCTGCCGCTGCTGTGGCCGGCGCCGTTGCGGCCGGCGGTCGGTACGTTCGAGCTGCTGGCTGCTGACATCGGCCAGGGCACGGCCGTGCTGCTGCGCACGCAGGGCCACGACCTGATGTTCGACACCGGCCCGCAGTTCGGGCCGCAGGCCGATGCGGGTCAGCGGGTGCTGGTGCCGCTGGCGCGCGCGCTCGGCACGATGCGGCTGGATCGGCTGGTGCTGAGCCATCGGGATGTGGACCACGTCGGCGGTGCCGCCTCGGTGATGGCCGGCCTGCCGGTGGCGGAACTGCTGAGCTCGCTGGAAGACAGTCACCCTTTGCTCCGCATGGCGCCGCACCGGCGTTGCGAGCAGGGCCAGCGTTGGGCCTGGGACGGCGTGCGCTTCGAGGTGCTGTGGCCGCCCGCGGCGCAGTACGAGGACGCGAAGGTCAAGAGCAACGCGATGTCCTGCGTGCTGCGCGTGATCGATGCGACAGGCCGTGCGGTGCTGCTGACCGGCGACATCGAGGCAGCGCAGGAAACGGCGCTGGTGCAGGCCAGCGCGCCCGATGCGCTGCGCGCGGATCTGCTGCTCGTGCCGCACCACGGCAGCAAGACCTCGTCGACCGATGCGCTGCTCGACGCCGTCTCGCCGCGGCTGGCCCTGGTGCAGGCCGGCTACCGCAATCGATTCGGCCACCCGGCGCTGCCGGTTCTGGCGCGCTATCAGCGGCATGGCATTCGCGTGCTGAGTTCGCCGGACTGCGGTGCGCTTCATTGGCAGGCCGGCGAATGGAACTGTCAGCGGGTGCTGGCGCGGCGCTACTGGCATGCGCTGCCGCGGGCGGACGACGCGGCTCAGGGGCCGCCGATTCCCATAAGCGAGGACGAGCCGGCCGGCCCCTGATCCGGCGCGCGGCGCGTCTGTGACGGCAACTCGCCGAACAGCGCCTTGTAGCGCGCGCCGAAATGGCTCATCTGCTCGAAGCCTTGCGCGGCGGCGGCCGTCGCGATGTTCAGCTGCGCCGCCGGGGTCTCGACGAGCCGCTGGCGCACCAGGTTCAGCCGCAGGCCGCGCAGGTACTCGACCGGGCTCAGGCCGGTGACCTGTTGGAAGGCGTTCTGCAGGCTGCGCCGGCTGGTGCGCAGGCTCGCGCACAGCGCGTCGATGCCGGGCGCCACGGCGCCGCTCTCGACGACGATGCGATGGCATTGCGCGACCAGGTAGCTCGCGGAGGCGCTGCCCAGCGCCTGGCGTGTCGTGCCAGCCTCGTCCAGCAAGGCCTGCACTGTGGCGAAGAGGGCCAATGGCGACGCTGGAGATCCCGCGTCAAGCGCGGCACGCAGGCGCCGGCGCAAATGCTCCAGGCGATCGGGTGCGACCTGCAGCACCGGCGACGTCCAGGCCTGACGCGAGCCACCGGCGGCATCGAGCAGACCATCGAAGGCCGTGCGCTCAAAGCTGATGGACAGCAGCTCCATGCCGGGTGGGCGCTGCAGATGGAACTCCTCGCCGGCGTGCAGGACCAGCAGCGCGTTGGTCGGCAGCTCACGCCCCTGCGCGCGGGGCGGCGGGGTGCTGTTGCCGCCCTGACCCAGCAGCGCGATGCAGAGCCGCCCCGGTGGCACGCAGCCCTGCTGCACGACGCGCTCGCTCATCCACTTGCCGTAGAGGCGCAGCCGCCCGGTGCCGGCCTGCTGCAGCCGACTGCTCATGCGGCCGGGAGAGAGCTGCCGGTAGCGCTGCTGCCAGACCGGCTCCGGCGCGCCGCCGAGGTGGAAGTCTTCGAGGACGGAAAGGAGTGTCATGCGAGCGATTTGCCGATTCGGGTTACCGTCGCCGCGTCCGTCAAGCCCACACTGGCGCGATCTTCAACGAAGCAAGCTGCCCGATGAACACCGATGACCTGCTGGGAAGCTGGACCAGCCTCGCGCCCGAGTTGCGCCCCAGCGCTGCGCGCAATGCCGACGGCAGCAGCAAACCGTTCTACCTGACCCGCCATTTCCGCTACCTGCCCGACGATGTCTTCGAACTGAGCATTGTCAACGCGGCCGACCCGTTCGGGAAAGTGCCGCTGGCGCGCATCTTCATCCGCGGCCACATGCGCTGGCGCGGGCCGCATCCGATCGCCGAGGGTGCGCAGAAGGTGGATTTCGAGGCCGACGAGGCCTACGAGGTGACGCCACTGCACCAGGGCTTCGCCGACCTGCTGAACCAGGTGGCCTCGGCCGGCTATGAGCGCTGGGCGGTCGGCGGCATGCAGAGCGTGTTCGGCCGCGCATTCGCGCCGTTCGGCCTCGCCGAGGGCAGGAACTTCAAGGAGTTCGATCTCGTGCACCTGCGTGGCGACCTGCTGTTCTGGGGCGCCCGCCATGTCGACGGCCGCGGCTTCGATACCGAGGAAAACCGGCCGACGAATCTGCAAATCCCCCTGGCGCGCGCCTGACCGCATCCCGCGGCGCACGCGCCGATGCCAGTTCGAAGAGAATCGGCGGATGGCAGAGGGTCGGACGCTTCGGACAGGAATTCGCACGGTCGCCGTGGGCGCGGCGCTGGCCGCCGTCGTGCTGGGCGCGGTGGCGGGCCGGCAAGGCTACATGCTGCTGAAGTTCAAGCTGCCACAACTGGTCAGCGGTGCGGCCTCGGTGCCCGATTTCATGGTCGAGCGCCGTTTCGAGCGCTTCGACGACGAAGCCACGCTCGCACTGCAGCGCGGCGACTGCCGCGGTGACGCCGTCCAGATCACGCGCCTGCACGACGGCTCGGCCATCGCGATCTGCGGACATCCGGGTTCCGAAGGGCCAGTGCGCGTGTACACCGCGGGCTCGGCAGATGTGCTGGCGTTCAAGGGCTTGCTGGGTACTTGATCGCGGGCTCAGCCCCAGAGCATTGGCTTGTTCACCATCAGCCAGAAGACCAGCAGCATCGCCAGGAAGGCCGGGTAGCCGAGGGCTTCCCAGCGGCGTGCGTAGCGGTCGTAGGCGGGTGCAAGCGGCGCGCCCCTGCGTTGAGCCTCGGCGGCCATCTGCGCCATCCGCCATTGCAACCAGACCACCGGCAACCAGCAGGCACCAGCCAGTGCGTAGAGGGCCAGTGCTGCAACGATCCAGGGCGTCGTCCACGGCCATCCCGCCTGCGCGGCCAGCCACAGGCCGCTGAGCGGCTGGAAGATCACCGCGGGCGTGGTGAACCAGGTGTCGGCACGCACGACGAGGCGGGCCACGACCGCTTGCGCGGCCAGTTGCCCGCTGCGGTTCGCGAAGAAGAAGTAGAAGGCCGAGCCGAAGCCGGTGCCGACCATCAGCACGCTGGAGAGGATGTGCAGGGTCTTGACGAGCAGATAGAGGTTCATGCGGGCGCATCCTCGTGCAGGAGATAGAGCAGGGTGGCGATTGGGAGGTTCTTCAGCAGCCGCCCGAGCGGATCGAGCCACAGATCGGGCAGAAGCACCGTGGCGACCAGCGTCATGACGATCATGTTCAGCGCGCACAGGATGTAGATCCAGCGCCGGTGCCAGCGCCACAGCGCCAGGCCCAGCACAGCGTCCAGCGCGTCGCCAGCGGCGATCAACGGGGCATGCCAGCCGGCCGCAACACCTGCCCTCGCGAGCAGGGCCTCACCCTCGCCGCCGATCATGCTGACCACCGCCGTGGCCAGCCAGACGACGACGAGGCTGGCGAGCGCCAGGTGAAGTTTCAGCGGCAGCGCGGCCATGCGAGCCTCACGAAGTGATGGGGTGATACCGGCGGGCGGCCGAGCAGGGAGCCGAGCACTGCTGCATCGCCGACGTTGTCCTGCTGCAGCAAGGCCAGCGTCTCGCTGCACCAGGTCTGCCAGGGCAGGTGATCGCCGAGGCGGGCGCTCCAGCGGCTCGGGGCTTCGGGCAGCGGCAGCAGGCGGGCCGGCCTTTGCTGGCCGTGCTGCGTGCGCAAGGTGGCGATGAAGGCGGCCAGCGTCAGCGCCTCGGGGCCGACGGCATCGACACGGGCCGGCGGCACCTCCGCCTGGATCAGCGCGAGGCAAGCTTCGGCCAGGTCCGTCACCGCGATCGGTTGCACGCGGGTACGCAACGCGGCGGCGGGCAGCGGTAGCAAGGGCAGGCGGGCCATCGTCATGAACAGCCTCGAACTGGCGCCGCCCGGACCGAAGACGATGCTGGGCCGCACGACGGTGGCATGGGGCAACCGGCCGGCCGCGCGGTGCGCTTCGAGTGCGCGTTCGGCCAGCAGCTTGGTCTGCGCATAGCGCGTCGCATTGCCGTCTATGCCCAGCGCGGAGATGTGGATTACGCGGCGCGAGCCTTGTGCGGCACAGGCCTCGAACAGCGCGCGGGGTGCGTCGGCATGGACGGCCTGCATCGGGCGTTGATGGCTGTCGCGCAGCACGCCGACGGCGTTGACGACGATGTCCACACCTTCGAGATGCGGCTGCCAGGCCTCGGGCGTCAACAGGCGCGCGAAGTCGAGCCGCGGCGTGCGCACCGGATGACCGGCCGCCTTGGCGAAATCGGCGATGGCGCTGCCGATGAAGCCGCGAGCGCCGAGGACGAGGATGGTGGACATGGTGCTCATCTCCGGGGCAGGGCGCAGTTGCCGTTCGCACAGTTCGCTCGCGCGGCCCGCTCGGCGGCGCGGCGCAGGACGGTGCCGAAGATCAGGTTCGACAGCCAGCGCGGTACGAGGTAGCGGTGGCGGGCAATGCGCGCATAGATCGCCTCGCTGAGCGGCGCGACCAGGGGCAGGCCGGTGATGGCGGCCACCTGCGGAATGCCGACGGCGCCATAGGCCAGTCGAAACACCTCGACGCCGCGCAGCACGCGGCCGTCGGTGGTGAGGCCGTGCATCAAGGTCATCAACTGCTCGCGATTCGTATTCGGCGGCGGTGCATCGAAGGCGGGATCGGCGATGTCCACGAAATTCAGCAGGCCCGCCGTGTTGCGCAGCATCAGGTTGCGCATCTCGCCGTCGCACAGCGGGCAGGCCGAGTCGTAGTACAGGGTCAGCGGAAATGTGGTGTTTCGCATGATCATCTCGATATTTCAGTAAAAACAGAAATTGAAGATCAAAAAAAGGCGGTGACCTTCAGGCGCCGCTATCGCCCCGGACGAACTTCTGCACGCTGGCCCCCATCTTCAGCACCTTCTGCAAGGTGCTTGGCGACAGGCGCAGCATTTCGTCGGACCAGGAGCCCAGCGTGGCCATGAAGGCAAGCGTCTCCCGCACGCGGTCTTGCGCGTCGGGGGCTTCGCGCGCGAAGTCGTCGCCTTGCGTGAGCTCGTTCAGCAGCCGCACGGTGGGTTCGAACTCGCGCTCGCGCCGCTCACGGACGATGGTGCGGAACAGCTCCCAGACATCCAGCGAGGTTTCGAAGTAGTCGCGCCGGTCGCCCAACTGATGGGTGACGCGGATCAGGTTCCAGTTCTGCAACTCCTTCAGGCTGTTGCTGACGTTGGAGCGCGCCACCGAGAGCGTCTCGGAGATCTCCTCGGCATGCAGCGGCTTGCCGTGGAAGTAGAGCAGGGCATGAATCTGCGCGACGGTGCGGTTGACGCCCCAGGCCGAGCCCATCTCGCCCCAGTGAATGACGAAGCGGTGGGCGGTGTTGCTGAGTTCCATGGTGCTCAGTTTATGTTTTTCGATATTTCTGTCAATAGAGAAATTCAAGCCTATGGACGCGCCATCCGGGCGAGCAGATAGGCTGTGGCTTCAGCGGCCGGCAGCGGTCGGCTGAACAGATAACCCTGGCAGACATCGCAGTCGCGTTCGCGCAGTGCCTGGGCCTGAGACTCCGTCTCGACGCCCTCGGCCACCACCTGCAGGCCCAGCTTGTGGGCCAGCGCGATGATGCCGGCGCAGAGGTCGGCGTCGCGGGCATCGTGGGCGATTCCGGTGACGAAATGGCGGTCCAGCTTCAGCGTGTCGACCGGCAATCGCTTGAGGTAGGCCATCGAGGAGTAGCCGGTGCCGAAATCGTCGATGGACAGGTGTACGCCTTCGCTGGCCAGCTCCTGCAGGATGGCGATGGCTGCTTCGGGCTCTTCCATCATCATCGATTCGGTGACCTCCATTTCGAGCTGACCGGGCTCGATGCCGTGGCGCTGCACGCTGCCGCAGACGCTGTCCATCAGCTGCGCGCTTCTCAGCTCGCTGGGCGACAGGTTGACGGCCACGCCCACGCGGCCAAGGCCGTCGGCGCGCCACCGGGCCATCTGACGGCAGGCTTCCTCGACGACCCAGGGGCCAATCTGCACGAGCAGCCCCAGTTGCTCAGCCAGGGGGATGAAGTCGCTTGGCGGCACGAGGCCAAGGCCCGGGCGCCGCCAGCGCAGCAGCGCTTCCAGGCCGACGACGCTGCCGTCGCGGGCGCTCAGTTTCGGCTGGTAGTGCAGTTCGAACTGGCCGGCGGCGAGCGCGCCGCGCAGGTCGTGCTCCAGGTCGACCCGGCGCGACGTGGCCGCGGCTAGCTCCGGGCTGTAGCGCTGGCAGCGGTCGCGGCCGCGTTCCTTGGCGTGGTACATCGCGGCCTCGGCATGCGCGATCAACTCGCCGGGCTGCTCCGCATCCTGCGGATACAGGGCCAGGCCCGCGCTGCTGCTGAGGCGGAACGGCTTGCCCAGCAATATGAAGGGCTCGGCCAGGCAGTGGCGCAGCGCTTCGGCGCGAGCCGCCGCGTCGCGGTACGGCAGGATGGCCGCGAACTCGTCGCCGCCGGTGCGCGCCATGCTCGCGCCGGGCGGCAGCGCGTGGCGCAGGCGCTGCGCGGCCTCACGCAGCATGTGGTCACCCGCCTCCTGTCCCAGGTGCGAATTGATCAGCTTGAACTGGTCGAAGTCGATCAGCACCACGGCCAGTTCCAGGCCGTCGCGGGCTGCCAGACGTATCTCCAGTGCGAGTTCGTCCTGCAGCTGAAGGCGGTTGGGGAGGCCCGTCAGCGGATCGGTGAGGCGCTGGCGCTCCAGCGTCTGGCGCAGGCGCAGCAGCTCGGTCGTTTCAGTGGAGAAACCGATCACGCACAGCGAGCCGTCCTCGCGCCGCAGCGGCAGCTTGACGGACCAGTAGTGCCGGGTGTTGCCGTCCTTGTCGATGATCTGCTCCTCGCAGGCGAGGCGGCTCATGGTGTCGAGGACCTGGCGGTCGATGGCCATCAGGTTGTCGGCGATTTGCGAGGGGAGCAGGTCGGCATCGGTGCGGCCGAGCACTTCGGCGGCAGCTCGATCGTAGAGCCGCAGCACCCGGTCGTTGGCGTACAGATAGCGGCCCTCGGCATCCTTCAGGTAGACGTGGGCGTCGACATTGGCCAGTACCGTGCGCAGCAGGCCGAGTTGCTCGGCCGGGGAGGAGAGCAGCGTGTCCATGGAACGTGGGAGTTAGGCCCCGCCGCGAGGATACGCAAAAAAACGGCCCGCCGAGGGCGGGCCGTTTCAGGGCTGGAAGTGCCAGAGTACTCAGGCAGCCACGCTCTTCGCCGCGTCCGCATACTCCTCGATCTGGTCGAAGTTCATGTAGCGGTACACGCTCGCCTTGTCGGCATCGATGATGCCCATTTCCTTCAGGTACTCGGCGGCCGTGGGCAGCTTGCCCAGGCGCGATGCGATGGCGGCCAGTTCGGCCGAGCCCAGGAACACGTTGGTGTTCTTGCCCAGGCGGTTCGGGAAGTTGCGGGTGGAGGTGGAGATCACCGTCGCGCCTTCGCGGACCTGCGCCTGGTTGCCCATGCACAGCGAGCAGCCGGGCATCTCGGTGCGCGCACCGGCGGTGCCGAAGGCGGCGTAGTGGCCTTCCTTGATCAGCTCGCTCTGGTCCATCTTGGTCGGCGGGGCGACCCACAGCTTGACCGGGATGTCGCGCTGGCCGCCCAGCAGCTTGGCCGCGGCGCGGAAGTGACCGATGTTGGTCATGCAGGAGCCGATGAAGGCTTCGTCGATCTTGGTGCCGGCGACGTCGGACAGGAACTTGGCATCGTCCGGGTCGTTCGGGCAGCAGACGATCGGCTCCTTGATGTCGGCCAGGTCGATCTCGATGACGGCGGCGTACTCGGCGTCCTTGTCGGCTTCCAGCAGTTCCGGGTTGGCCAGCCAGGCTTCGACCTTCTCGATGCGGCGCTGCAGCGTCTTCGAGTCGGCATAGCCGTCGGCGATCATGTTCTTCATCAGCACGACGTTGCTGGTGAGGTATTCCTTGATCGGCGCCGGGTTCAGCTTGATCGTGCAGCCGGCGGCGGAGCGCTCGGCCGAGGCATCGCTCAGCTCGAAAGCCTGTTCGACCTTCAGGTCCGGCAGGCCTTCGATCTCGAGGATGCGGCCCGAGAAGACGTTCTTCTTGCCGGCCTTGGCGACGGTCAGCAGGCCGGCCTTGATCGCGTACAGCGGGATCGCATGGACCAGGTCACGCAGCGTGACGCCCGGCTGCATCTCGCCCTTGAAGCGGACCAGCACCGATTCCGGCATGTCCAGCGGCATCACGCCGGTGGCAGCGCCGAAGGCGACGAGGCCGGAGCCCGCGGGGAAGGAGATGCCGATCGGGAAGCGGGTGTGCGAGTCGCCGCCGGTGCCGACGGTGTCGGGCAGCAGCAGGCGGTTCAGCCACGAGTGGATCACGCCGTCGCCCGGGCGCAGGGAGACGCCGCCGCGGTTGCTGATGAAGGCGGGCAGCTCGCGGTGCGTCTTCACGTCCACCGGCTTCGGGTAGGCGGCGGTGTGGCAGAAGCTCTGCATGACCAGGTCGGCCGAGAAGCCCAGGCAGGCCAGGTCCTTCAGCTCGTCGCGGGTCATCGGGCCGGTGGTGTCCTGCGAACCCACGGTGGTCATCTTCGGCTCGCAGTAGGTGCCCGGGCGCACGCCCTGGCCCTCGGGCAGGCCGACGGCGCGGCCGACCATCTTCTGCGCCAGCGTGAAGCCGGCCTTGGTTTCGGCCGGGGCTTGCGGCAGGCGGAACTGGGTGGAGGCGGGCAGGCCCAGGAACTCGCGGGCCTTGGCGGTCAGCGAGCGGCCGATGATCAGGTTGATGCGGCCACCGGCGCGCACTTCGTCGAACAGCACGTCGCTCTTCAGCTTGAACTCGGCGACGGTTTCGCCGTTCTTCACCAGCTTGCCGTCATAGGGCAGCACCTGGATGACGTCGCCCATCTCCAGCTTGGAAACGTCGACCTCGATCGGCAGCGAGCCGGAGTCTTCCTGCGTGTTGAAGAAGATCGGCGCGATCTTGCCGCCCAGCGTGACGCCGCCGAAGCGCTTGTTCGGCACGAAGGGGATGTCGTCGCCGGTGGCCCAGATCACGCTGTTCGTCGCGCTCTTGCGCGAGGAGCCGGTGCCGACCACGTCGCCGACGTAGGCCACGACGTGGCCCTTCTTCTTCAGGTCGTCGATGAACTGCATCGGGCCGCGCTTGCCGTCTTCCTCGGGCTTGAACGCCGCGTCGCTGCGGGTGTTCTTCAGCATCGCCAGGTAGTGCAGCGGGATGTCCGGGCGGCTCCAGGCGTCGGGGGCGGGGGACAGGTCGTCGGTGTTGGTCTCGCCGGGCACCTTGAAGACGGTGACGGTGATTTCCTTCTGGACTTCCGGGCGGCTGGTGAACCACTCGGCGTCGGCCCAGCTCTGCATCACGGCCTTGGCGTGCGCGTTGCCGGCCTTGGCCAGCGTGGCGACGTCGTTGAAGTAGTCGAACATCAGCAGCGTCTTCTTCAGCGCGGCGGCGGCGACTTCGGCCACTTCGGCGTCGGACAGCAGCTCGATCAGCGGATGGACGTTGTAGCCGCCCACCATCGTGCCCAGCAGCTCGGTGGCCTTGGCCTTGGAGATGAGCGCGACCTGGATGTCGCCGTGCGCGACGGCGGCCAGGAACGAGGCCTTGACCTTGGCCGCGTCGTCCACGCCCGGGGGCACGCGGTGGGTCAGCAGGTCCAGCAGGAACGCGTCTTCGCCGGCCGGCGGGGCCTTGATCAGCTCGATCAGCTCGGCCACTTGCTTGGCATCGAGGGGCAGCGGCGGGATGCCGAGCGCGGCGCGTTCGGCGACATGTTGGCGATAGGCTTGAAGCATGGAGGTACTCCGGTTGAATCGGGGAGGGGTCAGGTGGGAGCGGCCGGGACGATGATCCGCAGGCCTTTGAAGTAGTCGCGATAGAAGCCCTGGTCGCGGGTGATCAGCGCCTCGCATTGCAGAAGCGCGTGGGCGCCGACGAGGAAATCGGGGATCGCGCGTGGCATGGGCACGGTGTTGCCGGATTCGAGCCGGCGCAGCTTGTACTTGCGCTGCATCTCGCCGGCACGCACGGCGGCGCGGGCGTCGATCGGGGCGTAGCTGAGGCCCATGTCTTCCAGTGCGTCCATCACCTCGCCGCCGTGGCCGAGGCCGGCGGTGACTTCGGCGATGACTACCTCGCAGGCCACCACCGGGCCGCTGGTCAGCGCCAGGCGCAACGCGGCCTCGGCGGCATCGGCGCGCGGGTCGTCGCCGAGCAGGTCGATCAGGATGTTGGTGTCGACGGCGATCATGGTCGGCTTAGACGTCCACCGGATCGCCGGGTGCGCGGCCACGCAGCTCGCGCATGATGTCGTCGGTGGTCACGCCCTCGGGCAGCTTGAAGCGGCCGCGGGCGCGGGAGATCGCGTCGTCGACGTTCTTCCGAAGGATGATGCGGCCGCCATCGAGCTCGACCTTCAGCGTCGTGCCCTTGGTCAAACCCAGTGCATCGCGCACCGCCTTGGGCAGCGTGATCTGCCCGCGTTCGGCAACCGTGGCTTCCATGACCGTCCTTCAGCAAGAACCATTCCGGTATGGAATGGAAAGTATGTACGAATTCTACATACTTTCCATATCCGACAGAAGTAGTCGACGGAAGGGCGGGAGGACGGTGGGCGGCTCGATCAGGGTTGCTTGACGGCGCTGGCTGCGGGCGCCGCTTCGACGGCGGAGGCGGCCGAAGCGGCGACTTCTGCCGCGCTGGCCGCCACTGCGGCTGCCTTCACGGCAGCCGATGCGGCCGACGCGGCTGCATTCGCCGCGGCGGAGGCTGCGGCAGCGGCTGCTGCCGTCTTCTGCGGATCGATGCCCAAGCCGACGTCGGGCGCGACGCCCGATGCGGCCGCGGCTGCCTTGGCGGCGGCCATCGCGGCGATCAGCTCGCGCTGTTGCGGGCTGATGCAGTCGTCCACCAGTCGCTGGCCGAGCTTGACGTCCAGCAGCATCGACTTGTTGGCGATCTGGATCATCAGCGTCTTGCCGGTCACATCCTCCAGGCGCAGCGCGCCGGTCGAGGACAGCACGGGCTTCATCACGAAGGTCTGCTTGCCCAGCGCGACGTCGATGTAGCCGACGTCCTTGGTGTCCTTGCTGATGTGGATCGTCTGCTTGAACTCGCAGTCGTAGGTGCCCAGGTAGGCACGCTCGGCGGCGGCCAGTTGGGCCTCGTCGGCTTCCGGCAGGGGCGGCGGCGGAGGCGGCACGGGCTTGGTGGCTTTCGGCTTGGCCTTGGCTGCGGGTTTGGCGGCAGCAGGCTTGGTCGCGGCCGGCTTGGCGGCGGTCTGTGCATGGGTAGCGCCGTGCGCGGCGGTGGCCACGACGATGGCCAGTGCGGCTGCGAAAGAGGGGTGCTTGAACTTCTTCATCGAACTCCGGGGGGAACGGTGCAAACGGATGGCGCTGAAATGTAGCGTCATCGCATGAAGGGGCGGCAATGCCGCCGGCGGGTCTTTTGTGAGTCTTTGTGCGCTGCGCTCAAGGGGTGAACCAGGCTTGCAACACCTCGGCCGGCAGCGGCTGGCCGGTGCGGTGGGCGCGCTCCAGCACCTGCCAGAAGTAGCGGTAGCTGGCGCGGTCGTGCAAGGTGTCGCGGTGCTGGATCGGCGCCCATTGCTGGGCCTGGGCGGCCTGGATGATCTCGATCGCCTCGTCGATCTCGGCGACGCTGGGCGCGAAGGCATCGATGATCGGCTGGATCTGGTTCGGGTGGATGCTCCACATGCGGGTGTAGCCGAACTCGCGGGCCGCGCGCGTGGCCGCGGCCTGGATCGCGCGGGCGCTCTTGAATTCGGTGACGACGCAGTGCGACGGCGTCTTGCCGTGCGCGTGCGCGGCGGCCGCGATCTCGAGCTTGGCGCGCACGACCAGCGGGTGTGTGAACTGGCCCTCGGCGCTCATGCCGGCGCGCGGAATCGCCCCGCGGTGCGCGGAGACGAAATCCATCAGGCCGAAGGACAGGCTCTCGATGCGCGGATGGGCGGCGATGCGATGCGCGTCGTGCAGGGCGCCGTGCGTCTCGATCAGCACATGCACCGGCAGTGGCTTGGCGATGCCGTGCTTCAGCAATGCGGCGTCGATGAACTCGCAGGCGCTTTCCACATCGGCCAGGCCGCGCGGCTTGGGCACCATCAGGTAGGCGAGCCGCTCGCCGCCGCGCTTGATCAACTCATCGACGTCGGCCTCGAAGGCGGGGTGGCCCAGCGGATGCACGCGCGCGCCGACGCGGCCATGGCGGTTGTTCGCGCTGTGCAGCTGCGAGAGCGCCAACTGCACGTGTTCGGCCTCGCCGCCGATCGGCGCGCCGTCCTCGCAATCGAGCGTGATGTCGAAGACCGGGCCCATCTGCGCCTGCAACTCCAGACTCTTGACCATGCGCGCCTCGACACCGCAATAGTGGTCGACGACGGGCAGGGCGGTGGCGGCATCGCCTTCTTCGAACAGGGCTTGATTCGGATGCATGGAAGCAGGAGGCAAAAAGAAAAGGGCCGGTAAAACCGGCCCCCGAGTGTCGCTGATGAAGCAGTGCTTACAGCAGGTGCTTGACGCCGTCCTGCTCGTCGGTCAGTTCCTTCAGCGTCTTGTTGATGCATTCCTGCGAGAAGGCATCGATCTCCAGGCCCTGGACGATCTTGTACTCGCCGTTCTCGGTGGTCACCGGGAAGCCGAACATGACGTCCTTCGGGATGCCGTAGGAGCCGTCGGACGGGATGCCCATCGTGACCCACTTGCCGTTGGTGCCCAGGGCCCAGTCGCGCATGTGGTCGATGGCGGCGTTGGCGGCCGAGGCGGCCGACGAGAGACCGCGCGCTTCGATGATGGCGGCGCCGCGCTTGCCGACGGTGGGCAGGAACACGTCCTTGTTCCAGACCTGGTCGTTGATCATGGTCTTCACCGATTCGCCGTTGATCGTGGCGAAGCGGTAGTCGGCGTACATCGTCGGCGAGTGGTTGCCCCACACGGCCAGCTTCTCGATGGCGGCCACGGGCTTGCCCGTCTTGGCGGCGATCTGCGAGAGGGCGCGGTTGTGGTCCAGGCGCAGCATGGCAGTGAAGTTCTTGGCCGGCAGGTCCGGGGCCGACTTCATCGCGATGTAGGCGTTGGTGTTGGCCGGGTTGCCGACGACGAGCACCTTGACGTTGCGCGAGGCGACGGCGTTCAGCGCCTTGCCCTGGGCGGTGAAGATCTGGCCGTTGATGGCCAGCAGCTCCGAGCGCTCCATGCCGGCCTTGCGGGGCATCGAGCCGACCAGCAGGGCGTAGTCGGTGTCCTTGAAGGCGGTCATCGGATCGCTGTGCGCTTCCATGCCCACCAGCAGCGGGAAGGCGCAGTCTTCCAGTTCCATCATCACGCCCTTGAGCGCCTTCTGCGGGCCTTCGACCGGCACTTCCAGCAGCTGCAGGATGACGGGCTGATCCTTGCCCAGCATTTCGCCGGAGGCGATGCGGAACAGCAGGGCATAACCGATCTGGCCGGCGGCGCCGGTGACGGCGACGCGAACGGGTTTCTTGAGGCTCATGTGAAAGCTCCGGTGATGTGAGGAATTCGGTGAGGAATGCGTGGGTCCGACGAGCGGTGCGCGGCAAGTTTAGACCAGGGCTAACCCCTAAACCGGCCGGCATGGCGCGGGATTATGCGACGAAATCGCAATGCAGCATTGGCATCTTATGTCTTATAGAAGACCTAGGGTAAGTTTGGTAGACTGCCGCCCATGCCAGCCAGCCCGCCCGCCATTGCCGACGATTCATCCGTGCGTTCGGATGGTGCGGTGGGCGGTCCGTCGTTCAGCCCGCTGTACCGGCAGATCAAGGGTCTCTTGATCACGCGGCTGCAGGCGGGCGAATGGCGCGCAGGCGAGGCGATCCCGAGCGAACAGGAGCTTGCCGCACGCTTCGGCGTCAGCCAGGGCACGGTGCGCAAGGCGGTCGACGAACTCGCCGCCGACAACCTGCTGGTGCGCCGGCAGGGCAAGGGCACCTTCGTTGCCACCCACGCCGAAGAAAAGATCCAGTACCGTTTCCTGCGCCTGACGCCCGACAAGGGTGCCGAGGCCTTGGGCCGCCAACTGCTGGACTGCAAGCGCCAGCGCGCGCCAGCCTGGATCGCCAAGCTGCTGCAGATGCGCGCGGGCGACCCGATGGTGGAAGTGCGCCGCCTGCTGCACAGTGGCGGCCAGCCGGTGGTGCTGGACGAGATCTGGCTGCCCGGCGACCTGTTCAAGGGCCTGACGGCCGAGAAGCTGAACCAGCACCGCGGGCCGTTCTATGGCCTGTTCGAAGCTGAATTTGGCGTGCACATGATCCGCGCCGAGGAGAAGATCCGCGCGGTGGCGGCCGATGCCGACAGCGCCGGACACCTGCAAGTGCCGCTGGGAACGCCGTTGCTGAGCGTCGAGCGGCTGTCCTTTACTTACGGAGACAAGCCGGTGGAACTGCGCCGCGGCCTCTACAACACATCGAACCATTTCTATCGCAACGAGCTGAATTAACAACCCGTTAGCCCGGCGCCGCGAAGATGCGCTGGCCGCACGTGCTCTCCCCGAGAGCATGCTGCATTGCAATAAAATCTTTTGGTTTCACCCTAGTTACAAACAACAAACGCAAGGCTGCCTATGTCAGACACAGCGACCAAGACGGTGACAAAGAGTCGACCGGTATTCCGCAACATCAACGCCTTCACTGATCTGCCGAGCTATCGCCTGCCGGTCGCGGGCTGGATCTCGATCCTGCACCGGATCAGCGGCTTCGTGATGTTCCTGCTGCTGCCCTTCGTCGTCTGGATGTTCGACAAGAGCCTGACCAGCGAAATCTCCTACGACGAGTTCACCAACGTCTTCGTTGCCGGCTGCGGCTATGCGCCGGCCTGGTTTGTGAAGCTGGTGACGCTGGGCCTGCTGTGGTCTTACCTGCACCACTTCACCGCCGGCGTGCGCCACCTGTGGATGGACGCGACGCACAGCGTCAGCAAGGAGCAGGGCCGCAGCAGCGCCGTCGCCACGCTGGCGATCAGCCTGCTGCTGACCGTGCTGCTGGGCGCCAAGCTGTTCGGCCTGTACTGATTCCCTACGGAGAACACAAACAATGAGCACATTCGGCTCCAAGCGCATCGTCACCGGTGCGCATTACGGCCTGCGGGACTGGCTGGTCCAGCGCATCACGGCCGTCCTGATGGCCCTGTTCACCGTCGCACTGCTGGTGCAGTTCCTGATGCCCGGCGCGCTGGGCTATGAGCACTGGGCGGGCATCTTCGCCTCGCAGTGGATGAAGACGCTGACCTTCGTGTTGATCGTCTCGCTCGCCTGGCACGCCTGGGTTGGCATGCGCGACATCTGGATGGATTACGTGCAGCCGGTTGGCGTGCGCCTGGCTCTGCAGGTGTTCACGCTGGTGTGGTTGGTGGGTTGCGCCGGCTGGGCGATCCAGGTGCTTTGGAGGCTTTGAAGAACATGCAAATTGGAACGACGCTTGCAAAGCGCAAGTTTGATGTGGTGATCGTCGGAGCGGGCGGCTCCGGCATGCGCGCCTCGCTGCAGCTGTCCCTGGCGGGCCTGAACGTGGCCGTGCTGTCGAAGGTGTTCCCGACGCGCTCGCACACGGTGGCGGCGCAGGGCGGCATCGGTGCCTCGCTCGGCAATATGAGCGAGGACAACTGGCACTACCACTTCTACGACACGGTGAAGGGTTCCGACTGGCTCGGCGACCAGGACGCGATCGAGTTCATGTGCCGCGAGGCGCCGAAGGTCGTGTACGAGCTCGAGCACTTCGGCATGCCTTTCGACCGCAATGCCGACGGCACGATCTACCAGCGCCCCTTCGGCGGCCACACGGCCAACTACGGCGAGAAGCCGGTCCAGCGCGCCTGCGCCGCGGCCGACCGTACCGGCCATGCGCTGCTGCACACGCTGTACCAGCAGAACGTCAAGGCGCGCACGCAGTTCTTCGTCGAATGGATGGCACTGGACATCATCCGTGACGCTGAAGGCGACACCGTCGGCGTGACCGCGCTCGAGATGGAGACCGGCGAGGTCCACATCCTGGAAGCCAAGACTGTGCTGCTGGCCACCGGCGGTGCGGGCCGCATCTTCGCGGCCTCGACGAACGCCTTCATCAACACCGGCGATGGCCTGGGCATGGCGGCGCGCGCCGGCATCCCGCTGCAGGACATGGAGTTCTGGCAGTTCCACCCGACCGGCGTGGCCGGCGCGGGCGTGCTGCTGACCGAAGGCTGCCGCGGCGAGGGCGCGATCCTGCGCAACGTCAACGGCGAGCGCTTCATGGAGCGCTACGCCCCGACGCTGAAGGACCTGGCCCCGCGCGACTTCGTCTCGCGCTCGATGGACCAGGAGATTAAGGAAGGTCGAGGCTGCGGTCCCAACAAGGACTACATCCTGCTGGACATGACCCACCTTGGCGCCGACACGATCGCCAAGCGTCTGCCTTCGGTGCTGGAGATCGGCCACAACTTTGCCAACGTGGACATCACGAAGGAGCCGATTCCGGTCGTCCCGACGATCCACTACCAGATGGGCGGCATCCCGACGAACATCAACGGCCAGGTGGTGGTGCCCAACAATGGCATCCACAACGAAGTCATCAACGGCCTCTACGCCGTGGGCGAGTGCTCCTGCGTGAGCGTGCACGGCGCGAACCGCCTGGGCACCAACTCGCTGCTGGACCTGCTGGTGTTCGGCCGCGCGGCCGGCAACCACATCGTCGACTTCAATCTGAAGAACAAGACGCACAAGCCCCTGCCCAAGGACGCTGCGGACCGCACGCTGGCCCGCCTGGCGCGCCTGGATTCGAACAGCGGCGGCGAGTACTCGCAGCGCGTGGCGGGCGACATCCGCTCGGCGATGCAGCAGCACGCCGGCGTGTTCCGCACGCAGGCCGGCATGGACGAAGGCGTCACCAAGATCGCCGCGCTGCGCGATCGCGTGAGCAACCTGGCGCTCAAGGACAAGTCCAAGGTCTTCAACACTGCTCGCGTGGAAGCGCTGGAAGTGGAGAACCTGATGGAAGCCGCCCAGGCCACGATGGTTTCCGCCGCCGCCCGCCGCGAATGCCGCGGCGCCCACACGGTGGACGACTACGAACATCCGGCCGACCATCCGACCGCCCCGCTGGGCCGCGACGATGCCAACTGGATGAAGCACACGCTGTGGTACGCCGAAGGCAACCGCCTCGAGTACAAGCCGGTGAACCTGAAGCCGCTGACGGTGGATTCGGTGCCGCCGAAGGTCCGTACTTTCTGACGAGAACAAGACATGAAGCGCACTTTCAAGATCTACCGCTACGACCCGGACAAGGACGCCAAGCCCTACATGCAGACCCTCGAGGTTGAACTCGACGGTCACGAACGCATGCTGCTGGACGCGCTGGTCAAGCTGAAGGAAGTAGATCCGAGCCTGTCCTTCCGCCGCTCCTGCCGCGAGGGCGTCTGCGGTTCGGATGCGATGAACATCAATGGCAAGAACGGCCTGGCCTGCCTGACGAACATGCGCACGTTGTCTGGCGACATCGTGCTCAAACCGCTGCCGGGCCTGCCCGTCGTGCGCGACCTGATCGTCGACATGACGCAGTTCTTCAAGCAGTACAACTCGATCAAGCCGTACCTCGTCAACGACAACCCGCCGCCCGAGAAGGAACGCCTGCAGTCGCCTGTCGAGCGCGAAGAGCTCGATGGCCTGTACGAGTGCATCCTGTGCGCGAGCTGCTCGACGAGCTGCCCGAGCTTCTGGTGGAACCCGGACAAGTTCGTCGGCCCGGCCGGCCTGCTGCAGGCTTACCGCTTCATTGCCGACAGCCGCGACGAAGACACTGCTGCGCGTCTGGACAATCTGGAAGACCCGTACCGCTTGTTCCGTTGCCACACGATCATGAACTGCGTGGACGTCTGCCCGAAGGGGCTGAACCCCACGAAGGCAATCGGCAAGATCAAGGAACTGATGGTCCGCCGGGCCGTCTGATTGCCCGCAGCGGGACTGCTCCAGTGAACCAAAGCAAGACCTCGGACCTGATCGACGAACGCTCGCTCTCCAAACTGCGCTGGCGCTGCCGGCGCGGCCTGTTGGAGAACGATCTGTTCATCGAACGGTTCTTCGAGCGCAACGAGAGCACGCTCACCCAAGGCCAGGCCGAGGGGATGCGCGTGCTGATGGATCTGTCGGACAACGATCTGATGGACCTGTTGCTGCGCCGCAAGGAACCCGAGGGCGAGCTGGATCGTCCCGACGTGAAAGAGGTTCTGGGCCTGCTCAGAACCGCACCCTGAACCCGTACCCCCAAGCAAGTAGAAGGAAGCGACCATGACCCCGTCAGACGTCAAAGCCACGCTATCGTTTTCCGATGGCAGCCCCTCGATGGACCTGCCCCTGTACAAGGGCAGCATCGGCCCGGATGTGATCGACATCCGCAAGCTCTACGCCCAGACCGGCAAGTTCACCTACGACCCCGGCTTCCTGTCGACCGCCTCGTGCAACTCGTCGATCACCTACATCGACGGCGACAAGGGCGAGCTGCTGTATCGCGGCTACCCGATCGAGCAACTGGCCACCAGCTGCGACTACCTCGAGACCTGCTACCTGCTGCTACACGGGGAACTGCCCAATGCGGACGAGAAGGCCAAGTTCGTCAAGACGGTGACCAACCACACGATGGTCAACGAGCAGATGCAGTTCTTCCTGCGCGGCTTCCGTCGTGATGCCCACCCGATGGCGGTGATGACCGGCCTGGTGGGCGCGCTGTCGGCCTTCTATCACGACAGCACGGACATTAATAACCCGGAGCATCGCGAGATCTCGGCTATCCGCCTGATCGCCAAGATGCCGACGCTGGTGGCGATGGCCTACAAGTACACGATCGGCCAGCCCTACATCTATCCGAAGAACGACCTGTCCTACACGGGTAACTTCATGCGGATGATGTTCGGCACGCCCTGCGAGGAGTACGAGCCCAACGACGTGCTGGTGCGCGCGATGGACCGCATCTTCATCTTGCACGCCGATCACGAGCAGAACGCGTCCACCTCCACGGTGCGCCTGTGCGGCTCCTCCGGCACTAACCCGTTCGCAGCCATCGCCGCCGGCGTGGCATGTCTGTGGGGCCCGGCGCACGGCGGCGCCAACGAGGCGGCACTGAACATGCTGCACGACATCCAGAAGCAGGGTGGCGTAGCCAAGATCGGCGAGTTCATCAAGCAGGTGAAGGACAAGAACAGCAGCGTCAAGCTGATGGGCTTCGGACACCGCGTCTACAAGAACTACGACCCGCGCGCCAAGCTGATGCGCGAGACCTGCCACGAAGTGCTCGACGCGCTGGGCCTGCACAACGACCCGCTGTTCAAGCTGGCGATGGAGTTGGAAAAGATCGCGCTGGAAGACGAATACTTCGTCGCCCGCAAGCTCTACCCGAACGTCGACTTCTACTCGGGCATCGTCCAGCGCGCCATCGGCATCCCCGTGCCGCTGTTCACCGCGATCTTCGCGCTGGCCCGCACGGTCGGCTGGATCGCCCAGCTGAACGAGATGATCGGCGATCCGGAGTACAAGATCGGCCGTCCGCGTCAGCTGTTCGTCGGCGCCACGCCGCGGAATGTGAAGCCGATCGGCGAGCGTTGATAGCCAGCTCCCAGGCGGATGCCGTCTGGGAGCTGCGCGCCTACGCCGGTGCTGGTCGACCGACAAAGAGAACCCGCCGGGGCCATACAGGCTCGGCGGGTTTCTCGTTCACGGCTGGTGCTGGACCGTGACGGTATTCGAGTAGATGCCGTTGGCGACGTCGACGCTGTGGCCGGCCGGACAGGTCTGCGCGGCCTTGACGACCAGGAAGTTCTGGTTCAGTAGCGGCGTGTACACGTTCGAATAGTTCAGCGGGTGCTCGCTGTTGCCGGTCGTGCCGTTTCCGTCGTAGTCGGCGCTGTAGCGGCAGACCTTCCAATCATTGCCACCGAGCGTGATGTCGGCGATGTCCAGTTGAGCCGACCAGACCGGTGTGTTGACGACGCCGTTGATCGTCGCGGTGCCGCTGGGGTAGACGATACAGCTGTAGTTGACGAAGCTCTGGGTCGTCACCGCCGCGGCCGGCGCGTCGTCGAAGCACTGATAGGTGGGTAGCGAGGTCGTGGCGCCACTATATGTGGCCAGCACCATATGGAGCGGCAACGCCGTGCTGTTGGGGGTATCCGACACCGGCGGCACCGTGGCGGAGAAACGTATGTAGCCACCCAGGTAGGTCGCGCTGGTCACTGTGCAACTGGACAAGTCGCTCAGTTGGAGCGCCGACGTTGCCGTACCGGCCGGTACCGTGCAGACGCCGGTGATCATGCCGCTGAGGTTGTTGAACACCCAAGCTATCGTGCCGCCAATCTGCGGTTTCAGCGCGCTGGTGCCATTGCTGAGATCGCGCGCGCCGGGCGGCAACAGGGTCTTGCCATTCGGTGGGCGTTGCGTCGCCGTGTACACCGGAGCAATGGAAAGCGCCGCGCTGAGGCCGGGGTCGGCGCGGCTGATGAAGCTGTCGATGCTGACGAACTGCGACTCGTTGGCGCGGTCCAGCCACTGGATCGTGATATTGACGGCGCGGGCCGGCGCGTCGGGCAGCGCAGTGACCTGCTGCGTTACGGTGTAACTGGTGTTGCCGTGGTCGAGCATCTGGGTCGGCAGCGCTGTGGGGGCATCGGGGCTCAGTGGAATGTCGGTCGCGTAGTCGCGCTGGCCCGTGTAGTCGGGCGTCGCAGGCAGCATCAGGACCCCATAGTCGCGGAGCTGCTCCATCTGCTGCTGCGCCATCCGCAACGCATCGCCGCGCTGTTTGGCGAGGTCGGCGCCGCGCCGCATCGTGCCCATCAGGCCGGCAACCGCCACCATGCCGAAGGCCATCACCAGCAGGGCGACGAGCGCCTCGATCAGCGCGACGCCTCGTACGCCGGGCTTGTTCGCCGGCATCACGACTTGGCCTCGCCTTCATACCAGCTGCCAGGCACCCGCACGAAGCTGCCCACGCCGTTGCTGATCGCGTTGATGATCGTGGACTGGTAGTTGATGTCCAGCCGCCCGCCGGTGATCGTCAGATTGCCGCCGCCGATGACCGCGCCGTTCACGATCGCTTGCGAGGATCCAGTGGACACGTTGATGTCGCCTTTGGCGTAGAGCACGCCGTTGATCGTCGTCGTGCCGCTGATCGTGACGTTGCCGTTGACGACAATGACGACCGGCAGGCTGGCAGTGCCAAGGCTGCCGTTGCCGGACAGGCTCAGGTCGCCGTCCACCCACACCATCTGCGCGCCTGTGGCGACGACAGCAGCGAGTGCCGTGGCGTCGCAGCCGCTCGCGCAGCCGGCGTCGCGGATGGCCGGCTGTTGCTGGTACTGCGCCGGTGTCATGCCGAAGAAGCGCGCGAACATGCCCTCCGGCGTGGCACCCGCGGCTGTCAGCGCCGCGTCATTGGTAATCAGCGCCTTCTGACCGGGCGTGCCGGGCAGGCTCTCGAGACGGCCGTCGTCCAGCGTCGTGGCCGCGCCGCCGGCCAGCAACAGCAAGCCGCTGCCGGCCGGATCGGCATTGTGCAGGCCTAGCCCCGCCCCGCCGTCATTGACGTTCTGCAGCACCGTCAATGGCGTCGTCGGCGGCGACTTCAACGCGCTGACCAGTGCGGCCTTGACGGTGGCGTAGGAACTGGCCAGTTGCTGCTGCGTCGCGGCTTCCAGGTTGGGCAAGCTCTTGACGGTGCAAGTGGATGGATTGCTGCCGGAGCAGCCTACCGATACGATCCACACCAAGTTGCTGGCAGCCGGCGTTGCCGTGGGGCCACCGTAGAGGCCGACCTGGAAGCTTGGCTGCAACTGGTTCGTGGGCACCGCGGCGGGTACCGTCGGGGCCCACGGCGCTGCAGTGGGGCAGTTGCAGTCCCAGCCCAAGCCACGGCCGGCCCTGCGCACGCAGGCGGCGAACGGCTTCTCGTAGGAACTGGAGGCGACCGGTTTGAACAGGCCCTGGTTGTCGGTGCCGAGGTAGCGTTGCCGGAAGGTGTTGGTGGCGACGCCAGTGGCTGCCTTGCAGTCGTTTCCGACGTTGACGCCGTTGAGCATTGCCAGCGTCCATTCGAGCCCTGCGTCGGCTGCCTCGACCGCGACGCCGCTGCGGTAGTAGTTGCTAGCGATCCGCTGCTCGAAAATCAGCCCGCGATTGGCGTAAGCGGCCATCATCGCCATGATGAAGAAGAGGATCATCACGACGACCAGCGTCGCTGCGCCGCGCTGCCGATGGGGCAGGCTCATGAAGGGAGGTCGCATGTCGGCAGTACCTGGTCGTTGCGCAGTCGGCTACTGACCTGCAGCGTGCGCTGGACCTTTTCATCACCCTTTGCTTGGCCGGTGATCGTGATGTCGACGCGCCGCACGACCAGGCAGGGGCAGCCCGACGCGCCGGCAGCGCAGTTCTTGTAAGGATTGGCGTAGCTGCCCACTGACATCGGCTGGTCGACCAGCGTGACTTTGAAGTCGGTGATCTTGACGGTATTCGGATCGGTCAGTGGCTGTCGGATGGTGCTTCCATCCGTCGGGACAAACTCGTCCGGCACTTTGCTGACGTCAAAGCTGGCCCGACTATATGCATAGAGGATGCTGGTCGATTGGTCGAGGATGAAGCCAAACGATTCGTTGGTAGCCGGCACCGTCGCCGCTGCCACGTTGGAGGTGGCGTATGCGTAATAGACGAGGTTGTCGTTGATCTTGCTCTTCGACATTGGTGCATAGGCGTTGGTCGGGATGGCGGTATTGGTGGGCGTCCAGACGGCGGTGCCGGATGCCGGTGTGTAGCCGGCGCGACGAAGGTCGCGCAGCATTAGGTCTGCCGCCGCCCGCAGGTCCTGCTGCAACTGCGTTTCCAGCAGCAGACGGCTGTTCTCACTGACCTGGTTGGTCATCATCAGCGAAGCGGCCGCGACAACGATCAGGCCGATCGTGATGCCGACCATCAGTTCAACCAGGCTCAAGCCTCGCTGCCGCAAGCGGCGGGATGGCCGGCGCGTGTCCGTGTTTATGTGGGACATTGCGGTTCCGTCGCGATCGTGCATGTGCCGTAGCCGCTCATCGAGCCGTTCGGCGAGCAGACACTGGCTCGCCCAAGGCTGCTGAGTTCGACCCGCAGGACCGCACGCGGGCTGGAGCGCGACGAGCCGCAGACGTCGAAGAAGATATTGTTGATAGTGGGGACCAAGCGCGGCTGCGCAAACTTGAAGTTGGGCACCGCACCATCGGGGCTCCAGACCCTGAACGAGACCTGGCTGCTGGCCGGTACTCGTTCGGCCCGGACCAGTGTCTTGTCGTCGTCGCAGACGCCGGTGGTGTTCCAGCACTTGTCGCAAGAGGATGTCGTGCTCTTGATGCCGATTGCATAGCAGCTTACCTGTGTGCCGACCGGGTCACCATTTACCCACATAATCAAATCGGCTGGCCGCACGCTCTGCTCAGCCCGCAGGTAGGCCAGATCGGTGCTGATGCCGGTGGCCACAGCCTGCACGCGCCGGCGGTTGAGCATGTCGGTGAACGCCGGGGCGGCCACCGCTGCGATGATGCCGAGTACGACGATGCCGATCATCACCTCAACCAGGCCGAGTCCGTGGAGGCGCCGACTCGTCTTCATTGTGGCCAGCACGGTGAGACGAGCGCCGTGTCGGTCATGTTGCCGTCCCGGTAGCTGAGATTGCCACTGGAGACGCGAATGAAGATGTCCGCGCAGTCGGTGTCCCGTGTCTGTGGGTCGCCATTCGGTCTGGCATGAAGCTCGTAGCCGGAGACGAAGGCGACCGGAGGCGTGAGATCCTTCACCGATAGGTTGTAGTAGCCCTTCGAGGAAACCGCGGTGCCGATCAGTGTTACCGGATCGGACGCGTAGGTGGCTTGGTTGCTGCGATAGCGTTCCTGCGCCTGCAGCATCGCCGACAGCGCCACGCGGGCGTCCTGACGTCGGGACTTCATGATGTACTGCTGATAACTGGGAATCGCCACCGCGGCCAGGATGCCGGCCACAACGACGACGATCATCAGTTCGATCAGCGTGAACCCACGTGGCGATCGGAGCGGCCGGAGCGGACTGTGGAATGGCTCACGCATGGCGCGATTATGTAAAGCTTGTTTGCAATCGTTGTCTCGCTATCGTGCCGCCTGTCTGCCGGGCTTGACCGTTCATCGGTTCGACTATTGCGCCTTCTTGCCGTCGCAGCGCGGCAGTGACCCTGAGCCCGGCGCGCGGGTGCAAGTGCGAATGCGACCCATGCTGCTGACCACTTGGCTGATGTCCTCGCCTTCATCGTTGGCGATGCTGATCGTGGGGGCAGGAGTGACAGTGCCCAGCCGTGGGTCAAAGGTGATGCTGGACCAGTTCGACTGCACGGTGACGCCACGCAAGCGCGGCAGCCACACGAGCTTCAGCGGGTGGGTGCCGTTGGTGCAGACGGCTGTCCCGGCCATTTCCGCCACGCTTCCCCGGCATTCGCACCTGCCCTTGTCGCCGACTTCGAGTAGGTAGCAACTGCCTAGCATGCTGTCGCTGAAGCGTAGTCGCACTGGCACGCTGAGCCGCGCGGCCTCGCTGCGACCGAATCGGATGTCGGTCAGCACCGCGTCGGCGATCGACTTCAGTTGCTGGTGCCTTTTCATGCCGGTCAGCGTGGGCAGAGCGATGGCGACGATGATGCCGATGACCGCCAGCGTCACGAGAAGTTCGATGGCGCCGATGCCGTGGGAGCGTATTCCGGACGAAGTGCTTGACCACATAGCTGATGCCTCGACGGCGTGTCCATCACGGACCGCACTGTGCGGGCTGCACGTGGTGGAACGCCATCATGGCCTATAGGGGGGTGGTCTCTCTTAGTAGACGACCGCCGGCTTCAAGCGTGGGGGGCGCTTCAGATCTCGCGGATCAACTGCCGGAACTCGTCCACGTCCTCGAAGCTTCGGTAGACCGAGGCGAAGCGCACGTAGGCGACCTTGTCGATTTTCTTCAGCTCGCGCATCACGAGCTCGCCGACGCGGGTGGACGGCAGTTCGCGCACGCCGCTGGTCAGCAGCTTTTCTTCGATGCGCGCAAGGGCGGCATCGATCTGCTCGATGCTCACTGGGCGCTTGCGTAGCGCCAGTTGCATCGAGGCTCGCAGCTTCTTGGGGTCGAAGTCTGCGCGGGTACCGTCTTTCTTCACCACCACGGGCAGGGCGATTTCGGCCCGCTCGTAGGTGGTGAAACGCTTGTCGCAGTGCAGGCAGCGGCGCCTGCGCCGGATGACGTCGCCCTCGTCCGATTCTCGGGTCTCGGCGACCTGGGTCTCGGTGTGGGAGCAGAACGGGCAACGCATCGCGGCGGTTCAGCGAGCGATCAGCGGTAGACCGGGAAGTCGCGCGTCAGCGCGGCGACCTTCTCGCGCACGGTGGCGAGGTTGGCCTCGTCGTGCGGCTTGTCCAGCACGTCGGCGATCAGGTGAGCGGTGAGACGCACCTGCTCCTCCTTGAAGCCGCGGGTCGTCATGGCTGGCGTGCCGAGGCGGATGCCGCTGGTGACCATCGGCTTCTGCGGGTCGTTCGGGATGCCGTTCTTGTTGCAGGTCATGTGGGCCAGGCCCAGCACGGCTTCGGCTTCCTTGCCGGTCATGTTCTTCGGGCGCAGGTCGACCAGCATCACGTGGCTCTCGGTGCGGCCGGAGACGATGCGCAGGCCGCGCTCGGTCAGCGTGTCGGCCAGCACCTTGGCGTTCTTGACCACCTGTTCCTGGTAGGCCTTGAACTCGGGCGTCAGCGCTTCCTTGAAGGCCACGGCCTTGCCGGCGATCACGTGCATCAGCGGGCCGCCCTGGATGCCCGGGAAGATGGCGCTGTTGATCTGCTTGGCGACGTGGTCCTTCATCAGGATGAAGCCGCCGCGCGGGCCGCGCAGGCTCTTGTGCGTGGTCGAGGTGACGACGTCCGCGTGCGGCACCGGGTTCGGGTAGACGCCCGCGGCGATCAGGCCGGCGTAGTGGGCCATGTCGACCATGAAGTAGGCGCCGATCTCCTTGGCGATGCGGGCGAAGCGCTCGAAATCGATGCGCAGCGCAAAGGCCGAGGCGCCGGCGATGATCAGCTTCGGCTTGTGCTCGCGGGCCGTGGCTTCCATCGCGTCATAGTCGATGTCTTCCTGGGCGTTCAGGCCGTAGCTGACGACCTTGAACCACTTGCCGCTCATGTTCAGCGGCATGCCGTGCGTCAGGTGGCCGCCTTCCGCCAGGCTCATGCCCATGATCGTGTCGCCGGGCTGCAGCAGGCCGAAGAACACGCCCTGGTTGGCTTGCGAGCCGGAGTTCGGCTGCACGTTGGCGTTTTCGGCGCCGAACAGTTGCTTCAGGCGATCGATGGCCAGTTGCTCGACCACGTCCACGTATTCGCAGCCGCCGTAGTAGCGCTTGCCGGGATAGCCCTCGGCGTACTTGTTGGTCAGCTGGCTGCCCTGCGCCTGCATGACGGCGGGCGAGGTGTAGTTCTCCGAGGCGATCAACTCGATGTGATCTTCCTGGCGCTGGTTCTCGTTCTGGATGGCCGTCCACAGATCCGGGTCGACCTGGGCGAGGGTGGAGGTGTTGCGATCAAACATATGGGTTGGCACTGCTCAAGCTAGAGGTGGAGTCCCTGGCGGCCCACCGGGCTGCGCATGAAACAACAAGCGCGGCCAGTGAGTGCAGGGGTGCCCAGGCGAACGGCGGAAGACAGACGGCGGGTCTGTTCGCGCTTCCCGGTGGTCCACCACCTCGGGCTGCCGGATCGGTCCTCGGCAGCCTTGATCGCCAGTCGCGCGAATGGGAGAGTGTAGCGCCCCGGGGCGGGGCGTTCAGTGGATGTCGTGCAGCATCGCCACGCGCTCGTCGGCGGCCGGGGCGGGCGGAGTCGCCGGGTCGCGGACCATGCGGGGCTGCAGCGGCGGCACGTTGCGGCCCGCGGCCACGGCCTTCATCTGCTCGGCTTCGGCCAGCACGCGCGAGGCGTAGCCCGCATCGTCCGTCATATTGGCGGCGCCGACGTAGTAGCGCAGGCCTTCCTCGATGCCGCCAGCGCGTTGGATGCACTCCTTCAGCACCTGCACGCCGACACGGACGTTTGTCACCGGATCGAAGGCTGCGAAGGTACCCCCGAAGGCTTCGTACTTGTCGTCGTGGACGCGCGTCATCACCTGCATCAGGCCCTGCGCGCCCACGGAGCTTTGGGCAAACGGGTTGAACCCGGACTCGATCGCCATCACGGCCAGGATCAGGGTCGGCTCGACGTGGGCGCGTTGGCCGGCTGTCCAGGCCTCTTGCACCAAGCGGCTGACCGGTTCCGGCGCCACGCGGTAGCGGCGCGACAGCCATTGGGCCACCGCAGCCTGCTGGCGATTCAGGTCGCGCGGGTTCGACGCGGTGGCGCGCGCGATCGCATCGGGTTCGGCCGTGCCATAGAGCGTGTTGCCTTCGGCCTCGGCGCGAGCTTCCTGACGAGCATTCAGCCAGCCGAAAGCCTTCGATTCGAGCTGGTGGCGCAACTCGGCCTGGCTGACGAAGGTCAGCGCCACCGCCACGACGGCCAGACCCAGCAGGGCCAGCGTGTTGTGGCTGACGACCAGGAGCCCCTGGCCGATGTCCTTCACGAACAGGGACGTCGCCTCACCGGTGCGGCGGGCGAGGGATAGAACTTCTTGACGCGCTGTCATGCGACTCCTTTCTTCTCTCCCGCACCAAGAGGCCTCGTCGGCTTGCCGGCGAGGCCTCTCGGGAGCGGTAGTGATAATGGGCCGGTCCCTGCGACTTGTCTCGGGGCTCATCATCAGATGTGCCAGAGACCAGGCGCTGACCGGCGTCCATCGGCAGCGAGGTGGCTCGTTCCCTCCCAAAGGTCGAGCCACGGGTAAACCCTTGATGATCAAGGGCAGGCGGATTCTAGAGATCAAAAATAACCAGTCAAGCTTATTGACTGGCTTCTAAATTACCATAAGTTATGAAGTACCGAGATCTGCGTGATTTCATTCACGGGCTGGAGGGCATGGGCGAGCTGCGGCGCGTGCTGGAGCCGGTCTCCCCCCATCTGGAGGTGACGGCGCTCAGCGACCGTGTTTTGCGGGCCGAGGGTCCGGCGCTGCTGTTCGAAAAGCCGGCGGGCTATGCGACACCTGCGCTTACCAATCTTTTCGGCACGACGCGGCGCGTCGCGCTCGGCATGGGCGCGCAGAGCCTACAGGAGCTTCGCGATGTAGGCCACGTGCTCGCCAACCTGAAGGAGCCCGAGCCGCCCAAGGGTCTGAAGGATGTCGGACGCCTGCTGGAAATGGGAAAGGCGCTGTGGGACATGAAGCCTCGCGTGGTCGGCCGAGGCGCGTGCCAGGAGGAGATCCTGGAAGGCGACGACATCGACCTGAAGGCCTTGCCCATCCAGACTTGCTGGCCCGGCGACGTTGGCCCGCTGATCACCTGGGGCCTCGTGATCACCCGCGGGCCGCAGAGCGTCGAGAAGCCGCGCCTGCGGCAGAACCTGGGCATCTACCGGCAGCAGGTGATCGGGCGGCGGCAACTGATCATGCGCTGGCTCGCCCATCGCGGCGGGGCGCTGGATTTCCGCGACTTCGCGCTGGCGAACCCGGGCCAGCCCTTTCCGATCGCCGTGGCGCTTGGCGCCGATCCGGCGACCATCCTCGGTGCCGTGACTCCGGTGCCGGACAGCCTGTCCGAATACCAGTTCGCCGGCTTGCTGCGCGGGTCGCGCACCGAGTTGGTCGACAGCGGCGTCGGCGAGGCGGGCCGCATGCTGCAGGTGCCGGCCAGCGCGGAGATCGTGCTGGAGGGCCGCATTCCCGTGGCCGCGCCGGGCTATGTCGGTGTCAGCGAGGACGGCATCCCGCTGAAAGAGAAGGGCGGTTACCTGCACGCGCTGGAGGGCCCCTACGGCGATCACACTGGCTATTACAACGAGCAGGACTGGTTCCCGGTCTTCGAGCTGACGAGGCTCACGCGCCGTGCCAACCCGATCTACCACTCCACCTACACCGGCAAGCCGCCCGACGAGCCCGCCATCCTCGGCGTTGCGCTCAACGAAGTCTTCGTGCCGATCCTGCAGAAACAGTTCAGCGAGATCGTCGACTTCTATCTGCCGCCTGAGGGCTGCAGTTACCGCATGGCCGTGATCTCGATCCGCAAGGCCTATCCCGGTCACGCCAAGCGCCTGATGTTCGGCCTGTGGAGCTACCTGCGGCAGTTCATGTACACGAAGTTCATCGTCATCGTGGACGAGGACGTCGACATCCGCGACTGGAAGGAAGTCGTCTGGGCCATCACGACCCGGATGGACCCGGTGCGCGACACGACCTTGGTCGATAGCACGCCGATCGACTACCTGGACTTCGCGTCACCGGTCAGCGGCCTGGGCGGCAAGATGGGGCTGGACGCGACCAACAAGTGGCCCGGCGAGACGACCCGCGAATGGGGCCGCGCGATCACGATGCCGGCCGAGGTCGAGCAGCGCGCAGAGCAACTCTTCGAACGATTGTTTGTCAATCGGTGAACAGGAGCGGTGGCGAGCCTTGAAAGGCCTGGGCGACTCGCCTAAGTTTGTAAGGCCTTCTCAAGGCAAACACTCTGGCGCAATCTTTGCGCGCCAGGAGCCCCTCGGCAAATCGCCCTGGAGCCCCAAAGGTGGCGTCAGCCACCCGCCCCTTCCAGCCTTCAGGTTGGGAGGGGTTTCTATTTGTGGCGCTCAGTGGCCGGCCAAGCTGCCTAGCCATTCGTAGACGACGTAGCGCACGCCTGAGGCGCCTTCCCCGCTTGGGCACCAATCGAGCCATGCGCCGGTGCCGTTAGACATCAGGCCGACCGGTGCCGCGATGATCTCCATCGCGTTCGCACCCTGGGCTGCTTCATGGAAATTCTTCAGCGCCCGTGGCATGTGCTCGACGTGCGTGACCAGAACCAGCTTGCGCACGCCAGAAGCCTTCAGCAAGGGTAGGCTCAGGCTGGCGTTCTCTCGTGTGTCGCGTGACCGGCTCTCCGCCCAACGCAGGGGCGTGTCGAATTGATCGCGCGCGGCGCGCTCGACCAGCGCAGCTTCGGTAAAGAGCTTATTCCGGGCACCCCAGCCGATGCCGCCGGTGAAACCCAGCGGCGCCTCCAGTCGGCGCGCGAGCCATACGCCATAGCGCAGGCGCTCTTCCGTCAACGGCTGGAGGCCTGGGCCCATGTACTCGGGCACATAGTCGCGCACCCCCGCGCCAAGCACCAGCACGGCCACGTCGTGCGTCGCGAGTTGCTGCCGGTGCAACGCAGCCAAGTCCCGTGCATTCAATGCGGCGGGCGTATCTAGCAGGTAGCGGTTCAGCCAGCGCGTGCTGCCTTCGCAGCAGCTCAACCACAGGCCGAGAAGCCCGAGCATCAGCATCGACATGCCCCAGCGCATGTGCCGCCGAAGCATCAGCACGCCCCCCAGGGCGATCAGCAACATCAGCGGAACCGGAGGCAGCAGCAGAACCAGCAACAAGGGCTTCAGGCCATGGACGAGGTCAGCGATGTTCAAGTTCTCAATTCTTTCCAAGAAATAATGCGGCTCCAGATCGATCAGAGTCTCGTCTTCCGCATGTCAATGCCAAGTCCTTCCCGAACCCTCCGGCGCTGGGCGCTAAGCATACTGGGCGTCATCGTCCTGTTGATGGTGGCCGGCTGGCTGCTCGTGCCGCGCTGGCTTGCAGGCCCAGGCATGCGCATGGCGGGCGAGGCCCTCGGCCGGCCGGTCAGCGTTGCGGACGTGCACTTCGAGCCCTGGCGACTGGCGCTTGCGCTCGATGGCCTGCAGATCGCCGGCGCCAAACCCTCGGATCCACCGCTGCTCACGCTCGCCCATGTGGAGACGACCTTGTCTCTGCGCTCGATCTGGCACCTGAACCCCGTGCTGTCCTCGCTGCGGATCGAGCGGCCGGTCCTGCGCCTGAGCCGCACGTCGGAAGGTCACTACGACGTCGACGACCTGATCGCTCGCTTCTCGAAGCCTTCTGCACCGGAGGCCAATGCCGAACCCGCGCGCTTCGGGCTCTACAACATCCAGCTGCATCAGGGTCAGGTCTTGTTCGATGACCAGCCGGTCAAGCAAAAGCACGAGCTCAGCGATCTGCAAATCGAGCTGCCCTTTCTGTCGACGCTTGCGGCCGACGTCGAAGTGGCCGTCAAGCCGCTCGTCAGCGGCAAGCTCAACGGCGTCTCCTTCGGCAGCGACGGCCAGTTGCTGCCCTTCGCCGCCCAGCGGCAGGCTCGCCTCGATCTCAAGATCGACAAGCTGGACCTGGCGCCCTACCTGGACTACCAGCCAGCCGACCTGCCCTTGAGGTTGAAGCAGGGTCATGTGGACCTCAAGCTCAGCGCCAACTTCAGTCAGCCCGCCAAGGATGGCCCGCAGCTGCAGTTGAGCGGCGAGATCGGCCTTGGCGACGTCGCGCTGCAGACGCCCGCAGGCCAGCCCTGGCTGGACTGGCGCGAACTGCATATCGCGTTAAAGGACGTGCAGCCGCTGCGGCGCCACGTCCAGCTGGGTGCCGTGCAATGGACCGGCGTTGCCTTGCGCCTGAATCGTGACGCCAATGGCCACCTCTGGCTGCCTGGCGGCGGTGGCGACATCAGCAGCGGCGACACGCCCGCAGCGGCATCAACGCCCTGGACCATTGGCCTGGACGGCTTCGAGCTGAAGGATGCCGCCGTCGACTGGCATGATGCCTCGCTGCCTGCACCGGTGGCACTGAGTGCGAGCGACATCCAGGCCAAGCTCGGCGCACTCTCCTGGCCGCTGAAAGGATCGACACCGCTGAACTACGCGTTGCGGATCGCTGCGCCGGGCGGCAAGGTGCAACCGGCTCAGCTGCAGGGCGCGGGCAGCCTGGCTGCCGAGCAGCTGTCGCTGAAGAGCGGCTGGCAGGACCTGAGCCTGGCCGATTTCGGCCCATACCTGCAAGCGCAACTGCCCGCCGCGCTGAAGGGGCAGTTCAGCGGGCAGGTCACGCTGGCGGTTCAGCGCCCGCTTGAGCCCGACGCCGCGAACCGCGCGACGCTGGAATTGCAGGATCTGCGCGTCGCCAAGCTGGCGCTCGAAACGCTGCGGCCCGCGGAGCCGGTGTTCGCGGCTGAAGCGCTGGAGCTGGATGCGCTGAAGCTCGACCTGGGGGCGAAGCTCGTGCAGGCCGGTGAGCTGAGCCTGCGGCGCCCGAGCGTGCAGGCCGTCCGCGCGGCCGATGGCCGCTGGCGGCACGACGCGCTGATGCCGCCCAGCGCCGCTGCGACAAGCACTGCCCAGCCGGAGCCCGCATCGGCGTGGCGTCTCGCGCTGCAGGGCATTGCTATCGATCAGGGTTCGCTGCGCCTGCAGGATGCCCAGGCCGGCGACGCCGCCATCGAGGCCAAGGACATCAAGCTGCGCCTGCAGAACCTTGCCTGGCCGGCCAGCAGCAAGGCGGCGATCCCGGCCGAGCTGAGTCTTGCCCTCGACCGGGCTCGCGACAACAAGGCCACCAACTCCGCAAGAAGCGTGGGTCGCCTGCAATGGAAGGGTCAGGTCTTGCTCGCACCGCTGAGCATCAGCGGCAAGCTGCAGGCCGATCAGTTGCCGGTCCACCTCGTCGGGCCTTATCTCGACAAGACCTGGGGCATCCAGCTGCGCCGCGCCGACCTGGGCCTGAAGGGCGAATTCGCTGCCACGCAGGCCTCCGCCGGTTGGCAGGCTTCCTGGAACGGCGATGTGCACATCGGACCGCTGCGAGTGACCCAGGCCATCGGCGAGGAAGGGCAGGGCGGTGCCGGTGCCGAGCTGTTGCGCTGGCAGACCCTCGACCTGAACGGCCTGGCGCTGCGAAGCAAGCCCGGCGAGCCGATGGACGTGACGGTGGCGAACGCGCTGCTCGATGACTACTACATGCGGCTGAACATCGACGAGAAGGGGCGATTCAACGTCAGCGACCTGGGCGGGGCCGGCGCACCGAAGACGGCAGAAGCGCCGGGCGCCGCAGCTTCGGCCGCGGCGCCGCCAACCTCGCCGGCCTCCTCGCCCGCGCTGCGGCTGAGCCTGGGCGGTCTGAAGTTCAGCAAGGGACAGGTCGACTTTTCCGACCATTTCGTCCGCCCCAACTACAGCGCGGCACTGTCCGAGGTGAACGGCACCCTCGGCGCCTTCACCACCGGCCCGGACGTCAAGGCCCCGCTGAGCATGCGCGGCAAGGTCCAGGGCACCGGCGACCTCGATGTCGAGGGCTGGCTCAACCCGACCGGCGCACCCTTGACGATGGACATCAAGGCGCGCACCAGCGACATCGAATTGCCGCCGCTGTCACCGTACGCGGCCAAGTACGCCGGCTATGCGATCACACGCGGCAAGCTGTCCTCGCAGGTCGAGTACAAGATCGACGCCTCCGGCCAGCTCCAGGCGAGCAACAAGATCACGCTGGATCAACTGACCTTCGGCGATCACGTGGACGGCCCGGATGCGACGACCCTGCCGGTGCTGCTGGCCGTGGCGTTGCTGAAGGACTCCAACGGCGTCATCGATCTCGACCTGCCTGTCAGCGGCTCGATCAACGACCCGGAGTTCAGCATCGGCGGCATCGTCTGGAAGCTGATCGGCAATCTGCTGAAGAAGGCACTGCTCTCGCCGTTCTCGTTGTTCTCCGGCAGCGATGGCGGTGATGCGAGCCAGGCCGCCTTCGCGCCGGGCAGCGCGGAGCCCGGTGCGCCGGAGCAACTCGACAAGGTCGCCAAGATGCTGGCCGAACGCCCGGGGCTGGATCTGACGATCACCGGATGGGCCGGCGCCGCGGCCGACAGCCAGGCCCTGCAGCAGAAGCTGGGCGCAGCGGCGGCCGATGCCGAGCGCAAGCGCGCCGAGCGGCGCCAACAGCGCGGTGCGGCCGCCGCAGCGGCGCCGGCGGCTGCGGCCAGCGCGCCGCCGGTCAGCGACGAGCAATTGACCCAGCTCGCGACCGCGCGCGCCAGCGCGATCCGCGACGCGCTGATCGCCAAGGGCATCGCGAACGGCCGCCTGTTCCTTGCCACGCCCCGGCTTGCTGATGCGGCCAATGCGGCGGACTGGCAACCCCACGCCGAGCTGTCCCTCAGCGCGCGCTGAGGATCAGGGCGCCAGCCGCTCCATGACCCAGGAGCCGCTCTCGTCCCGCTGGTAGCGCAGGCGATCATGCAGGCGGGACTTGCGGCCCTGCCAGAACTCCCAGCACTCCGGCACCAGCCGGTAGCCGCCCCAGTACGGCGGACGCGCGGGGTTCAGGCCGTGGGTGACCGCCATCTTGGCGGCGTTGGCGACCAAGGTGGCGCGCGAGGCGATCACCTCGCTCTGCGGCGAGGCCCAGGCGCCCAGGCGCGAGTCGAGCGGCCGCGAGCGGTAGTAGTCGTCGGACTCCTGGTCCGACACCTTCTCCACCCGGCCCTCGATCCGCACGACCCGTTCCAGGTCCACCCAGTGGAACTGCAGCGCCGCGAACGGATGGGCGGCGAGCTCGCGGCCCTTGCGGCTGTCGTAGTTGGTGAACCAGACAATGCCGCGCTCATCGAAGGCCTTGATCAGCACGATGCGCGTGGACGGCCTGCCATCGGCACCGACGGTGGCCAAGGTCATCGCATTGGGCTCGTGCACCTCGTCCGAGGCCAGCGCGTGTTCGAACCACTGGCTGAACTGGCGCAGCGGGTCGGCGGCGGCCACCTTCTCGTCCAGCTCGCCCAGCTCGTAGCTCTTTCGGAGATCGGATAGTTTGCTCATCGGGGAATTGTGCTTGTTCCGGCCGCCTACCCACTTCCGTGGACGGTAGAAAGCCTTAGGTATAGGCCCCAGTATTGCCACCCCCGGGCCGGCGGCATGCTGTCAATGGCGCGAATCCAGCAGAAGGAAGTAGAAGGAATGAGCAAACGGCGACCCGTAGTCGTCGTGCTGGCAGCGGGGCGCGGCATGCGCTTCCGCGGACCTGGGCACAAGCTGATGCAGCAGCTCGGGCCAAATGCCGACATGACGGCCGACCTGACGGCCGACACCATGCTGTCTCGCACACTTCGCCATGCGTTGGAGACGGGGCTGCGCGTCGTCGTGGTCACCAGCGCTGCGCTGGCGCCCGCGGTGCGCAAGCTGGTTGCGTCGCAGGATCTCGTCGAGATGCCGGAGTTCGACGGCCGTGGCCGTCCGAGCCAGGTCGGCATGGGTCATTCGATCGCGGCCGGCGTCAGCGCCACCGGCGATGCGGACGGCTGGCTGATCGTCCCGGCCGACATGCCGCTGATGCGTCCCGCCAGCATGCGTGCTGTCGCCGATGCCATCGATCATTTCCCGGTCGCCTATGCGCAGTACCGCGGCCGGCGCGGCCATCCGGTCGGTTTCAGCGCCGAGCTGTACTCGGAGCTGGTGGACCTGCACGGCGACGATGGTGCACGGCGCCTGCTGGCGCGCTACCCGTCGCAGCCGGTGGATGTGGACGACCCCGGCGTGCTGGTCGACATCGACACCGAAGACGACCTCGCGCGCCTGCTGAAGGCCGCCGAACCGTCCGACTCGCCCTCCGATCAGCGCTGATCGTGCGTCGTCAGCGGCAGGCACAGCCCGTGCCGCGCCGCCAGGTGCCATTGGCGCTCCAGCTCGGCATCGCGGATGCCGTGGTCGCGCAGGCCCTGCACGGTGCGCAGCAGGTAGTCCAAGGTCGTGCCGTAGCGGCCGCGCGCGTGGGCAAAGATGTGCAGCAACTGGGCGTCGTCGATTTCACCGGTCCAGTTCGGGCTGCGGCGCGAGAGGGTGAAGGCCAGCGCCCTCAAGGGGCCTTGCGGTGTCTCGCAGTTCAGCCAGCGGGGCTCGTAGACGCCGGTGGGCATCTCGCGCGCCCACAAGGTGGTCAGCACCGATTCGCCCTGGGCCGCGGGCACGCGGTAGACGAGGCCGCGGCAACTGCCGCCTGACAGCAGCGCCAGCACCAGGCCGGGCTCCTCCGGGCTGCCTCGGTTCACGCGCGAGCGCATGCGCAGCGCCCGGTGGTGGCCCAGCACACGGGCGGGGCGGCATTCGCTGAACTCGAAATCCGGTCGCCAGATCAGCGAACCGTAGGCGAACAGCAGTAGATCCTGGGGCGGATCGCTGCGCCACTGCGCCAGCGTACGGGCGAACAGGGCCTGGGTGTCGCGAGGTGGGTAGGGCAACTGCATCGACGGGCGCATGGGGGCTAATGTTGACACGGTCGTGACGCGACATTGGCATGGCATTCGACTTGCCCGCGGGTTCCTGTCGCAGGCGCGCTGCTGTACCCTCGATGTAACCCGGGCGCGGGCCTGATCTTGTAATATGGTTACTGGTTCGAACACCGTCGAGTTACATCGCTAGCCTCTATGAACAAGACCCTCCTGGCCGTAACCGAGCGCATTCGCCAGCGCAGTGCCGACAGCCGCGGGGCCTATCTCGACGGCGTGGACAAGCTGGCCGGCCGCAAGCGCGGCGTCGAGCGGATGGGCTGCGCGAACGTCGCCCACGCGGTGGCCGCGATGCCCGCGAACGACAAACTGCGCATCGTCGAGGAGAAGGCGCCCAACATCGCCATCGTGACGGCCTACAACGACATGTTGTCCGCCCACCAGCCCTACGAGGGCTACCCGGCCCTGATCCGCGAGGCCGCCCACGCACTGGGCGCCACGGCGCAGGTGGCGGGCGGCACGCCGGCGATGTGTGACGGCGTTACCCAGGGACTGCCGGGCATGGAGATGTCCCTGTTCTCGCGGGACACGATCGCGATGAGCACCGCCATCTCGCTGAGTCATGATGTTTTCGATGCCGCGCTGCTGCTGGGCATCTGCGACAAGATCGTGCCGGGCCTGCTGATCGGTGCGCTGCATTTCGGCCATCTGCCCTGCGTCTTCGTGCCGGCCGGCCCGATGAGCAGCGGCCTCTCCAACAGCGCCAAGGCCAAGGTGCGCGAGCAATACGCGCAGGGCCTGGTCGGCCGCGAGGAACTGCAGAAGGCCGAGTCCGCCGCCTATCACGGCGCCGGCACCTGCACCTTCTACGGCACCGCCAACAGCAACCAGATGCTGCTGGAGGCCATGGGCCTGCATGTGCCGGGTGCCGCCTTCGTGCATCCGCACGACGACCTTCGCGAGGCGCTGACCCGCCAGGCCGTCAGCACCGTGCTGTCGATCGCGCCCAAAGCGAACTACACGCCGATCGGCCGGCTGGTGGACGAGCGCTGCATCGTCAACGCTATGGTCGCGCTGCTGGCGACCGGCGGCTCGACGAACCACCTGATCCACTGGGTTGCCGTTGCCCGCTCGGCCGGCATCCTGATCGACTGGACGGACTTCTCCGAACTCTCCGCCGTCGTGCCGTTGCTGGCGCGCGTGTACCCGAACGGCAGCGCCGACGTGAACCAGTTCCAGGAAGCCGGCGGCCCCGGCTTCGTGATCCGCGAGCTGCTCGATGCCGGCCTGATGCACGAAGACGTGCTGAGCGTGGCCGGCGCCTCGCTGCGCCCGTTCGCCCGCGTGCCCGCGCTCGGCGAGGACAAGTCGGTCCAATGGCAAGATCTGGCCCCGGCCAGCGGCGACGACACCGTCGTGCGCACGGCGGCCGAGCCCTTCAGCGCCACCGGCGGCCTGAAGCTGCTGCAGGGCAACCTGGGCCGGGCGGTGATCAAGGTGTCCGCCGTGCCGGAAGACCGCCATATCGTCGAGGCGCCGTGCCGCATCTTCGACAGCCAGGATGCGATGCAGGATGCCTTCAAGGCCGGCGAGCTGGAGAAGGACGTCGTCGTCGTCGTCCGCTTCCAGGGCCCGCACGCCAACGGCATGCCCGAGCTGCACAAGCTGACGCCGCCGCTGGCCGTGCTGCAGAACAAGGGCTTCAAGGTTGCGCTGGTGACCGATGGCCGCATGAGCGGCGCCTCCGGCAAGGTGCCGGCCGCCATCCACGTCAGCCCCGAGGCACTGGCCGGCGGACCGCTGGGCAAGCTGCGCGATGGTGACGTTGTGCGCATGGACGCCGTCACCGGCGAGCTGACCGCCTTGGTGCCGCAGGCCGAGTGGGATGCCCGCGGCCAGGCCCAGATCACTGCGGCCCATGCCTACGACAACGGCCACGGCCTGGGCCGCGACCTCTTCGCCGGCATGCGGCGCAATGCGCGCACGGCCGAAGAGGGCGCCATTACTTGGCTCTGATCCATCTGGCTCTGAGCCATCTGGCTCTGAAATTCACTTCAAGATTGGCAAGCACATCATGATCGACAACACCCTCAGCCTGGCCGCTCACGGCCCCGTCATTCCCGTCATCGTCATCCAGCGCCTGGAAGACGCGGTGCCGCTGGCCGAGGCGCTGGTCGCCGGCGGCGTGCGCGTGCTGGAAGTGACCCTGCGCACGCCGGTGGCCCTGAAGGCGATGGAGGCCATGGCCAAGGCCGTGCCCGACGCGATCGTCGGCGCCGGCACGCTGCGTAGCGTGGCCGACGTGAAGGCCGCGCGCGATGCCGGCTGCCAGTTCGGCGTCAGCCCCGGCTATACCGACGCCATCGGCGCCGCCTGCCGCGAGCAGGGCCTGCCCCTGCTGCCCGGCGTCAGCACCGCCAGCGAGGTCATGCAGGCCAATGCAGGTGGCTACGGTTTCCTGAAGCTGTTCCCGGCCACTGCAGTGGGTGGCGTGAACCTGCTGAAAGCGCTGGCCGGTCCGTTCCCGGACGTGGTCTTCTGCCCCACCGGCGGCATCACGCTGGAGACGGCGCCGCAGTTCCTTTCGCTGCCCAACGTCAAGGTCTGCGGCGGCTCCTGGCTGACGCCGGCGGACGCGGTGGAGAAGGGCGACTGGGCGCGCATCACCAAGCTCGCGGCCGAAGCCGCGGCGATCAAGCGCTGATCAGGCGCCCGGCATCTCGAACACCAGGCAGGTCGTGCTCGCGTGAGCATAGAGCTTGCCGTCATGGCCGACGATGCTCGCCTCGGCCGTGGCCGTCTGCCGGCCTGAGTGCACGACCTTGCCGATCGCCCGCACCAGCGGGATCTTGTGCGTCAGCGTGCGCACCAGGTTCACCTTGAACTCCAGCGTCGTGTAGGCGCGGCCCACCGGCATCGTCGTGTGCACGGCGCAGCCCAGTGCCGAATCGAGCAGCGTCGCGTACCAGCCGCCGTGCACGCTGCCCAGCGGGTTGTAGTGCTTGAACAGCGGCCGACCCTGGAACACGGCCTCACCGAAGGCCACCGAGACCAGCGTGAAGTCCATCGTCTGCGCGATCGGTGGCGGCGGCAGTTCGCCGTTCAGCAGCGCCTGCATCGTCTCCAGGCCGGTGCGGCCGATCACTTGCTCGCGGCGTGCCACGCCCGGCTCCTGCTGCATGCGTCCCCGCAGGGCGGCCTCGTCGGCCATCCACTGCTGCAACACCTCATCGTGACTGCTCGTCTCGCTCATCGTCCGGCTCCTGGAAATTTGTATCTGCAATTATTGTAGATACAATGATTCGATGGCAAGGGACGTCATGAGCCCCCAGGGCTGCACGAACATGAAACTGCGACAGCTGACGCGGCGCGTGACGCAGCTCGCTGAGCCGCATTTCGCCGCCAGCGGGCTGAAGACGACGCAGTACGCGCTGCTGTCGCACGTGGTCAAGCTGGGTCCGCTGTCGCCCGGCACGCTGGCCCGCCGGATGGAACTCGATGCCTCGACCCTGACGCGCAACCTGCAGCCGCTGGTGGCCGGCGGCTGGGTCGAGCAACTGCCGGGCGAGGACGGACGCAGCCGGCTCGTCCAGGCCACGCCCGCCGGCATCGCCAAGCGCGCGGAGATGCAGGCCGACTGGAAGCGCGCGCAGCTGTCCATCAACGCCACTTTGGGGGACGAGCGTGTGTTGCGCCTGCACGCCTTGCTGGACGAGTGCATGGCCCTGATGCGCTAGCCTTGGTGCATGCATGAGGGCAGTTACTACGAAGCCACCAGTCCGCGTCTGAACCTGCCGCCGCTGGCCGGCGACGGTAGAGAGGCGGAAGTCGCCATTATCGGCGGCGGCTTCGCGGGCCTGGCCACGGCGCGAGGCCTGCAGGAGCGCGGTCTGCGCTCGGTGGCCGTGCTGGAGGCCGGCGCGATGGGGCAGGGCGCCTCGGGGCGCTGCGGCGGCTTCGTCTTCGGCGGCTACAGCCGCGATTGCGCGGCGCTGCTGCGCGAGCTGGGCCCTGGCCCGGCCCGCTCGCTCTATGCGCTGACCCGCGATGCGGTGGCGCTGATCCGCCGGCGCATCGAGAAGCTGAACATCGCCTGCGATCGCACCGAGGGCGGCGCCCTGCTTCTGGACTGGTTCCATGGCGCGGGCGCCCGGGCCGCGCTGCGCCGGCAGGCGCAGATGATGCGCGAGCAGTTCGGGGTGAGCTGGCTAGAGCTGTCCCCGGCCGAGGTGCGCGAGGCCGTCGAAACCGAGCGTTATGGCGCCGCGCTGCTGGAGCCCGACGCCTTCCACTTCCATCCGCTCAAGTACGTGCACGGCCTGGCCGCTGCGCTGCGTGCCGAGGGCGCGAGCCTCTACGAGCAAAGCCCGGTGAGCCGGATCGAAAAGCTTCACGACGGCTGGCGCGTCCACACGGCCGCCGGTGCCAGCCTGCGCGCGCGGCAACTGGTGCTGGCGGGCGGCGCCACGATGCAGGGCCTGCAGCGGCGCGTGGAGAGATCGCGCCTGGCCATCGCCACCTATGTGATGGCGACCGAGCCGCTGCCGTCCGGCTGCGAGCCGATCCGCACCCCGGCCGCGCTCTACGACACCCGCTTCGCCTTCGACTACTACCGCATGCTGCCCGACCGTCGCCTGCTGTGGGGCGGCCGCATTTCGATCCTGGAGCGCGAGCCGGCGCGCATCGCGGCGCTGCTGCGCGCGGACCTGCTGCGCGTCTATCCGCAGCTGGCCGGCCTGCGCATCGCTCATGCCTGGGGCGGGCTGATGAGCTATGCCCGCCATCAGATGCCGCAGATCGGCCAGTTGGCGCCGGGCCTCTGGTTCGCCCAGGCCTTCGGCGGTCATGGCGTGGCGCCGACCACCGTGGCGGGCGAGCTGCTGGCCGAGGCGATCCATGGCGGCGCGCCGCTACCCGTCGAGCTTGAGCGCTATGGCCTCGTGCCCGTGTTCGGCCGCCTGGGCCTGGCCGCGGCGCAGGCCAGCTACAGCTGGGCCGAGCTGAAGGACGCGCTGCGCGAGCGGCTCAATCGCCCAGCGTGACGATCACCGGCGCATGGTCACTGGGCTTGGGCAGCTTGCGCATCTGCCGGTCGATCGTGCAGGCCGTGACCAGCGGCTTCAGCCCCGCGCTGACGAGGATGTGGTCGATGCGCAGGCCCTTGTTCTTCTGGAAGCCGAGCATCCGGTAGTCCCACCAGCTGTAGCTCTTGGGTGGCTGCTCGAACATCCGGTACGCGTCGGTGAGGCCCAGGTCGATCAAGGCCTGGAAGTGGGCGCGCTCCTGCGGCGAGGTGTGGGTCTGGCCGACGAAGGCGGCCGGGTCGTAGCAGTCGCGGTCTTCGGGCGCGATGTTGAAGTCGCCCATCAGCACCAGCTTGTCATGCGTCTTCAGCTCGGTGGCGAGCCAGGCGCGCAGGCCGTCGAGCCAGGCCATCTTGTAGACGAACTTGTCGCTGTCCAGCGCCTGCCCGTTGGGGAAGTAGCCGCCGATCACGCGCACGTCGCCCGCCGCCGTCGCCACTGTGCCGGCAATCAGCCGCGCCTGCTCGTCCGCATAGCCGGTGATGTTCTTCACCACGTCGCGCGCCGCCACCTTGCTGAGCAGCGCCACGCCGTTGTAGGTCTTCTGGCCGAACCACTGGACCTGGTAACCGGCCTCACCGATCTCCAAGGTCGGGAACTTGTCGTCGGTCAGCTTGGTCTCCTGCAGCACGAGCGCGTCGACCGGGTTGGCGGCCAGCCAGTCCAGCAACTGCGGCAGGCGGACGGCGAGGGAATTGACGTTCCAGGTGGCGAATTTCATATTTTCCAACGGGTTGATTCAGAAAGATTTTCTCTCGGAACTCATCCCGAGAAGCTCTTCAACAACTGGTCGAGCTCTCCATCCTTGTGGATCTTGTCCAGACCGAGGTTGAACTCGGCCACTCTCGCCAGGGCCTCTGGCGATCGACGGGACAGTGCCGCATAGAGCGGGGTCTCCGTGACCGAGGGCTCGAGCCAGGTCAGTTCCGTGAGGCCCGTGGGCAACTGCGTCTGGAGCAGGTAGTGGGCGACGCCCTTGTCGATGAGCGCCAGGTCGATGCGGCCGAGGAGCAGCTTGCGCAGGTTGCGCAGATCATCGACCGCAGGCTCCAGCCGGAGTTGCGCCTCCTCGATGGCCAGAGGATTGGCATAGCCGTTCACGACGCCAATGGTGAGCCTGCGCAGTTGCTTCAGATCGTTCACGGTGATCGAGGTTCCGGCGCGAGCCATGAAGCCGATCCGGTTGGTGATGCCCAGCGGCCGGGGGAACAGCAGGGTGCGCTCCCGCTCAGCATTGCGCCACACCCCGATCAAACCGTCGAACACACCCTCCTGCGTCTCGCTCAGCGCGCGCGCCCAGGGCCGCACGCTGGCGCTCATCTCCAGGCCTTGCCGGGCCAGCACGGTCCGGGTGATCACGGTGGCGATGCCCCCGCCCGGCAGGTCGGTACCGGTGTAGGGAGGAAACTCGGTCATCGCCATGCGCAGCGGCGCACCTTTCATGGCATGGGCGTCGACCGACGCCGAGGCGCGGGCGCAACTTGTCATCCCGGGTGCGACGGAAGCACCGAGGGCGAGCAGGGCGTCGAGTAGGGCGGCACGGCGACGGATCATGGCGTGTGCAAATCGGGGAGGCTCAATGCCGGTGCGGACGGTACTACAGTCGCCGCGGAATCAGCTTCTCGTTACTGCCGACGACGGGTATGCGGATTGCTCGTTCCGAAGCCACGACCCACCACCATCCACGATGAAAGTGCACGCGCCTTGGCTGCCATCCTCAATGACCTTGTCTTCCTCGTCGACGTCGACAACACCTTGCTGGACAACGACCGCATCATCGCGGACCTGCACGATCACCTGACGCGCGAATTCGGCGCCGCCTCTTCAGAGCGCTACTGGACCCTGTTCGAGAAGTTGCGCGTCGAGCTCGGGTACGCGGACTACCTGGGCGCCTTGCAGCTTTATCGCAAGGAGGTCGAGGGTGATGGCGCCGAGGCGCAGCTTCGTCTGCTGCAGACCTCGAGCTTTCTGCTCGACTATCCGTTCGCCGATCGCGTGTACCCGGGTGCCGTCGAGGCGCTGGCGAGCATGGGGCAGCTCGGCCCCACCGTGATCCTCTCCGATGGCGACGCCGTGTTCCAGCCACGCAAGGTCCAGCGCTCCGGCCTGTGGGACGCGGTGCAGGGGCGGGTGATGATCTACGTGCACAAGGAGCTGATGCTGGACGAGATCCGGCGGATCCATCCGGCACGCCACTACGTCCTCGTCGACGACAAGCCGCGCATCCTCGGCGCGTTCAAGGCCGCCTGGGGCGACGGCGTGACCACCGTCTTCCCGCGGCAAGGGCACTACGCATCCGATGCCGCGGAAGTGGCCCGCTTTCCCGAGCCCGACGTCACGGTCGCCCACATCGGCGACGTCGGTCCCGTCAGTCTTTCTTCTCTGCGTGACCGCCGAACTCATGCCGCATCGCCGACAGGATCTGGTTCGCAAACGTCGCCTCGCCCCGCGAGCTGAAGCGGTCGTACAGAGCCGCGCTCAACACATGCGCCGGCACGGCTTCGTCGATCGCGGCCTGGATCGTCCAGCGGCCTTCGCCGGAGTCGGACACCTTGCCGCCGAAGTGCTTCAGCTCCGGGTCGGCCAGCAAGGCCTTGGCGGTGAGGTCCAGCAGCCATGAGCCGACGACGCTGCCGCGCCGCCAGACTTCGGCCACCTCGGGCAGGTCGAACTCGTACTGGTAGAACTCGGGCTCACGCAGCGGCGTGGTCTCGGCGTCCACCGCATGATCTTTCTTGCCGATATTGGCGTGGCGCAGGATGTTGAAGCCCTCGGCGAAGGCCGCCATCATTCCGTACTCGATGCCGTTGTGGATCATCTTGACGAAGTGGCCGGCCCCGTTCGGGCCGCAGTGCAGGAAACCCTGTTCGGAGTCGGACGGTTCGCCATCGCGCCCGGGAGTGCGCGGCTCGTTGCCGAGGCCCGGCGACAGCGCGCTGAAGATCGGGCGCAGGTGGTCGAAGATGGGCTTCTCCGCGCCCACCATCAGGCAGTAGCCGCGGTCCTGGCCGGCGATGCCGCCGCTGGTGCCGCAATCGACGTAGTGGAAGCCGGCGTCGCCCAACTTCTTCGCGCGGCGGATGTCGTCGCGGTAGTAGGAGTTGCCGCCGTCGATGATGATGTCGCCCGGGTCCAGGTGCGCGAGCAGGTCGTCCAGCACGCCGTCGACCACCGCGGCCGGCACCATCAGCCACACGGCGCGCGGCTTGGTCATCTTGGCGGCCAGCTCGGCCAGCGTGGCGGCGCCGACGGCACCGTCGCTGACCATCTTCGCGACCGCATCCGCATGCGAGTCCTGCACGACGCACTCGTGCCCCTTGCTCATCAGGCGGCGCGCCATGTTCGCGCCCATCCGACCCAAACCGATGATTCCGAGTTGCATTGCTGCCTTTCAAAGTTGCATGCGCCATCATCGCGCAGCCGGGCGCATCGTTTGCCGGCGAATGACCGTTTGGCAAGGACATCCATGAACAAGCAGACACTTCGCGATACCGCCCGCCAGATGCTGGCCGAAGGCAAGGGCCTCCTGGCGATGGACGAGAGCAACCCGACCGCGGACAAGCGTTTCGCGGCGCTGGGCATTCCGCAGACGGTGGAGATGCGGCGCGCCTACCGCGACCTGATCGTCACCGCGCCGGGCCTGGCCGAATCGATCGGCGGCGCCATCCTCTACGACGAGACGATCCGCCAGACCGCGCTCGACGGTACGCCCTTCGCACAGGCGCTGCAGCGCGTCGGCATCATTCCCGGCATCAAGGTGGACGAGGGCGCCAAGCCGCTGGCCTTGCATGAGGGCGAACTGGTGACCCTAGGCCTGGACGGCCTGCGCGAGCGCCTGGCCGAGTACTCGAAGATGGGCGCCCGCTTCGCCAAATGGCGCGCGGTGATCACCATCGACGACGCGAATGATGCTCCCTCGCGCGGCTGCATCGAGGCCAATGCCCACGCCCTGGCGCGCTACGCGGCGCTGTGCCAGGAGGCCGGCATCGTGCCCATCGTCGAACCCGAAGTGCTGATGGACGGCGGCCACACCTTGGCGCGGTGTGGCGAGGTCACCGAACGCAGCTTGCACGCCGTCTTCGAACAGCTGCGCACGCAGCGCGTGGATCTGGCCGGCATGCTGCTCAAGCCCAATATGGTCGTGCCGGGCCTGGCCTGCCCGGCGCAGGCCTCGGCCGACGAAGTGGCGGATGCCACCATCGATTGCTTCCGCCGCACCGTTCCGGCCGCGGTGGCCGGCATCGCCTTCCTGTCGGGAGGACAGTCGGCCGCCGACGCCTCTGCGCGGCTGAACGCGATGAACCTTCGCCACAAGGGCCAGTTGCCATGGCCGGTCGCGTTCTCGTTCGCGCGGGCGATCCAGGATCCGGCGATGAAGGCCTGGAGCGGCAAGGCGGAGAACGTGGCGGCCGCGCAGGCGAAGCTGGTCGAACGCGCGCGGCTGAACCGGCTGGCGCGGCGTGGCGAGTACACCGCCGCGATGGAGCCCGCGCGCTGACCCGCTACGCGCGGAGCGCGAGCAGCGTCAGCAGCAGGCCCAAGGCCACGCCGAGCAAGCCAGGCAGCAGCGGCCGCGCCGTTGTCCGCAGACAGCGGCCCATGCACCACAGCGCCCCGGCCAGCAGGCCCGCGGCCAGCCACTGAACGGCGGTATCGAGCGCCTCTGAATTCACGAGCCAGCTGCCCACGCCCAGCGCGCAGGCGGCGAACACGGCGCCGGCCCAGACCCTGGCTGCGGTGGGCAGCGGCGGGTCGAACCGGGGCTGCGCCAGCCGGCGCGCGGCCTCCTCCGGCGAGTCCGTCGGCACCACGCCGGGCGGCATCCAGCTCGGCGACTTGAAGGGCACGCGCAGCTTGTCGATCAACCGCGGCGTGACCGCCATGCGCCGGCCGATCTCCACGTAGAACTGGGCCACGCCCCACAGCGGATTCCAGCTCGCGAGCGGCTTCACGGTGCCGTACACGCAGGGTTCGGTCTCCTCGGCGAAGCTGCCGAACATGCGGTCCCAGACGACCAGCACGGCACCGTAGTTCCGGTCCAGGTAGCCGGGGTTCACCGCGTGATGGACGCGGTGGTTGGAGGGTGTCGAGAACACGCGGTCGAGCCAGCCCAGGCGGCCGATGTGCTCGGTATGAATCCAGAACTGGTAGAGCAGCACCACCATGCCTGCGGTGATGAACTGCTCGCTCGAAAAGCCGATCACGGCCAGCGGCAGGAAGAAGGGGAAGCCCATCACCGAGTAGAAGCTCTCCTGCCGCAGCGCCGTGCTGAGGTTGAAATGCTCGCTCTGGTGATGCACCGCATGCGCGGCCCAGAACAGCGCGCTCTCATGGCTGACGCGATGCAGCCAGTAGTCGCAGAAGTCGTAGCAGATCACGGCCAAGATCCAGCCTAGCGGAGAAGCCCAACGCGCGGTCGGCAGCAGGTGCAGCCGCGGCTGCACCCAGGCATAGATGCCCGTCTGCAGCAGCGGCGTCACGGCGGCCACCGCCTGGCTCAGCAGGCCCTGGGAGAGGCTGGTCAGCGTATCGGCCCAGCCATAGGTGTTGCGGCCGCGCCGGCGGCCCCAGGCCCATTCGAAGGCCATGGCGGCGACGAACACGGGCAGCGCGAAGAGGAGGAATTCGTCCTGCATGCTCAGAACTTCCGCCACAGGCTGACGGTGTACGAAGGCTGGAAGCGCGTCTGCGTCAACGGTGCGCGTGCCGCGGCGCCGAGCAGGCGCGCACCGAGCCACTGGCCGCTGATGGACCAATCCGCCGACAGCTTGTGATCCATGCTGATGGCCAGGCTCCAGTCCTGCCAGCCGCGCGAGGGCTGCCAGGCCGGTGGCCCACCGGCGACCGGCCCGACGCCGAAGCTGCCGCGCAAGTGCGCCGCATTGGCATAGCTGGCGGCCAGGCCGATGCCGATCAGCTCGTCGCCCAGCGGGATGCCGCTGGTGGCACCCAGCTCCAGCTGCGCGCCGTCGCGATGCTGCCCGCTGCCGAAGCTCATGCCCGACTGCAGCAGCAGGAAGGGCAGGGCTTGCACGTTGGCGAAGAGCTCACCCGTCACGCGTGTGCCCGTGCGCTGCGCCCCCGCAGGCGCCAGGCGTTGTGGCCGGCCCCATTGCGGCCACAGGCGCGCGCCCATTTGCCAATCTGGCCAGTCTTTCACGCCTTGCTCGTCCATCAGCAGCGGCGCCAGGTTCCAGCCGATGCTGTCGTCGGTGGAGGCGAAGAATCCGCTCGGCGTCGCGTAGTCGAAGGCCGGCAGCAGCGCGTGATCCTGCTGCCGGGCGCCGGGTGCCGCGGGCCAGGCGCGGGTGGTGACGCCGGCCGACAGCGTGGGCTGCGCGGGCGGCGCATCGATCAGCAGCAGCGTGCCGGCAGCCTGCGCGGGGGAGCCGCTCCACGCGCCCAGGGTGAGGCACACGGCGAGAGCGCGGCGGTGGAAAAAACAGGCCATGCGTTGTCAGGTAACCGAAGGGCGAGGGGCCGAAGAATAGCGGCGCAGGCAGTCATCCATGCAATCAATTTGGCTGCCGCGACTGCAAAGCAATGTTTCTCATATTCGCAAGAACCTGACCACAGACCGACCGTCCCCGCAGGACACCCGCATATGGGCGTCGAGAGTTTTTCTAAACGGTGAAGCCCCGTAGACTGCAACGCCTTTGATCCCTTCCATGTCCACCGACTCCGCGATCCTGCCCGTGCGCAGACTCATCCTGCTCCACGGCCTGGCCAGCACGCCCAAGGAGTTCAGCCTGCTGCTTCATCCGCTGCGGCGGCTGGGCCTCCAACTGGAGTGCCCGACCGTGCCGGGCTACAGCCACGGCATGCTGGCAACCCGCGCGCGCTGGACCGACTGGGTCGATGCTGCGACCGAATCGGTGAGCAAGCTGCTCGCCGATGACGGCGAGCCGGCCCTGCTCGGTGGTCTCTGCTCGGGCGCCATGCTGGCCCTGGCCGCGGCCGGGCGCCTGCCGCGGGCGCCACTGCGCGGGCTGGTGCTGCTGTCGCCGCTGATCGCCTACAACGGCTGGGGTCTGCCCTGGTGGTACCGCCTGCGCTACCTGGCCTACGGCCTGGGCATCGCGCCCTGGTTCTCGATGTCCGAGCGCGAGCCCTACGGCCTGAAGAACGAGCGCATGCGCCAATGGGTGCGGGCGCAGATGGAAGGCGAGGAGGCGACGCTGGTCGGCCCGGCCAGCGTGCCGCTGAACATCGTGCGCGAAAGCGAGGGCCTGTCGCGTCATGCCCGCCGGCTGCTCAGCGAGCAGCAGCGGCCGCTGCTGATGGTGCATGCCCGCGAGGACGAGATCTGTCGCCTGGATACCGTGCGCAAGACCGTCGGCGGCCTGCGCCCCGGCATCGCCAGCCTCGAGGTGCTGGAGAACAGCTATCACATGGTCAGCGCCGACAACGACCGCCAGCGGGTCGGCGAACTGATCGCCGGCTTTGCGGCCCGGCTCCGCCCCGGCGTCCATCCGGGCTCTGCATCTTTCCCCCACAGCCCGCGAGCCGCGGGCGCTCTTGCCAGGATCTCATGATGAACAGCATCGAACGCCTCCAGGACCTCATCCACGATCAGTTCGACGTGGAGAAGAGCAAGATCGACCCCGATGCGCCGTTCGCCACCTACGACATCGATTCGCTGACCCTGGCCGAATTGATCTTCACGATCGAGGACGACTTCCACGTCAACGTGCCCGACTCGGCGGCCACGTCCGTCAGCACGCTGCGCGGCCTCGCGCAACTGCTGGACGAATTGCTCAGCAGCACCCCGGCCGCCCCTCAGGCGGCATGAGCGTGATGGAGCGCGTCGGCGTCGTGGGGCTGGGCCTCGCGAGCGCTCTCGGATCGGACCTCGATTCCGCCTGGGCGCGCCTGATGGACGGCGAGTCGGCGATCGAGCGGATGGCCCTCGAAGGCCTGCCCGACATCGCCGCAGCGCGAGTCACCGAGGACGTGGCCGCCGTGCTGCCCAAGCTGCAGCAGGTCGGCACCGAACGCGTCAGCCAGATGGCGCTGGGCGCGGCGCGCCGCGCGATCGAGGATGCCCGTTGCGGCGCCTGGGCCGATGCGGAACGCGTGGGCCTGTACCTGGGCACCGGCATGGGCGGCGCCGCCACCTTGGATGCCGCCTACGCCGCGCTCCATGCGGGCAAGCGCGTCCCGCCGCTCACGGTCCCGACCGCCATGGTCAACGCTGCCGCCGCCACGCTGGCCCTGCATTGCGAGATCCGCGGCCCGGTCGTCACCTACGCCGTCGCCTGCGCGTCGAGCGCCGTGGCGCTGGCCGAGGCGGCGCATGCGCTGCGCCGCGGCGAGATCGACATCGCCATCGCGGGTGGCGCCGAGGCACTGCTGGTGCGCGGCACCATCTCTGCCTGGCAGGCGCTGCGCACCCTGGCTCCGCCCGACGAGACGGACCCCGCGCGCAGCTGCCGGCCGTTCTCGCCCGACCGGGCCGGCCTGGTGCTCGGCGAAGGCGCGGGCTTCTTCGTGCTGCAGCGCGAGAGCGATTGCGCGCGTGATGGCCGCCGCGTGCGCGCCTGGCTGGCCGGCAGCGCGATCAGCTGCGACGCCTCGCACCTGACCAACCCCGACCAGCGCGGCCAGATGTCCGCGCTGCGGCGCTCGCTGGCCGCCGCCGGTCTGCAGCCGGCCGACATCGGCTACTGCAACGCCCACGGCACGGGCACGATCGTCGGCGATCCGGTCGAGTGCGCCGCGCTGCGCGAGCTGTGGGCCGAGGCCGCACCGAACCTGCGCGTCAGCTCCACCAAGGCCGCGCATGGCCACCTGCTGGGGGCGGCCGGCGCCGTCGAAGCCGCCTGGACGGTGCTGGCCCTGGAGCGCCAGGAGATCCCGCCGACGGCCGGCACCCAGGTGCTGGACCCCGCCTGCCAGGGCCTCGGCCATGTGCTGGGGCAGGGCGAGCGCGTGCCCGGGCTGCGCCACGCGCTGAGCAACTCCTTCGCCTTCGGCGGCACCAACGCCAGCCTGGTCTTCTCCCGGGCAGACTGACTCAGCGGTCCGCCGGTGCCGGCGCCGGTGCGGGGATCAATGCCGCAACGCCGGCCTTGATCTCGGCCAGCGATTCCGACAGCTGGCCCAGCACCTCGGGCGAGAGCATCTCCTGCGCGCAGGGATGGGCCCGCAGCAGGGTCTCCATCGAATAGGCCGCCGCGGCGATGTCCTTCAGGCCCACCACGGCAGCAGCTCCCTTCAGCGTGTGCGTGAGGTACACGAGCCGCTCGGCGGCCGCGCGTCGGGTGTCGACGGCCGGCTGCTGCAGCTCGGGCATGGCCGGGTCGATCCGGGCCAGCAGGTCGCGGGCTTCCAGGCGGAAGAATCGGTAGTTGTCCTTTGTTGCCATGGTCGGGATCCTCAGTGAGCAGGCTGGGCCTGGACCAGCCGCATCAGCCCGCGCGCCAGCTCGACGAGCTGCAGCGCCGTCTGCGAGGTCTGCTGCGAGCTGACCTCGGTCTCCTTGGCGGCGCCGGCCGTGTGGGACAGCGCCAGGTTGACCTGTTCGACCGCGGTGGACTGCTGCTGGGTCGACAGGCCGATCTCGCGTGCCGCCTCGCTCGTCCGCTGCACCATCTTGCCGATGTCGGTGAGTGACGCGGCCACCGCCGCGAACTGGCTCGCCCCGGCGTCGATCGACTTGGAGCCCGTCTCGGTGGCCATCGTCGTGGCGTTGACCGCGTCGCGCACTTCCTCGATCTGTACGCGGATGGCCTTGGCCGATTCGCCCATCCGGTCCGCCAGCTTGCGCACCTCGTCGGCCACCACGCTGAAGCGCGTGCCGCTCTCGCCCGCGCCCATCGCCTCGATCGTCGCGTTGATGGCCAGGATGTTGGTCTGCTGCGCCAGCTCGACGACGAGGTCCAGCACGTCGTCGATCTGCCGCGACTTGCGCCCCAGGTCGAGCATGTGCTCGACGACTCGCACGCTCTGCTGCTTCATCGCGCCGATGGAATCGCGCGCGGCCTGGAGCACGCCGTCGCCCGAGCGGGCGGAGTCCGCGGTGCGGCCCGCGATCTCGCCGACCTGCAGCGCGCTCTCGGCGATCTCGCGCGAGCTTCTCGTCAGCTCGGCGAGCGTGGTGGTGATCTCGGCCATCGAGGTGGCGGTCTGGCGTGCGCCCACGGCCTGCTGGTTCGAGGCCGTCTGCAGTTCGGCCGAGGAGCGCTGGACATGCCCGACGGCCGCGCCGATCTGCGTGCTCAAGGTGCGGGCCAGCAGCCCGCCGGCGATGAAGACCAGCAGCAGGCCGGCCGCCGTGCCCACGCCGATCGCCGCGCGCGCGCTGGCGGAGGCCGACTCGACCTCGCCGGCGCGCTCCTGCAGCAGTGCGTGTTCCTCATCGACCATCTCGCCCAGCAGCCGGCGCAGTTCGTCCATCCGGCGCTTGTCGTCGCCGGCCAGCATCGCGCGAACGGCCGCCTCCTCGCCCGAGGCCCGCCGCTGGTCGATGCGGGACTGGTGCACCTTCATGATGGCGTCGACCCGCCGCTGGGCATCGGCCACGCGCTCGCTCTGGCGCGGGTTGTCGGAGACCAGCCTGCCCAGTTCGGCGAGCAGTTGCGGGATGCCCGCGCGGGCGGCCGTGTAGGGCTCGAGGTAGGCGTCCGAGCCGGTCAGCAGGAACCCGCGTTGGCCGGTCTCTGCGTCCTTGAGCGCGCCGAGCAGGCCGTCCACGCGGTCGAGCACCTCATGCGTGTGCGTGACCGAGTAGCTGGCGCGGGTCAGGACATCGAGCCCGCGGTAGGACAGCAGCCCCACGAGCAGCAGCACGACGAACGACAACGCGAAACTGAGGATCAGCTTTCTTCCGAAGGACCACATCGGCGTCTCCCTGCTGGTCGTTGCATTGACGAGGCAAAGGAGTGCGGGCACGGCGATGTGCCATGCCCTCAAGACCGACGCGCCTCGTGGGCCCGTTCGTACTCTGACTCCCTGTGGCCCAGTCTATGGCAAATCAGATGCCGTACAGGTACGCGGAGAGCGGCGTGTCGGCGCGGGCGCGCGCCGGCGTCTGGTCGAGAAAGCTGCCGTAGGCCTCGTGCCAGCGGCGGAACTGCGCGGTGCTGGGCCGGTCCTCCGGGCGGCGGCGCTGCAGTGCCGCATCGATGCGCTGGGCGAGCAGGCCGCGCTGCGACTGGGCGAGGCGCCGGGCATGCTCGGGCGCGCCCGCTTCGCTGAGCCACTCCAGCAGCGGCGTCAGCGGCAGGCTCAGGAAGCCGCCCGGCGGCGCGGCGCCCAGCAGCGCCGCCAGGCGGGACCGCAGCGGCGCGCGCCACAGCGAGTCCTCTTCGGCATGCGAGGTACGGGCGGCGCGCAGGGCCTGGCGATGACCGGCATCGACGATCTCGCCGGCGGCCAGCAGCGGCGGCAGCGCCGGCCCGTCGCTGAGGCACTGCGCGCCGAAGTCCTCCGGGCCGCCGGGCAGGCGCCGGCGCAGCACGATGGCCTGCGCGGCATCCGGTTGCCGGGGATCGAGCGGCACGCTGGCGCACATGGCGGGCTTGCCCTGCTCGTGCAGGCTGCACAGGCCATCGCTGCGCAGCGCGGGGCAGGCCTGCGAGGGCGCCTCGTGGCCCTGCAGGGCCAGCGGTGCCGTGCGGCTCAGGCTCAGGCTCAGCGTGCCGACGAAGACGTTCTCGAAGCGCAGCAGCTCGGCCAGGCTCAGCAGCGGCGGGCTGTTGCAGCAGCGGCCGCAGGCACTGCAGGCGAAGCCGATCACCATGGCCGGCGCACCCCGTCCTGGTAGCGATCGAGGATGAAGCGCTTGACCGGCTCGCTGCGATACACCGCCACCAGTTGGCGCAGCCACGGCGCTTCGACATCAGCGCGGCGCACGGTGAGCACGCCGGCCCAGGGCGAGCGGGCATCCTCGACGCCCAGCGAATCGCGCGCGGGCTGCAGGCCGGCGTCGGTCGCATGGGCGCGGTCGATGACGGCGAGATCGGCGGTGCCATGCAGCGCTGCGGCCAGTTGCGTCGAAGGCAGGCTCAGCAACCGCAGCCCGCGGCGCGTCTGCCGCACGTCGGACAGCCGCGCGTGCAGGCCGGCCTCGGGCCGCAGCAGGAGCAGGCCGTGGTTGTAGAGCAGCAGCAGCGCCCGCGTGGCCGCTGCCGGCTCGGCGGGGATCGCCACTCTTGCGCCGACGGGCAGATCACGCAGTGCGGCGAGGCGGCGCGAGTAGAGGGCCATCGGCAAGGTCACCGTCAACGCGGCCTCGGCGAGCCACTGGCGTGAGGGATCGTTGGAGAAGGCAACGCCGTCTTCGACGCTGGCCGCATCGAAGCCGCCCGAGGCCAGAGAGGCATTGACGGCCGCGGGTGCGCCGACGCTGAGGATCGTCGTCAGCGCCAGCCCCTGCGCGGTGGCCAGCCGCGCCACCAGGTCCATCACCTCGGCCTGCGGACCGGGCGCAACGGCGATGCGCAGCGGCGCCTTCTCGGCATGCGCCAGCCAGGGCAGGGCCGCGGCGGCAAGCAAGTAGCGGCGCTTCACGACGAGCGCTCCCGCAGCACGGTGCGGAAGCCGATGTGTGCCGTCGCCAGGTCCGCCTCCTGCGATTCCCGCGCCGAAGCCCGGTAGCGCACGCAGAAGTCCGGCGAGCAGAGGTAGGAGCCGCCCTTGATGACCATCGGCCGGTCGGGCTTGTGGCCTCCCGGCGCGGTCTGCGCCGCGGCCACGGCCGTGTCGCCGTTCATGTGGCCTTGATGCGGGCCGCCGTAGCCGTCCTTGGTCCATTCCCAGACGTTGCCGATCATGTCGTGCAGGCCCCAGTCGTTGGCCGCGTAGCAGCCCACCGGCGCCAGGCCGGCGTGGCCGTCCTCCTTGGCGTCGAAGGCGGGGAAGGCGCCTTGCCAGTAGTTGGCCGTGGGGCGGCCGTCCGCGCCGCGCGGGGCGGTGTCCAGCTCCGGCCCCTCGCGGCCGGCCTTGCCGGCGTACTCCCATTCCTGCTCGGTCGGCAGGTCGCGGCCGAGCCAGCGGGCATAGGCCAGCGCGTCGGCCTCGGTGACGAAGGTGACCGGAAGATGGTCCATGCCCTTGGCTATCGAGCTGCCGGGGCCGCCGGGGTGGCGCCAGTCGGCACCCTGGACGAAGGTCCACCAGGCGTAGGGCCGGCTGCCGAGTTCCTGGTCGGTCGGCTGGTGGAACACGACGGCGCCGCCCTGGCGCTCGGCTTCGGTGACGTAGCCGGTGGCGTGGACGAAGGCGGAGAACTGGGCGATGGTGACCTCGGTCCGGTCGATCCAGAAGGCGTGCATGGGCAGCGGAGCGGTGCTGCCGGGGCGTTCATCCGGATAGCCCTGGGTGCTGCCGAAGTGGAAGCTGCCGGCGGGCACCTGGACCATGCCGGCGTGCTTGTCGCCACCCCAGCCTGGGGGCAGGCCGGCGTAGGCTTCGCAGCGGGTCTCGTTGCCGAGGGGTGTGGCGGCGAAGCGTTGGAGTTCGCGGTGCTCACTCCAACCTACGGCGACGGCAACGGTGGCGGCAGCCGCGAGCACCGCCGCCGCGGCGATCTGCAATGGCCGGGGCATCTCAGTAATAGCCTTGCGGGCGCAGCGGTTCCACGCCGCCGACGTTCGTCATGTAGCTGTTCCACTGGTCCGTCAGTGCCTTCAGCTGGGCTGCGTTGCTGGCCGACAGGTCGATGTTCTCGCCGCGGTCCTTGCTGACGTCGTAGAGCTGCCAGTGGCCGTCCAGCGGGCCCACCGGCGGCTCGGTCCACAGGGCCTTCCACTTGCCGTCGGCGCTGGTGATCTGGGCGCGGCCGTAGCTTTCTTCGCCGAAGGCGGCGGTGCGCACCGTGTCGGTCTTGTTGCCCAGCAGCACCTGCAGCAGCGTCTTGCCGGTGACCGGGTAGACGTAGCGGTTGTCGTAGACCACCTTGCCCTTGTTCTGGTCGACGCCGGTCGTGCTGTTGATCAGCGCCGGGGCGGGCGTGGTCGGCAGCGTGACCTGGGCGACGTCGAGGAAGGTGGCGGTGAGGTCGGTGATGTGGGTGAACTGCGCGTACTGGGCCTCGGCCTTGGTCTGGCCGGGCAGGTGCACGATCAGCGGCGCGCCGAAGCCGCCTTCGCCGAAGTGGCCCTTGCTCTGGCGGAAGGGCGTGGCGCTCACCTCGGCCCAGCGCAGGCCGTACTGCAGGCGCTTGGCGGAGGTCAGGCCGTTGTCGGTGCCCAAGGTGGCGTAGACGGCATCGGCGGCATTGGCCTCGTCGGTGGCGCGCGGGTCGGTCGTCGCGGAGGCGATCGGCCAGCCCTCGGCGCCGTTGTCGGACTGGAACACGATCAGCGTGTTGTCGTACTCGCCGATGTCCTTCAGATGCTGGATCAGGAGGCCGATGTTGTAGTCGAGGTTCTCGACCATGCCGGCGTAGATCTCCATGTAACGGGCCTGTGACTTTTTCTCCAGCGCGGTGAGGCTGGCCCATTTCTTGTTGACGCGGCCGGCGCCGTAGTCCGAGTAGCCATCGGCCACCGTGTGGACGGCGCTGATGTACTTGGCCGAGGCGCTGCCGTTATTGGTGGTGGCGGGCGTGGAGGCGGTGGCGTCGGGCTCGCCCTCGAAGGCGGCGAAGTCCTGCGGGATCAGGCCCAGCTGCTTCTGCTTGGCGATGCGGGCGGCGCGGATCGCCTCGTAGCCGTCGTCGTACTTGCCCTTGTACTTGCTGAGCCAGGGCTCGGGCACCTGCAGCGGCCAGTGCGGCGAGGTGTAGGCCGCGTAGGCGAGGAAGGGCTTGCCGTCGCCCTTGTTCTTGTCGATGTAGCTGATCAGGCGCTGGGTGTAGAAGTCGGTCGAGTAGAAGATGGCCGGGCTGCCGCCGGTGCCGCCGGGCTGGCCCGGCTGGCCGGGCTGCACGTAGGCACCGTTTTCGGTGTAGTTCTTGGAGCCGGCGGTCTCATGGGCGAAGTGGTTGGTGGCGGCGCCGCCGAGCAGCGCGTAGCTCTGCTCGAAGCCCCATTGGTCGGGCGTCTGGCCCGAGCTGCCTGGTACCGATCCAGCCACGCCGGTGGCCGGGATGTTGGAGCCCAGGTGCCACTTGCCGGCCATGTAGGTGTGATAGCCGGCGTCCTTCAGCAACTGGGCCAGCGACAGCGAGCGGTCGTTCAGGTAGCCCTCGTAGCCGGGCAGGCCGCGGCGCTCGTCGCTGGGCGCGCCCATCGTGCCTTCGCCGACGAGGTGGTGGTCGGTGCCCGAGATCAGCATCGAGCGCGTGATCGCGCAGACGGTGCCGGTGTGGTGGTTGGTCAGCAGGCGGCCGGCGGCGGCCAGCGCGTCGAGATTCGGTGTGGAAATCTCGCCGCCGAAGGCGCCGACGTCGGAATAGCCGAGGTCGTCCGCCATGATGAACAGGATGTTCGGGCGCTTGGCCAGCGCGGTGGGCCTGGCGGCCACGGCGGGCGTGTCGTCGCTGCCGTTGCAGGCCTGCAGCAGCAGGCCGGCGGCAAGGAGGGCGGCTGCCGTCCGGGTCATTCTCGTCGTCGTTGTAGTCATGAGGAGCTAGCGTGGGTGATGAGGAAATCCTTTCGAGGCTATCAACGCAGGGGCCTCGTGCGAACTTCGGAATTCGAGCAAGCTTATGCAGCCGGCGGGGCAGGAGTCGGGGCAGGGGTCAGGTCTTGACACTTGCCGGGGCGCCACGCATGCCTACACTCGGGCCGACCGAGGCGAGAAGAAGAGGAGACAAGCGATGAATTTCAACAACCTGCGCGTGGCGCACAAGCTGTGGCTCGTGATCCTGGGGCTTCTGCTGCTGCTGACGGCCGTGGCCGTCTGGGGGCAATACAGCAGCCGGCGCGCCAACGAACAGGCGGCGCAGATGATCAGCCAGTACGAGTCAGCCATCACTGCGGCCGTGCGCTGGCGCGGCCTGGCGGAGGTTGCGGTCACCATGTCCAGCAGCGCCGCGGGCACCTCCGACCTGGCGCTCAAGGAAGATTTCGACACGCGGGTCGCCGCGCTGACCGCGCGCATCACGCCGATCCAGGAAAAGATCGTGAAGGAGGCGACCTCGGACGCCGACAAGGCGGCCCTGGCCGTCGTGGCCGATGCGCGCGCCGCGGTGCGCGGGCTGGCTCCGAAGATCAAGGAGCTTCGCGATGCCGGCGACCTGACGGCCGTGCAGGCCTACATGCAGCAGGAGTACCGGCCGCGCATGGCCGCCTACCTCGAGGCGCTGGACAAGTTCGTCACGGTGCAGGAACAGCAGCGCGATGCCATCCGCGCGCAGCTGGAGGGCGACAGCCAGCGTCGGGTCCTCTTCCAGACCGCCAGCGTGCTGGTCGTGTTCGGGCTGAGCATCCTGTTCGTGCTTGCGCTGGTGCGCTCGATCACCCAGCCGCTGGACAGCGCCGTGAAGATGGCGCACGCGATCGCCGATGGTGATTTGACGCAGGAACTGCAGGCCGATCGGCAGGACGAGTTCGGCATGCTGGTGCGCACGATGTCGGCCATGGCGGCGCGCCTGCGTCGCGTGGTGACCGATGTGCGCAGCGGCGTGGATTCCGTCTCCACCGCGTCGACCGAGATCGCCACCGGCAACAACGACCTGTCCGCCCGCACCGAGCAGACCGCCTCCAACCTGCAGCAGACCGCGTCCAGCATGGAAGAGCTGACCGGCACGGTCAACCAGTCGGCCGATACCGCGCGCCAGGCCAACCAGTTGGCGGCCACGGCGGCCAAGGTGGCGACCCGCGGCGGCGAGGCGATGGGCCAGGTGGTGGGCAGCATGCAGGCCATCACCGACTCATCGCGCAAGATCGGCGACATCATCGGCACGATCGACAGCATCGCTTTCCAGACCAATATCCTGGCGCTCAATGCGGCCGTCGAGGCGGCACGGGCGGGCGAGCAGGGCCGCGGCTTCGCGGTCGTCGCTTCCGAGGTGCGCAGCCTGGCCCAGCGCTCCGCCGAGGCGGCCAAGGAGATCAAGGCGCTGATCAACCAGTCCGTCCAGACGGTGGAGTCCGGCTCGCATCAGGTGGCGCAGGCGGGGCAGACGATGAGCGAGATCGTCACCAGCGTCCAGCAGGTGTCGACCCTGATCGGCGAGATCACCACCGCCTCGGCCGAACAGCGCGACGGCATCAGCCAGGTCAACCAGGCCGTGGCCCAGCTGGACCAGATGACGCAGCAGAACGCCGCGTTGGTGGAGGAATCGGCCGCCGCCGCGCTGGCGCTGCGCGATCAGGCGCAGCGACTGTCGGAGGTGGTGGCGGTGTTCAAGGTGGCGTAGCCGGCACGGTTCCTGGCGGAACCAGTGCATAGCGGTCGCGGATCGCGCGGAGAACGCCGCGCCGTTCAAGCTCTTCGATCGCCTGGTCGATCGCTTCCACATCGGCCGCATTCAGGCGCCGGCGGCTCAGCATCAGGCTCACCGGCTCGGCGCTGAGGCCGTAGGGCTGCTGGACCAAGGGGAAGGCGAGCAGGCGCGATTGCTCCTGGAGATCGCGGGAGTCCCCGATGATGAGCTGCGCCCGCTCGGCGCGCAGCATGTCGATGCCCTGGCGCGTCGTCGGGTATCGCACGAGAAGCCCAGCGCTTTCGAGCTGGGCGCGGCTCGCCTCGAACTCCTTGCCCAGGCCACCGACGTCGGGGCAGAGCAGTCGAACCCGTCTGTCGAGAACGTCTTCGAAACTTCGCAGTTCATCCAGGGCCGCATCGTGCACCGCAGGCGCCGCGACCATCATCACCTCCTGCCGGTAGGGGCGGGTGTACTGGACCGAATCGATGTCGCGTGCGATGGGCGTGGCCGAGAACACGACGTCGAAGCGGTCGTCCAGCAGTTCCTGGAAGCGGCGCCGGCGCCGCGCCTGCGGGGTCCGCACCCACACGAGTTTGAATCCCGCCTGCTGGCAGATGGCCTGCAGCAGCTCCGCATCGAGCCCGCGCACCTCGTTGCCTTTTCCCGGATAGACATACGGCGGCCAGGATTCGACTAAGGCGCGCAGCACGCGTGGTTCGGTCGCCGCGAAGGCACTTCGTGTGCCCATCGCGCCCAGAGCGCCCAGCCAGAACACGGCCAGGCGACGTCCGAGGTCCACAGGGGCTGTCAGCTTGGGCAGCGTTGGCATGGTCCACTCTCCGAATCACGACAGATGCCATCGTGCTTCAGATGATCAGACTTCAACCCCTGAAATATTGTTCATCCCTATCTTGCAGGCGATGCACTTTGGCATGACCTGACCCCACGGCGACACCGCTCAGTGGTGCAGCGCGGCGACGACGCCCAGGCCGATGCCGATCAGCGCGGCGACGATCGTCAGGTTCTCCAGCCACTTCTTCTTCGTCAGCAGCGTGATCGCCGCCATGGCGATCGAGATCTGCAGGGCCGTGGTGGCCTGGGCCCAACGGTGGTGCTCGTGCAGCTCCTTCTCGCTGCGTTCGTCCCACTCCTGGGATTCCTTCTCCAGCTTCTCGGCCTCGTCCTTGATCTCGTTCTTTTCCTTCTCGTAGCGGGCGATCTTGTCCCGGTACTTGGCCTTCTGTTCCTCGGAGGTGCTCAGGTCCATCGCCAGCTCGGCCATGTTCTGCTTGCTGCTCTTTGCCTGGAAGTAGTTCCACTGGTTGGACGCCGCGGTCTTGTGGATCGCTGCGTCGTTCTTGTAGAGGCCCGCGTTCGCCTGAGTCAGGCCGCCCATGTAGCCGAAGATCGCGCCGATCGTCGCCACCAGCGCGGTCATCACCGCCACCTTGCTGGCGAAGGAGTCGTGCGAGCCGTGTTGCGCCACGTGCTCGATCTCGTGATCGTGCGGGCCGTGGACGTGGAAGCCTTGTCCGGACATGGTGTGTTCCCTCGAGGAAGAATTGGTGTTTGTCTGTCGTGCAGGTAACGGATTATTTGCGCTGATACGTGACGAAGTCATAACGCCAGCCCTCGGCTGACATCTGCGTCGCCCGCGCCGTCTCCTCGAAGGCGCTGCGATCCCAGGCCGGGAAGAAGGCGTCGGCGTCAGGGAAATCGGCCTCGACCTCGGTCAGCTCCAGCCTGTCGGCCAGCGGCAGCGCTTGCGTGTAGATCTGCGCGCCGCCGATCACGAACACGTCGGCGTCGCCCGCGCAGGCGGCCAGCGCCTCCTCCAGCGTACGGAACACCTCGGCACCGGCCAGTTGCAGCGCCGGCTGGCGCGACAGCACGATGTTGCGCCGGCCCGGCAGCGGGCGGAATCGCTCGGGCAGCGAATCCCAGGTCTTGCGGCCCATGATCACCGCATGGCCCATCGTCAGCGCCTTGAAGCGCGGCAGGTCGCCGGGCAGGTGCCACAGCAGGCCGTTGTCGCGGCCGATCTCGCGATTGCGGCCGAGGCCGACGATCAGGCTGAGCCTCATACCGCCACGGGCGCCTTGATGGCCGGATGCGATTCGTAGCCCTGCAGCTCGAAGTCCTCGTACTCGTAGTCGAAGATCGAGGCCGGGCGGCGCTTGATGTGCAGCTTCGGGAAGGGCAGCGGCGTGCGGGCCAGCTGGGTCTGCACCTGCTCGAAATGGTTGCTGTAGATGTGGCAGTCGCCACCGGTCCAGACGAAGTCGCCCAGTTCCAGGTCGCACTGCTGGGCCAGCATCTGCGTGAGCAAGGCGTAGGAAGCGATGTTGAAGGGCACGCCCAGGAAGATGTCGGCGCTGCGCTGGTAGAGCTGGCAGCTGAGCTTGCCGTCGGCCACGTAGAACTGGAAGAAAGCGTGGCAGGGCATCAGCGCCATCTTGCCCAGGTCGGCCACGTTCCAGGCGCTGACGATGATGCGGCGCGAGTCGGGGTTGGTCTTGAGCTGCTTGACGACTTCGGCGATCTGGTCGATGTGGCCGCCGTCCGGCGTCGGCCAGGAGCGCCACTGCACGCCGTAGACAGGGCCGAGATCGCCGTCCGGCCGTGCCCATTCGTTCCAGATCGTCACGCCGCGCTCCTGCAGCCAGCGGGCGTTGGAATCGCCGCGCAGGAACCACAGCAGCTCCAGCACGATGGATTTCATGTGCACCTTCTTCGTCGTCACCAGCGGGAAGCCCTGGTTCAGGTCGAAGCGCATCTGGTGGCCGAACACGCTGCGCGTGCCGGTGCCGGTGCGGTCGCTCTTGGTGGCGCCGTGCTCGAACACGTGGCGCATGAAATCTTCGTACTGGGAGGTGGCGGCGGTCATCGGGCCATTTTAGAAGCGCGCCGCGCCGACGTTCGTCGAGGGCTTCCGTCCGTTGACCGAAAAGCGGCTGCGCCCTGAGTGGCAATCTGGGATGCTGCGCGCACTTTCCAATCTTTAGTTTCGGGAGCCCACCGTGTTCCACCGTCAGCTCAGCCGGCTCGTCATCGGCCTCTTCATCATCGGCGTGGGCCTCGTCGCCCTGCTGGACAACGCCCGGCTCTTCGATGCCGGCGTGCTGCGCCCCTACTGGCCGATGGTGCTGGTGGTGCTGGGCGTCGTGCGCCTGTTCAGCTGGCGCAGTTTCTTCGGCAGCGCCGCGCTGATCTTCGTCGGCCTGCTGCTCACGGCCCAGAACCTCGGCTATCTGTATCTCCATTGGCGCGACTGGTGGCCGGTGCTGCTGATCATCGGCGGCGCCAGCATGCTGCTGCGCGGCAGCCGCTGGGACGGGCAGCGCTGGCAGCGCCGCCAGCTGCGGCGCGAGGCACGCTGGGCGCGACGCCATGGCATGGCGCTGCCGGCGGGGCTCGGCACCAGCACGCACGTCGACAACAGCGATCGCGTGGACGTCTCCACCACGCTGGGCAGCCAGGTCCTGAGCAACGCATCGCAGAACTTCCAGGGCGGGGAACTCAGCGCCGTGATGGGCAGCATCGAGCTCGACCTGCGCGATGCGGCCATCGCGGGCGACGCCGCCTTGCTGGTCAAGGTCGTCATGGGCGGCATCGAGATCAAGGTGCCGCGCAGCTGGGCAGTCAGCGTGCGGGCGGAGCATGTGCTGGCCGGCGTCGACGACCGCACGGTGCCGCCGGTCGCGCCCGCCGGGCGGCTGCAGATCGGCGGCGAGGTCGTGATGGGCAGCGTGACGATCCGCAACTGATGCACCCTGCCTGATGCATCCGGTTTTTGCCGACTACCGCCGCCTGCTCGGCTTCATGGGCGCCTGCCTGGGCGTGGGCGCGCTGCTGGCGGGCTTGCTGAGCGTCTCGGGCCAGGGGCCCTGGCCGCGCGCGCTGCTGTTCGCGCTGCCGGTCTGCGTGGTGTACGGCTTTGTGGCGCTGTCGTCCTACTTCCTGTGCCGCGGCTTTGCGGACCGGCGCTGGCCGGCGCTACTGGCGCTCTACGCGGCGGCGCCGGTGGTGGCGGCGCTGAGCTGGCTGGGCCTGGCCGTGTCCTGGAACTCGCTCGGCACGCTGATCGGCGCGGCGCCGCTGCTGGTGCTGACGCCAGCGGCCTGGCTGATGCTGTTCGCGGCCGGCGGGCTGCTTTACCTGCTGGCGCTGCTGGCCCACGAGGTGCTGCTGGCGGTGGAGCGCGCGCACCAGGCCGCACAGGCGGCGGAACAGGCACGCACGCTGGCGCGCGAGGCAGAGCTGCAGCTGCTGCGCGCGCAGGTCAATCCGCACTTCCTGTTCAACTGCCTGAACTCGATCAGTGCGCTCACGCAGATCGAGCCCGCCGCGGCACGCGACATGGCTATCGAGCTGGCGCAGTTCTTCCGCGCCACCCTGGCCCTGGCCGATCGGCCGCAACTGCCGCTGGCCGACGAGCTGGCGCTGTGCGAGCAGTACGCCGCCATCGAGCTGCGGCGCTTCGGCGCCAAGCTGGCGCTGCAGTGGCAGGTGGAGGAGGCCGTGCGCGCCTGCCTGGTGCCGGCGATGAGCCTGCAGCCGCTGCTGGAGAACGCGATCAAGCATGGCATCGGCCCGCTGGCCGGCGGCGGCACGGTGCGGCTGGCGGCGGGCATCGAGCAGGGTCAGCTCAAGCTGGAGGTTAGCAACCCGGTCGACCCGCTGGCGGCACCGCAGCCCGGCCACGGCCTGGGCCTGCGCAACCTGCGCAGCCGGCTGGAGGCGCTGCATGGCCCGCAGGCGCGCATCGCCTGGCAGCGTCTTGGCACGGACTTCGTCGTGACGCTGCTGCTGCCCGCCACAATGCCCCGATGACGACGATGCTCACCGCCCTGATCGCCGACGACGAGGCGCTGGCCCGCCGCCTGCTGGCCGAGTACCTCGGCGCGCATCCGCACATCCGCCTGGTGGCAGAGTGCGAGGACGGCGAGACTGCGCTGGCCCGGATCGAGGCGCTGGCGCCGGACCTGGTCTTTCTCGACATCCAGATGCCGCGGCTCTCCGGCATCGAGGTGCTGGAGCTCAGCGGCCGGCGCCACGGCGTGATCTTCACCACCGCCTTCGATGCGCATGCGATCAAGGCCTTCGAGCTGCATGCGGTCGACTACCTGCTGAAGCCCTTCTCGCAGCAGCGCTTCGACGCGGCGCTGGCTCGCGCTGCGCAACTGCGCCAGGCCGCGGCCATCGACCCGCAGGCGCTGGCCGTGGCCGCGCGCGGCGGGCAATACCTGCAGCGCCTGCTGATCCGCGAGCGCGAGCAGGTCCACGTGATCCCGGTCGAGCAGATCGACTGGCTGGAGGCCCAGGGCGACTACCTGGCCGTCCATGCCCAGGGCCGCAGCCGGCTGAAGCTGCAGAAGATCTCGGAGATCGAGGCCCAGCTCGACCCGGCCGCCTTCGTGCGCGTGCACCGCTCGGCCATCATCAACGTCGCCGCGCTGGCTGCGATCGAGCGCCATGGCAGCGAGGGCCATGCGGCGCGGCTGCGCAGCGGCGCCCTGGTGCCGATCAGCCGCAGCGGGCTGGAGCGCCTGCGTAGCGTCACGGGCAGCCTCTAAAATCGCCGCTTTGCCCAAGCGGAGGCGATGGCGGCATGGCGATCTATCAACTGGGCGATCTGGTCCCCGACGTTCACGAATCCGCCTGGGTGGCCGACAGCGCCGAGGTCTTCGGCCGCGTGACCTTGCATGAAGGCGTCAACATCTGGTTCAACGCGGTGCTGCGTGGCGACAACGAGATGCTGACGCTGGGCGCCGGCTCCAATATCCAGGACGGCTCGGTGCTGCACTCCGACATGGGCTTTCCGCTGACGCTGGGCGAGGGTGTGACCGTCGGCCACAAGGTGATGCTGCACGGCTGCACGGTGGGCGACTACTCGCTGGTGGGCATCGGCGCGGTGATCCTGAACGGCGCCAAGATCGGCCGACACTGCCTGGTGGGCGCCGGTGCGCTGGTGACCGAGGGCAAGGAGTTCCCGGACGGCTCGCTGATCGTCGGCAGCCCGGCCCGCGTCGTGCGCGCGCTGGAGCCGGCGCAGATCGAGGCTTTGAAACTGACCAGTCGCCACTACATAGAGAACGCCGCCCGCTACCGTGACGGGCTCAAAAGACTGAAGTAAGCAAGAAATAAAGCCATGAGTGAACTGCACAAATTCCTGTTCGAAGGCCTGCCCGTGCGCGGCATGCTGGTCCGCCTGACCGAGGGCTGGCAGGAGGTGCTGCGCCGCCGCGAGGCCGCGGGCGCCCATCCGCCGGAGCTGCGCGCGCTGCTGGGCGAGATGGCCGCGGCCGGCGTGCTGATGCAATCCAACATCAAGTTCAACGGCGCGCTGGTGCTGCAGATCTTCGGCGACGGGCCGGTCAAGCTGGCCGTGGCCGAGGTGCAGCCGGACCTGAGCTTTCGCGCAATGGCCAAGGTCGTCGGCGAGGTGCCGGACGGCGCGCGCCTGGAGGCGATGCTGAACGTCCACGGCCAGGGCCGCTGCGCGATCACGCTGGACCCGAAGGACCGCCTGCCCGGCCAGCAGCCCTACCAGGGCGTGGTGCCGCTGCACGGCGACCAGCGCGAGCCGCTGCAGAAGCTCTCCGAGGTGCTGGAGCATTACATGCTGCAGTCCGAGCAGCTCGACACCAAGCTGGTGCTGGCCGCCAACGATGAGGTCGCCGCCGGCCTGCTGATCCAGCGCCTGCCGGTGCAGGGCGAGGGCAACCTCGAAGGCCAGGGCGCGCGCAACGAGGACGACATCGGCCTCTCGGAGTCCTTCAACCGCATCTCGATGCTGGCCGCGACGCTGACCGCCGAGGAACTGCTGACCCTGGACGCGGACACGATCCTGCGCCGCCTGTTCTGGGAAGAGGACGTGCGCCGCTTCGAGCCGCAGCAGCCGCGCTTCGCCTGCACCTGCTCGCGCCATCGCGTGGGCCAGATGCTCAAGGGCCTGGGCCGCGAGGAGGTGGACAGCGTCATCGCCGAGCGCGGCGACGTGGAGATCGGCTGCGAGTTCTGCGGCCTCAAGTACCACTTCGACAGCGTGGACGTGGGCGAGCTGTTCTCCGACAGCCTGGCCCAGGCGGGCGGCTCGGACGCCGTTCAGTAAGGTCCTCAATGCGGTGGAGCGCGCGGCTTGACCCCGCGCGCCTGAACTGAGATGGTCCGGGATGCTCTTCCCTGAGCGTGCCGGAGGTTCTCAGCATGGCGGACGATGCCACCCGCAGCAGCCGCATCCCCTGGGCCGGCATCGCCGTGCTGCTGGCCTTCATCGCCAGCACGCAGTTGGTGCCCAAGGCTTTCGACGTGCTGCGCCCGCCCGAGAAGGAGCGCGCGCAGGCGACCGTCAGCCGCGACCTGCCGGTGGACGCGCGCCTGTGGGAAGACCCCTTCGTCGCGCTGCGCCGCTACCAGGCCGAGCGTGACGAGCGCTGCGGCAAGCTGGGGCTGGATGCCGCCGCGCTGCAGCGCTGCAAGGGCCTGAAGCCGCTGGGCGACACGCCGGACGTGCTGCGCAATGCGCTGCTGCGCCGCTGGCTGGCCGAGCCGCACCGCGATGCCGGCGTGTCCGATGCTGCGTTCGAGCAGGCCCGCCAGGCGGCGCAGACCGAGCAGACCCTGCTGCTGGCCGCGCTGGTGCCGGGCCACCCCTTCGTCGGCGCCGAGGAGAGCCGGCGGCGCACGCGTTACGCGGTGCTCAGCGGCCTGATGTCAGCCGGCTTCGTGCCCGACGATTCCGAGCACATGGGCCTGATGTCGATCGACCACCGGCTGATCGCCTCACGCCAGGACGCCTCCGCGCTGAAGAAGGACAGCATCGACCAGCGCTTCAACGTGCCCTTCGAAGTGCTGAGCCCGGACCGCAGCAGCGCGCCGGTCGTCACGCTGAAGGACGGCAGCTTCCGCCGCGTGCTGGTGATGTGGGTGGACGAGAGCGCGCTGCCCAGCCCCAAGCTCGATGCGCTGGCGCTCTTGATGACGCAGCTGTACGGCCAATGGAGTTGCGCAGCGCCGCCCGGCAGCGTGCGCGCGGATCCGCAGCTGGCGGTGATCGGCCCTTCGTCCACCGACGCACTGCGCACCGCGCTGCGCGACCTCGACCGCGCCGGTGATCGGCCGGAGCGCTACCAGGGCCTGGGCGCTGCGGCCCGCTGCCGTGGCGCAGGGCCGGGGCTCAACGAACTGCAGCAAGGCTACGCGCTGCTGGCCGGCGGGCGCTTCTTCAGCGCCGCCTCCACGGCCGCCGAGCAATACCTGCCCGAGCTGGGCGGCGCCAGCGTCAAGAGCTTCCTCAGCCGCAAGTTCGACGAGGTGCTGCACCCGGATCATCCGGGCGAGGCGAAGGTGTCCTTCGAACGCACGATCGCCACCGACGACCGGCTGATGGACCTGCTGGTGCAGGAAATCAAGCGCCGGCTGCCGCCGGGCAAGCCGCGCCGCGTCGTCATCGTCACCGAGCACGACTCGGCCTATGCGCGCGCGCTGCTGGCCGAGGCGCGCCGTCGGCTGGACAGCGAGTCCGACGACGAAGGCCCCCGCTACCGGCTGCTGCTGGAGCCGGCCTACTACTTCCGCGGCATCGATGGCGTGACCACGCGCGACGCGGCCGTGGCTGCCGCGAAGCCGAGTGCCGACCCTGCGGCGGCGATCGAATGGCCCGAGGCGCGCGACCAGCTCGACTACCTGCGCCGCCTGAGCGATGCGCTGAAGGACAGCGATGCCGACCCGGGCAAGCCGCCGATCGCCGCGATCGGCGTCGTGGGCTTCGACGTCCATGACAAGCTGCTGGTACTGCAGGCGCTGCACGCGGGCTTCGAGGACCGGATCTTCTTCACCACCGACATGGACGCGCGCTTCGTCCACCCGCGCGTGCTGCCCTTCACCCGCAACCTGATCGTCGCGACCAGCCTGCCGCTGGAAGTGCAGGGCACGCGGCGCGACAGCGGCCACGGCATCGAGCCGGCCAGCAGCTACTTCCGCGACGTCTACCAGAGCGCCGCCTACCTCGCCGCGCGCCAGGCCGCCTGCCTGGACCGCGCCTGCCGGCTGCACGAGGCGCGCGACGTGCAGAGTCGGCTGGAGAAGCCGCTGCTCTACGAGATCGGCCGCACCGAGGCGGTGATGCTGGACAGCCCCGCCGCCAAGCTGCTGTCAGGAAAGGCCGATCGCGGCCAGGGCCTGATCGCCGGCATGCTGCTGGCGCTCCTGATGATGGCGCTGCTGTTCTGGCCGTCCACGCCCTCGCTGCGGGCGCTGCGCGCGACGATCGTCAATTTCGACGAGGACCGCAACCGCCGGCCGATGCGCAAGGCCGCGGTGGTGCTGGCTTCGATGCACCTGGTCGCGCTGGTCTATGCCTTCTGCATGATGGTGGCCTTCCTGCGCCGCGATGTCTTCGTCGAGAAGCCCTGGCTCGCGGTGCTCGTGTTCGTGCTGGCGGCGCTGGCCCTGGGGCCCTATCTGCTGCTGGCCGGGCGGCTGCTGCTGAAGGGCGCGCGCCGCATCGCCGGCCGGCCCGCGGCGCGGATCGCGCGGCCCCGGCGGCCGCTGCTGAGCAGCCCGGTCTACTTCGTGATCGTGCTGCTGATGTGCGCCTGCGCGGTGGCGCTGGTCTGGCGGCTGCAGGGCGTGGAGGAGACCGGCGGCGAGACGATCGCCTGGTTCGAAGGCATCAGCGCCTGGCCCACCGAGCTGTTGCACCTGGCGGCCGTGGTGGCGATCCTTTGGTCGCTGGACGTCGCGCTGGACCAGGTGTTGAACTCGCTGAACGAGGACACCGAGTGGCTCTGCATGCCCATGCTGCCGCGCTACACCTCGGCCTGGGCCTGGCTGCGCCACGTGTCGGTGATGCGCTGGCGGCGGCCGGAGAGCCGCTCGTCCGACGTGGCGCTGCTGTGGCGCGAATACCGCTGGCGCGGTGCCGGCCGGCCTCGCATGGTGCGCATCGCCGCGAGCTACGTCGGCACGGCGGTGCTGGCGCTGCTGCTGTGGTGGGTGTTCAGCGGCGGCAGCGCGAACATCGCCGGCATTCTTGGCGGCACACGGCTGATCGACGTGCCGGTGCGTGGCCTCTACCACCAGCGCCTGGTGCTCGCCACCTTGGCGCTGATCCTTCTGCTGCTGCCGCTGTCCGTCGTGCTGGTGGCCGACGCGACCTTGCTGGTCTACCGCTTCGTTATCCATCTCGACCAGGGCCGCAGCTACTACCCGCGCGCCACCTTGCTGCGCTTCGCGCAGGGCCTGGGCGATGCGGCACGCGCGCAGCTCTGGTGCCGCACGATGCAGCGCCAGCCGCACGAACGCACGCCCGACAACGCGGCCGACGGCGTCCACACCTTGCTGGACGACTGGATCGACATGCAGCTCGTCGCGCGCCGCACCAGCCGCATCGCGCCGCTGGTGATCGGGCCTTTCGTCGTGCTGGGCATCTTGCTGCTGGCCCGCAGCCGCGTGTTCGACAACTGGTCGATGACGCCCGCCGTCGCGCTCACCGCCAGCGCCTACCTGCTGCTGCTGATCTTCCTCAGCGCGCTGCTGAAGAACGCGGTGGAAAACACGCGCAGCCACGCGCTGGAACACATGAGCGCCGACCTGCGCTGGCTCAAGGGCCAGAAAGGCCCGCTGGCCGAGCTGGTCGCACCCTTCGAGGCACTGATCGCCGAGGTCCGCACGATGAACGGCGGTGCGCTGGCAGGGCTGTTCGACCAGCCGATGCTGAAGGCCGTGCTGATCCCGCTGGGTAGTGCGGGCGGGGCGCAGCTGCTGGACTATGTGAGCTTGCTGAAATGAAAGACCACGACGTAGGTTGGAGTGAACGCAGTGAACTCCAACGCCTGATGGCTTGACGCTCTGTTGGAGTTCGCGATGCTCACTCCAACCTACGGGCACGTTAGTTGATCCGCATCACCCGGTCGCGCGCGCTCGGCTTCGTCAGCGGTTGCGAGGACAGGAACTGCTCCAGCGCGTCGATGTCCATCATGCCGGTGAGGGCGACGGTGCCGGCGGTGAAGCCGGGGAAGCCGTCGCCGCCGGAGGCGAGGAAGGCGCTGACGGTGACGCGGTAGCTCGTGTCGTCGCGCAGCGGCTGGCCGTCCAGGCTGGCGGCGGTGATGCGCTGGCCCACCGGTCGGTTCGCGTCCCACTGATAGCTGAAACCCTGAGAAACCTGCAGCGGCCGGAACTTCGGCTGGTTGAGCCACTGCTGCTCCAGCACCTGGCGCAATTGCGCTCCGGTGAGCGTCAAGGTGATCAGGTTGTTGTAGAAGGGCTGGACGGTGAAGGCCTCGCCGTAGCTGACGGCGCCGCTGTCATGGAAGCTCAGCTCCGAGCGCACGCCGCCGATATTGGTCAGCGCGATCTGCGCCTTGGCGGCGCGGCGGGTGGCGGCGAGCTGCGCGTCGGCGATCAGCTGGCCCATCGTCGTCGCGCCGGCGGCGTCGGGCTCGCGGGTGAAGGTCTCGCTGATGTGGCCGACCACGCGGTGCACCAGCGGCGCCGAGAGCTTCTCGTAGCCGGCGATCAGCTGCGTGGTGTCCGGGTCGGGCTGGAAGCGCTCATGGTCGACGAGCACGTTCTCGGCCTGCGCGGAGATCACGTCGCCGGTCTTGCGGTCGAGCTTGACGTCGATCGCGGTGACGAGGTTGCCGTACTTGTCGGCGCTGGTGACGAGGCGGCCGTCGATGCGGCAGTTGTAGCCCTGGTGCGTGTGGCCGCTGACGACGAGGTCCACCGCCTTGTCCAGCTTCTTGACGATGTCCACGATGGCGCCGGAGAGGGCGGGGCACTCGTTGTAGCCGCCGGTCGGGAAGCCGCCTTCGTGGATCAGCACGACGATGGCCTCCACGCCCTGCGCGCGCAGCTCAGGCACCAGGCGGTTGACCGTCTCGGCCTCGTCGTCGAAGCGCAGGCCGGCGACGCCGCTGGGGTTGACGATGCCGGGTGTGCCCTTCAGCGTGAGGCCGATGAAGCCGACCGGGATGCCCTCGAAGCGGCGGATCTCGTAGGCCGGCAGCAGGGTCTTGCCGGTAGCCTCGACCACGGTGCTGGCCGCGAGGTACTGGTATTTCGCGCCGGCGAAGGTGTGCCCGCCCTGGCAGCCAGTGACCGGGTGGCAGCCGCCATGCTGACGGCGCAGCAGTTCATCGGCGCCGCGGTCGAACTCGTGGTTGCCGACCGATGACAGCGCCAGGCCCATGCCGCCCAGCGCCTCGATCGTCGGCTCGTCGTTGAACAGCGCAGACAGCAGCGGGCTCGCGCCCATCAGATCGCCGGCGGCAACGAAGACGTTGTTCGGATGTCCGGCGCGCAGTTCCTTGACCGTGCTGGCCAGCCAGGCGGCGCCGCCAGAGCGCACGGTGATCTTCTTCGTCGGGTCCTGCGGATCGCGCACCTTGATGCCCTCGGCGGAAGGCAGCAGGTTGCCGTGGAAATCGTTCAGCGCCAGGATGCGCAGCTCGACCGGGGCTTGCGGTGGTGGAGGCGGAGGCGCCGCACAGGCGGCGAGCAGCAGGGAAGCGAAAAGGATGGCTGATCGGCTAGCGCAGGTCTTCATCCGGCGCATTGTGACGCTGGAACGACAGGTGTTCACACTCCGGAACATCGCAATCGCACTGCCAGCGCCAGTCGGGCAGGGCGGCCTGGCGGTTTTCGAGGCGGGTGAACAGGCCGGTGCCCGGCCGGGCGAGCAGCCGTGTGACGGCATCGAGCGCCGAGTCCAGCCGTGCGCGCCCCTGGCCGCTGACGATCGACCAGCCGAGGCCGCCTTCGATCAGCGCGCGGCGGATCAGCGCGTCGATCGGTGGCCGCACGTGCGGGCCCTCGCGCTGCAGGCCATCGAACTCCCAGTCGATGTCCAGCGCGGTCAGCAAGGTGATGTCGCAGCGGCGGTGGAAGGCCTGGCCCTGCTCGATCAGCGAGCGGTCGCCGAAGATGTACTCGCTGTAGATCGCGGTCATCAGCGGGGTCGTGTCGCAGACGACGACGTCGTGCGTCAGCGCGGCGGCATCGATCGCGGCGGCCTGCTCGGCGGCGATGGCAGCCTGCTCGTCGGGCCGCGGCGTGCGGCCTTCGCGCTCGCACCAGCCGCGTAGCAGCTCGGGCACGGCGATGCATCGCATGCCGGTCGATCGGGCGAGCTCCTGCGCGAGCGCCTGCGCCAGCACGGTCTTGCCGGTGCTCTCGGCACCGACGATCGCGATCTTCATGTCGCCGGGACGAGTTGCCGGCGCCAGGCCCGCCAGCCGGCCACCGACATCGGGATGAACACCGCGTAGAGCACGACGGTGAGCCAGTAGCCCTTGAACGCGAACAGCGCCACGCTGACCGTGTTGACCAGCACCCAGACCGGCCAGTTCTCCTGGTACTTGCGGCCCAGCAGCCACTGGCCCAGCAGGCTGGCGACGGTGGGGAAGGCGTCCCAGTAGGGCAGCGGCGAATCGGTCTGGTGCTTCAGGAACAGGCCCAGCAGCGGCCAGGCGCAGAGCGTGACGAGCAGCGCGAGGGTCAGGCCTTGCCGATCGAGCCGGCGCACGTGTAGCGCATGGCCTTCGCCATCGGTGCCGCGCAGCCACTGCCACCAGCCCCAGATCGCCAGCGCCGCGAACAGCAGCTGCAACGAGGCCTCGCCATAGAGCTTGCCGCTCCAGAACAGCAGGAAGTAGAGCAGCGAGGACACCAGCGCCAGCGGCCAGGCCAGCACATGGACCCGCATATTGCAGACGACCATCCAGATCGACAGCACGAAGGCGATCACCTCGGTCCAGGTGATCGGGCTGCCCAGCAGCGTGAAGGCCGGCAGGCCGACCCAGTCCAGAAGCCCCGCCATCTCAGTGATGAACTTGGACGTAGATCTCGTCGGGCTTGATCATCCGCAGCTCGGAGCGGGCCTTTTCCTCGACCATCTCCAGACCTTCGCGGAGGTCTCGCAGCTCGGCTTGCAACTGCGCATTGCGGGCACGGGCCTGCACGTTGGCGGCCTCGGCCTGGGCGAGCTCGCTCTTCAGCGTGACGACGTACGGCAGGCTTCCCTTGCCGATCCACAGTTCGGCCTGGATGCCTGCGACGAAGAGGATGAGGACGAGGGTGAGCGCGCGCACGGGCGGGAGTTTAGCCGCTTAGAAACTCAAGCCGCTCGCCGGGCCGCCCCAAGGGCGGCTTGAGCCGATGTGCTCGCGGGGAACGCCCCGCGAGCATCGGCGTCCCCTCGGGGGACCGGCCAGCCGGTCCCGCGTCCAGCGTGGGCCGGTTGGACGAGGGGCATCATTTCACTTGAGGTTGTAGAACGCAGCGCGGCCCGGGTAGACGGCGATGTCGCCCAGGTCTTCCTCGATGCGCAGCAGCTGGTTGTACTTGGCCATGCGGTCCGAGCGGCTCAGCGAACCGGTCTTGATCTGGCCGGCGTTCAGGCCGACGGCGATGTCGGCGATCGTCGAGTCTTCGGTTTCGCCCGAGCGGTGCGAGACGACGGCGGTGTAGCCGGCGCGCTTGGCCATCTCGATGGCGGCGAAGGTCTCGGTCAGCGTGCCGATCTGGTTGATCTTGATCAGGATCGAGTTGGCGATGCCCTTCTCGATGCCTTCTTTCAGGATCTTGGTGTTGGTGACGAAGAGGTCGTCGCCGACGATCTGCACGTTCTTGCCCAGGCGGTCGGTCAGGATCTTCCAGCCGTCCCAGTCGCCTTCGGCCATGCCGTCCTCGATCGAGATGATCGGGTACTTGTCGACCCAGGTGGCCAGCATGTCGGTCCATTCCTGGCTCGTCAGGCTGATGCCGCCTTCGCCTTCCAGCACGTACTTGCCGTCCTTGTAGAACTCGCTGGCGGCGCAGTCCAGGCCCAGGGCGATCTGCTCGCCGGCGGTGTAGCCAGCCTTGTCGATCGCTTCCAGGATCATCTGGATCGCGGCTTCATGGTTCTCGACGCTCGGGGCGAAGCCGCCTTCGTCGCCGACGGCCGTGCTGATGTGCTTGTCGTTGAGGATCTTCTTCAGTGCGTGGAAGACCTCGGCGCCCCAGCGCAGCGCTTCGCGGAAGCTCGGCGCGCCGACGGGGATGATCATCAGCTCTTGCAGGTCGAGGTTGTTGTTGGCGTGCTCGCCGCCGTTGATGACGTTCATCATCGGCACCGGCAACTGGCAGCCGTTCATGCCGCCGAAGTAGCGGTACAGCGGCAGGCCCGATTCCTCGGCAGCGGCACGAGCCACGGCCATCGAGACGGCCAGCATCGCGTTGGCGCCCAGGCGGCTCTTGTTCTCGGTGCCGTCCAGGTCGATCAGGGTCTTGTCGAGGAAGGCCTGCTCGGAGGCGTCCAGGCCCAGCACGGCCTCGGAGATCTCGGTGTTGATGTGCTCGACGGCCTTCAGCACGCCCTTGCCCAGGTAGCGGCTCTTGTCGCCGTCGCGCAGCTCGATCGCTTCGCGCGAGCCGGTAGAAGCGCCCGAGGGTACGGCCGCACGACCCATGACGCCGCTTTCCAGCAGCACGTCGCATTCGACGGTCGGATTGCCGCGGCTGTCCAGGATCTCGCGACCGACGATGTCAACGATTGCGCTCATGTCATCTCACTCCATTTATTGCAAAAAGGTCGGCGCACAGGATGCCGGAAATCCGTTACCTCTGTGCATCAAGATTCGTGTTTCAGATCAGCGCTCAGATCGGCGCTTCGACACCCTCGACGAGCACCATGTTGAAGTACTCGGTGGCACCGGCGCGGTGGCCACGCACGCGTGTGTAGTGCTCGTCGTCGTAGAAGGCCTTGGCCTTCTCGTAGCTGGGAAAGCGCAGCAGCGCGACGCGGTGCGGCTGCCAGTCGCCTTCCAGTGTTTCATGCTTGCCGCCGCGGACGAGATACTCGCCGCCGAAGGCCTTTACCGAGGCCGGGGCCTCGGCCATGTACTGCTTGTAGCGCTCCGGGTCCGTGATATTCATCGTGACGATCAGGTAACCGTAGGCCATTCCGCAGTCTCCACTGTTCCGTTACTTAGCAGGAAAAGTCGTTCTCAAGCAGCGGTTGCGCCTTGACGATGCGGTCCAAGGCCACCAGTTGCTCCAGCAAAGTCTTCATGTGCTTCAGCGGCACGGCGTTGGGGCCATCGCTGAAGGCCTCGGCCGGGTTCGGGTGCGTTTCCATGAAAAGGCCCGCCACGCCGACGCCCACGCCGGCACGGGCCAGCACCGGCACCATCTCGCGCACGCCGCCGCTGGAGCCGCCGAGGCCGCCGGGCTTCTGCACCGAGTGGGTCACGTCGAACACGACCGGCGCGCCGGTGTTGCGCATCTCCGCCAGGCTGGTCATGTCGGCCACCAGATTGTTGTAGCCGAAGCTGACGCCACGCTCGCAGGCCAGGAAGCTGTCCTCGGGCAGGCCCACTTCCGCAGCGGCGGCGCGGGCCTTGTCGATGACGTTCTTCATGTCCCAGGGCGCGAGGAACTGGCCCTTCTTGATGTTGACCGGCTTGCCCGACTGCGCCACGGCGCGGATGAAGTCGGTCTGGCGGCACAGGAAGGCCGGCGTCTGCAGCACGTCGACGACGACGGCGACCTCGGCCACCTGGCTAGCGTCATGGACGTCGGTCAGGATCGGGAGGCCGTGCACGCGGCGCACCTCGTCGAGGATCTTCAGGCCCGCCTCCATGCCGACACCGCGCTTGCTGGTGCCGGACGATCTGTTGGCCTTGTCGAAAGAGCCCTTGTAGATCAGCGGGATGCCCAGCGCCGTGCAGGCTTCCTTCAGACGGCCGGCCACGTCCAGCGTGATCTCCATCCCTTCGATCGAGCAGGTGCCGGCGATCAGGAAGAAGGGCTTGTCGATGCCGACATCGAATCCGCAGAGTTTCATCATCAGGCTCCCTGGCCTTGCGCGTGCTCGGCCTTGTGCTCCAGCGCCGCCTTGATGAAGGCCGTGAACAGCGGGTGGCCGCCCCAGGGCGTGGACTTGAACTCGGGGTGGAACTGCACGCCGACGTACCAGGGGTGGACGCCCTTGGGCAGCTCGACCATCTCGGTCAGTTTCTCGCGCTGCGTGATCGCCGAGATCACCAAGCCGGCCTGCTGCAGGCGGTCGAGGTAGTGCTCGTTGGCCTCGTAGCGGTGGCGGTGGCGCTCGGTGACGACCGGGCCGTAGATCTCGTAGGCCAGCGTTTCGGGCTTGACGTCGGAGCTCTGCGCGCCCAGGCGCATCGTGCCGCCGAGGTCGCTCTTCTCGTCGCGCTTCTGGATCGTGCCGTCGGCGTCCTGCCACTCGTCGATCAGCGCGATCACCGGGTGCGGTGTGGCGGAATCGAACTCGGTGGAGTTGGCGTTCGTCAGGCCGGCCATGTGGCGCGCGTATTCGATCGTCGCGACCTGCATGCCCAGGCAGATGCCCAGGTAGGGGATCTTGTGCTCGCGGGCGAACTGGGCGGCGAGGATCTTGCCCTCGACACCGCGCTTGCCGAAGCCGCCGGGCACCAGCACCGCGTCGTATTGCGCGAGCTGGCTGATGTTCTCCGCGCTCAGCATTTCCGAGTCGACGTACTCGATCTTCACGCCGGCGTGGTTGTGGATGCCGGCGTGGCGCAGCGCTTCGTTCAGCGACTTGTACGAGTCGGACAGGTCGGTGTACTTGCCGGCCATCGCGATCGTGACCTGGCGCGCGGGGTTCTCCACCTCGTGCACCAGCGTGTCCCAGCGGCGCAGATCGGCGGACTTGGTGTTGAGCTGCAGCTTGGTGCAGATCAGCTGGTCCAGGCCCTGCTCGTGCAGCACGCGCGGCACCTTGTAGATCGTGTTGACGTCCCACATCGAGATCACGCCGTACTCGGGCACGTTCGTGAACAGCGAGATCTTCTCGCGCTCGTCGTCGGGGATGCGGCGGTCGGCGCGGCAGATCAGCGCGTCCGGCTGGATACCGATTTCGCGCAGCTTCTGCACCGTGTGCTGCGTGGGCTTGGTCTTCAGCTCGCCGGCGGCGGCGATCCAGGGCACGTAGGTCAGGTGGACGAAGGCGACGTTGTTCGGGCCGGCCTTCAGGCTCATCTGGCGCGCCGCTTCCAGGAAGGGCAGGGACTCGATGTCGCCGACGGTGCCGCCGATCTCGACGATGGCCACGTCCACCGCATCGGGCGTGTTCTGGCCCGCGCCGCGGCGGATGAATTCCTGCATCTCGTTGGTGATGTGCGGGATCACCTGCACGGTCTTGCCGAGATAGTCGCCGCGACGTTCCTTCTCCAGCACGGACATGTAGATCTGCCCGGTGGTGAAGTTGTTGCTCTTCTTCATCCGTGTGGTGATGAAGCGCTCGTAGTGGCCGAGGTCGAGGTCGGTTTCAGCGCCGTCGTCGGTGACGAACACCTCGCCGTGCTGGAACGGTGACATCGTGCCGGGGTCGACGTTGATGTACGGATCGAGCTTGATGAGGGTGACTTTGAGGCCGCGCGATTCGAGGATGGCAGCCAGCGAGGCCGACGCGATGCCCTTGCCGAGAGAGGACACCACACCGCCAGTGACGAAGACGTATTTGGTCATGTCTTGCAGCGTTCAGAGGAGAACGCTGTGGTGGGAAATTGCGATTATAGCGAGGGCGCTTTTCCCGTTTGCGACTCGACCTGAAAGGCCTCGAACATCTGCAAGGCCAGCGCGGCCGTATCGTCCGGCCGCTCGAACGGATACAGGTGCGTGCCTTCCATCCATGCGAAATGCCGGCGCGCCAGCGCCTTGGAGGCGGCGGCGCCGGCCTGGCGGAGTTCCTCGGACTGCGTGCCGGCGACGAAGCCGACCGGGCATTGCGGCGGGTGGCGCTTCAGCAGCGTGTCGAGGTGATGGGGCAGGGTGTCGTAGATGCGGGTCTCGATCTCGCGGCGGAACAGCAGGTGGGTCTTGCCGTCCTCGCGTTCCTCGAAGCCGCTGGCGACGTAGTCGGCCAGCACGCGCGGGTCCCAGCGGGCGAACTTGTGCTTGGCGGCGAAATGCTCCTGCACGGCGGCGCGCGACGGCCATTCGTGGCGGCGCTGCGCGGAGATCTTGCCGGGCGAGACGCGGTGCATCAGCCGGGTGGCCTTCATCACCTGGATGCTGTGGGCGCGCCAGCCGCTGATGATCGGGCTGTCGAGCATCAGCAGGCCTTGCGTCAAGTCCGGCCGCTTGCAGGCGGCCAGCAGGCTCAGGATGCCGCCCAGCGAATGGCCCGCCAGCATCACGGGCGCGGCGGGCTTCACCTCGTCGTCGATGAAGCGGATCAACTGGTCGCGCAGGTGGCGCCAGTTGCTGGTGACCGGGTAGGCCGGGTCGTGCCCGAAGTAGGGCAGCGCGCGGACCTGCCAGCCGGCCTTCTCCCAGACCTCGAAGAGCACGCGGTAGCAGCCGGCGGGGAAGCCGTTGGCGTGGGAGAAGACGATCGTCTTGGCGTTCATGGCAGGCTCAATTTCTTGAGCTTGTAAACCAGATCGAGCGCCTCGCGCGGGGTGAGGGCATCGGGGTCGACGGCGTCCATCGCTTCCTGCAGCGGGCTCGGCTCGGCCGTGGCTGCGGCCGGGGCGGGCGGCGGCGCGGCGAACAGGTCGATCTGCGCATCGCCCGCCGCGGCCTTGGCCTCCAGCGCCTCCAGCGTCGCACGCGCCTGGCGCACCAGCGAGGCCGGCATGCCCGCCAGGCGTGCCACCTGGACGCCGTAGCTGCGGCTGGCCGGGCCGGGCTGGATCTCGTGCAGGAACACGATGTCCTCGCCGCTCTCCACCGCCGACACGTGGCAGTTGATCGCCTGGCTGTGCTTGGCCGGGAACTCGGTCAGCTCGAAGTAGTGCGTGGCGAAGAGCGTGAACGAGCGGCTCTTGTCGTGCAGGTGCGAGGCGATGGCACTGGCCAGGGCCAGGCCGTCGAAGGTGGAGGTGCCGCGGCCGATCTCGTCCATCAGCACCAGCGACTGGTCGGTCGCGCCGTGCAGGATGGCCGCGCCCTCGGTCATCTCCAGCATGAAGGTGGACTGCGCGTTGGCCAGGTCGTCGGCCGCGCCGATGCGGGTGTGGATCGCGTCCATCGGCCCCAGCCGGCAGGCGTCGGCCGGCACGAAGGAGCCCATCGCGGCGAGCAGCGAGATCAGCGCCACCTGGCGCATGAATGTCGATTTACCGCCCATGTTCGGGCCGGTGATCATCAGCATGCGCGTGCGGGCGTCGAGCCGGCAGTCGTTGGCCATGAACTCGCCGCCGCCGGTCTCGCGCAGCCGCGATTCGACGACCGGATGCCGGCCCGCCGTGATGTCGATCGCCGGCTGGTTGACGAACTCCGGCCGGCACCAGCGCAAGGTGCCGGCGCGCTCGGCCAGCGCGGCCAGCGCATCCAGGCTGGCCAGTGAACGGCCCAGCGCGACCAGCGCCGGCAGTTCCTCGGTCAGCTGGTCGATCAGCTGCTCGTACAGGTACTTCTCGCGCGCCAGCGCCCGCTCGTTGGCCGACAGCGCCTTGTCCTCGAAGGTCTTCAGCTCCGGCGTGATGTAGCGCTCGGCGTTCTTCAAGGTCTGGCGGCGCTGGTAGTCCATCGGCACCTTGTCGACCTGACCCTGCGTGACCTCGATGTAGAAGCCGTGGACCTTGTTGAACTGCACCCGCAGGTTGGCGATGCCGGTGCGGGCGCGCTCGCGCGTCTCCAGGTCCAGCAGGAAGGCGTCGCAGTTGTTCTGGATGCCGCGCAGCTCGTCCAGCGCGGCATCGAAGCCGTCGGCGATCACGCCGCCGTCGCGCATCAGCACGGCCGGCTCCTCGGCGATCGCGCGGCGCAGCAGTTCCTCGATGTGCGGGGAGGCCAGCAGGCCTTCGGCCAGATGGTCCAGCAGGCCGCCGTCGGCGGGCAGGGTCTCGCGCAGCTCGGGCAGGGTCTGCAAGGTGGCGCGCAGGCCGGTCAGCTCGCGCGGGCGCACCTGGCGCAGGGCGACGCGGGCGGCGATGCGCTCGACGTCGGACACGTGCCGCAGCGCCTCGCGCAGCGGCTCCGGGCCGGCCGCCATCAGCGCGGCGATGGCCTCGTGCCGGAACATCGCTTCGTTGCGCGCGCGCTTCGGGTACAGCAGCCACTGGCGCAGCGCGCGGCTGCCCATGCCGGTGCGGCAGCTGTCGATGACCGAGAGCAGGGTCGGCGCCGTCTCGCCGCGCAGCGTGACGGTCAGCTCCAGATTGCGCTGCGTGGCGGGCGGCAGGTCCAGCAGCTCGCTGGCGCGCTGCACCGTGAGGCTCTTGACGTGGGCCAGCGCGCGGCCCTGCGTGTGTTCGGCATAGCTCAGCAGCGCGGCGGCCGCGGCCTGGGCCGCGGTGAGCGACTGCGCGTTGTAGCCCTGCAGGCTGGCCACGCCCAGTTGCTCGCAGAGCTTGCGGGTGCCCAGCGTGCTGTCGAACTGCCAGCCCGGCCGGTTCGTGATCGGCGCGCGCGCGGCGAGCACGGCGGCCGGCTGCTTCTCGCGGTCCACCAGCACCTCGGCCGGGTTCAGGCGCGACAGCCACGAGGGCAGCTCCCGCTCGGCGCATTCGGCCAGACCCAGTTGCCCGGCGGTGATCGACAGCCAGGCCAGGCCTAACGTTTTCCCCTGACTGACCACCGCCAGCAGCACCGAATCCTGCTTCTCGTCCAGCAGTTCGCCGTCGGTCACCGTGCCGGGCGTGACGATGCGCATCACCTTGCGCTCGACCGGGCCCTTGGCCGTGGCCACGTCGCCGACCTGCTCGGCGATCGCCACCGCCTCGCCCAGCTTGATCAGCTTGGCGAGATAGGACTCCAGCGCATGCACAGGCACGCCCGCCATCACCACCGGCGCGCCGCCGCTCTGGCCGCGCGTGGTGATCGTGATGTCCAGCAACTGGTTGCACTTACGCGCGTCGTCGTAGAAGACCTCGTAGAAGTCCCCCATACGGAAGAACACGAGCGAGTCCGGATGGTCCGCCTTCAGGCGGAAATATTGCTGCATGACCGGCGTGTGGGCCGAGAAATCCGGGGCTTGGCTCATGGGGCGGGTAAGGGCAGGGGCGCAGAAATGAACAGAGCCCTCGTCGGGCGAGGGCTCCTGCGGGCCGCAGTTTAGACGGATTGACGTTGACGCTGCCGTAACGCGCTTCCTAAACTGACCCGTCAAGAAGCGCCCCGACAAGCGCCGTCCGAGCAAGCGAAGCATCAAGACCTGACCCCAAGGAGACGAGACCATGGCGGAAACCATCAGCTTCCTGCTCAGCGGCGAAGCGCAGGGCGGCACACGCGGGGGCGGCGGCGCTGCCGTGTCGGCCGATCTGCCGCTGGTGCCGGGCCTGGGCGGCGAGGTGATGCACTCGGTGCGCCTCGGTGCGCGCCGCGGCGGCAATGCCGAGGCCTCGGTGCGGGTGGAGGCCGAGCCGGGCCGCGACGTCGTCGTGCTGCAGGTGGCCGACGGGCCGACCCTGGTGCTGCACCCCGAGACCGCGCGCGACCTGCTGCTGGCGCAGACGGCCGGCCAGCGCGACACCGCGCAGCCGCTGCCGCGCGAGGTGGGCGTGCCCGAGTCGCTGCAGTGGCAGGCCTTGCAGCAACTGGCCGCGCCTGCCGGGCCGGCTTCGCGCGGCGCGGTCAGCGACAAGCTCGCCGGCCTGTTCGGCAGCATCCGCATCTCGGCGCTGCAGCTGGTGCGCGGCGTGGTGGAGGACAAGGCGGCGGAACTGGCGGCCGGCGGCATCGCCCGGGCGGTGGACGAGCAGGTGGACAACGCGGTGTACCGCTTGAGCGTCACCGGCCTGGGCAAGCTCAAGGGCAGCGATTCCCGCGTCGATGCCGTGCCCGCCGCGCCCGATGGCGGCCCGCTGCTGGTGCTGCTGCACGGCACTTTCTCGACGGTGCAGGGCACCTTCCACAAGCTCTGGGAAAGCCATCCGAACCTGGTCGGCCAGATGTTCGCGTTCTACGCGGACCGGGTCTACGGCTTCGACCACCCGACCCTGGGCGAGAGCCCGATCGCCAATGCGCTGACCTTGGTGAAGACGCTGCCCGCCGGCGCGCGGCTGCACCTGCTGAGCCACTCGCGCGGCGGCCTGGTCGGCGAGGTGCTGGCGCGCGTCTGTGCCCAGCCCGACATCAGCACCGAGGCGTTGGCGCTGTTCGCCGCGGCGTCGGACCAGCAGCAGGCGCTGAAGGCGCTCGGCGCGCTCGTCAAGGCGAAGGGGATCAAGGTCGAGCGCTTCGTGCGCGTCGCCTGCCCGGCGCGCGGCACGCTGCTGGCCTCCAAGCGGCTGGATGCCTATGTGTCGGTGCTCAAGTGGACCTTGGAGCTGGCCCATGTGCCGGTGGCGCCGGAACTGGTCGGCTTCCTCGGCGCGGTGGCCAAGCAGCGCACCAGCGAGCAGACCATCCCCGGCCTGGCCGCGCAGGTGCCCGGCAGCCCGCTGATCACCTGGCTGCACGCGGCCGACGAGCCGCTGCCGGGCCAGTTGCGCGTGGTGGCCGGCGACATGCAGGGCGACTCGATCGGCTCCTGGATGAAGACCCTGCTGGCCGATTCGCTGTTCTGGACCGACAACGACCTCGTCGTGCAGACCAGCTCGATGTATGGCGGTGCGCCGCGGCGGGTCGATGCGAGCTACCTGCTGTCGGTGGGCGGCCAGGTCTCGCACTTCAGCTACTTCGACTACGAGCCGAGCGCCGAGGGCATCGTCAGCGGGCTCATCGACGACGCGCCGCAGCGCTTCCAGCGCATCGGGCCGATGTCTGCCGCCGGCCTGTCCGCCGAGGGCTGGCGCGGCACGGCGCCGGACGATGGCCAGCCGGCCGCGGCCAAGCCGGCGGTGTTCGTGCTGCCCGGCATCCTGGGCAGCAACCTGGCCGTGGGCGACCAGCGCATCTGGCTGGGCGTGCGCGTGCTCAACGGGCTGAAGCGCCTGGAGCTGAAGCCCGGCGACGGCGTGCGCCCCGACGGGCCGGTGGGCCTCAGCTACGACAAGCTGATCGATTTCCTCGGCGCCACGCACGAGGTCGTGCCCTTCGGCTACGACTGGCGCAAGCCGCTGGCGGACGAGGCGAAGCGGCTGGCCGCGGCCATCGAGGCCAAGCTCGATGCACGCAAGGCCAGCGGCCAGCCGGTGCGGCTGATCGCCCACTCGATGGGCGGGCTGCTGGCGCGCACGATGCAGATCGAATGCCCCGCCACCTGGGACCGGCTGATGGCGCACAAGGACGCGCGGCTGCTGATGCTGGGCACGCCCAACGGCGGCTCCTGGGCGCCGATGAGCGTGCTCTCGGGCGACGACACCTTCGGCAACGTGCTGGTGGATTTCGGCGCGCCGTTCCAGGACCACTCGGCGCGCCAGATGATGGCGCAGTTCCCCGGCTTCATCGAGCTGCAGGCGGGGCTCACCGACCCGCAGCTGGCGCTCGACAAGCAGCAGACCTGGGCCGACCTCGCCGACCGCGACTACAAGGCCGTGCAACAGCACAACTTCTGGCATGTGGACGACGGCGGCCAGCTGAACCAGTACCGCTGGGGTGTGCCGGACCAGGCGGTGCTGGACCAGTCGGTGGAGCAGCGCCGCAAGCTCGACGCGCAGCGCACCGATGCGCTGCCGAAGTTCGCCGACAAGCTGCGCCTGGTGGTCGGCCACGCCAAGTTCACGCCGGCGGGCATGCAGTTCGGCGAGCAGGGCCTGAGCTACCTGAACGCCGAATCCGGCGACGGCCGCGTGCCGCTGGACAGCGCGATGCTGCCCGGCGTGCGTGCCTGGCAGCTCGATTGCGAGCACGGCGACCTGGGCAACGTGCCCGCGGCCTTCCCGGCCTATCTGGAGCTGCTGCAGACCGGCAACACGGCCCTGCTGGCGGTGCAGCCGCCGCTGGGCACGCCGGCCGCGCGCGGCGCCGGCAGCAGTGCCGCGTCTGCGGCCACCTACGTGCCGCTGCGCCCCTCGCGGATGCTCCAGGGTGCCCGCGCGCCGGCCTCGGCCGGCGACCTGGGCCGGCTGGTGCCCGAAGAGTCGCTGCCCGTGCGCCAGCCGCCGGCCGGCGGCGCGCTGCGCATCGGCGTGCTCAACGGTGACCTGAAGTTCGTCCGCCACGCGCTGGTGCTGGGCCACTACCGCTCGATGACGCTGACCGGCACCGAACTCGCCATCGACCGGCTGATCGGCGGCACGATGCACGAGTCGCTCGCGATCGGCCGCTATCCCGATCTGCCCGGCACCTTGCAGATCTTCGCCAACACGGCGCCCTGCAAGGGCAACCCGCTGCAGATGCCGCGGCCGGCGAACGTGATCGTCGTGGGCCTCGGGGCGGAAGGCAGCCTGCGCGGCGCCGACCTGGCCTACACGGTGCGCCAGGGCGTGATCGCCTGGGCGCAGAAGACCTTCGAGCAGGCGGGGCTGCCGCAGGAAAGCTTCGAGCTGGCTGCCACGCTGATCGGCAGCGGCGGCTCCGGCGTGAGCCCGGGTCTCTCGGCGCAGTGGATCGCGCAGGGTGTGGCCGATGCCAACGAGCGCCTCGCCGACCCGCGCCACAACCCGCGCGGCTGGCCGCGCGTGGGCCGGCTGACCCTGGTGGAGCTGTACCTGGACCGCGCCGCCGAGGCCTGGCGCGCGTTGCAGGCGCAGGCCGCGGCGATGCCCAGCCGCTTCCGCATCGACGGCTCGGTGGAGAGCGTCACCGGCGCGCTGCGCCGGCCGCCCGATTCGGGCTATCGCGGCGCCAGCTACGACCTGATCAGCGCGATCGCCAGCGAGGACCTGAACGGCGCCGTCAGCATCGCCTACACGCTGGACACCAAGCGCGCCCGCTCCGAGATGCAGGCGCGCCAGACCCAGGGCCCGCTGGTGCGCGAACTGGTGCGCCAGGGCTCCAACGACCACAACCAGAACCCGCAGATCGGCCGCACCCTGTTCCGCCTGCTGGTGCCCATCGAGCTGGGCAGCTACCTGGCCGGCACCAGCGAGATGCTGATCGAGCTGAACCACGGCTCGGCCAGCATTCCCTGGGAGATGCTGGATACGCAGGACGATGCCAGCCGCCTGGGCGGCGACCAGCGCCCCTGGGCGATCCGCTGCAAGCTGCTGCGCAAGCTGCGCATCGAGGGCGCGCGGCCGCGCGTGCAGGACGCCAGCTTCGACGACGCGGTGCTGGTCATCGGCGAGCCGCTGGTGACCAGCAAGGGCTATCCGCGCCTGGCCGGCGCGCGCAACGAGGCCACCGCGGTAGCTGGCCTGCTCGGCGAGCCCTCGGCGCTGGGGCCGAACCTGGTGCACGCGCTGGTCAGCCCGGCGGACGAGCGCCTGCCGGGGCCGGACGCCGGCACCGTGATCAACAAGCTGATGGAGCGCGACTGGCGCATCGTCCACATCGCCGGCCACGGCGAGCCGCCGCTGCCGGCCAATCCGCGCGGCGTCGTGCTCTCGGGCGACATCTTCCTCGGCTGGCGCGAGATCGAGGCGCTGCGCGTGGTGCCCGAGCTGGTGTTCATCAACTGCTGCCACCTCGGCGCGATCGAGCTGATGCCCCTGGCCGCGGACGCGGCGCCGACGCACGACCGCGCGCAGTTCGCCGCCTCGGCGGCCGAGGCGCTGATCCGCATCGGCGTGCGCTGCGTGGTGGCGGCCGGCTGGGCGGTGGACGATGCGGCCGCGTCGACCTTCGCCACCGGCTTCTACAAGGCGCTGCTGAACGGCCGCCGCTTCATGGACGCGGTGGCGCTGGCGCGCGAGAGCGCTGCGGCGCTGGGCGGCAACACCTGGGCCGCCTACCAGTGCTACGGCGACCCGGACTGGATCTTCCGCCGCTCCGGCTCCGACGCGCAGACGGCCGTGGCGAAGGCGCCGCCGTCGCCGGCCGAGGAGTTCGCCGGCATCGCCTCGTCGCCGGGCCTGGCGCTGGCCGTGGAGAGCATTGGCATCCAGGCCAATTTCGACGACGTCTCGCCCGAGCTGAAGGCGGCGCGCCAGGAAGAGGTCCGCGCCAAGCTGCGCCACCTGGAAGGCCGCTTCGGCGCCGCCTGGGGCGGGGAGGGTGCGGTGGCCGAGGCCTTCGGCTATGCCTGGAACGCCGCTGGCGACCGCGCGACGGCGCTCGACTGGTACCGCCGCGCGGTGGCCGCGCCGGACGGCTCGGCCTCGTTCCGCGCGATCGAGCAGCTCGGCAACCTGCAGGTGCGGCAGGCCGAGGCCGGCGTGCGCGCCACCAGCAAGCCGGCCGAGCTACGCGCGGCGATGAAGGCGCTGCACGGTGCGATCGACATGCTGGTGCGGCTCGCCACCCTGCAGCCGACGATGGAGCGGCTGTCGCTGGTGGGCTCGGCCTGGAAGCGCATGGCGCTGATGGCCGACGAGGTGAAGCTGCCGCGGGCCCAGGCCCGCGAGGCGCTGACCCGCATGGTGGAGTTCTACGAGCGTGCCGAGGCGCTGGGCCGGCAGCAGGGGCTGGACAGCTACTACCCGGCGGTCAATGCCTTCGTCGGCCGGCTGACCCTGGGCCGGCGCGAGATCGACGAGCGGCAGCTTGCCGAGATGCGCCAGGTGCTGGTCGCGAAGAACCGCGACGACCCGGACTTCTGGAGCGTCGTCGGCCTCACCGAGCTGCGCCTGTTCGAGGCTATCGCCCGCGGCCGGCTGCAGGCGGAGCAGGCCGCCATCGCTGCCGAGTACGCGGCGCTGCGCGACCGCGTGTCGTCCACGCCGATGTGGGACTCGGTCCACAAGCAGACGGAGTTCCTGCGCCAGTACGCGATGGCGGGCGCGGGTGCGGACGAGCAGGCGGCGGCCGCGGCGCTGGTGGCGCAGCTGCGGGGCTACGCGGGCGGCGGCGGAGGAATGGACGGGGGCGGCTGAAACGCAAATCGGCGGCTCGATTGGTCCGGTCGTGGTACGGACCATCGGCTAGACTCCGGCGCCATGGACTCTTCCATCCTGCCGCGAACCGACAAGCGCCAGAAGCTGCGCCAGGGTCTGCTGGCCCTGATCGGCCAACACCCGGCCGGTGCTCGGCTGCCGACCGAGCGGGAACTCAGCGAGCGCTTCGAAGTCGCGCGCGAGACCCTGCGCCACTGCCTGCGCGAGCTGGAGGACGAGGGCGTGCTGCACCGCCGCCAGGGGGCCGGCACCTTCGTCTCGGCGCAGCCGGTCGTCAAGGAGGCGCGGCTGATGTCTTTCTCCGAGGAGATGCGCCAGCGCGGCCTCGTGCCTTCGAGCCGGTTGCTGTCCTGCACCACCGTGCAGGCCGGCGCCAAGCTGGCGCACCGGCTGATGGTGATGCCCGGCTCGGCGGTCATCGAGATCCGCCGGCTGCGCCTGGCCAGCCAGGAGCCGATGGCGCTGGAAACCTCCTACCTCGCCGCCGACCGGGTGCCGGGCTTCGATCCGGCCGTGCTGGAGCAGGGCTCGCTGTACGAGCTGCTGGAGCAGCGCTGGGGTCTGCAACTGCGCGGCGCGCGGCAGCAGATCGAGGCCACCGTGCTGAGCCGCGAGGAGGCCGAGCAGCTCGGCGTGCCGCCGTTCTTCCCGGCGCTGGTGATCGAGCGCACCAGCACGTCGACCACCGGCGAGGTGATCGAGTTCGCGAAGTCGCTGTACCGCGCCGATCGCTACCGCTTCGAGATCAACGTCAGCCGTTGAACCGAGGTTGAACCTCCCTGGTCTGGCTTTGGTCCAGACCCTTCCCGATGTCAAACCGGGTTTCCCCCAGGCGGAGCCCTGGAGTGCTCGTCTTCATCGGTAAAGCGCTTGCCTCGATGATTTCCGAGTGTTGCTACTTGTCTAACCCGCATTGCTTTGCCTGAACGATAGGTATACAAAAGGTACGGAACAAGACAAGACGACAACCGCAACGGAGATCGCGCATGAACCACCCGAAACCGACCCAGCTCGCCACCGCCGCGGCGAGCCTGTGCCTGCTCCTGCAAATGGCGCCCGCAGCCCGCGCTGCCGATGACCCGGACCAGAAGCTCGAGACCGTGACGGTGACGGGTATCCGCGCGTCGATCGAGAAATCGATGACGACCAAGCGCAACGCCGACACGAACATCGAGGCCGTCACCGCCGAGGACGTTGGCAAGATGCCCGACAAGAACATCGCCGATGCGTTGTCGCGCCTGCCGGGTGTCAACGTGCAGTACGGCGGCGCGCTGGCGATGGACGAGGCTGAGCGCGTCGCGATCCGCGGCACCAGCCCGAACCTGAACTTCGTGACGATCAACGGCCACTCGCTGTCCGCCGGCGACTGGCACCTGGGCGACCAGGCCGGCTCGGGCCGCAGCGTCGGCTTCGGCCTGATGCCTTCGCAGCTGATCGGCCAGACCATCGTCTACAAGACCGGCCGCGCCGACGTGCCCGAAGGTGGCATCTCCGGCAGCGTGGACATCATCACGCGCCGGCCGCTGGACTTCGCCAAGTCGATCAACGGCGAGATCTCGGTCGGCGCCGCGCATGCGACCTTGGCCAACAAGACCGACCCGCAGGTCAGCGGCCTGTTCGCCTGGAAGAACGACAGCAAGACCTTCGGCGTGCTGGTGCAGGCCTTCAAGGAAGATCGCCACCTGCGCCGCGACGGTCAGGAGGTGTTCGCCTACGACGTGCTCACGCAGGCCCAGGCCACCGCCGCCGGCCACCCGGAGCTGGCCGGCAAGCGCATGAGCAACAGCTTCAACGCCGCGATGTTCGAGGGCGTGCGCAAGCGCTCCGGCGGCTTCGTGGATCTGCAGTTCAAGCCCAGCCAGAGCGTCGAGCTGAACCTCAGCGGCTTCAAGGACCAGCTGAAGGCCGACAACTACAACAGCTCGGCCTACGCGCTGCCCTCGCAGCTGGTGCGGCTGGGCGGCTACCAGATCGTCAACCCGGTTGTGGACGGCAACGTGATCACCAGCGCCACGCTGGTGCGCCCGGCCGGCTCGACGTCGCAGGTGATCGGCGTCGAGTTCGACCACTTCATGCGCCAGGGCGCCAAGTCCACCAGCCAGTTCTTCGACCTGGACGGCAAGTGGGACGCCACCGAGACCTTGAGCTTCAAGGGCCGCATCGGCAGCACCAAGGGCGAGGGCCTGACCAATTCCGAGCCGAGCATGGTGCTCGGCCTGCTGAACCCGGCCTCGATGACGTATTCGCAGACGCCCGGCTCGCCGGCCTCGTACGCGGTGCTCGACGCCGCGGGCAAGCCGATCAACATGGGCAATGTCTCCAACTTCCAGCTGATGAGCGCTTTGGCGCCGGCCGTGACATCCACCGACAAGGAGAGCTATGCCCACGTGGACGGCGACCTGAAGCTCGGCGGCAACATCTTCACCGCGTTGAAGTTCGGCGTGCGCGGCACGCGGCACGAGCGCCAGTACGACCGCTGGGAAGGCCGCTACAACATCCAGGACCAGCCGGGCGGCCCGAACCCGCCGTTCACCAGCGTCGGCGGCGGCGTGCTGGTGGGCGGTGCGATCCCGGTCTCGGCGCAGCCGGTGCCGGCCACCAGCTATCCGTCCAACTGGTTCAGCGGCGGCAATGCCAACTTCCCGCGCGACTACTTCCGCTACGACACCTCGCAGCTGCAGGCCTGGGCCGATGCCAACGTCAACTGGGACCGCACGCTGAACCACAACTGGACCAGCGGCTTCCACATCAAGGAGACGAACACGGCCGCCTACGCGATGACCGAGTTCGAGCTGAGCCCGACCTTCAGCGGCAACGCCGGCCTGCGCTACGTGCAGACCAAGCTGGAATCCACCTCCTACCAGGCCGTGCCCGCGGCGGTCTGCGCGGCGCTGCAGCCCTGCTCGGTGCCGGATGCGATCGTCGGCTCGCGCCTGGGCACCTACGTGCCGCAGACGGTCAACGCCACGCAGCGCGACTGGCTGCCCAGCCTGAACCTGCGCTGGGACCTGGGCCGCGATCTCGTTGCCCGTGCCGCGCTGACGCGCAGCCTCGGCCGTGCCAACTACAACGAGCTGGCCGGCGCGGTGATCCTGGACGACCTGCGCGGCACCGGTTCCAGCGGCAACCCGAACCTGAAGCCGATCACGTCCAACAACGCGGATCTGACCCTGGCCTGGTACTTCGCGCCGCGCGCCATGGTCAGCGGCGGGCTGTTCACGCAGCATGTGCAGAACTACGTGAAGGCCGGCACCTCGCAGGTGGACTACTTCAACATCACGCAGGGCAAGGTGACCACCTACACGGTGACCTCGCGCAAGGGCGTGACGGCCACGATCAACGGCCTGGAGGCGGCGGTGGAGCTGCCGGTGGCCGGCGGCTTCGGCATCGGCGCCAACTACACCTACGTGGACTCGAAGGACCAGGACGGCGTTGCACTGCTGGGTACCTCGCGCAACACCTACAACCTGCGCGGCTACTACGAGGACGACAAGTTCAGCGCCAGCCTGGCCTGGAACTACCGCAGCTCCTACGGCTACGCGCTGCTGGGCGACGGCACCAACACGATCCTGCGTGATGGCTCCGGCGTGGCCACGCAGTACAACGGCCTGAACCAGTACGCCGGCTACGGCGCGCTGTCCCTGTCGCTGGGCTATACAAGATCACGCCGAACCTGAGCGTCCATTTCGACGGTAACAACCTCAACGATCCGATCCGCCACACCTACTACATCACCGAAAATGCGACCGGCTATTTCCACCAGAACGGCCGTCAATACTTCCTCGCCCTGCGCATGAAGTTCTGATTTCGGGCGATCTGCGGATGTTTCGCAGAGTTCAGGGGCGCCAACGCGGCCAGGAGGCCTGTTGGCGCCCATTCCATTTCGTCGATTGCCCATGAGTCCGATTCTTCTGCTCGTCTTCATCGCCGCCTACTTCCTGCTGCTGCTGGGCATGGCGCACTGGAAATCGAAGGGCGCGAACAGCGAGAGCTTCTTCGTCGGCAACCGCGACAGCCACTGGATGCTGGTGGCCTTCGGCATGATCGGCACCTCGCTCTCGGGCGTGACCTTCATCAGCGTGCCGGGCGCCGTGGGGCTCACGGCGTTCAACTACCTGCAGATCGTCATCGGCCAGTTCTTCGGCTACCTGCTGATCGCCTTCGTGCTGCTGCCGCTGTACTACCGGCTGCGGCTCAGCTCGATCTACGACTACCTCGGCCGCCGGCTGGGGCCGCGCTCCTACCGCACCGGCGCGGGCTTCTTCATCGTCTCGCGCACCCTGGGCGCCACGGCGCGGCTGTACCTGGTCGTCGGCGTGCTGCAGGACGCGGCGCTGGACGCGATGGGCATCCCGTTCTGGCTCACCACCGCCGTGATCCTGGCGATGATCCTGTTCTACACCTACGAGGGTGGCGTCAAGACCATCGTCTGGACCGACACCCTGCAGACCGCCGGCATGCTGCTGGGCCTGGTCATCTGCGTGGCCTTCCTGCTGCAGGCGCTGGGCCTGTCGATGCCCGAGGCGCTGGGCGCGATGCGGGCCAAGGGCCTGTCGGACGTGTGGGTGCACGATGCCGACAGCCGCTCGTTCTGGTTCAAGCAGCTGCTCGCCGGCGCGGCGATCGCCGTGGCGATGACAGGGCTGGACCAGGAGATGATGCAGAAGAACATCTCGGTGAAGACGCTGGGCGGTGCGCAGAAGAACATCGTCGTGCTGGCGCTGATCATGGTGGGCGTCGTCGCGCTGTTCCTGTTCCTCGGCGGGCTGCTGTACCTGTTCGCGGCCCAGGCCGGCATGACGGAGAAGGGCGACCACCTGTTCGTCGCCGTCGTGATGCAGCACCTGCCGGGCTGGGTGCAGATCGTCTTCGTGCTGGCCTTGATCTCGGCGCTGTTCCCGAGCGCCGACGGCGCGATCACCGCGCTGACCTCCAGCTTCTGCATCGACCTGCTGGGCCTCACGCGCCGCAGCGACTGGAGCGAGGCGAAGAAGGTGCAGGTGCGCCAGCGCGTGCACCTCGGCTTCGCGCTGGTGTTCCTGGCGATGGTGCTGCTGTTCCACGCCATCGGCAACCCGAGCATGATCGGGCTGATCCTGAAGCTCGCCGCCTACACCTACGGCCCGCTGCTGGGCATGTTCGCCTTCGGCATCCTCACGCAGCGCGCCGTGCGCGACGGCATGACGCCGCTGGTCGCGCTGGCCGCGCCGGCCCTGTGCTGGCTGCTGGAGAGCCGCTCGGCGCAATGGCTGGGTGGCTACGAGGTGGGGCTGGAGCTGCTGCTGGTCAACGGGGCGCTGACCTTCCTGGGCCTGTTGGCGTTTTCGCGGGCGGGCCCGCAAGCGGCGGCGACCGGCGCCTGAACCGGCCGGCCGCCGGGGGCAGACTCTGCCCCCGCGATCAGAAGCGATGAACGATGCCCACCTCCAGGCTGTTGATCGTCCGGCCGTTGATGTCGCTCGGGTTCGTGAACGTCGTCTTCGGGCCGGCCGATCCGCTGGGGCGCCAGCCGCCGTTGGCGTCGTTGCGCATCGTGTCGGCCATGGCCCACAGCATCGTGCGCTTGCTCATGTCGTAGTACACGCCGATCGAGCCACCGTCGCCGCCCTGGTTGCGGCCGGACTTGTCCTTGATCTGGCCCCATAGCGTACCGACGCGCATCTGCGGCGTGACGCGATAGTCCGCCGACAACTGCCAGATGTCGTAGAAGTTGTTCAGGTTGGGATCGGTGCCGGCGTTGAAGCCGCCGGAGTTGCCGACGATCGTGCCGGCGTTGTTGCTCACCGCCGTCTTCGTGTTGTTGTTGCTGTGCACGTAGGCGAGGTACACCGTGCCCTGGCCGTACATCCAGTTGAAGTACACGTTGTCGTAGACCATGTCCTTGTCGATCGCGGCGTTCGCAGGCGGCCGGCCGCGGATGCCCATGTAGCCGGCGCGCACGACGTCATTGGTCCAGTCCATCCAGAGCTGGTAGACGAGCGCATGGTTGCCGGTCGGCGTCTCCGGCAGCGAGACGTGGGTCTCGAAGGCGAAGCCACTCCAGCGCGGCGACAGGTAGCCCAGATCGTTGTCGTAGCGCGAAGGCACGCCGAAGTTGTTGATGATCGAGCCCAGGTCGCGTGCGGTGTAGTCGACGTAGGCGCCATGGGTCTGGATCGGGCCGTTCTGGCGGCCGAGGCGGATCTCGCCGAGATCCTTGGTGCCGAGTCCGACCCAGGCTTGGCGGTCCCAGAAGCGGGTGGTGTCGGCGGAGGCGCCGTTGTCGGCGCTGAAACCGCCTTCCATCTGGAACTTGGCGAACATGCCGTCGCCCAGGTCTTCCTGCCCGCGCACGCCGAAGCGGCTGCGCAGCCAGGCACCGTCTTCCAGCGCCTTGAGCTTGGTGCCGGAGCTGCTGTGCATGTAGTGCAGGTACTGGTCGAGCACGCCGTACAGCGTCACGCTGGACTGGGCCTGCGCGGCCAAGCTCGCACAGGCCAGCGCGGCGCCGGCGGCGAGGGTTTTCTGGTTCAGTTTCATCGTCTCTCTCCTTTTTCCAGGGTGGTTGCGAGTACTTCTTCGGGAACTCTGCTTGTGTCGCGTTCCGGGCGAACGCGAGCCCGCACCCGCGGCTCGACGCCGCGGATGTCCTTGTCTTCTCAGGCGCCGGGGGCGCTCGCGCTCAGCGCGGTGCGAGCTGGTGCGGGGTCAGTTCGTGCCCGGCCATCAGTTCGAGCGCACGGACGAGGGCCGAGTGGTCGAGGCCGGCCATGTCGTGCGCGGTGCAGACCTGCATCAGCTGCGCTGCGCCGGCTGTCTGCGGCAGCGCCACACCCAGCTCGCGCGCGCCCTGCAGCGCGAGGCCCAGGTCCTTCTGGTGCAGGCCGATGCGAAAGCCGGGGTCGAAAGTGCGCTTGACCATGCGCTCGCCGTGTACTTCGAGGATGCGGCTGGCCGCGAAGCCACCCATCAGCGCCTCGCGCACCTTGGCCGGATCGGCACCGGCCTTGCTGGCGAAGACGAGCGCCTCGCCGACGGCAGCGATGTTCAGCGCCACGATGATCTGGTTCGCGACCTTGGTGGTCTGCCCGTCTCCGTTGCCGCCGACCCGCGTGATGTTCCTGCCCATCGCCTGCAGCAGCGGCAGCACGCGCTGGAACACAGCCTCGTCGCCGCCGCACATGATCGTCAGCGTGCCGGCCTTGGCGCCGACCTCGCCGCCGGAGACCGGCGCGTCGATGTAGTCGGCGCCCAGTGCGTTGATCTTCTGTGCGAAGGCCTTGGTGGACATCGGCGAGATCGAGCTCATGTCGATGAGGATCTTGCGTGCGACCCCTTCGGTGGCCGCGCCGGCGAGGCCCTCGGCCACGCCGCCCTCGCCGAACAGCACCTGCTCGACGTCCGGCGTGTCCGGCACCATCGTGATGACGACGTCGGCATGACGCGTGACTTCGGCGGCGCTGGCGCATGCGGTGGCCGGCGACGCGGCGATGCCCTCGGGCAGCCTGCTGCGCGTCTTCACGAACAGCTCGTGGCCGGCGTTCACGAGGTTCAGCGCCATCGGCGCGCCCATGATGCCCAGACCGATGAATCCGACTTTCATTCAGAGCTCCTTGCTTGTCGATTCAATAGACGCTGCCGTCGCCCGTGGGCGTGCCCGCGCGCATCCGCGCCATCACCGCCTGCGCGCCGGCCGCCATCAGCCGCGCGTCCGAATTGATCGTCACGAACTGGAAGCCCATCGCGATGCGCTTGAGCGCCGCCTCGGTGCTGCCGTTGTGGATGCCGGCGACGACACCGTGTGCCTTCGCGCGTTCGAGGATGTGCTCGACGGCGTCGGCCGCCTTCGGCTCCAGGTCGTCGAAGCTGGGCTTGCAGCCGAGCGCGATCGACAGGTCCGACGGACCGATGTAGATCGCGTCGAGTCCCGGAGTGGAGAGGATCTCGTCGAGGTTCTCTAATGCCTTTGCCGTCTCGATCATCGCGAAGCAGACGATCTCGTCGTTCGCATGCTGGGGGTAGTCGGCGCCGCCGTAGATCTGCGCGCGGATCGGGCCGAAGCTTCTCGTGCCGCGCGGCGCGTAGTGCGTCCAGGCGACGAGCTTCTCGGCGTCCTCGCGGCTGTTGACCATCGGGCAGATGACCGCATAGGCGCCGGCGTCCAGCGTCTTCATCAGGATGCCGGGTTCGAGCCAGGGTACGCGGACGACGGGCACGGTGGCTGTCGTCGAGATCGCCTGCAGCATCGGGATCATCGTGCTGTAGTCCACCAGGCCGTGCTGCAGGTCGATCGTCAGCGTGTCCCAGCCGGCATGGGCCATGGTCTCGGCCGAGAAGCCGTTCGGGATGGCCAGCCAGCCGTTGACGGCCGCGCCGCCTGACGCCCAGATTCGACGGAGTCGGTTCACTCGCATGGGACGCTCTCCTTGGATTCGGCCTGACCGTTCAGCGGACGAGGGCCGGCCGCTTGGGATCGAACTTCCAGCCGGGAATCAGAAACTGCATCGCGACCGCATCGTCGCGGGCGCCGAGGCCGTGCTGCAGGTAGAGCTGATGCGCGGCCTCGACGGCATTCATGTCCAGCTCGACGCCCAGACCCGGTTTCTTCGGCACCTGCACGTGACCGCCGACGATCTGCAGCGGCTCCTTCGTCAGGCGCTGGCCGTCCTGCCAGATCCAGTGCGTGTCGATTGCGGTGACCTTGCCCGGCGCGGCGGCGCCGACGTGCGTGAACATCGCCAGCGATACGTCGAAATGATTGTTGGAGTGCGAGCCCCAGGTCAGGCCCCAGTCGCGGCAGGTCTGCGCGACGCGCACCGAGCCGGCCATGGTCCAGAAATGCGGGTCGGCCAGCGGGATGTCCACACTCTGCAGCGAGAGCGCGTGTGAGAGCTGGCGCCAGTCGGTGGCGACCATGTTGGTGGCCGTCGGCAGGCCGGTGGCGCGGCGGAACTCGGCCATCACCTCGCGGCCGGAGAAGCCTTCCTCCGCGCCGCACGGGTCCTCGGCGTAGGCGACGATGCCGCGCATGCGCTGGCCGAGGCGGATCGCATCCTTCAGCAGCCAGCCGCCGTTGGGGTCCAGCGTCACGCGGGCCTCGGGGAAGCGCTCGTGCAGCGCGGTGACGGCATCCACTTCCTCGTCGCCGCGCAGCACGCCGCCCTTGAGCTTGAAGTCGTTGAAGCCGTAGCGCTCGCGGGCGGCTTCGGCCAGGCGCACGACGGCCTCGGGCGTCAGCGCGGTCTCGTGGCGCAGGCGGGACCAGGCGTTGTCGGCATCCGGCTCGCTGCGGTAGGGCAGGTGGGTCTTGCCCTTGTCGCCGACATAGAACAGATAACCCAGCATCTCGACGGCGTCCCGCTGCTGGCCCTCACCGAGCAGCGCGGCCACCGGCACGCCGAGATGCTGGCCCAGCAGGTCCAGCAGCGCGGATTCGATCGCAGTGACTGCGTGGATGGTGGTGCGCAGGTCGAAGGTCTGAAGCCCGCGCCCGCCGCTGTCGCGATCGGCGAACTGCTGCTGCACCGCCTGCAGTACGCGCTGCTGCGCGCCGAGCGGCTGGCCGACGACCAGCTCGCTAGCCTCTTCCAAGGTCCTGCGGATCTTCTCGCCACCCGGCACCTCGCCGACACCGGTGTTGCCGGCGCTGTCGGTGAGGATCAGCAGGTTGCGGGTGAAGAAGGGCGCGTGTGCGCCGCTGAGGTTCATCAGCATGCTGTCGCTGCCGGCGACCGGGATGACGCGCAGGGCGGTGATGACAGGCGTGTTCATGGCGGGACTTCCTCGCGGCTTGCTTACTGCGGACCGAGCTTGGCGACGAGTGCCTTCAGTTCCTCGACCTCGGCCGGCAGCAGGTCCGACAGCGGGGGGCGCACCGGCCCAGCGCCATGGCCCGCCAGCGTGGCCCCCGCCTTCACGATCGAGACGGCATAGCCTTCGCCCTTGTTGCGCAGCGCGATGTAAGGCAGGAAGAACTCGCGGATCAGGCGGTCGCAGGTGGCGGTGTCGCCGGCGGCGTGGGCCGTGTAGAAGTCCAACGCCGTCTTCGGGATGAAGTTGAAGACGGCCGACGAGTAGACCGGGCAGCCCATCGCCTTGTAGGCGCCGGCGAACAACTCGGCCGTCGGCAAACCGCCGAGGTAGGCGAAGCGCTCGCCAAGCGTCTGGCGGATGGCGACGAACTTCTCGATGTCGCCGACGCCGTCCTTGAAGCCGATCAGGTTCGGGCAGCGTTCGGCCAGGATCTGCAGGCTGGCAGGCGTCAGCCTGCAGGCGCCGCGGTTGTAGACGATGACGCCGATCTTCACGCTGCTGCACACGGCCTCGACGTGCGCTACCAAGCCCGCCTGGCTCGCTTCGGTCAGGTAGTGCGGCAGCAGCAGCAGGCCCTGCGCGCCGAGGCGTTCGGCCTCCTGCGCGTACTTGATCGCGAGCGTCGTGCCGCCGCCGGCGCCGGCAATGATCGGCGTGCGACCGCGGCAGGTTTCCAGCGCGACCTGGATCACCTGGCTGAACTCCTGCGGCTCCAGCGAGAAGAACTCGCCGGTGCCACCGGCCGCGAACAGTGCCGATGCGCCGTAGGGCTGCAGCCATTCCAGCCGCTCGGCGTAAGGCCGCGGCGCGAAGCTCAGGTCATCGGCATTGAAATCGGTCAGCGGGAAGGACAGCAGGCCAGACTGCAGGACCTGCTTCAACTCGTTCGGGGACATCGATACACCTCGTCGTTTCGTTGTCAGTCATCGTACAACTAGCGGCGAAGCGAAAAACTGGGGTTAACGCTGAGGTCGGGCTTGAGTTGGTGGGGAGCCGGGGGCTCAGCCGAGGCTGGCCTGGGCTCGCCGGCGGCGTTCCCGGCTGTTCGCGAGGTGGGTGCGCATCGCGGCACGGGCGGCGTCGGCGTCCTGCGCAGCGATCGCGTCGAGGATGCTCTCGTGCTCGCCGTTGACACGGCGCAGATAGGCGCGGCGCTCGTCGCTCACGGTGCCGTCACGCGCCTCCAGCCGGGCACGCGGGATGATCGTGTTGCCCAGCGTGTTCATCAGGTCGGTGAAGTGGCTGTTCTGCGTGGCGCGGGCGATTTCGAGGTGGAACTGGAAGTCGGGCGGCACGGCGTCCTGGCCGGCCTCGACGGCGGCGGCCACAGCCTCCAGCGCCAGCCGCATCGCTTCCAGGTTCGCCGGGGTGCGGCGCTGCGCCGCCAGCGCGGCGGCTTCCGTCTCCAGGCCGATGCGCAGTTCCAGCACGGCGATCACGTCCTGCAGCGTGCCGACCTGGTCGGGCGTGATCTTGAAGCCGGGCGTCTCGCCGATGCCCAGCACGAAGGTGCCGATGCCGTGCCGCGTCTCGACCAGGCGCGCGGCCTGGAGCTTCGAGATGGCCTCGCGCACGACGGTGCGGCTGACGCCGTAGGCCTGCATCAGCGCCGACTCGGTCGGGAGCTTGTCCTCGGCCTTCAGCTGCTGGTTGCGGATCTTCTCGCTGAGGTCTTCCACCAGACCGTGTGCCAGGCTGCGGGCGCGCTGGCGGGGGCGGGCGCTGGTGGCGAGTTCGGCGGAGTTTTCGGGAATTCCCTTAGCCACGGTGTCCATGTCCCGATGATAATTCGCCGCAAGTTGTACGACGACTGATAACTGACATGACAAAGCGTAGCCCATTCCAGGCGAAGCCGCATCGGGGAAGCCTCTGCCCATGAGTACCAGCAACGAAATTTCACCCCCGCAGCGTCCATGCGGTCGGCTGCTGCTGACCGGCGCCGCCGGCGGCCTGGGCCGCGTGCTGCGCGAGCGCCTCGTCCCCATGGCCAAGGTGCTGCGCGTGTCGGACCTGGTGCCGCTGGGCGACGCGCTCGGCGCGCACGAGGAGCTGCGGCCCTGCGACCTCGCCGACAAGGCGGCCGTGCAGGCACTGCTGGAAGGCTGCGATGCGGTCGTCCACCTCGGCGGCGTCTCGGTGGAGCGTTCGTTCGAGGAGATCCTGCAGGCCAACCTGCGCGGCGTGTTCCACCTGTACGAGGCGGCGCGGCTGAACGGCGTGCGCCGTGTCGTCTTCGCAAGCTCCAACCACGCGATCGGCTTCTATCGGCAGGCCGAGCGTATCGGGGCGGATGTGCGGCATCGCCCGGACGGCTTCTACGGCCTGTCCAAATGCTTCGGCGAGGACATGGCGCAGCTCTACTTCGACCGCTACGGCATCGAGACGGTGAGCATCCGCATCGGCTCGTCGTTCGAGGAACCGAAGAACCGCCGGATGCTGCACACCTGGCTCAGCTTCGACGACCTGACATCGTTGGTGGAAGCGGCGCTGTTCACGCCGCAGGTGGGCCACACCATCGTCTACGGCGCCTCGAAGAACGGCGAGGCCTGGTGGGACAACGCGGGCGCCGGCGTGCTCGGCTGGGCTCCGAAGGACAACTCCGAGCTCTACCGCGCGAAGGTCGAGGCCGAGCAGCCGCCGCTGGCCGCCGACGACCCGAACCTGCTCTACCAGGGTGGCGTATTCACCACGCAGGGGCCGTATTGAACACCAGTCACTGAACGATTACTTGAATCCAAGATAACAAGGAGACAGACATGAAGAAGACAACATCGATCACCATGACACTGATTGCCGCCGCCGTCCTGGCGCTGGCCGGCGGCGCCGCCCAGGCCCGCGACTTCCGCTCGGCCGAGGTCCACAACAAGGATTTCCCGACGAACAAGGCGGTGATGTTCATGAGCGAGCAGCTCGCCAAGGCCAGCGGTGGCAAGGACAAGATCAAGATCTTCGGGGACAGCGCGCTGGGTTCCGAGAAGGACACCGTGGAGCAGGTGAAGATCGGCGCGCTGGACATGGTGCGCGTGTCGTCCGCCTCGTTCCACGGCATCGTGCCGGAATCGGTGATCCCGTCGCTGCCCTTCCTGTTCCGCGACATCGAGCATTTCCGCAAGGTCATGTACGGCCCGATCGGCGACAAGCTGCTGGCGTCCTTCGAGAAGGCCGGCTTCGTGGGCCTGTGCTGGTATGAGAGCGGCGCACGCTCGGTCTATGCGCGCAAGGCCATCAAGACCGTGGCCGACATGAAGGGGGTGAAGATCCGGGTGCAGCCCTCGGACCTGATGGTGGGCCTGACCAGCGCGATGGGCGCTTCGCCGACGCCGATGCCCTTCGCCGAGGTCTACACCGGGCTGAAGACGGGCCTCGTCGACGCCGCCGAGAACAACATCCCGTCCTACGAGGAGTCGAAGCACTACGAGGCCGCGCCGTTCTTCTCCGAGACGATGCACGTGATGACGCCCGAGGTGCTGGTCTTCTCCAAGAAGATCTGGGACACGCTCAGCAAGGAGCAGCAGGCGCTGCTGCGCAAGTCGGCCAAGGACTCGGTGCCGTACTACGTGAAGCTGTGGGAAGCGCGCGAGACGGAGGCGAAGGCGGGCGTCGTCAAAGGCGGCGCCAAGATCACCGAGGCCAAGGACATCGACCGGGCGGGCTTCGTGGCTGTCGAGAAGCCGGTGTGGGATAAGTTCGCCGCCACGCCCGAAATGAAGGCGCTGGTCCAGGACATCGTGAACACGAAGTGAACCGACGCGGGCAGTCCATGAACTGGTTCACCATGATCAACGCGCGCCTGTCGCGCTGGGTGATGTACCTCGCCTGTCTCTGCCTGGTCGGCCTGCTGGCTGTGGTGGTCTATGGCGTGGTGCTTCGTTATGTGTTCAACGACGCGCCGGCCTATGTCGAGCAGGTGGCGCTGCTGCTGGTTGTCTCGGTGGCGATGTTCGGCGCCGCGGCCGGCGTGCGCGACGCCGGCCACATCGGGCTCGACTCGCTGGTGAAAGTGCTGCCGAAGGTGGTGCAGCATTGGTGCAAGGTGCTGGTGCTGCTGCTGACGCTGGGCTTCGCGCTGGCGCTGATCGCCGGTGGCGCCGAGATGGCCGTCTCCACGCACCACGACACGATCCCGACGCTGGGCATCACCGAGTCCGTCCGCTACCTGCCGGTGCTGATCGCCGGCGTCCTGATCTCGCTGTTCTCTGTCGAGCACCTGATCGCCCAGTTCTCCGGCAAGGAGGTGCATTCCTCATGGCACTGACCGTCCTCTCCCTCGGCTTCCTGGTCTTCCTGCTGCTCGGGATGCCCGTCGCCTTCGCGATCGGCCTTTCGTGCCTGCTGACCTTCGCCTTCGAGGGCCTGCCTTTCGAGACCGCCATCCAGATGATGGTCTCGGGCATGAATGTGTTCTCGTTCCTCGCGATCCCGTTCTTCATCTTCTCGGGCGAACTGATGCTGCACGGCGGCATCGCCGACAAGATCGTCGCCTTCGCGCGCAGCCTCGTCGGCCACTGGCGCGGCGGTCTGGGCCTCGCCAACGTCGTCGCGTCCACGCTGTTCGGCGGTGTCTCCGGCTCGCCGGTGGCCGACACGTCCGCGATGGGCGGCGTGATGATCCCGGTGATGAAGAAGGAGGGCTACGGCGCCGACTACGCGGTCAACGTGACCACGCACGCCTCGCTCTCCGGCGCGCTGATGCCCACCTCGCACAACATGATCATCTACGCCTTCGCGGCGCAGGGTGCGGCCGGCGTGATCGCGGGCAACACGATCCGCGGCGTGTCCATCGGCGACCTGATGTTCGCCGGGCTGGTTCCGGTGTTCTGGATCATGGTCTGCATGCTGGTGACGGCCTACACGCAGGCGGTCAAGCACGGCTACCCGAAGCGCGAGGACGGCTCCTCGATGGTGTTCACGCAGTTCGCCGGCTGGGGCCAGGTGCTGCGCACCTTCATCGCCGCGATCCCGGGGCTGGCGGTGATCCTCATCATCCTGGTCTGCGTGATGAAGGGCATCGCCACGGCCACCGAGGCGGCGGCGATCGCGGTCACCTACTCCTTGCTGCTGACCGTGCTCGTCTACCGCACGATGACACGGCAGAACCTGCTGAAGTCGCTGGCCAAGGCCAGCAAGACCACCGGCGTGATCCTGCTGCTGATCGGCGTGTCCAACATGCTGCGCTATCAGATGGCCTACCTGGAGATCCCGGACACCATCGAGGCCGCGCTGCTGCAGGCCACCACCACGCCGTGGCTGATGCTGCTGTACATCAACATCATCCAGATCTTCCTGGGCATCTTCCTGGACATGGCGGCGCACATCCTGATCACCACGCCGCTGTTCCTGCCGCTGGCGATCCAGATGGGCGTGGGCCCGGTGCAGTTCGGCATGATGCTGCTGCTGAACTGCGCGCTGGGCCTGGTGCACCCGCCGGTTGGCACGGTGCAGTTCATCGGCTGTGCAATCGGAAAGATCTCGATCGGCGAGGCCACGCGCACCGCCTGGCCGTACTACGCGGCGATCTGCGTGGCGATCACGCTGGTGACCTACGTGCCGGCGTTCTCCACCTGGCTGCCCTCGCTGATCACCGGGCACGTGGTGCTGTAAGTTGCAGGTCATGAAGAAGTACGCCGTCTACGTCTCCAACGCCGAAAGCGGCGATATCGCCGTGCTGCGCCTGGACGACGGGCAACTGCATCCGCTGCAGACGGTCGCGGCCGGCGGCGAGTTGATGCCGATGGCGCGATGCGGTGAACGGCTGTATGTAGCGCGCCGCTCCGAGCCGCGCGAGGCGCTGAGCTTCGCGATCGGCGCGGACGGCACGCTGACGCAGATCGGCGCCGGCCCGCTGCCGCACAGCATGGCCTACATTGCCACCGACCGCAGCGGTCGCTGGCTGCTCAGCGCGTCCTACGGCGGCAATCTGGTGGCGGTGAACGCGATCGATGAAGCCGGCATCGTGGGCGCGACGGTGCAGATCGTGCCGACCGGGCCGAACGCGCACGCGATCCAGTGCGACGCATCGAATCGGCAGGTGCTGGCGACGAGCCTCGGCGGCGGCGTGCTGATGCGCTTCGATTTCGATCCGGCAAGCGGCCGGCTGAGCCTGCGTGACACGGTGGCGCCGCACACCGGGGCGAGCCCGCGGCACTTCCGCTTCGGCGCGGACGGGCGCTTCGTCTACCTGCTGGGCGAACTGGACGGCATGATCGACGTGCTCGACGCCGCCACGCTCGCCACGCTGCAGACGGCCAGCCTGCTGACGCCGGATTTCAGCGGCGAACCCTGGGCGGCCGATCTGCAGCTCACGCCGGACGGGCGTTTTCTGTACGCCAGCGAGCGGCGTTCCAGCCTTCTGGCCGGCTTCCGCATCGACCCGGCCAGCGGCCTGCTGGGTCTGATCGGGCACACCCCCACGGAAGCCCAGCCGCGGGGCTTCGCCATCACGCCGGACGGTGGCTGGCTGCTCAGCGTCGGTCAACGCTCCGAGCGCCTGCGCGTGTTCGCGATCGACGCCGAGACCGGCGCGCTCCAACCCACAGCCGAGGCCCCGGTCGGCCGCGGCGCCAACTGGATCGAAGTATTTCCATGTTGAACAAGCCCCTCTTCATCACGATGGACGAGCGTGACAACGTCGCCATCGTCGCCAACGACGGTGGACTGCCGGCCGGCACCGTGTTCGACAACGGCCTCACGCTGGTCGACAAGGTGCCGCAGGCTCACAAGGTCGCGCTGGTGGATATTCCAGAAGGCGGGGAGGTGCGGCGCTACAACGTGCCGATCGGCTACGCGCTGAAGCCCATCCCCGCGGGCAGCTGGGTTCACGAACGCCTGCTGCGCATGCCCGAGGCGCGCGGGTTGGACGGCCTGCCGATCGCCACCATCAAGCCCGAGCCGCAGCCGCCACTGGCGGGCTACACCTTCGAAGGCTACGTGAATGCCGATGGCTCGGTCGGCACGCGCAACATCCTCGCGATCACGCAGACCGTGCAGTGCGTGGCCAGCGTCACCGCGTTCGCGGTGCAGCGCATCAAGGCCGAACTGCTGCCGAAGTACCCGAACGTGGACGACGTCGTCGCGCTGGAGCACGGCTACGGCTGCGGCGTGGCCATCGATGCGCCGGACGCGATCGTCCCGATCCGCACGCTGCGCAACATCAGCCTGAACCCGAACTTCGGCGGCGAGGTGATGGTGGTGAGCCTCGGCTGCGAGAAGCTGCAGCCCGAACGGCTGCTGCCGCCGGGCAGCATCGCGCTGAAGGATGAACGCCAGGAACCGCAGCCGCTCGACGTGGTCTGTCTGCAGGACGCGGTGCACGTCGGTTTCATGTCCATGGTCGAGTCGATCCTGCGCCAGGCCGAGACGCACTTGCAGCGGCTGGACGCGCGTCGCCGCCAGACGGTGCCGGCAAGTGCGCTGGTGGTTGGCGTGCAGTGTGGCGGCAGTGATGCTTTCAGCGGCGTGACGGCCAACCCGGCGGTCGGTTTCTGCACCGATCTGCTGGTGCGCGCCGGCGCCACCGTGATGTTCTCCGAGGTCACCGAGGTGCGCGACGGCATCGACCAGCTCACCTCGCGTGCGACCACGCCCGAGGTGGCCGAGGCGATGATCCGCGAGATGGCCTGGTACGACGCCTACCTGAAGCGCGGCAGCGTCGACCGCAGCGCCAACACGACACCGGGTAACAAGAAGGGCGGGCTTTCGAACATTGTTGAAAAGGCGATGGGTTCGATCGTCAAGAGCGGCTCATCACCCATTGCCGGCGTGGTCCCGCCGGGCGAGCGCGCGGCGCAGAAGGGTCTGCTCTACGCCGCCACGCCGGCCAGTGACTTCATCTGCGGCACACTGCAGCTCGCTGCCGGCATGAACCTGCACGTGTTCACGACCGGCCGCGGCACGCCCTATGGCCTGGCCGAATGCCCGGTCATCAAGGTCGCCACGCGCGACGACCTGGCCCGCCGCTGGCACGACCTGATGGACGTCAACGCGGGCACGATCGCGACCGGCGAGCAGACGATCGCCGAGGTCGGCTGGGAGATGTTCCGGCTGATGCTGGACGTGGCCAGCGGGCGCAAGAAGACCTGGGCCGAGCACTGGAAGCTGCACAACGCGCTGGTGCTGTTCAATCCGGCGCCGGTGACCTGAACCGATGTTCAGGCGCAAGCGGGACAGCCACCCGACTGCGCATGGTCGTTCCACGCGGAGCCGAGGATGATGCTGCAGAAGTTCAGCCGCCGGTAGCTCGGGTCCTTCAGCGCCAGCACGTCGGCCTTCACGTTGCCGAAGGTGGTCTCGGGCTTGTGGCGCGTGCCCTCGGCGAAGGCGTCGATGATCGCCTCCTTGAAGTTCTCCTGGCGCGGATGCACTGCCACGACCTGCTCGCGCTGCTCGCGCGGGAACTGGTCATAGGCCAGGCCCAGCACGTCCATCTCCACGCCGGAGGTCAGCAGCGCCACCACCGGTTTCTTGTGCTGCGGGATGCCCGGCGTCGTGTGCAGGGCGATGGCGTCCCAGACCTGCTCGATGTCGGCCTCGGGCACGTGCCACGCGTCGAGGAAATCGCGCGCCGCGTTGGCGCCGTCCACCTCGAAGCGTTCGGTCTTGCTGGAGAACTTCGGCACCAGGCCCATGTCGTGGAACATCGCGCCGACGTAGAGTAGCTCGGCGTCGAACTTCAGGCTGCGGCGCTGGCCGGTCAGCGCGCCCCACAGGAAGACGCGGCGGGAGTGGTGGTACAGCAGGTCGCTCTCGCTCTCGCGCACCAGATCGGTGGCGGCGCGGGTGATAGTGCTGTCGGGGATAGCGATGCCGGCGATGGTCTGACTCATGAGAGGGCGCTCCTGCGTGGAAGAATGACTTGAGGATTCAAAGTCTCGCGGCGGGGCCGGCACGCTGGCCGCCATTCCGCCGTCGATCCCTGCCAGCCATCCGTCGTTGGCTGTCACCCCTTGCCGTGGATGCACCGTGCGCCGAGTTGTCCTTGCCATCTTTCCCGGCGTCCAGGCGCTGGACGTCTCCGGTCCGCTGGACGTTTTCGCGGAAGCGAATGACTACCTGCCCGAGGGCGAGGGCTACTACGCCGTGCTGGCGAGCGCGGACGGCGGCGCGGTGCGCGCCTCCAACGGCATGTTGATCGGTGCGGACCTGCCGTTCGACGAGGCCACAGGCCCCTGGGACATCGCCCTGGTCGCCGGCGGCGCGGCGCTGCCCGGATCAGACGTGGACGAACCGCTGCTCGCCTGGCTGCGGGCCATCGCCGCCAGCAGCGCCCGCTACGGCTCGATCTGCACCGGCGCCTTCGCGCTCGGCGCCGCCGGCCTGCTCGACGGCAAGCGCGCCACGACCCACTGGCAGTCCGCCAGCAAGCTCGCAGGCCGCTTCCGCGCGGCCCGGGTCGAGCCCGACCGCATCTTCTGCCGCGACGGTGCCTTGATCACCTCGGCCGGCGTCACCGCTGGCATCGACCTGGCGCTGGCTCTGGTGGCCGAGGACCACGGCGCGGACCTCGCGCTGATCGTCGCAAAGCGCCTCGTCGTCGTCGCGCAGCGGCAGGGCGGCCAGTCGCAGTTCAGCCCCTACCTGGTCGCGCCGCCCAACGATCCGCAAGACCCGATGGCCAAGGTGCAAGCCCATGTGCTGGCCAACCTGCGCGAGCCGCTGTCCGTCGACACGCTGGCCCAACTCGCCGGCATGAGCGCCCGTCACTTCGCACGCGTCTTCGTCCAGCGGACCTCGGTGACGCCGCACGAGTTCATCGAGCGCGCCCGCGTGGACGTCGCGCGCCGCCTGCTGGAAACCAGCGAGCAGCCGCTGAAGACCATCGCCTGGGAATGCGGCTTCGCCTCAGCCGACCGGATGCGGCTGGTCTTCCTGCGCCGGCTGGGTGTGACGCCGGGGCAGTACCAGGCGAGCTTCGTGCGCAAGGAGTCGACCTGAGGGAACTCCTGCTGTCGGCAACGAGCCGGCAATATTTGGCGAAAAGGTTTGTCTGGAGCGCGTTCAGACCCGATTTCCCTCTTCCGAGGGAGCGCAGTGTTCAAACACTGACGGTAGCCTGACTTCAGATGGCAGCAAGCAGTTCCGTACGGAACTACAGGATGAGCACATGGCGGCGTTTCGGGGACTGGTTGCAATATTTCTATCGCTCGTGCTTGCCGCCTGCGGTGACAAAACCTATGCGTGGCGCGAGCAGGTACTCCTGCAGGATGGGACGCGGGTGCTCGTGGATCGCACGGCGCGCTTTAGCGAGAACTGGGTCGCGGGCGGTGGTGGCGGATCGGTCAACAAGGGCATGACACTGCGTGTGGTGCAGGGTCCCACACTCACATTGCCGCCGGTCTGGGACGACCGTTTCGTTCCGATCGTGCTGGAGCTGGATGCGAGCACCGGGGAGTGGGTCATCGTCGCCACCTTCTTCCACTGCGACAGCTGGTACGAACTGGGCCGGCCACCCTTGCCTTACGCGGAGTATCGCTATCGCGATGGTCGTTGGACGCGGCAGGCGCTACTCAAGCATTGGGTGGGCCACTCAGCCAATGTGCTGGTCGTAGATCTCACGGACAAGGATGTGATGACCGGGCGCGAAGTGCTCACCATAGAGCGCAAGAAGGCCATCGATGAGCTATCGAACGCACTCCCCGAATACAAGCGTGTCGTCGATCACTGGACCACGGGGTGCTGACCAGCTCAACAGTACAGAGACTTCGATATGACTCGATGGATGAAGCGCCGCTGGTGGTTGATTGCCCTGCTGCTCGGGTGGGCGGGGCTCGCCTATGGCTGGTACGTCTATCGCTTTTCCGCTTGGACCGAAGAGGTGCTGCTGCCGGACGGGCGGCGCATTGCAGTGCATCAGCGCCGCGATCTGATCGAAGGCTACGGCACACGCCGGACCTGGCTGCGCTTTTCATTGCCTGAGATGGGTGGAGAGCAGGTGTGGTCCGAATGGCTCTACCCCACGATGATTGGTGCGGCCGACGGCAAGGTGTACGTGATCGGTCGGGCTCCTGGTGGCAAAGAGTTCCGCATGTACTCGGATCCGCGCTACATGTACGTTGCCTACCAATGGCAGCACGATCGCTTCGTGCGCATTCCGTTCATGAGCGTCGCTGCGTCTGCGCGAGAACGTGCGCTGGTGCCTTCCGGGCGGCCGCGATTCACGCGAGCCTGCATCGGTCCCGGCTGGGGCTTGGTGCAGTTGGCCTGCACCGCCGATCCGGAGCGACCCATATTTCGCCAGACCACAGGACGTTGACCTGGCAATACGCGAGCGCGAGGCCATATTCTGGGCACGCCTGAGTGGCAGCAAGCCAAGCTCCGATTGAGGGACTTCAAGGACACGCGACATGAAGAACTCACTGTTTATCAGGACCACGACCACCGGCTGCCTTGTCATCGGGCCTGAATCGGACCTGGCGGATCGCTACGCCCTCTCGCGGGAGCGCCTTTGAACCGCCGCTCGTTGCTTTCCCTGGGGCTCGTGACACCTTGGCTGCATGGTTGCCAGAGCGAGCGCTTCGTTGAACTCTCCTGGACGGAGGATGTCGCGCTGCACGACGGCAGCGTGATCGTGGCCTCGCTGCGATTCATCTACGAACGCATTGGCGGGCCATTTCACACCGATCGATTCTCGGGCCTCATTCTTCGCGATACCGAGCTTTCGTTCGACGCTGGCTCGCCTTCAGGTCGTATGACGCAACTCTTCAAGCGCCAACGACCCATGGTGCTGGAACGCGACGCCACGGGCGGGTGGTTGCTGGTGCTGCAGGGGCGCGCATCCTTCGCGCCCGGCACAAAACAGCCCGATTGGGGACCTGATCAAAACGGCAATGGCCAGCGCATGGCGAGGTTGCAGCACGACACGTTCGTGCTCGCTCATCTGCGTGACCTGCCTTCGTGGTCGATGGCGCCAACTTTCTGATGGACTACGCACCGCTCGAAGAATTGGCGCGCTTCAACAGGCAACGACTTTCTCTATCCGACAAGCAGGCATACCTGGCGAAGTACCCGCTGGGTTCTAGCGATCGGCATATTGCCCGCCCTCAATCTGTCAACTGATCACCGCTGAACACGAAGTTCCCCCATTTGCGTCGAAGGAGGCTGCGGGGCCTGGCGGTAGTGATCTGGTCGATTGACTTGCCCTGCCGCTTCAGGGCTGCGACTTCGCTGTGCAACCAAGGTGCAGGCCCACGTGCTGGCGAACCTGCGCGAGCCGCTATCGGTCGACGCGCTGGCCGAGCTCGCCGGCATGAGCGCCCGGCACTTCGCCCGCGTCTTCGTTCAGCGGACTTCGGTGACGCCGCACGAGTTCGTCGAACGCGCCCGCGTGGACGTCACACGCCGCCTGCTGGAAACCAGCGATCAGCCGCTGAAGACCATCGCCTGGGAATGCGGCTTCGCCTCGGCCGACCGGATGCGGCTGGTCTTCCTGCGCCGGCTGGGTGTCACGCCGGGGCAGTACCAGGCGAGCTTCGTGCGGCGGGAGTCGAGCTAGGTATCCCACCGATTCCGCGAGCGGCATCGCCTGGGTACGCTGATGCCTGCCCAGCTCTCCCCAGTATTCACGATGGATCGATCAGTCACGGACTCCGAGCTGGCCTCTGCCCTCGCGAGCGCTCATGCCGGCAGCAGTTGCGCCTGGGACCGGTTCGCCGGGCTCCGCGAGCGGGCGGAGCCCGCAGGCCCATCCGACCTGCGCCTGCTCGCGACGGCGGGGTTCATCGTCACGGCACACCTGACGGGCCGCTATGAGGGCATCGAAGCCTGCGTCGACGAGCTGATGACGGCGCGAGACCCGGAGCGAGCTTTCGCTGCCGCCGATGAACTCCTGCTGCTGAACGGGCAGCTCATCGGCTTCCTGCTGTTCCGGCCCAGGGATCCTCATGTCGATGCTTGCGCGTCGCGCCTTCTCGAGCTGGTGGACTCCGGCCTCGACGTCAACCTGACGCTCGCCGCGGCGAGAACCCTGATCTATCACTTCGACTCCTGCGGCGAGCGCGAGGTCGTGATGCGGCTCCACGTCTCGCTGCAGCGGCGATCCGACGATGCCGAGGCCACGCCCTACCGTGTTGCCGAATGGCTCAACCTGGTGCGCAGGTCCGCGCACTACGGCAAGGACCCCCGGCTGGCCGAGCAGGCGCTCGAACGCATGCGCGCGCTCGCCAGGCAGCATGGCTTGCGATACATCGATTTCCTTGCCGCCCTGGCCGATCTGGACACGGCGCTCCCGCGCGGAAACATCGCCCTGGCCCGATCGGCCATCGAGCGGGCAGAGTCGGTGAGCGAGGCTGCCCAGCTGCGCGAGCTGCTGCAGCTGGAGTTTGCGAAGTCGCGGCTGGCCCGCTTGCGGGGTCAGGCGGATTCCGCGGTCTACCACGGCACGCGTGCGGCGAAGCTGGCATCGGAGCTGCGCCTCCCGCCCATCATGCGGGCGGTGTACGTCGTCAACGAAGCGCAATCGTTGTTGCTGAACGATGAGTTCGAAGATGCGCGCGCCGCGATGCTGGCCGAACTCGAATCGCTGCCCGAGGGCTATGCGGACGAGGTGCGCGCCATGGTGACGGGCATCGATGCCTATCTCGCGGTGAAGGAAGGCGCCGAGGGCGCGGTCGATCGCCTGGCGGAGCTGTTCAGGCACCTGCGGGAACGTCGCATCTACGACCTGTTCGAGGGCTTTCCCGAATTCGGTTCGCGATTGTGCGTGTTCGCGCTGGAGCGCGACATCGAAGTCGACTTCGTGCGCAGCCTGATTGCCAAGTGCGCGCTCCTGGCGCCGGAACTGGCGCCCGTGTCGTGGCCGTGGCCCATCCGCATCGAGGCCCTGGGCGGCTTCGCCGTGTATCGCGACGACGTGCAGCTCGTCACCGAGGGCAAGAGCCCGCGCAAGCCCCTGATGCTGCTGAAGGCGGTGATCGCTCTCGGTGCCACGCGGGAAGACCGCGGTGTCGAGATCGACCGGCTCATCGATCTGCTGTGGTCGGACGAGGATGCGGCCGACCCCAAGTCTTCCTTCGAAGTCGCGCTCTCGCGGTTGCGCAAGTGGCTGGGCGTCGAGGGCGGCCTGAAGATCTCGGACGGGCGGCTCTCGTTGAACCCGCGCCTGATCTGGTGCGACGTGGACCGGTTCGAGAGAACATGCGAAGCCTTGCTCCGCGCCGCTGCGCCGCACGGAGACGCCACGGCCCTGCCGGCATTGATCACGCAGCTGGGCTCCCTGTATCGGGGAAGGCTTTTCGGCAGCGCGCAGCTCGAGCCCTGGAGCGTCCTGGCTTGTGAGACCGTCTCGCTACGCTTCTCCCGCGCGGTGAGAGACGCGGGCATGTTCCTTGAGACCCGCCTTCGTTGGGCCGACGCCATCCGCCTCTACGAGATGAGCCTGGTGCGGGACATGCTCTCCGAGCCCATCCATCGGGGCGTGATGCGCTGCTACCTTACCCTCGGGCAACGCGCCGACGCGCAACGGGCGTTCGAACGGTGCCGGGCGGTGCTCGAGGCGGAGTTCGGCCTGCCTCCGAGCCCCGAGACCTTGCAGCTCATGGAGCCGGGCACCGAGTGGATTCCCCGACGCAGTGCAGCGGTGAATGAATGAGCGAGGGAAAAATGCGTAGGTGTCAGCCATCGGTAGGTCGGCGGGTGAAATCTGTCACGAAGATGACTTCCGTCCCCAACCCTCACTACAAGGCTCACACAATGCATTCTGTTCGTTCAGCCGCTGGCGGCATCAAGCGTATTGCTGCCATTGCCTGTCTGTCCCTGTCGCCGTTCCTGGCGCATGCCGCCGATGTGTACTCGCAGCCGTTTGCCGAGACCGCGGCCGGGGGCTATTTCTCGACGGCACCCGGACAATTCCTGCAGTACGACGACTTCGTCGTCAGCACCAATTCGACGGTGACGTCGGTGACCTGGTGGGGCGCCGACCTGGCGGAACTGATGCCCGGCTATACCGTCAATCCCACCTCGTTCACGGTCTCCATCTTCGCGGACAACGGCAACAACGCGCCGGGCACCGAGCTGTCGGTCACCACGATCGGCAACAGCGGGAACGCGACGGTGGTGGGCGACCTGCTGGGACTTTCCCTGTTCCAGTACAGCGGCTCACTGTCGACACCGTTCACGGCCGTCGCCGGCACGAAGTACTGGATCGGAATCACCGATCCCACCGACAACGACAACTGGTACTGGGCCACCGGCAGCGGCCCCAACGGCACGCACTTCGCTCTCATCGGGGGCAATGCCATGACGGTGGACGACGACATGGCGTTCACGCTGGGAGGCGTCGCCGCCGCGGTTCCCGAACCCTCGAGCGCCGCGCTGATCCTGCTGGGTGGCCTTGGCTTGTTCGGCATTCGCAAGCGTCAGCGGCAGCACAGCTGAACGGGTACCGGAGCGGCGGGCGGGTCGATGGACTCGCTTGCCGAGATGCGTTCGTCGGGGTAGGTCCTGGAACGTTCAGAATCCTGCGCACGCTGAGCGTCCGTGTGGCGGATCGCCCCTATCCACTGCGCGACACACCTCTCTGGCCGACATGGCCATCGCGCCGTTCATACGGCAGTTCGCGGCCTTCAAGCCTGGCTGGTTCGGGAAGGCTCCGTTCGAACCGCTGCAAGCGTGGCTGAACCGCATCGTGTCGTCCGAGTTGTCTGATGCGGTGATGACGAAGCTCGACCCCTGGCCGTCGGGCGATGTCGAAACGGTCTTTTGAACGGAGCGGCGCCCCGGGTGCGAGCTTTACCGGGTGGCTGCACCAGCTCCAGTGCGGTGATCGCATCCATCTGCGTCGGCAACAGGTGCAGGTAGCCCAATCCTTGTCGCAACTATTCGATCAGCGTTAGCCGAGAGGTGAAAAGACCCCAAACTTACCCGTGACAGCCGCGGCGGGAGGGATGCAGAAGTAACGAATAATCCGCGCCAAACAATTTGCGATGGGAGCGACGCATGTTGGGCTGGATCAGCAGTTTGCTCGGCGGTCAATCGGCTGTCGTACCGGACGATATCCCCAGGGCGTGGGTCGAGCAGTTGCAGGCGCGGGTCGCGCCGCTCGGCGCTGAACTGTCGCGAGACACTCTCTCGTTCGTGCTGCACGGTGAGCCTCCGGGCGTGCTGGCCAGGCTTGCGTCCGAAGCGGGTACGGATGCCAAGCTGGGGCTGACGGGCTTCGCGGACGACAAGACAGCGGCCAAGCTCTACGAACATTTCGATCAGGTACCTGCGACCTTGGCGCTGCGTTGGGCTCAGGTGCTGGAGTCTGCCTCAAGTCAGGGGCCTGGCAGTTGCAGGATGACCTTCGAGCGGGGCGTGCATTGGCCCGAGCTTCTGCTGGTGCACAGCTCTGGCTGGGGCCTGAATACCTGGGGCAGTCGAGCAAAACCGGCGCAAGGCTTGACGGCGCAGCGTCTGGAATCGATGTGCGTTGCTGATGGCTTGTCTCCAGCCGCATGGTTGCTGGGTGGATTCCAGTTGCCAAGCGGACGCAACTTCTTCGGCGAGCAGCGTCCTCTGATGCTGACCGATTTGCCCGGATACCCGGATGCGCTGTTGCGGCATGCCACGGCACTCGCATCGCAGCTTCTGCCCGCTACTCTCAACGGAAGGCTTCACGCGCTCAAGATGATCGCTTCGGCTCCGACTGCCGCGCTGGACTATTGGGCACCGCAGATCGCCGAACTGGCCTCAAGCAATAGCAAGCAGGTGCGCGCGGCCGTTGAGCCGCTGCTGGCACGCGCCGGAGTACCGGTGATCGACGAACTGCGGCGAACCGCTCTGCATGGCAAACCGGATGCACGCTTGCAGGCCCTGCGCGCGCTGTTCAATCTCGCTAGAACACGTGACGACCAACCGCTCGAGTCGTTTTTGCGCGAGTCCGCTGGGGTAGACAAGGCACCGGCCGTGCAGGCCTTGTTGGTCGAGTGGGACAGCCAGATATCGACGCCGGCCAAAGTCAGCTACGACTACGAAGTGCCTGTCATCGACTGGCGTGCCGAGAGCAACGCCGTTGCGCCTGATGTCCAGGCGAAGCTTTGGTCCGAGGCGAATATCGCCATCGAGAAATCCAACACTCAATCGAGAGAGCATCATGCCAAAGGCAAGGCTCTAGGACGCAACTGGCCTTTGCGGCTCGATGAGTGCTTCAAGGATGCCGACGCACAGGCGTTGGCTCGCGTGCTGGCGGTTGATGTACCCGAGCCGAACGCCGGCAAGCTCTCGCCAGCCAACCACAACGCGAGACGCTTTCTTGGGCCGGCCTTACTCAAGTTGGTTGAGGGTGGCCATTTCACCCCCGTAGCGCTCGTCAAGACCATGTGGGTGCTGGGCTTCATCGACGGGGAGAGCCGCCACGTCGATCATTTCCTGGCCTCGTGTGTGAACAAGCTGCACGTCGCCACGGGCCGACCCAGCCTGTTGGAGCTCGCGGAAATTCTGCGGAGCTATGACTACTCTCCGGAGCGCATTCTGCACAGTTATTGCTCGCGCTGGGGCAGCCCGCTCGCGTCGGGCTGGCCGGATAGCGATGTCTGGCCTTTTGTCGCCCAGCATCAGGATCTCGTGGCGCGCATGCTTCGTGACGTGAGCACCAATGACTGGTGGTTCTCTCGAGCCGGACTATTCCAGGCCATCGCCACCCTGCCGGCACCTCTGCCGGAACTGGTGAACCTGCTTTTTGAGCTGGCGCTGGGGTCGGCCAAGGTTGATCGTGCGCTGGCCCAGGAGGCACTGAAGAATCAGCCGGACAAGGAGTCGCGCATCATCGCTGCGCTGGAGAGTGGCAAGGCCGAGGTGCGCATGGTGGCGGCGCAGTGGCTCGCGCGGCTGCGCCATGAGCCTGCCGTCGCGGCGCTCGAGCGTGCTGTGCGCAAGGAGAAGCAGGATGTCGCCAAAGGCGCGATGCTCGATGCCCTGCAGTTGCTGGGGCAGCCCGTCGAGATCTATCTTGATCGGGAGTCGCTGGCCCGCGACGCAGCCAAACTGCTCGCCAAGGGCTTGCCCAAGGATCTCGACTGGTTCCCCTGGGCGGCTTTGCCTGCTGTGCATTGGGTCGATACCGGTGCTGCCGTGACACCCGAGGTGTTGCAATGGCTGATCACCCAGGCTTGCAAGCAGAAGAGCCCCGAGCCCAACGCTGTGTTGCGCAAGCTCTGCAGTCTGATAGTGCCGCGCGAGCGCGAAGCGCTTGGGCAGTTCGTGCTCGAGACCTGGATGGCCGAAGACGTCCGCTCGGGTTCGCCCGACGAAGCCGCCAAGCAGGCCCTCAGCTCGGCGCAGTCGCAGTGGAACAGCGTCCAGGCCTACCAGCAGTACTATCAGGGCAGTCCGATGCTGCAGATGAGCGTGGAGCAGATCGCGGCGCAGATGCTGCCCGGACTGCTGCGCCAGCCGATCGGCTCGGCCATCGGCAGCAAGGGTCTGCTCGCGGTGGCTGCAGCCTGTTGTGCCGAGCGCGCCGCCCCGCCGGCGCAGCGGTATCTCAAGGAGTGGTACGGCACGCGTGCCTCGCAGGGCAAGGCGTTGATCGCGATGCTGGCGTGGATCGAGCATCCAAGCGCTACGCAGCTGATGCTGTCCATCGGCAGCCGCTTCCGCACCAAGAGCTTTCAGGAAGAAGCTTCCCGACAGGCCGAGGCCCTGGCCGAACGCAAGGGCTGGAGCCTGGCCGAACTGGCCGACCGCACCATCCCTTCGGCCGGCTTCGACGAGACAGGGACGCAGACGCTGAGCTACGGCTCGCGGCAGTTCACGGCGCAGTTGCTGCCTGACTTCAAGATCGAACTCTTCAATCCCGAGGGCCGCAAGATCGCCGCGCTGCCCGACTCGCGCCAGGACGACGACGAGGCGCAGGCCAAGGACGCCAAGAAGGCGCTGAGTGCGGCTCGCAAGGAACTCAAGAGCATCGTCGAGTTGCAGGCCGATCGGCTGTATGAGGCGCTGTGCACGGCGCGCGATTGGCCGGTGGCCGATTGGAGCGATTACCTGCTGAGGCATCCGGTGCTGCGCCATCTCGTGCAGCGATTGGTGTGGATACAGACGCTCGAAGACGGCAGCACCCGGAGCTTCCGGCCGTTGGATGACGGTAGCCTCACCGACGTGAACGATGATCCCGTCGAGCTTGCCAGCGGTGCACGCGTGCGGCTCGCTCACGATTCGCTGCTCGAGGCGGAAGCGGCCGGCACCTGGCAGCAGCATCTCGTCGACTACGCCGTCAAGCCGCTGTTCCAGCAGTTTGGCAAGGGCCGCTACGTGCTGCCCGCCGACAGGGTCAATGCCACCGAAGTGACGGACTTCCAGGGCCATCTGCTCGAAGCCTTCGCGCTGCGCGGCCGTGCAGCCAAGCTCGGCTACACGCGTGGCAACACCGAAGACGGTGGCTGGTTCTACACCTACGAGAAGCGCTTCACCACGCTGGGGCTGATGGCCGTCATCGAGTTCACCGGCAACGGCCTGCCCGAGGAAAACCGCACGATAGCGCTGCGCCACCTGTCCTTCTCGCCCACCGGCGCGGGCGATCGCTGGTCGAGGTCGAGCCAGCCGCTGAGCAAGGTGCCACAGGTGCTGCTGTCCGAGTGCTATGACGATTTGCGCTTGATGGCCGCCGACGGCTCGGGGTTCGACCCCGAATGGGAGAAGAAGAGTGAGTACTGAGGAAGAAGCCATCCTGCGCGCACCCGCAGAACAGGTGCACGCAGAGGAACTGACGCGTCTGGCCGAGAAGGACGACGCGCCACGCCCGCCCGGCTGGCAGCTCTCGCCGCGAGCCGTGCGGCGCTTCGTGCTGGGCGACGACAAGCTCGGCATCGCGCGCAAGTTCTACGGTGACGACGCCCTCATCGATCGCTGCATCGTCACGCTGATGAGCGATCGTGGCCTGCTGCTCGTCGGCGAGCCGGGCACGGCCAAGTCCATGCTCTCCGAGCTGCTGTCCGCTGCAATCTCCGGCCGTTCCACCTGCAGCATCCAGGGCACTGCGGGCACGACGGAAGACCAGATCAAGTATGGCTGGAACTACGCGCTGCTGCTGGCCGAAGGCCCGACGCCGCGCGCACTCGTACGCGGTCCGATGCTGCAGGCGCTGCACGCCGGCTGGCTGTGCCGCTTCGAGGAGATCACGCGCGTGCAGCCCGAGATCCAGGACTGCCTCATCAGCCTGCTGTCGGACAAGCTGCTGCAGATCCCTGAACTCAAGGGCCCCGAGGCCGCCGTCTTCGCCGGGCGCGGCTTCAACGTGCTGGCCACGGCCAATATCCGCGACCGCGGCGTGCACGAGATGTCCAGCGCACTCAAGCGCCGCTTCAACTTCGAGACCGTGCGCCCGATCGCCGATCGCAAGCTCGAGACCCAGCTCATCCGCGAACGCACGGAGGCGCTGCTCCGGCATGCGCAGATCGAGGTCGAGTTCCGCCCCGACGTCGTCGAGCTGCTCGTCACGACCTTCCACGACCTGCGCCAGGGCGTCACCGCCGAAGGCGTGGTCGTCGAGAAGCCGACGGCCGTGATGTCTTCGGCCGAGGCCGTTTCGGTGGGCTACGCAGCCTGCCTGGATGCCCACTATTTTGGCGATGGCAGCGTGGGCGGCGAGCACGTCGCACGGCAACTGATCGGCACCGTGCTCAAGGACAACCCGGACGACGGCAAGAAGCTGCGGCACTACTTCGACGTCGTCGTGAAGCAGCGAGCGCAGAAGCTGGTCGGCGCCTCGCAGTGGAAACGCGTGTTCGATGCCCGACGCGAGCTGGATCGCTGACGCACCGGGTGTCGACGCTTTGCGCGCGCTGGGCGCGCGGCTGCAGACACCCGAGCTGATCGTCTTCCCCGTGCGGCACCACAGCCCGGCCTGTGCCTGGCAACTGCGGCGCCTGCTCGAGCGCACGCCGGTCAGCGCCGTGCTGGTCGAAGGGCCGCGCAGCTTCACGCGGCTCATCCCGCAGCTCACGCATGGCCAGGCGCGCATGCCTTTGGCCATCTACGGCTATTGCGTGTTCAAGGGATCTGGCGAAACACCGGCACGCCGCCTGGCCGCTTATTACCCCTTCTGCGACCACTCGCCCGAACTTGTCGCACTGCGGCATGCGGCGGCTCGCGAGGTGCCGGCGCGCTTCATCGACCTGGATCCCGCCGAGCAGTTCGCACTCGACCTGGAAGAGCAGGGCGATGAACTCGCCCGCTCGCTGCTGGACGAGCGTCACCTGCAACGCAGCCGCTACCTTGCTCACCTCGCGCAGCGCCTGGGCTGCCGCAACCACGAGGAGCTGTGGGAACACCTGTTCGAGGCGCCGGCCGTCACGCGCAGCGTGGAGGAACACATCGCCGACATGGCCGCGTACTGCCAGCTCTCGCGCATTGAGCATGGAGACGACGAACTGCGCGCAGACGGCACTCTGGCACGCGAAGCCGAGATGGCCGCCGCCATCGCCGAGGCGCTCGCGCAGCGCGAGCCCGGCGCCGGGCCTGTGCTGGCCGTGGTCGGCGGCTTCCATGCGGTGGTGCTGCCGGAACTCGTTGCCGCCGGCACGAAGCGCCCGGCCCTGAAGACTCCCGCCGTCGAGGATCAATCTGCCGCGCTCATCCGCTACAGCCAGGAGCGCCTGGACCGGCTCAACGGCTACTCGTCCGGCATGACATCGCCGGCCTGGCACCAGGGATTGTGGGAGCGCATGCTCAAGCGCGGCAAGGCCGGGGTGGACGTGGGCGCCAAGCTGCGCCGCGAGCAGACGCTGGCCGTGCTCTTCGATGTGGCTGCCGAGCTGCGAGACAAGCACCGCATGCCACTGCCCATGCCGACACTGGGCGCAGCCTATGAGCAGGCGCTGCGCCTGGCGGCGCTGCGCGGACGCGATGCGCCGCTGCGCGAGGATCTGCTGGACGCCGTGACCAGTTGCTTCGTCAAGGGCGAACTCGATGCCGAAGGCGCGCTGGTGCTCGGCGTGATGCGCCGTCAGCTTGGCGGCCAAGCCATCGGCCAAGTGCCGCCGGGCACCGATCGTCCGCCGCTGCTGCGCGATTTCGAGGCGCGCGCACGTCGCCAGCGGCTGAAGATCGACGACCCGCAACCGCGCCGCCTCGTGCTCGACCTCTACCGCCGCCAGGACCACCGCCTCACGAGCCGCTTGCTGCTGGGCGTGTCGCTGCTCGGCGTGCCGCTGGCCGTGCGCGTCTCCGGGCCGGACTTCGTCAATGGCATGGGGTTGGCGCGCCTGCAGGAGCACTGGGAGTACAGCTATTCCGCGATGACGGAGGCGGCGCTGGTCGAGGCTTCCGTCTACGGCACGACCTTGCCGCTGGCCGTGACCAACCGCTTCGAGGTGCGGCTGCAGCGACTCACCGACGGCGAGGATCCGCGCAACGCCGGCGCCGCGGCGGCGCTGCTCGTGCAGGCCTGCGTGCTGGGCCTGCACGACCATCTGCGGGCCGTGATGGGTACGCTGCTGCAGGTCGTGGGCGAGGAGGCGAGCTTCGAATCCGTCGCCAAGGCCTGCAGCGTCCTGGGCCTGCTGTGGGAATCGTGCGAGCCGCTGGAGGCGCGGCAACTGAGCGAACTGCCGGCTTTGCTGGCCGCCTGCTTCCAGCGCGCGATGTTCCTGGGCCGCGACCTGCGCGGCGCCGAAGGTGACGGCAGCGGGCTGATCGAGGGTCTGTCGCGCCTGCGCGAGCTGCTGATCAGCGGCGCCGGGCGGGGGCTCGATGCCGGCCTGTTCTGGCAATTGCTTGAATACCTGCAGGCGCAGCACGACCTCAGTCTCATCCGCGGCGCCGCTGCGGGCCTGCGCCATTGCTCGGGCCAGCTCGACGCTGCGGAGCTCGAGGTGTTGCTCGGCGGTCATCTGCAAGGCGGCGTGTCACCCGGCGAGGCAGTGGCCTTCTTGCGCGGACTGTTGAGCACGGCGCGCGAGACCGCCTGGCAGCAGCCGCGCCTGATGGAGGCGCTGGACGGACGGCTGCGCGAATGGGACGAAGCTGCCTTCGTCTCCGTTTTGCCCGAGCTGCGCCTGGCCTTTGCCGAGATGACGCCCAAGGAGACCGATCGCATCGCGCAGGCGGTGGCCGGCCTGCATGGGCGGGACGGTCCCGGCCCGCTGGTCCGGCATGACATCGACGCTGCATCCGTCCAGCTCAATCTGGGGCACTCCGCACAGCTGCTCGAGCGGCTGCGCAGCGACGGCCTCGGCGCGTGGCTGCAATCATGAGCACGCTCGAACGCTGGCGCCTCGTGCTCGGCCGCTACGCCGAGCAGCAGCTGAGTCCGCAAGGCCTGAATGGGCAGAGCGGCAGGCGCGACCGCGCGCTCGATCACCTCTATGGCCGCGAGTACAAGGGCCGCGGCCTGCGCGGCGACGGCGAACTTGCGGGCGGCTCGCTCGAGGCCTCGCAACCCGATCTCGTCACCTGGCTCGGCGAAGTCCGCGAGCTGTTTCCGCGCGAAACGGCCGAGATCATCGAGAAGCACGCGCTGGACCGCTACGGTCTGACCGAACTGGTCACGGATCCGCAGACGCTGGAGCGGCTGGAGCCCAACCAGCAATTGCTGCGCACGCTGCTCACCCTGCGCGGTCACCTGCACGGCGAGGTGCTGCACCTGGCCAAGCGCATCATCCGCCAGGTGGTGGAGGAGCTACGCCGCAAGCTTGAGGCCGAGGTACGGCAAGCCTTGTCGGGTCGACTCAACCGCAACCGCCATTCGCCGATGACCATGGCGCAGAACTTCGATGCAGCGGGCACGCTGCGCGCCAACCTCAAGCACTACGACCGAGAGCGCCAGCGCCTCGTCGTCGAGAACCTCAAGTTCTTCGAGCGCAACAGCCGCCGCCTGCCATGGCACATCATCCTGTGCGTGGACCAGAGCGGCAGCATGGTGGACTCCGTCATCCACAGCGCCGTCATGGCCGGCATCTTTGCGGCGCTGCCCGCCTTCCGCGTCAAGCTGGTACTGTTCGACACCAGCGTCGTCGACCTCAGCGAGCATGCCGACGATCCTGTCGAGGTGCTGATGCAGGCCCAGCTCGGCGGCGGCACCGACATCGGCAAGGCCGTGCGTTACTGCAGCCAGCTCGTCGAGGTGCCGCATCGTACGGTACTCGTGCTCGTGACCGACTTCTGCGAAGGCGCCATGCCGGGCGAACTTGTGCGTGCCATTCGCCAGCTTGCCGAGGCGCGCGTGCGCATGCTGGGCCTGGCCTCACTGGACGGCAACGCCCATCCCGTCTACGACCGCCAGATGGCCGAACGCCTGGCCGCCTGCGGCATGGAGATCGCCGCGCTGACGCCGCAGAGGCTGGCGCAGTGGCTGGTGAAGGTGATCTCGTGAGCAGTCTGCGCACGCAGTTGCAGGAGCAACTCGCCCGCTTCGACGACGACGGACTTGCCGCGCTGGCCAACCGCGGCCTGTTGCGCCGTGCGCAGAAGGACCTGGAGCGAGTGACGGTCGAGATCATGGAGGAGGGCGCCGACCACCTGGTCGTCGCGGTCGGCCCGCAACGAGTTCGCTTCGATGCACGCGGTCCAGCGCAGGCGCGCTGCGACTGCCCGGCCAACGATGTTTGCCAGCACATCCTTGCGGCGATCATCGGCCTGCAGCGCCTGGGCGGAGCTCCGCCGCCCGCGGCTTCGGATGCGGCACAGAGTGCGGCAGACGACCCGCTCGCCACCCTGCGCGAAAGCCTGCTTGCCGTGTCGATGGCCGAGCTGGTCAAGCACGCTGGCAAGCCGGGCTACCGCTGGGCCTGGCAGTACGTGCAGGACCTCGATGACACCCAGGCCTTGCAGATCGGTGGCGAAAGACACCTCGTACTGCAGCTGCAACGGCCGCGTCTGACGCTGCGCTACATGGGCGGTGCACTGGCCAACCTGATCGTGGATACGGAGATTGCCCAGGTCGAGAAATATCGCGTCGCCGCGGTACTGGCGTTTCAGCGTGCACACGGCCGTGAGCCGGCACCGCTCGAACCCGCCGAGGCTCCGCGCGCGCAGGCGCTGGATCTCGGGGTCGATCATCAGCTGGCGGCTCCGAGCGGGGCCGCCCTGGATGATTCGCGCCGGCGCCTGCGAGAGGCGGTACGGCAACTGCTTGCCGACGCCGTCGGCCTGGGGCTGGCACACTTGTCCGAAGGCATGCACGAGCGCTTCACGACCTTGGCCGTGTGGGCTCAGGGGGCTGAGTTCCATCGCCTCGCGCTGCTGTTGCGCCGCATTGCTGACCACATCGAGCTCCTGCTGCAACGCGCGGGCGGTGCCGATGAGCACCGGCTGTTCGACGAACTCAGCCTGGCTCAGGCGCTGGTCGACGCGCTCGGAGTCGCGGCGGTGCGCGGGCTGGCGCCGGTGCATCTGGTCGGTCGCGCGCGCACGCGCTACGAAGAAACCGGCACGCTGGAATTACTGGGCCTCGGGGCTCGCGCCTGGCGTTCGGCCAGCGGTTACGTCGGCCTGACGATGATGTTCTGGTCACCCCGCGAAGGCTTCATGTCCTGCACCGATGCGAGGCCCGAGTCGCTGCGCGGCTTCGATGCCATCGCGCGCTACAAGGCCGCCGGTCCCTGGAGCGGCCTGGGCGCGCCGCATCAGGCCACCGGCCGCCGATTGGCGCTGGTGGGTGCCCAACTCAACGAGGCGATGCGGCTCTCGGCGCGCGACAGCACGGCCGCAATCGTGTTGCAAGCCGATCGGGCTGATCGGGCTGATGGCGCCGCGTGGTCGGCCGAGCAGCTCAAGCCCTGGACGCGCTGGGCCGAGTTGACCCAGGCCCGTAGCGCCGGTCGCAGCCTGCTCGCACGGCCTGCACCGATGCAGGACTGGGTGTTCCTGCAGCCTGGCCGATTCGGCCCCAGCCAGTTCGACGAAACGCGGCAAACGCTGCTGTGGCCGCTGTGCGATGCCGACGGCCAGATTCTCATGGCCGAGCTGGCCTTCGATCGCTATACCGAACATGCGATGGAGCGCATCGAGGCGCTGCCGGCGGGCCCCAATAGCGACGCACTTATCCTTGTGGCTCAACTGCGCAACCACGGCACCCGCCTGGTCGCCGACCCCTTGAGCCTGATTTGCAGCGGCGCTGCCATGCCGGTCGACGCGCTTTACTTCGATGGCGAGCCAACTGGAGAAGGGCTGTTGGCTCGCTGGCGAAAGGCCTGGTCCGCGCGAGCTGCGGTCGCGCCCGCGCCGTCGATGGTCACCGCGCCACCGGCGGCGCTTGCCGAGGCGAGGCGCAGCCTACAGCGTTTTGCGGAGCGCGGCCTTCCGGTCGATGCGCCGCAAGCATGGAAGTCAGAGCAGGAACACTTGCTCGAGCAGACCCGCGTCGCGGGTCTCACGGCCTTTGCCGCCATCGGCACATCAGTGCGGGAGGAAGAGCGGCTGCTGCGGATGAACTACATCTGTATGGAATACGAGGCGCTTACAGGTCATGCAGCCGAGTCGCTGGAATGAGATTCCGTTCAACAGCCCGCTGTAGCAATCTCAGCGTCTCACGAGGTAGTAATTCACCCCTGCGGTGTCGCTGCGATTGGCGCTGCCTGTCTGCACGAACATCACGTGGCGCCCTGTGGAACTGTGGAAGACCTTGATCCCGTAGCTAGGCACACCATTGATGTACGGCAGGGCCATGTAGTCCTGAGCATAGAAGCCGTAGCGCATGTCATAGCGCGCATAGGTCGTCGGCAGCAGGGCAGCGTTCTGGTTCCAGATCAGCGCGAGGCTTTCCTGCATGGCGAGCGAATGGCTGAAGCTGATGATCTCGGTGTAGCTGACGGACGCGACTCCGTCTACCCTGCCCACGTCGGCGAGGGTTTGGCTGTCGTACACCCAGCCGAAGCCGGTCATCAGGAAAGACTGGTCTTCGGCCAGAAACACTTCGTTGTTGAAAGTGATTGCCGGCCGGGCGTCACTGCGGCTCAAGCCCTGGTTCGTCGCGGTGTCAAAGTTGAAGGTGACCAGATTGGCCGGGGGCGTGTAGTCTTGATCACGTAAGAAGATTTTGCCGTACCGATCGGCCAGTACTGGATAGCCGACGAATTCTGCCCCGTCGAATTGGGTCTGCTGCGGGATGAAGTTGCCCGTATGCCCGTCGGCCACCAGCACGATGTGGTGCGTGTAGGGAACGTCCTCTTCGGCAAATAGCCACAGTACGCCACCGTTGGTCACCACGCCGGACTCAAGATAGTCCGTCGAGACTACCGTTCCGAGAATCGTCGCAGTGCTCACGTCGATCAGGCTCGCAGCCTGGCCTCGAACGGCGACTGCCAGCTTGCCATCAGGGCTGAGGTTGAGGACGTTTGGCGCGGACGGCAAGGCTACGGTGCTGACGGCCCCCGTCGCAGGATCCACGATGGCCACACCAGGCGCGGAGGTCAGCATCACAAAGCGATCGAGGCTGCGGCTGTAGCGCGCCATGGCGGGCAGGGTCAGGTTGTTGAGCGCGATCGCGGGCGGCAGGACCGTGACCGCCACCGGCGCAACGCTGGTGCGCCTACCGTCGCTGACGGCGACAGACAGCACGTAAGAACCTGCGACGTCACCGCTGAAGCTCGTGCTGGCGCTTCCCGCCGCAGCAGGCAAAGCGGCGCTGCCTGTCGGCGCGGAGGTAACGCTCCATTGATAGCTCAAAGCGTCGCCGTCGTCGTCAAAGCTCAATGCCGCAGACAGCGGCACGGTGGAGCCGATCACACCCGTCACGGCCTTGGTGTCAAGGACAACGGCGGGTGCATGGCCGCCGACCTGTAGTGTGATTTGCCGCTCGCCGTAGGCCCCAGAAGGATCGGTCACGCGCAAGGTGAACACATAGCTGCCTTCCTGATCGGGCACGAATGTGGGCGAAACGGCGGTCGCGGAGGACAGCTGCGCGTTGCTGGAACTCGGGCGGCTGTTGATCGACCACGCATAGGTCAAGGAGTCACCGTCCGGATCTGTGCTGGTATCCCCGCGCAAGGTCACTTGCGTGCCCAGCGGCAGCAGGAAAGAGGGCACATTGGCCCCCGCGCTGGGAGCGGTGCCGGCCACGATGTTGGCCACGGGGCGGCGGTTGGCCACATGCACGGTGGTCGTGTAGGTGGATAGTTTCCCAGTCGTGCTGGTGGCAGTGAGCGTGACGACGTAGTCGCCCAGAAGATCGGGACTGAAGTTTGCGGTCGGCCCGGTCGCGCTGTTCAGCGCTGCCGAGCTGCCAGCCGGCTTGGCGCTCAACTGCCAGCCATAGCTGAGCGCAGATGAGCCGTTGCTTGTGGCCGCCGCGTTCATGAGCACGTCGTAGCCCGCAACGGCTGAGATCGCTCCTGCGGTGAGATCTGTCGCCGAGGCAATGATGATCGGCTTGGGCGCCTCGTTGCTGACCCAGAAGGTGTAGTTCGTCTCGAAGCCGATGCCCGAGGCATCGGTGCCGGAAGCCTTGGCCATGTAGGTGCCCAGTACGTCCGGACTGAAGCGCGCTGTCTTGTCTCCGAGGGTCAGGGCAGCGTTGCTGCCTGCAGGCCGTTGCGTCAGGGTGAACGAGACAGCGCTCGCGGCCCCTTCCGTCGTGGTACCGCCACTGGCGTCCAGGACGATGTTGGTGCCCAGACTGATCTGCTGTCCCGGGGGGATGCTGCTGCCGACACGCTGTACGGCGACGACGACGTTTGCACTGAGCGCCGTGTTGTCCACCATCACGTTGAAATTCTGCGTGCTTGATGCGCCGCGTGGATCCGACACCTTCAAGGCATAGGTGTAGGCGCCCAGTGCGTTGGGCTGCCATTCAAGCGCTGCTCCAGTACCAGACGCTGGCGCGTTGCCGCCAGTGGGTTGACTGATCAAGGTCCACTGGTAGCTCAGTGTGTCGTGATCGTCGTCAGTGCTGTTGCTGCCGTCGAGTCGCACGGTGCCGTTCAGGCTCGCATGGATCTGCCCGCCCTGCAGGCTCACATTGCCGGCGGCGAGGGCGCGAACATGCAGGCCAGCGTCTGCAACCTGGGTAGCGCTCGGTGAGCTACCTGAACTACCGCCACCGCAGGAGGTCAACAGGGCGAGGGACACCAACGACGCAAGGCCACGAATCGCTTTCCACATGGGCTGCTCCAGAAATCAGGGCGTGACGAGGAAATAGCTCACGCCGGACGTGGCCGACTTGCTGGCGCTACCGGTCTGCACCAAGGCCACGGGGACACCCACTGCGCTGTGGAAGACTTGAATGCCATAGCTCTGCGCACCGTTCACCAGCGGTAGCGGGACGTCGGCCGCGGGTATGAATGCGGCGCCGGTAAAACGTTCGTACGAAGCGGGCCAGTCGGTTGCGCCGGGGCTCTGCGCAATCACGAATGTCTCGCGGGCCGGCCCCCAATAGCTCAGACTTTGCACTTGCAGGTGTTGACTGTTGGTATCGAACAGCGAGGCGATCGGGCTCTGACTTGCTGTGTCGTACACGAGCCCTGAGGCAGCAAAGACCAGGGTTTCGTCCTCGCTCATGACCAGGGGTACTTGCCCCTGTACCTGTATCTGCAACTGTCCGTAGGACTGAAACTTGCCCGTGACGGGGTCCACCGTGTAGTACCAACCGAACGAGTCCTGGCCGAGAATCGCGTTGAATCGGTCTGCGTAGATGGTGTCGATGCTGCTGCTCGAATGCACCGGACCGCTGAGGGTGCTGTCGAGGTGCAAGCCCGTGCGTCCGTCGAAGGACTCGTAGTACACAGTACTCGGGGCGGAGCAGCAGGTCAGCATCCAGACTACGCCTGTGTTGGCCACGTCGATGGTTTCTGGATTCAGGGTGGAACTCGCCGTCTTGAGCAGCGTCGCGGTGTCGATGTCCAGGAGGCTGTATCCATCGCTGTGCATCACGGCGGCCAAGCGTCCATCGGGACTGAGCTTGAGACGCCACGTGGGCTTGGGCAGCAACACCGTTCGGACCACGCCGTTGAAGGGGTCGACGATGCGCAAGCTCGGCACCGGCGAGTTCGAGATCATCACTGCCTTGTCGAGACCCCGGCTGTACCGCGATTCCTTGGGCACGAAGTTGAGCGCAACCGGGCCACTGAAGGCCGCAACGGCCTTGATGGCGACATAGCCGATCTGCGATTCCAACCCGTCGTCCACGCGCACGGCCACGACGTAAGTGCCAGCCGTGTCGGGCGTAAAGCTGACCGCGCTGCTGCTGGAACTCAGCGCTGCAGTACTGGCCACGGGCTTCGCGTCCACGCTCCACTGGAAGTGCAATGTTCCCCCGGTCGCCGAGCTGCTCAATGCGGCTGACAGTGCTGCGCTGTTGCCGAGCTTGACGGTGATGCTGCTGCGGTCCACCACCGTGATCAGGCTTCGGTTGACGACGTTGATGTGGATGTCTTGCTCCGAGTACGCACCGGAGCTGTTGGTGACACGAAGCCGATAGACCCAGGTGCCGGCTATGGCCGGTGTCTCCGTCAACTTCGCGTTGACGCCCCGCAGGTAGCCCCAGGTGTTGTTTGGGTCGGAGACCAGGATCCAGTTGTAGGTCAAGGGCCCCGAAGCAGCATCACTGCTGCCCGATCCATCAAGCGTGAGCGTTGTGCCCATCGGGACGGTCAATGTCCGCGCGTTCGTCAGCCCACTCGAAGCCGTGGTCGCCACGATATTGGCCAGCGGCAAGATGCTGTTCACATGGACGGTCGTGACGTAGGTGCTGGCCGCACCGAGCATGTCCTTCGCGGTAAGCGTGACGACGTAGTCGCCCAGCACGTCGGGCGTGAAACCAGAGGCAGCGCCGCTGCTTCCGTTCAGGGTGGTCGCACTACCCGACGGGCGACTCGTCATCTGCCAGGTGAAGCTCACAGGAAGCCAAGTGCTGTCGATCGCGGAGCCGTTCAGCAAGACGTCGGTGCCCAGCGATGCCTTCACATCGGTGCCACCCCCATCATGCAGATCGGCGATGGAGGTGACGATCACCGGACGAGGCGCCTGGTCGCTCGCAACATAGACATAGGTCGACTCGAAGCTGTCGCCCATCGCGTCTGTGCCGGTCACCTTGACGCGGTACTCGCCTGCTGCGTCGGCCAAGAAGCTCGTCGTGGCATTGCTGGTCGTGTTGAGCGATGCGGAACTCGTGATGGGGTACTGCACCAGCGCGTAGGTCACGGTCAGCGCATGCCCATCCGGCGTCTGGCTGCCAGACGCGTCCAATGCCACCACAGCTCCTATTGGCACGGTACGTGTTGGCGCTGTGTACGGCGTTGCCGTGAACTGCGCCGTGACGACCGCAGCAGGAGCACGGTTGTTCACCACGACGCTGAGGCTCTGAGAGTTGCTGGCGCCCTGCAGATCCGTCACGGTCAGGCTGAAAACATAGGTCCCAAGTTGGTTGGGTTGCCATTCGAGCTTGACACCAGTGAGCGACGCGGGCGCATTTCCACCCATGGGCTGACTTGTCAGTGTCCATTGATAGCTCAGCGCGTCGTTGTCGGCGTCGGTGCTGGCGCCGGCATCCAGCCGGACGGTACCGCCCAAGGTCGCACCGATCTGCCCTCCCTCCATGGCCACATCACCGGCGGCCTGCGCGATTGCTTGGGGGGCATGGTTGATGGCTTTCGGCCCTTCATCTCCTGAACCGCTACCGCCGCCACCACCACCACAAGCGGACAAGAAGCCAATGGCGATCGCCACCAGCGCGCCGCGAACTCGCAACAACATGACCTACTCCCCTATGGCTTTGCGTGGAGAGTTCGCCAGCCATGCTTGTTCTCAGATATTCACCCACTCGGCAACGCGGCCCGCAATTCAGACAGCCTCGCGAAAGGTCGTCAATGTAAAGGGATTTGTTTTTTTAAGAACGGGTGGAAATACCAGACCAGAGTGACTGTAGGTAGTCGTTCTAGGGGGCGATGTTCTGCAAGCAATCGAGAGTGACTTGCGCTGTGAGACGTGTTTCCAGCGCGGATCTCACCGCCGCCGCTCAGCCGTCTTCTTCCTGCCTGCCCGCACCGGCTTCTCTGCATCACCCGGAGCCTGCAACTGCTCCAATGCCGTGATCGCATCCATCTGCGTCAGCAGCCTGTGTAGATAGTCCGGCGCCAGCGCCTGGATCTGCTGGAGCGCGCGGGTCGCCAGTGCCTGGCCGTTGAGCGGGCCCAGGTGCCCGGCGACCGGCGCGTGGAGGTCGGCAAGGCTTCTTGCGACGCGGAGCTGGCGCCAGGTGTGGTGGTGGATTCGAACCTGGCGCAGTTCCTGGCCGGCATCGGCTTGAAGCAGGGCGAGCAGATCGGCCAGCGGATGGGTGGGGGCAGGGGCTTGCGGCTTCCGGGTCGGCAGCGGCGCTCTCGATGCGCGCTGGCGCAGTGTGGCGATCAGCTTGTCGCGCAGGGCGCCGGGAGGCTGGGCTGCCGCGCGCAGGGCGAGCGTGTGCAGGATGCGCCGGCGCACCGGGTCGGCGGGCTGTGTGGCCGCCCAGGCAATAGGATCGTCGATGCCGTCGCTCACGGTGCAGATGCCGCAGCGGCGCGGCGGGGCCGTGGTGTCGGCGCGATTTCCACGCGTCGATTGAGGGCCCGGCCTGCCGCTGTGTCGTTGGAGGCGACGGGCTGCTGCGATCCGAACGCGGCGGAGAACACCGAGTCGGGTGGAAGGCCGTCCGCCAGCAAGGCGCGCGTCACGTTCAGCGCGCGTCTGGCGGAGAGGTCCCAGTTGTCGGCGAACTGCATGCCGGCCACGACGCCTCGGTCGTCGGTGAAGCCGCTGACCATCAGGATCTCGTCGCGTTGAGCGAGGTAGGTGCGAAGCGGTGTCGCCAATGCGCTGAGCAGGGTTCGACCTTCGGCGAGCAACTGGTCCGATCCCGTCGCGAAGAGCACCGCGCTGTTGATGCCGATGCGACCTTCCACCAGCGTGATGCGGCCATCGGCGAGCGGGCCGGCCAAGGCGCGCTCCAGCGCTTCCCGCCGGTTCTGCTCGGCGATGCGCTGCCGCACTTCGGCCTGCAATTGGTTGGCGAGATCCAGCTGCCCGACCAGGGCCGCGGCAAGCACCAGGACGAAGGCGCCCAGCACGCCGGCCATCAGGTCACCGAAGGCCGCCCATGCGGGGGCGCCGGTGCCTTCCTGCTCGATCTCCAGTTGATCATCCATGGGCCGCGGCGCCCTGCAATGCATCCAGCACCTGCTTCTGCGAACCCAGGCACAGGTCGATGACCTCGCGCGCCTGGGCCACGTAGTAGCCCAGCTGGTCGTCGCTGCGCGTCATCGCGGCGGAGAGGCGTTCCTCCAGCACGGACAGGTGCTGTACGAGCTGCGCATTGGCGCCCTGGAACTGCTCCACCGCCACGCCGAAGCCTTCGCCCACGCTGGCGACGTCGGCCGCGCCGGCGGCCAGATTCGTGGCGGCTTCGGAGAGGGCGGTGGCCGATCGGTCGACGAGCGAATCAATCGCGGAGCGCTGCTCGCCCGCGGCTTGCTGCAGCGAGGCCAGCAAGGTCGACACGGTCGTCATCAGCTCGGCCCGCTCCTGCAGCGCTGCGCGATCCTGGGCCTGGCTTTGGGCAAGCTGCTCCCGCAGTGCAGCGACCACCTCGACTGCAGCGCGCGGCGCTTCGCCAGCCGCTTGCAGCAGCGCGCCGGCTTCGGAGAGGGTGCGCTGCGAGTAGGACTCGGCCTGGGCCACCAGGCTGCGCGTGTTCGCCAGCAGGCCGTCGGCCAGCACCTGCTGCTGCTCCAGCTGCGCGGTGCCGGCCGATGCCAGCTCGGCGCGCCATGCCGCAAGCCGCTCCGCGTCATGGCTTCCGTGGTCGGCCTGCAGTTTCGCGAAGGCATCGGCCAGGGCGGCGACGGCGGCCTGGGTCTGCTCGGCGCCCAGGCGGGTGATCTCGGTCAAGGCAGCCTGCACCTGGGTGCCGCTGTCGCGCAGCAGCTGCTGGGCTTGCTCGCGTTGCGTGCGCGCGGCATCCGCATCGACGCTCAGCTCGGCGCGACGCTGGGCGTCACGCTCGGCCAGCGCGCTGAGGTGGCTCGCCTGGCCATCGGAGACACGGTCCAGCAGGGCCTGCGTCTGCGTTGCGAACTGCTGGGCGGTCTGCGCAAGGATCTCTCGTGCCGATGCCTGGTGCTCGGCGAGCGCGTCGATGTGGGTCTTGAGCAGTGCCAGTCGTGCTTGATCCGCATCGGCCTGCGCGGCCTGGTGGCGGGTAGCCGTGGCGTCCAGCGCGCCGAGCAGCGCTTGCGAATCGGCGGCCCAGCGCTGCGCCTGGAGTTCGATGGCGCGATGCGATGCCGTGCCGGCATCTGCCAGCAGTTGCAGCGCGACTTCCCGCTGCTGGCTCAGCGCCGCAGCCTGCGCCTGGGCCGCAGCCTCATGCTGATGAGCGATGCGCTGGGCTCCGTCCTCGAAGCGGCTGCCGAGTGTGGCCAGCTGATCGGACACCAGGGTGCCCACGCGCTGATGCAGCGATGCGGCCTCGCGAGCGATGCCGGCCATCGCTGCTTCCGCCGCCGGTTTGATCGCCGCACCGGCTTCACGGGCCGCTTCGGTCAGGCTGGTGCGCAAGGTCGTGTCCACGCTGCTGGCCAGTGCGGCGTAGGCCTTGCTCGTCTCGCTGTGGAAGAGGCTGTTCTGCGCGGACAACTGGCCCGCGATGCGTTCGGTGAACTGCTGCAACTGGGCCATCAGCTCCAGTTGCCTCGTGTTCTCGCGCTCGATCGCGGCGGTACTCAGGGCCTGCTGCTCGATCTCAAGCCGATGCGCGGAGGTCAGCGGGCGCAGCCGGCCCCGCAGCGCGGCATCCAGCAGCGCGCCGGCGGCCGCGCGTTCCCTGCGGGCGAGGGCCACCATCAGCCCCAGCATGGCCGAGCCCGCGACACCCGCTACGCTGGCGCTGAACGCCAGGCCCAGGCCCTGGATCGGGGCACCCAGCGCGGAGCGCAGGGCGGCCAGGTCCGCGGATGCCCCCAGTGCGCTGGCCGTGCTGCTCAAGGTGATGACCAGGCCGATGAAGGTGCCGAGCATGCCCAGCAGCACCAGCAGACCGGCGATCGCCGGCGCCAGGGCCAGCCCCGGAAGGGCGACGCGCAGGCCGTCCAGGCGCATCTGCACCGCGCCGCGCAAGGCGGCCGGCACGGAGAGCATCCAGTCGTCGGGCTGCTCGCGCTCCGCGGCGGCGGCCAGGGCACGGCTGTCCCGCCGGAAGGCCGCGAGCTCCCACGCCGCGATGGCGAAGAAGACGGCGATCAGCACCGTCATGACCAGGGCGACGGGATGATTCCTCGATGCGGCCATGCCGGCGCCGGCGATGCCCGCCAGGCCGGCAGCCATGGCGATCGGGTAGAGGGCGTTGAGAGCTCGGTTCATGCGGTGCTGCTGGTGCTGCTGGTGTTCAAGGCCTCGATGAGGCCCAGCACGGGTTGAAGGCTTCGATCCAGCTCGGCCCGCAGCAATCGCTGCAGGTCCGACCGGAGGCGCGGGCGCCAGCGGAGAGGGGCGGTGGCGTGGTGCTTGTGCGCCCGGATCTCCAGCAGCGCGGAGAGCCCGGCCAGCGTGCGGCGATCGGGCGATCCCAGTGCGCGCTCGATGTACTCGTCCCACTGCGCCAGCCGTGCGAGTGGCTCCGAGGCGTTCGCCAGACTGGCGCGCAGGCGCGCCCGGAAGGCGGAGATGCGGCCGGTGATCGCGCGCTGCTGCTGCGCGAAATGCTGCAGATAGGGGGCCAGCAGCTCCGCGAGCGGTGCGCCATCGGGCGCGGGCTCGGATTCGGAGGCCGGCTCCTTCAGTTCGAAGCCGGAGGCCAACTGGGCCTGGACCTGTTCCAATTCGGCGCTGGCCCAACGCAGTGCCTCGATCCGGGCGGCTTCGGAGGCCGCGCGGCCCGGAGGCGTGGTCAGGACCTGGGAGATCGCGATCGCATCCGCCCAGCCGAACCACGAGCCCAGCCGTGCGGCAGCAGATGCTGGGGGAACGGAGGCCAAGCCCCATTCCCGTATCAATCGGGATAGTGACTCGGGCGGGGAGGGCTGTACCGGCTGGGAAATGAATTGCATGCCGGGAAGCCGACGCCTGCGCTTTTGCTGCTGAAACGTGGCATTTTAGTGAAGGTCCCCGGCATCACCCATCACCCGTCCCCTGATCGCGCCCGGAACCGGCCGGGCAATGCAGCCTTATTGCTTCGCTGGCGCCGCCGACTGGGCGGTGAGCACGACCGGGCGGGTCGACAGCGCGCTCGCCGCGATTTCGGACTTGCCCTCTTTCAGCGCCGCGCTGTCGGACACGATGCTGAGCGCCTCGTTCAGCAGAACGTCGTTGGCGGACTCCCGGGTCTTCTCCAGGGCCAGATCCTTGCTGAGCTTGCGTTCGTTGAACTGCAGGCCATCGTCGGTCAGCGCTTCGCTCGAACCCGTTCCGTCCGCGGCCCGCAAGGCCGCCTGGCGCGCCTCCGAAGCTGCACGCTCCTTGCGTCGCACCGCCTCGTTGAGCGAAATCACGTTGTTCTTGCGCTGGTCTTTCGCCTTTGCAATGTCTTCCAGCAGACTCTGGTACTCGTGGTCCTTCTGGATGCGGCCTTCATGCCAGGCCAGCAGGCGGGGCAGTTGTGCCTTCACGTCGCCCACGGGCGCGTAATCGGCCGCCTTGATGCGGGTCCAGGGCAGGGGGTTGTCGAAGCTCGACTCGCCGAATTGCGTGTCGTCGCCGGTCGGCGGAGTGCTGATGTCCGGCGTCACGCCACGCAGTTGCGTCGTTCCGCCGTTCACCCGGAAGAACTGTGCGATGGTCATCTTCAGCTCGCCATACTCCGGCGTGTCGTTCTTCGCGAGCTGGTCGAGGCTGGCCACGGTCTGGACCGTGCCCTTGCCGAAGCTGGGCTCGCCGATGATCAGGCCGCGGCCGTAATCCTGGATCGCCGCCGCGAAGATCTCCGACGCCGAAGCCGAGGCCCGGTTGATCATCACGCCCATCGGGCCGTCCCAGGCCACACCGATCTCGGCGTTCTTCTCCACGCTGATGTCGCCCTTGGCGTTGCGCGTCTGCACCACCGGCACCTTGCCGACGAACAGGCCCGTCAGCCCGACCGCTTCCCGCAGCGAGCCGCCACCGTTGTTGCGCAGGTCCATCAGCACGCCATCGACCTTCTGCGCCTTCATGTCCGCCAGCAGCTTGGCCACGTCGCGCCCGGCGCTGCGGTAGTCCTTGTCGCCCTTGCGCAACCCGTCGATGTCCTCGTAGAACGAGGGCAGGGTGATCACGCCGATCAGGCGCTTGCCCTCACCCGTCATCACCGAATAGACCTTGGCCTTGGCCGCGCCGTCCTGGACCTTGATGGTGTTGCGGACCAGGCTGACGGTCTTGTTCGACGCATCGGGCCCGCTGTCGGCCGGCAGGATGTCCAGCCGTACCGTGGAGTTCACCGTGCCGCGGATCAGCGCGACCGTGTCGTCCAGCCGCTGGCCGACCACATCGTTCATGGGGCCGTCCGCGCCTTGCGCGACGCCGACGATGCGGTCTCCGACCTTCAATTGCCCCGACTGGCTCGCCGGCCCACCGGCCACCAGTTCCCGGATGGTCACGTAGCCATCGATCTCGGTCAGAACGGCGCCGATGCCCACAAGCGACAGTCGCATCGCGATGTCGAAATTCTCCGCGGCGCGCGGGCCCAGATAGTTGGTATGGGGCTCGATCGCCATCGTGTAGGCATTCATGAACGCCTGGAAGGCCTCGGCGCTCGTGATCTTGCTGATTCGCTTGGCGGTGCTGTCGTAGCGCTTGTCGAGGATCTTCGCGATGGTCGCGTCATCCTGGCCCGCGAGCTTGAGCCGTAGCCAGTCGTTCTTCACACGCTTGCGCCACAGGTCGAGCGACTCCGCCTCCGTTGCGGGCCAGGGCTGGTCCTTGCGGTCGATCATCAGCGTTTCGTCGCTGTCGAAATCGAAACCCTTCTGCAGCAGGCTGCGCGCATAGGCCATGCGCTCGACCGCCCGGCGTTCGTACAGGTTGAAGATCTCGAACGGCGCGCGCAGGTCTTCGTTGAGGATCGCGTCGTCCAGCCGCGTGCGGTCCGCGGCCACGTGGTCGATGTCGGCCTGCAGGAAGTACAGCTTCTCGGGGTCGAGCGCCTTCAGGTACTGGTCGAACATCTGGCTCGACAAGGCATCGTCGAGCGGGACGGCCTTGTAGTGGAAGCGCGAAAGCACTTCCGCCGCCAAGTGGGCCGCCTTGGCCTCCTGCGCCACCGGCTTCAACACCGGCGGGTAAGCAAGCTCCGAATCCGCCGTGGCGACCTGCGTCGTGACCGCCAGGGTCAGCAGGAATCCAATCAGTTTTTGCTTCAATCTCACTCCACCACGGTTGAACCGGAAATCTCAGGGCGAAGGATACCCGCCGCACGTATCCCGCCATTAGTCATGGGCCTTGCCGGGATCGAGAGGTCGAGGGCATAGTGCTCGCTCCATGAAGCTTGCTTTCTCGCTCATTGCTACGGCAATTGCCGCCTGCCTCGCCACTGCCTCTCCGACGAGCCACGCGCGCGTAGGGCAGGATGATGTGGCGGCATTGCTGCTCAGGCATGACTACGCCACGCTGGAACGGTCGCTGTCCGCCGTGCAGCAGGAGTTCGAGGCCGGTCAGCTGACGGAACTCGAATTGAAGCGGGCTTTCGAACCCTTTGCTGCGCTCGCGGATGCGCAGGCCTTGCAGGCGGTGCGCGAGTGGGTGGCGCAGTCGCCGGACTCGTATGTGGCACATCTGGCGCTTGGGCTGAGCTATCGGGTCCAGGGCAGCGATGCGCGCGGCAGGAAGTACTGGGAAGACACGACGCCGGAGCAGCGCAAGGGAATGTTGCAGAACTTTGCACTGGCGGAGCCCGAGCTGCGCCGTTCCATCACGCTCACGGCCAAGCCCTACCTGAGCCTGCTGAACCTGATGTCCATCGCCGCCAACATGGGGAATCGGCCCGTCCTCAACGCCACACTGGTGATGGCCAACGAGGCCTTGCCGGACAACCGGGCGGCGCGCCTGCAGTACGCACGCTACCTGCTGCCACGCTGGTCCGGCAGCAGCTATGACAAGCTCGACGCCTTCGTGGCCCAGTCTCGGGCGCAGGGCGTGGCCGAGGGTACGCTGCTGCAGATCCAGGCCATCGAGCTGAACGACCGCGGCCAGGTCTTGAGCGCCGAGCATCACGGCACCCGCGCCCGCGAGTTCTTCAGGCAGGCGTTGCAACTGGCGCGCCAGGCGGGCGACATCAAGGGCTTTCGCGCGAGCTACCTTGCATCGGCCATCAAGCACGTCTGCAAGGAGGACGGCACCGACCGCGATGAGCCGATCTGCCAGGCAGCGCAAGGCGATGCGCCGGCTGCCACGACAAAGCCGCTCACCTCTGCCGGCAATCCGGGTCAGGACATGGCCCACGCCGTCGTCATGCCCGCGGTGGACCATTTCGAGGGCGTGCGCACCGAGTACGCCTGGCTGGCGCTGCGTCATCCGGGCGCTACGCGCACATCGCAAGCGCTATTGCCGCAGGATGGCCGGGTGTACGACTTGCTGTCCGTCACCACGACGGACAGCCATGAGCTGAAGCTCTACTTCGACATCACCGCCTTCGCCGCTCCGTGATGAAACTCCCGCCGATCGGCGGCCAGGCCTATTGCAGCCGTCGGAAGCGCAGGTGGTCGATGAGCCCTTTGCCATCCGAACCTGAGCCGCGACGCTCATCGACGATTTCAAGGCGACCTTGATCGGCCAGGGCGTGAAGCTCGCGGGCGGCGCTGTCGAACACCAGCGGGTGTTCCAGCGCGCTGCCGGCGCGCGGCAGTTCGGTCACTTCACCGAACGCGGAGTCCAAGAAAGCGGTCATGGCAAGCGATCCCATACGGCTCATCCTTTCGTGCAATTCACGGAGTGACCCGGCGGCAAATGCCGCGCCAAGGCCGCAGTCTTGACACAGGTCGAGATGGTAGAGACGAGTGCACACAGGTGCCTGCGGGAATGCCTGGGTCTCGATCGCCTTGACATGGGTTTCCATGAGGGTATTCCAGTGCCGCTCCCGGCGATGTGTTCTCCGCCAGCCAGCGCTTTCGCAATTGCATGCGGCTCAGCGCGGGCAGTGCCTGGACGGAACGCATGGTGCAAGTCAAGGCGGGCGCGTCGGGCGCGCCCCTGCTTCTCAGGCCGTTTGTCCATGGGCCCCAGGCCGGGCGATTCCTCTACCTTGGATGGCGCGACCTGCGTGGCACCTTTACCCAGCGGCTCAAGCTGCCGCTTTCCGGGGTCACTTGGGACCAGATCCGCGATGCCGTCAGCGCAGGCAGGCCGCTGGTCGGGACCTTGGTCGACCGCCAGCCGCGTGTGACCTCGACTGGACAGAACATCGGCGGTACTCGGCCGCTGCTCTGGAAGCCGCTCTGAGCCTCAAGACCACCTCGTCTTGTGACGCACTTCACGGGCTTGCAGCCACGTAGGCAGGTCCCCTACGGCAATTGCCTCTAACCCCGGCACGCGACTGCCGGATTCGCCTTCTGCCGGCGAAACCCCCTCTCCGGAAAACTAGCGTCATCGCAACGGGCACCCGCCCAGCAACGTGAAACCAAGGGGAGACGACGATGACGAACTTCAAGCGCACTCTGCTGATCGCCGCACTGCTGACGCCGGGCCTGTCGATGGCCGTGACCGCGAGCAACACCTTCCAGGTGACGGCCACCGTGATCAGCTCCTGCACCGTCTCGGGCACGACCCTGAACTTCGGCAACACCATCGACTCGCTGGCCACGCCGACCCCGGTGGATGCCACCTCGACGCTGACGGTCACCTGCTCGAACACCACGCCCTACACCGTCGCGCTGAACGCCGGCACGAACGCCGGTGGTGCCTCCAACTTCAGCACCCGCAAGATGAAGAGCGGCAGCAACACGCTGAGCTACCAGCTCTACACCGACACCGGCCGCTCGACCGTCTGGGGCGACGGCACCGCCAGCAGCAGCACCTCTGCCGGCACCGGCACCGGCAGCGCGCAGACGCTGAGCATCTATGGCCGCCTGCCGTCGATCGCCAATGCCGTGCCGGGTGCCTACACGGACACCGTGACCGTTACCGTCACCTACTGAGAGAGCCAACCATGATGAGAGCCGCCGCACAGGCCATCTGGAGTGCATTGAGCCGGGACTGGGCTTCCGGCGCCGCGGCGATGCAGATGCCGCCAGACAAGCTCGTCATTACCCTCATGGCAGGCGACGATCCCGAAGGCGCGGACGAGATGGCGCACGACGTTGCGCTGGTTCTGCCGCAGGGTGTCTGCATGGCATTTGCGAACTCGACACCGGCCGAGCGCGCCCTGATGGGAACCCTGGTTGCCGATCAGCTGGTCTCGAGGATAGGAAGGCCTGCGCAATGGATCGGGGCGCGCCCGTCTACCGAAATCGAGATACCGATGGGCTGGCTGAAAGCTTGAACAAGGGCTGAACGAGGTCCGAGGCTGCCCCTCGCACCGACAATAGCTGCATTGAAATGCCCGTCTCGGTCATGGGCATCGATCCTTCATCGAGGAGTCTGAACATGCAGCTTGAAACCTACTGGGCCTGGTGTGGCCTGGAGGGCGTACCCGCCGATCTGGCCGAGGCGGTTCGTGGATATCGCAAGGAAATGGAACTGCGCCTCCAGCCCGAGGCGCTGGAGCGCGTGGAGGTGCAATGGGCCTACCGCGTCCCGGAGCTGGGTGAGGGCGGCTCTTGCTCCCTGTTCGGCCAGCTCGCCGAGCGCCCCTACGACCTCGCCGGGACGCTCGGCGGACGCACCGATGCCAACCGCCGGCTGCTGGGCATCGCCGCGACGGCCGTCCAGTACTACCGCGAGCGCAGCCGCAGCCAATGGTTCGGGGTCTATCAGAGCCGAGGCCATGCAGCGGGCAACCCGGTCTTGGTCAAGCTCGCCTACTTCGGCGCCGAAAGCCGCGCAGAGTTCCCGCTGACCCCGGAGTTCGCCGCGGGCAGCAACAACAGCGCCGTCGGCCTGAGCGGCACGGGCCGCCTCATCAACGATGTGGCCAGCTATGTCGCCGAAGGCGGTGGCTACTACACCTGCGATCCCAAGGTGAAGTCCGAAGCCTGCCTGCCGCTGTTCAACGAGCGCCGCGAGGTCATCGGCATCGTCGACGCCGAAGCCTTCGAAGCCCATGTGTTCGAGGGCGAGGAACTCGCGCTCCTGCTGGCCGTGACCTCGGTGCTGTCCGGCGGGCTGATCGCCGCCTGACGGCGATCCGGTCTTACTGAGCCGGTTTCCTGAAGCGGAACACGAAGCGGTCGGTCTTGCCGCGAATCGCCGGGTCGAACACCTTCAGGGCGTGGTCGTCGTCGGGATTGGCCAGCGCCTTGATTTCGCCATCGAAGATGAAGCCGGCCTTCTCGACTTCGGCCTTGACCTCCTCGGGGTCGATCCGGTGCAGGTCTTCGGTGTTCTTCAGCTTCGACCCAGCCGCCGCGGCATGGTCGCCAATGATGAAGTAGCCGCCGGGCTTCAGCACGCTGAAGACCGCCTGGTTGAACGCGCCCACGTCGGCGCCCTTCATGAAGCTGTCGTGGAAGTCGTGATAGTTCTCGAAGGTCCAGACGATGTCGACGGTGCTGTTGATCGACGCGGGCCACTGCTGCGCCAGCGGCAGCGTGATCTGCTCGACATTGCCGCGCCCGGGCTCGGACGCGATGGCCTTGGCCGTGGCGACAGGATCGGACTTGAACCCGGCGAACTCTCCCGGAACGTAGGCGTAGACCTTGCCTTTCGGCCCCACGGCCGTGGAGAAGAGTCGCGACCAGTAGCCACCGCCCGGCACAACGTCCACGACGGTGTCGCCCGCCTTCACCTTCGAGAAGGCGACCAACTCGGCGGGGTGGCGTGACGCGTCCTGTCGGGTATCCGCTTCGGGCCGAGCCGGGTCGCTGAACGCGGCCTTCATGACTGCCGGCTGCACCTGGGCCATGCTCTGCGTGGACAGCAGAGCCCCGACGGTCGCGAGCGCAAAGGCGAGATGTTTCATGGAACCGGTCCTTCGTTGAGCGTTGTGGCACTGGATGATGCACGAGGCTACAGAGGATCTGTTGCTTCTGGATTGCTGGAGCGAAGGGCCGGTACGTTGGCGAGTTCAGTGCCTGGCTGCTTCCAGCCGATCCACGAGTGCATCACCCAGCGCGGCCGCGGAGAACGGCTGCTGCCCGGTGATCAGCTCCCGATCCACGACGACGTTGGAATGCCAGTTGGCGACCGTGTCGACGTGGGCTCCGGCCTCGGCCAGCGCATTGACGGGATAGAACTGCACGTTGCCACCCAGGCCGCCCGCGCCTTCCAGCGCCTGTTCCTCACCGGTGGAGAACACGGTGACGCGGTAGCCGGCGTACGGCCAGCCCTGGGCCAGCGCGTTGGCCTTGCCGTCGCCCGCGATCATCGACTTCACGAAGCCGTCGGCATCGTCCAGCGCCGCGAGCAGCACGATCGGGCCATGACAGACGATGGCGGTGGGGCGGTCGCTGGCGTGGAAGCTGCGCAGGATCTGGCCGAGGTTCTTGTCGGTCAGCAGATCCGACATCGGCGCGTGACCGCCTGGCACGAACACGCCGACGTAGCCCGCCGTGCCTTCCCGCACGACCGCGGCGAGGGTCTTGGGCTTCTTCAACTGCTCGATGCCTTGCGCGTAGTTCAGCGCATCGAGCCGGGCCTGGTCGTCGCCGCCGAAGAACATCTTGTTGTTGGAGGCGGCATCCATGACGGGCAGGTCGCCCTTGGGATTGGCGATCACGGGTTCGTAGCCGGCCTCCACGAGCTTGCGGTAGGGAACGATGAACTCGTTCAGGTAGTAGCCGGTGGCGTAGGTCTTGCCGTCCTTCAGGTCCAGCGAGTTGGCGCTGGACATCACGACGAGGACCTTGCCTTTGGAGGCTGCGGTGGCGGACAGGGGCAGAGCGAATGTGGTGGCCGTCGCGAGGATGGCAGCGCCGAGCTTGAGCATGTTCATGATGAGGTGATTCCTGTGAAGAGATGCGGAGGGGCGGGTCAGGCTTCGACCGCAGCCAGATAGCGCGGCGCGGGCTTGGCGTTGGAGAACTTGAAGCTGCGGCGATCGGCCTCCCAGCGGGTCCAGTCCTCGCCCTCGTGCAGGGTCGGGATCGTGACGAGCTCGCCCTGGTCCAGGCCGGCCAGCGCGGCGTCGACGAGGTCCTGCGCGCTCATCGTCGTGGGCGAAGCCTTCTGCGCGGCGTAGCCGGCGACATCCCAGAACTCAGTGGCCGTGGCGGCCGGCAGCACGGTCTGGATGCGCACGCCCTTGCTCGCCAGATCGCGCTGCAGCGAATGGCCGAAGGCCAGCACATAGGCCTTGGAGGCGCTGTACACGCCGTTGAGCACCTCGGCCGCGATGCCGACCACCGAGGAGATGTTGATGATCGTGCCGGAGCCCTTGGCGGAGAACACCGGGCCGATGGCGTAGGTCAGGCGGGTCAGCGCCGTGACGTTCAGGTCGATCATCGATTCCATCTCGTCGACATTGGCGGCCTGCAGCGGGGCGACCGCGCCGACGCCGGCGTTGTTGACCAGCACCGTGATGCTGTCGTCCTGCTTCAGCAGCGCTTCGATCCGGGCGAGATCGCTCTTGGACGAGAGGTCGGCGGCAAGCGGGGTGACGGTGCGGCCGGTCTCGGCACGCAGGCGTTCGGCCAGCGTGTCGAGGCGAGACTGGTTGCGTGCCACGAGGATCAGGTCGTAGCCGCGTCGGGCCAGGCGGTCGGCATAGATCGCGCCGATGCCGGTGGAGGCGCCGGTCACCAGGGCCGTGCCTTTGGAGGAGATGGGGGCGGGGGCGGAAGTGGTCATGGTCGGAGTCCTTGAGGAGAGTGGTTGGGGTGTTCGCTTCGGGCTTTTGTGATGGCCTGGAATGAATTCTGGTGACCGGCAGTCGTTTCCTCAATGTCGTATATGCAATGATTTAAGCCATTGGCTGCGAGAGGGCTTGGAGCGCTGCGACCCCGAAGACGCGGGCTTCAAATACAGTGGCCGCTTCGCTCTATCTGCTCGCCTATGCATTCCGTCGGGCTGGTCGTCTACCCCAATTTCCAGGTCCTGGGCCTGTCGGTGGCCACGGTCTTCGAGTACGCCAACCTGCTGAACGGCAAGCCGGCCTATGAGTTCACGCCGGTGTCCGAACGCGGCGGCGCGGTGACCTGTTCGCAGGGCTTCTCCATCAACACGGAGCGCCTCAAGGACCGCCGCTTCGACACGCTCATCGTCACCGGCGACAACGAGTGCAGGCTGCCGCCGAAGAGCCTGCTGGCGTTCATCGCGAGCGCGCCGGAGCAGTCGCGGCGGGTGGCTTCCGTCTGCACGGGCTCCTTCGTGCTGGCGGCGGCGGGCCTGCTCGACGGCAAGCGCGCGACGACGCACTGGTACCACGCGCAGGCTTTCCGCCAGCAGTTCCCCGAGGTGACGCTGGAGGAGGACCGCATCTTCATCGTCGACGGTCAGATCTGGACCTCCGCGGGCATGAGCGCCGGCGTCGACCTCGCGCTGGCGATCGTCGAGAAGGATCTGGGTTCAGAGCTGGCGCGCGCCGTGGCGCGAAAGCTCGTGGTCTATCACCGCCGGGGCGGCGGGCAGTCGCAGTTCTCGGCGCTGCTGGAGCTCGATGCCAAGTCGGACCGCGTGCAGCTGGCGCTGAATTTCGCGCGCGAACACCTCGCCGGTGATCTGTCCGTGGAGGCGCTGGCCGAGGCCGCGCGACTGAGCCCGCGCCAGTTCAGCCGCGTGTTCCGCGAGGAGACCGGGCAGTCGCCCGCCAAGGCCGTGGAGCGGCTGCGTGTGGAGGCAGCCCGCCTGATGATGGAGACGAGCCGGCACCCGATCGAGGTGATCGCCCGCGAGACCGGCTTCGGCGATCGCGAGCGCATGCGGCAGGCCTTCCTGCGCGCCTTCGGCCAGCCGCCGCAGGCGATCCAGCGACTGTCGGCGCCGCCGGAAGTAGTGGCCTGATCGCCGATCAGGCTTCGTCGGGCGACCAGTCGGGGCTGTAGCCGCCCAAGGTCGGGTGGTACATCTCGTCGCCCGTGTGCTGGGTGAACTCGACGTTGAGCCGGTCTTCGCGAATGTCGAGGATCTCGATGCAGTGCGCGCACAGCGCCTGGGCCACCTCCATCCGCAACTCGGGCGGGCGGCCCTTGCGGATGTCCAGCATCATCAGCGCCACCGGCACCGGCTCACCGCCCACCTCCGGAATACGCCAGACGCCGCCTTCGCCGAGCTCGCGGATGGCCACGCTGATGCGGCGGATGTCCACCGACATCATCCGTGCATAGGTCTCGCTCATGCGCTGAGCGAGAAGCCGCTTGGTGGTGACCGGGTAGGTCTGCGTCACGTCGAGTTGCAGATAGGGCATGTGCGCTCTCCTTCTTCATGGCCTCCACGATATGGATGGCCACCGTACGCGTCCATGTCGGATAGGCGGCGGTTTTCAGCCAACTCCAGGCAGCGCGGCGGGCTCCGAGCATCTGCGGGATGTCGTCTGTCGACCCGTTGCGGTCCTAGGGCGGCTTGAGCCGGGCGCCCGAGACCTGACGTTTAACGCTGACGTTGTGGGGCTGCGAAGCCGTCCCACGCGAACGACCAGTTACCCCGCAGCATCATTGGGTGATTGAAGGCGCCATCCGGGTGCTGGGACAGTTCGAGTCGTCGACGAACACATCGACGCGATGAAGGCGCTGCCGCTGGATCGCGGCGAAGAAATGGCCTTGGCCAGCGCGGCGCTGGCACTGCGCTTTGGCGAGCGAACCGACGAGGGTCAGGCGCCCGAAATGAAAAACAGACGCGCAAAGCGTCTGTTTGGTGACGGAGCTGTCGGGCGGTCTCAGATTCGCGCGGCGCCCGGGCGGAGCCGGCGCGACACCAGCAGGCCGCCGATGCCCAGTGCGAGCAGCAACGCGGACGCTGGTTCGGGCACGGCGGTGACGGGCGGGCTGCCGGAGGTGAGGCCGTTCCCGGAGACGCTGACCTCGTCCAGGCCGATGTAGTTGGAGTAGGTGAAGGAGCCGTAGTATTCGAACGCGATCCGGATCGAGTCGTCGGCGGTTGGCGGCAGGCCAAGCGTGAACTCGGTCCACTCGTCGGGCATCCCTGAGATGTTGAAGAGTGTCGTCTTGAAGTCGCTCCGTGCGGTGGCGGAGCCGTCCCCGACCAGCACGCGAAGGCTGTCAACCCATGGCGCATCCGGCACGCCCTGGAGGTAGAAGCTGAGCGTGTCGCCGCCGGTCAACGTGATCGCGGGCGTGATGAGCCAGTTGTCGATCGTGCCCACCACCGTGGTGAGGTAGTTCGTCGCGATGTAGCTACCGTCCGAGCCGCCCACCCCCGTGAACTCGCCCACGCCCTGGAACCAGGCGTCGCCGAACGGGTCCCGGCTGTAGTTCAGGTTCGACCAGCCCTTCGCTTGGAGGGACGAGACGTCGTCGAATCCCTCGTAGAAGTTGGTCGCCGCGTTGACGCTGCCGATAGCCGTTATCGCTATCGCACCGGCAATGGTCCGAATCAGTTTCATGAGTTTCCTTGTCGGTTGGAAATGAACGGTATGCGCATTAGCGCCGTGCTGAAAAGTTAACACATCTGCTTGCTGCCGAGGGGTATCTTGATCCCCGTCGGTATGCCGATTAACTTCATTTAACGTCGGCGTGACTTACTAATATCTGGCGGCGCCGCGCGCTGATTTAACAGTATTTGATATCACTGGGGGAATCCCTGTGCTGTGCGGTAGTGTGCGGTGCCGTCCCTGGCGTCGCGACCCATTTATCTCCAAACAGGTCTTGCCTTCGTTGGTGTCTGTAAATACTATCGGCGCACTCATTTAATCCCTCAGAGGAAACTCCCATGAAACTCAGTAGGATGGTCGCCGGACTGGTCGCAGCGACCGTTATTTCATTCGCCACGAGCGCGGCGCAGGCGTCGACATACCAATTTACCCTGACCGGCGATTACTCGGCCACCTGGGAGTTGCCGTCGACGCTGAGCCCGGGTCAATTTAATGCCCTGGATGGCGTGTTCTTCTACCTGTTCGGTGTCGATGGCACCTTCCAAGGCATCGACGGGCCCGCCAATCTCGAGTTCTACAACGACAGCGTGCACGGCGGCCTCGACATCGCCGGCGCCGTTATCGCGCCGACCTTGCTGTCGACGACGGGCGCCCAGCTCTACACGGGCACCGAGACGGACACGGTCACGTTCAACCTGGGCACCTTCGTCCTCGACGACTTCTATGCCACGGGCAAGACCTACAGCCTGACGGTGACCGACCTGAACGCCGCTCCCGTCCCGGAACCGGGCTCCATGGCGATGCTGTTGGGTGGCCTCGGCCTGGTAGGTGCCGCATCGGCACGTCGTCGCAACGGCCGCGTCGCCACCGCGTAATTCGGTGGCTCACCCGGGGCAACCGGCACCTCAGTGCCGCGCGTCCTTGGGAACGCGGAGCTCGAGCGCCGCCGCGCCGACCCCCCTGGGCATCGCGTCGGCATCGAGCGGCAGCGACGCTTGTCGCACCAGGATCTCCCAGGTCGCCGCGCCCTGTCTCGCGGCCGTAGAGGCGGCTTCGGACAGCAGTGCCCGGCGGATGGCGGGCGTCGCCGGGAGGCCGGCCGCCACCGGATGCAGGGCTGCCGCCCGGAGGATCTCCGCACTGCTCCAGCCCGATCGGCCGCGGCGGGCGCGATCGACCGACACGGCGTCCACCAGATCGGGTGCGATCGTGATGAGCAACTCCTTGTGGAACTGGTGCTGACGGGCGAACGCCGAGCGCGCCCGCGCCAGCATCGCGGGGGAGGGATCCTGGCGCACCTGCAGGGCCAGGGCGTGGGCCTGCGCCAGATCGCTGTAGAACGGGAACCCGTGCTCATGGGCCGTCTCGGCCAGGCGCTCGATGCGTGACCGGGCCAGGGCCAGGTCTCCTGCCCAGACGGCGAGGGGGACGGCGTTGTCGGCCAGGACGTAGCACAGGCTAGCGGGGTTGCGCATCGACGACAGGCCGGCCAGCGCGGCGTCGAGCGCATCGCGCGATTCGGCGATCCGCCCGCAGACGAACAGCGTCAGCGCCTGATTGGCCATCGTCGCGGCGTGCGGGTTGTAGCCGAGGCGCGCGCGGTGGATGCTTGCCTGCGCGCGCGCGTACCGGATGGCCTCCTTGCCGAACATCAACGACTGCCTCAGCCGCCCGCAGCGCGACTCGGCGAGTGCCCTCAGTCGGAAGATCAGGGCGGTCTCGAATTCGTCATTGGTATCGGCGAGGGCGACGATCTGGTCGATGTAGCCGGTCATTGCGTCGTAGTTGCCCAGGATGTTCTCGACGCGCATCATGTTCCAGAGCGCAGTCATCTCGACGCCGCGCGCACCGCGTTCGCGAGCGATGAATAGCGCTCGACGCAGCGCCCACGTCCGCTCGGGGCTGGTCGCGACGACGTTGAACTCGAGCGCGGCCTTGAGCATCCGCAGCTTCATCTCCTGCTCGCCGCCCGCCAGTCCCTCATCCGCGAGCCGCCGCAGGGCCGACTCTACGCGTGCGGCGAACTGACCCAGCCGCGCCGCGCCCGACCACAGCGGTGCGGAGGCGATGGTGAGCTCGGCGACCAGAGCGCTGTCGCCCGGTTGGTTGGTAAACCAGTCGAGCGCCGCGCGGACATCATCGATGGCGACCGCCTGGATCGCCCAGGACGGCGTGGCGTCCTCCGGCAGCGCCGAGTTGGACTCGCAAGCCTGCAGCCGCGAGCACAGATGGATCGCGTGGTCGCGCCGCGCCCGCAGTTCGGTGCCATGCGCCCGCAGTCGGGTCAACGCATGCAGGCGCGTGGTCCTCAGCATCCGGTACTGCCACGGGGCGTGCTGCCGCTCGGCGACGATCCACGAGCCGTCCACCAATTCCTCCAGCAGCGCCACCGTGTCGCCCAGGGCCAGGTCGAGTGGGCGGGCGAGGGCGGCCACGCCCTCGAGGTCGAACAAGCCCTCGAAGACGGCCAGTCGCGCCAGCAGTTCGGTGGCCTGGCTGCGCAGAAGGCCCCAGCCGCGATCCAGCAGTGCGCCCAGCGATGTGTGGCGTGCGTTGGTGCGGGGGCCCAGGGGCAGGCGCAGGATGCGATCGTGCGGCCCATCTCGTAGGGCTGCGAATCCGAGGGTCCGCGCATAGGTCGCCGCGAGCTCGATGGCCAGCGGGAGGCCGTCGAGCCGACGGCAGACGTCGACTATCTCGCCAAGGAACTGCGGCTGCCACTGGCCCGGCGGGAGCGAGTCCAGGGCCCGCTCGATGAAGAGCTGTACTGCGGGACTGGAAAGCGCCTCGGCGGGCGTCGGCGCCATCACGTCCGAGCGGGGAAGCTCCAGCGGCGCCAGGCGCCACCCACGCGCGCCGTGGACGCGGACACCGCACCGGCTCGTGACGAGCAGCCTGACACCGGCGCACGTGGCCAGCAGCAGATCGCCAAGGCGCGCCACCTCCAGGGCCAGATGCTCGCAGTTGTCGAGCAGGAGCAGGAGCTGCAAGGGCTGCAGCGCGTCGAGGAGCTGGGGTTCGGCGTTGTCTCCGGCGCTGGGCAGGCCCAGCGCGGCGGCCACCGCGCGCGCGAGTCCACGACCGTCGTCCGCTCCAGACACGTCGACGAGGCAGACCCCGTCCCGGAAGTCGGGCGCCAGGCGCTCGGCCAGCGCCACGGCGATCGACGTCTTTCCTGTGCCGCCCGCACCGGAGATGACCAGAGCGCGTGCCGAGGCGAAGGCGTCGACCATCGAGTCGATGGTCTTGCCGCGTGCGACGAGCCGGGTCACGCGCGCCGGCAGCTGCGACCTCCTTGCGCCCCGGGCCGCCGGTGCGGTGGCCGCCTGCGGGGGCGGAACGTCCGAGGACACGACGTCCTGGACGAACCGATAACCCTGGCCCGGCTGGTTGATGATGCGCGGGCGGCCATCGGCGGCGAGTCCGAGGGTCTTCTGCAGCGCGTGGACGTGCACCCGCAGATTGCCCTTCCCGACGTCGCCGGCTGGCCAGACCTTTCGCAGCAGGTCCTCGTGGCTCACCAGGCATCCGGCGGCCTCGGCCAGCACGCGCAGGATGCGCAGTGCCTTGTTTCCGAGGGCGCAGGGCGCGCCGTCCTTGAATAAGCTTAGTGGCTCGTCGTGGAGTTCGAAAGCATCGAATCTCAGTAGGGTGCTGGACATGTCATGAAGTTCTGCTCTTCGGATCCAGTCGGTCCGCCGAACTATGGAAACCGAAGCGAAGCATGCGTGCGCACCACCTCCTCGAGCCGGTAGCGTGGCGACTCTGTGCCGGGCACTGCCACCAGGATCGACTTTGAGGCCAAGGTGTAGAGGTGTCCATCCGCCAAAACACTAGCCTCGTCGGCAGCGTCGGGAAAGAGATGCTGGCAGGCGCGCCGCGCTGCCGCCAGGTCGAACGTTCCATCGATCCCGGACAGGCAGCCCAGGACGCCGCGTGTCGTGGCGGTGAGCAGCGCGAGATCCCGATCCAGCGATTCGCGCAGCATGTGATGCAGGTTGGCCTCGATGCGCGCGAGCGGCTGGTCGCGCAGGCTCGCCGCGGCCAGGCGAATGGCCAGGGGGTTTCCTTCGAGGCGACGGCAGAGGCTGCAGATGGATCCCAGCTCGGCGAGATCGGGTGCAAAGCGGGCGTCGGTCTCGCGCGCCTGCTCGATGAACAGCCGGACCGCGTCGAACGCCATGGCCAACGCCAAGCCTGGCGGATCATCCTCTCCGGGTGCGGTCAGGCCTGCCAGCCGATGCACCCATTCGCCGGCGATGCGCAGCGGCTCGCGGCTCGTCGCGACGACCTGAATGCGCGCGGCGCCGGCGAGGATCCGCTCCGCGCACTGCGCCGCCGCATCGATCACGTGCTCGCAATTGTCGAGGACAAGGACGAACTCCGCGTCGCGCAGTTGCTCCACGAGTGCCGCGACGCCATCGAACCCCGCCACCTGCAGCCCGCACGCCTCGGTGATGGCGTGGGGCACGTCGTCGGGGCGTTCGACGGACGCCAGGTCGACGACCCGAGGCGCCCGGCCCTGATCGCGGGTGCTCTGGATCATTGCGCGCACCACGGTGCTCTTGCCGACCCCGCCCGGGCCGGTAACCGTGACGCAGCGGTGTCGGCGAACGAGCGTCTGCAATTCGGCGAGCACGGTGGCGCGTCCGAGCAGTCCTGCTCGGTCGGTGTCGGATCCTGCGCCGTGGGCCTCGCGGTCGGCATGTGGCTGGCCGGCGGCAAAAGCCTGGGGCAGCAGGCTGCTGCGCACGGGTGCGGCGAATCGGTAGCCCTTGGAGGGCGTCGTCAGGATGTAGCAGGGCCGCCGGCGATCGTCCTGAAGCGTCTTGCGCAGCGCGGCGACGTGGACCCGCAACGCACCCGGATGCACCACGCTGTGCTTCCAGACCCGGGCGATCAGGTCGGCCGAGCTGATCGGATGGCCGGGCTGCTCGACCAGGGCCAGGAGGATGTCGAACGCACGGCTGCCCACTGGCAGGATGACCCCCTCTTTCAGAAGCCTTCGCCTTGAGGGAAGGAGCTCGAATGGTCCAAAGGTGATGGAGACGTCGATCATTTGTCCTGCCGCGGACGCCGCTGTATCGCTCGGGATCCGACATGTTGGTGGGCCGGGCCGTGGGGCCGTCGATGAAGAGTCGACGCGATCTGGAGCAAGAAGCGTACCGGTGTGACGTGGGGCGTCGCATCGCATCGCGCGGGAAAGTCGAGCCCGAGGGCGTCCCGGGTGGGCGGTCGGCTTGGTCTTCGAGTCGACACCCAATTCCATCTCAGCAGGGAGCGCCTGCTCGACTCGCTTGCTCTCAAGTCGAGCCCGCATGTCGTTGAGCTTTGGATGATCCATCCGGACCGATAGCTCATCTGGCTAGCACTGCAGTCGGCGGCGGGTGATGACGGGCATTGCTGTCGGTCGCCGACGTCTGGAGATGGCCGATAGAGAGTGCAGATCGGAGCACCCTTCGATGGTCACTTACCTCCGCGTAAGAGGAGCCAGCGACCGGCCAGGGCGGTCCAGATCGGATACGCCGTGCAACCGATCAAAGTGCCAATCGCGAGCGCGGCGTGGACGATTCCGTCTGCTGTCTCAGTCCCAGGCGGAGCGGGATCGTCGTCCGAAATGGGGCCGTGAAGGATCGCCGAATCGACGAACAGAGCGTAGCCGAGGGGAAAAATGCTGATCAACATGAGACCGACGCCTGCCACGATGCCCAGCCTTCGCAGGCCCTTCGGCAGATCAGTGGCGAACTTCCAGCAGACGACGATGAGCCACGCTCCAACAGCGCCCTGCGGGATCATGTACAGCACGTCCGCGGCGACGTTGGCGAAGCTCAGCAGCATGAGGACAACGACCAGGGCAAGAAAGCTAACGGCCGTGGCAGCCATCACTCGACTTGAGCCGTGCGAATGCCTGCGAACGATGGCGGCGAGCGCAAGCGCGAACGGGATTAAGCAGAGACATTGGACAATGACTCCGACGTCATGGCCTCTGAGCAAAATCTGCGCGATCCGCTGGTCTGACGGTCTCATCACCAGGAACACGATCAGGCATGCGAACGCCGCGAGTCCGAAGGCGCCGCTGATGATCGCCAACCGACCCGCCAGTCGATCTGTTGATCCTGGGGCTACGTTTGGAGATTGGATTGTCATTTTGGCCTTGGTGTGTGCACTGAGAGCCTATCCGGAAGCCATCGGCCGCGACAGTTAGCAGCTAGCCGTGTGCCCCAGCCGAATTGCAGCGATCCAGGTAGTGGACTAACTCGACTGGCTGCGGTGCTGAGCGACAGGTCGGCCGCTGCTCAGCCCAGCTTGAACTGTCCGACGACGGAAGCCAGTCTCGCCGCCTGGTCCTTCAGGCTTTCTGCAGCGGCGGCGGACTCTTCCACTAGCGCGGCGTTCTGCTGGGTCATCTGGTCAAGCTGCGACATCGCCTGGCCGACTTGGCCGATGCCTTGGCTTTGCTCCTGGCTGGCCGTGTTGATCTCGTTGATCAACGCGCTGACCTTGTTCACCTCGGAAACGAGGTCGGCAATCGTGGCGCCGGCGACGTCGACCTGGCTGCTGCCCGCCTCGACCTTGCCGACGCTGTCGCCGATCAGAACCTTGATCTCCCGCGCGGCACTGGCGCTGCGTTGGGCCAGCGTGCGCACTTCGGCGGCGACGACAGCGAAGCCCCGGCCTTGCTCGCCGGCCCGAGCCGCTTCCACCGCAGCGTTCAGGGCAAGGATGTTGGTCTGAAAGGCAATGCCATCAATCACCCCGATGATGTCCGAGATCTTGCGTGCGCTGGCCGAGATGTCGGCCATGGTCTGCACGACCTTGTCGACTGCCGAGCCGCCTTGCGCCGCCACCGCCGCGGCATTGCCCGCAAGCGCTGCCGCACGGCGAGAGGTGTCGGCGTTGTTCCGCACCGTCGCGGTCAACTGCTCCATCGAGGCAGCGGTCTGCTCCAGACTGCTGGCCTGTTCCTCGGTACGCTGGCTGAGGTTGAGGCTACCGCTTGCGATTTCGGAGGAGCCGTCGGCGATGGCATTCGCGCTCTCGCGCACCTGCCTGACGATGTGGCCCAGGTCCTGGTTCATTCGGTGCAGGGCGCTGAAGAGCTGCCCGGTCTCGTCTGCGCCGCCGCTTTCGATGTGGGTGCTCAAATCGCCCGAGGCCACGACCTCGGTCACCGCCACCGCGCGCGAAAGCGGCACGGTGATGCCGCGGCCGACGACAGCGTTGACCCCGACCAGGATCGCGGCAATGACCCCCGCGGCGCCCAGCAGTGTCGTGCGCGCTCGGCTCTCGGTCTTCGCGCCCTGGCTCTGCACCTCCTTGGCCTGCGATTCGATCAGGTCGCTCATTGCGGCCATCTGCGTTTCCAGGGTCTTGAAGGCGTTGTTGAACGAGGCCATTCGAGCCTGCGCGGCGGCCGGGTCGCTGAAGGCCAGGCGGACGACTTCGCTGGCGCTGGCGATGTAGCCGTTCAAGGGCTCCTCGGCGTTGGCGATGCTGGTCTTGATGGTCTCGCCCAGCGGCATGGCTTTGAGCTCACCGATCTGCGCGCGGAATTCCTTCACATGCGCGTCCAACTCCTGTTGGATCGCCGCTCGCTCGTCCTTGCGCTCCTGCGTGGCCGCCAGCAGGGCGCTCAGCACGTCGCCCCGCAATGCGTCGTGTATCTGGTCTGCCGCCATCTGCGCCTTCAGTGCCGAGCCGGAAAGGTTCAGCGCCTCGTTGGTGGCAGCAAGGCGGTTGATCGCGAAGTAGCCCACTGCGCCTACGGCCAACACAAAGGCCAGGCTCAGCAGGCTCAAGGCAAGCATGCGTTGCTTGATCGTCTTGAAGAGATTCATGGGGTGAAGCCCTGGCTCAGAATTTGGCGGAAATGCCGATCGTCCATCCGACGTCGGGACTGGTCTTGTTCAAGCCGAAGAAGAGTGCGCTGTCCACTTGAACCGACTCGCTCAACAGGTAGCTGGCGCCCGTGTCGAAGGTCACGACGCTGCCGCCATTGCGGGCCGAGGTGATCTGCTGGCCCGCCAGTTCCACGAAGCCGTGCAACTTCTCGGTGAAGGATTTGCCGAAGGTGGCGGCCAAGATGCCGCCGGTGAAGCTGCGCCCGGCATCGTTGCGTTCGCGGTAGGCACCGGTCATGACACCCAGCCCGTAGCCGTCCGGTAGATCCCATTCGGCTGTCAACCGCAGCGAGGGGCGTGTGCCCTGGCCTCTGAATGCGCGCGATCCGGTCGCCAGGTCGAAATGCAGGAGCCAGGCCACCGAGGGGCGATTGCTGGACTCATCGCCGTCCAGCACATGCCACTTCGTGCCAACGGAGATGTCGTTCATGCCATGTTCGCTGACGCCGCTGCTGGTCTCGCGCATCCAGCCGTCGGTTTCCATGCGCAGCTCCAGGGTGTCGCCGACGCCCAATCTCAGCAGCGTGGGCGTCGAGATGCTTCGTACATGAAGGCCATCGACCTTGCTGCGCTCGGCGGAGACGCTGGTCTCGAGCTGGAATCGGCCCTTGCCGACGACATCACTGGACTCGACGAAGTCCGGTCGGTCCGTGACGATGCCTTCGTCCGCGTGAGAGCAGAAGGCATACAGCAAGCAGAGTCCGGGACAGAGCGACCGCAGAACGCGAAACATCGGCATGAGAGTCCCCCCACGAGATGCGGGATGCTAGCAAGTCGCCGGGCGAGCTTGGGTCCGATTCAGAAGAAACGCTGGAAATGTCGCGCGCCGCGGAGTCGGGATGGCAGAAGGCCTCACACCGAAGTTCTTGGCAAACGAGCCGCGGTCCCGAGCCCACTACGGAATCGACAACGACCAGCTCGTTGAAAATCCTGCCCATGCTTTCCAGTTCCACCCCGAGCGGCTTGCCGGTCCTCTACTCGTTTCGCCGCTGCCCCTACGCTATCCGTGCCAGGCTTGCCATCAAGGTGTCGGGCGTGCGGGTGGCTTTGCGTGAGGTGGTGCTGCGCGACAAGCCTGCCGCGCTGCTGCAGGCATCGAGCAAGGCGACGGTGCCCGTTCTGCAACTGCCCGACGGCCGCGTGCTGGAGCAGAGCCTGGACATCATGCGCTGGGCGCTTGAGCAGCATGACCCGCAAGGATGGCTTCGTCTGCAAGAGCAGGAGGAGGTGCTCGCGTTGATCGATCTCAACGACGGGCCCTTCAAGCAGGCGCTCGACCGCTACAAGTACGCGCCCCGCCATCCTGAACGCCCGGCAAGCGCCTGGCGCGACGAAGCGGCCGAACTGATGCTTGCGCCGTTGAACGCGCGTCTGGCGGATCGTCCTTTTCTGCTGCGTGACACGCCCTCGCTGGCTGACATGGCCATCGCGCCATTCATACGGCAGTTCGCGGCGGTCGAGCCAGGCTGGTTCGAGAGCGCGCCGTTCGAGTCGCTGCGCGCCTGGCTGAACCGTATCGTGTCCTCCGAGCTGTTCGACGCGGTGATGACGAAGTTCACCCCGTGGCAACCGGGCGATACCGAAACGACTTTCTGAACGAAGCGTCGCCCAGCACAGATTCGTCACACCAGTTCGAAATCCAGCCCGATATCCGCCGCGGGCGCGCTTTGCATCAGCCGCCCGACGGAGACGTAATCCACGCCGCTCGCAGCAACCGCGCCGATGTTGTCGAGCCGCACGCCGCCGCTGGCCTCGGTTGCCGCCCGGCCCGCCACCAGCGCCACGGCCTCGGCCAGCATCGCTGGCGTCATGTTGTCGAGCAGGATTTGCGTGGCGCCGGCCAGGATCGCCGGCTCGATCTGGTCGATCCGGTCGACCTCGCAGATGATCCGCTCGACGCCCGCCGCCTTGGCCCGCGCCACCGCCGGTCCGACGCCGCCCGCCACGGCGACGTGGTTGTCCTTGATCATCACCGCGTCCCAGAGGCCCATGCGGTAGTTGGTCGCGCCGCCCATCTTCGTCGCGTATTTCTCCAGCGCGCGCAGGCCGGGAATGGTCTTGCGGGTGTCGAGCAGCGTGGCGTGGCCGTGCATCGCCTCGACATAGGCGCGCGTCATCGTCGCGATGCCGGAGAGGTGCTGGACGGTGTTGAGCGCACTGCGCTCGGCGGTGAGCAGGGCACGGGCGTTGCCGGCGAGCCGAATCAGCACGGTCCCGGGAGTGACGCTCTGGCCATCCTGCACGAGCAGTTCGATCTCGCACGCCGGGTCGAGATGGCGAAAGAACACGGCCGCCAATGGCAGCCCTGCGACGGTGATCGCTTCGCGGCTGTCCATCACCCCGGCAAAGCGCGCATCCGCCGGGATGACGCTCTCCGAGGTGATGTCGCGCCCGCCACCGGGAAGGCCAATGCCGAGGTCTTCAGATAGCGTGGCGGTGACAAAGGCAGTGAGGTCGAAGCCGGGGAGGGTGAAAGACATGGGCGCGCTTTAAGAGGGGTTCGCAGCTTTATTGCGCAGAGTCTAGTAGCTGCGCGATGACTCGCTAAAGCCCGACGTAGACCATCCTCGTGAACTGATCGCCGTTGAACACGAAGTTGCCCCACTTGGCATCGAAGGCAGCCGTGGGCTTGGCGGCAATGATCTCGTCGAGCGACTTGCCCTGCTGCTTCAGGGTCGCGACCTTGTCGCGCACCGTGACCAGCATGTCGCGGAACTCGATCAACTGGGCCCGCGTGCCCACCGCGCCGTGACCGGGCACCACGATCGTGTGCTCGGTGCTGCGGGCAACGGCCTTCTCGGCCCAGCGGATCGCGCTGTCGATGCTGCCGCCGTCCTCGTTGTCGATGTACGGATAGATGCCGTTCCAGAAGGTGTCGCCCAGGGCCAGCACATCCGCGTCCTTGAAGTAGACCCACAGGTCTCCGTCGGTATGGCCGCCCCCGAAGTTCTCCACCTCGATGCGGCTGCCCGCGAAGTCGAAGATCTTCTCGCTGTCGACGAGCAGGGTAGGGCGTGCAGCCGGCGGCACGGGATCGAAGGTCCAGTTCCACGCGTCGACATGGGTGGTCTCGGTCAGGTGCTTGGCGGTATTCCGGTGCGCCACGATCGTGGCGCCGGCCTCGTGCAGCCAGGCATTGCCGTCGGTGTGGTCCCAGTGCCAATGGGTGTCGACCACGTACTTCACCTGCGCCGCACCGAGCTTGCCGAGTGCCGCCTGCAGCTTGTCCTGCGACTTGCTGATGCCCGCATCGACCAGGAACTTGCCCTCCTGGCCCGAGAACACGGTGATGTTGCCGCCGGATCCCGTCAGCACCGTGATGCCGCCTCGCAGCGGGGTGGCGACGATGTCCGCATCGGCACGGCGCAGATAACGCGCGCCGGCGCCGGTGTGAAAGTAGTCATCCTGCGCCGAAGCGAGCAGCGGTGCCGCCAGGAGGGCGAGCGACAGGATCCATTGGGTTCTGGGGCGTGTGGTCATTTCCGTTCTTTCGGAGTTTCAAAACAAGGCGTCGATGCAGGCATTGATCGCCAGGCCGCCGGCGATCAGCCAGGCGAACAGCAGGCCGGCCAGGGCCAGCGGCTTGAGGCCGGCCTGGCGGATCGCGGAGAAGTGGGTTGTCAGGCCGAGCGCGGCCATGGCCATGGCGAGCATCGCGTTGTCGATATCCGTGGCGATGGCGATCGCCGGCTTCGGGAGCAGGGCCAGCGAGTTGAGCCCCGCCACGGCGATGAAGCCGAAGGCGAACCAGGGCATGGTGATGCGGCTGGGGCCCGTGTTGCCCCGCACGCGGGACATGCCGGCGGACAAGGCGACCAGGAAGGGCGCCAGCATCATCACCCGCACCATCTTCGCGATGACGGCGGTATTGCCTGCATCGCTGCCCACGGCATTGCCGGCGGCGACCACCTGCGCGACCTCATGGATGGTCGATCCGGCGAACAGGCCGTAGGCATGCGGCGTGATCGCGAGCCATGGGTAGAGCAGCGGGTAGAGGAAGATCGCCAAGGTGCCGAACACGACCACGGTCGAGACGGCGACGGTCACCTGCTCGGGCCGGCCGCGCACCACCGGCTCCGTCGCCATCACCGCGGCTGCGCCGCAAAAGGAACTGCCCACGCCGATCAGCAGCACGGTCTTGCGGTCCAGCCCGAACAGGCGCGTGCCGGCGAACCATGCGAGCGCGAGCGTGCTGCACACCACGGTGGCGTCGATCAGCACGCCGCCGAAACCGACCTGGGCGATGTCCCGGAAGCTCAGCCGCAGCCCGTACAGGACCACGCCCAGGCGCAGCAGGTTCTGCTTCGAGAACGCCACGCCCTGGGCGCTCGCCGCGGCGAAGCGACCGTAGACGGTATTGCCGACGAGCATGCCGAGCGCGATGGCCACCGTCAGCGCGCCGATGCCGTGGGCCTGCAGCCATGGGTTCCGGCCCAGTTCGATGGCGGCGCAGGCCAGGGCGCCGGTGAGGGCCAGGCCGGGCAGCAGGCCGGCGGCGGGCAGGATGAACTGCTGGGTGGCGGAGATGGGATTGGAGGAGCGCATGGCCACACTTTGGCCTTCTCCAATCAATCAGACAAACGGATAATTTCTGTATAACCTACCGGCAATTCAGGTAAACATGACTTTCCGCATGCGACTCACCTTGCGCCAGCTGCAGATCTTCGCAGCGGTGGCCGAGACCGGCAGCACGACGGCCGCGGGGCTGCAGGTCGCGCTGTCCCAGTCCGCCACCAGCGGCGCGCTGAACGAACTGGAGGCGCTGCTGGGCGCACGGCTCTTCGATCGAGTCGGCAAGCGCCTGGTGCTCAACGACACGGGCCGCGCCTTGCTGCCGCAGGCGCGTGCGCTGCTGGACGGCGCGCAGGGCATCGAGGACCAGTTCGGGGCCGGCCAGGGCATTGCCATGCAGCTGCGCATCGGCGCCAGCACGACGATCGGCAACTACCTGCTGCCGGCGCTGGTGGCGAGCTACATGAACGGCGCGCCGGGCACCACCATCGACCTGACCATTGGCAACACCAGCGAGGTGGCGTCGGCCGTGGCGCGGCTGGAGGTGGACATGGGCTTCATCGAAGGCCCCTGCCACGAGCCCGAGGTCATCGCGCAGCCCTGGCTCGAGGACGAGATGGTCATCGTCTGTGCACCCTCGCACCCGCTCGTGCAGGGAAGCCCAGGCGCGCGGGTCGGCCTGAAGGCCTTGAGGCAGCAGCGCTGGCTGCTGCGGGAGCCGGGCTCCGGCACGCGCGAGGCGGTCGAGCATGCCCTGCTGCCGCACCTTCACCAGTGGGTGCAGCCGATGCAGCTCGGCAGCACCGAGGCGATCAAGCAGGCCGCCGCGCAGGGGCTGGGGCTCACCTGCCTGTCACGCTGCGCGGTGGAAGACCTGCTGACCTTGCAGCGGCTGACGGTGGTGGGCACCACCTTGCCGCGCCTGAGCCGGCGCTTCTACCTGATCCATCACCGGCAGAAGCAGTTCTCGGCCAGCCTGCAGCGCTTCAGCGCGCATTGCCAGCCGGCTTGATGCTCCGTTGGTTCAGTTCGCGGGCGGCTGCGTTCGCAGGTAGGCGATCAGCTGGGCGATCCGCTTCTCGTCGTAGCCGAGGCTGAAGAAGCGCATCTTCGTACCCGGCACGGTCTTGCCCGGGTCGAGGATGAAGGCGGTGAGCGAGGCCTCGGTCCAGACGAGCTTCGAACTCGCCATCGCCGCCGAGTATCTGTAGTCGGGCGAAGACCCGGCCTTCCTGCCCAGGATGCCGTTCAGTTGCGGCCCGAAGCCGCCCCGCGCCTGCGGCCCGACCTGATGGCAGGAGGCGCAGGCCGCGAATGCCACCTTGCCGGCGGCGATGTCCGCGGCCGAATCGGCGGCGCGGGCGTGGCCCATGATCAAGCTCATCCAGGCCAGCGCCAGGCATCGTGTTCTCACGTTCATCGTTCGGCATTGTCCAGCGAGCAGAATGCCCGCATTCCCAATCGCTCTGGAGCACTCATTCATGTCCACAGGCATCACGAACAAAGTCATCGTCATCACCGGCGCCAGCAGCGGCCTCGGCGAAGCCGCCGCGCGGCTGCTGGCGGAGAAGGGCGCCAAGCTCGCGCTCGGCGCGCGTCGCATCGACCGCCTGCATGCGCTGGCCCAGGAGCTGGGTGGCGACGTGGTCGTGCAGGCCACCGACGTCACCGACGCGGCCCAGGTCCAGGCGCTGGCCGACGCGGCGCTGGCGCGCTTCGGCCGCATCGACGTGATGGTCAACAACGCCGGCCTGATGCCGCACTCGCCGCTGGAGCGGCTGAAGATCGCCGACTGGGACCAGATGATCGACGTCAACATCAAGGGCGTGCTCTACGGCATCGCCGCGGTGCTGCCGACGATGCAGGCGCAGAAGTCCGGCCACATCGTCAACGTCGCCTCCGTCGCGGGGCTGAAGGTGCGGGGCGGCGCCACCGTCTACGCGGCGACCAAGCACGCCGTGCGCGCGCTCTCCGAAGGCCTGCGGCTGGAGGTGAAGCCCCACAACATCCGCACCACGGTGATCTCGCCCGGCGCGCTGGACACCGAGCTGATCGATCACATCACCGAGCCCGACGTGCTCGAAGGCGTGAAGAAGACCTACTCGAATGCGATCTCCTCGGACGTGTTTGCCCGCGCGCTCGTCTATGCGCTGGAGCAGCCGCCCGAGGTGGACGTCAACGAGGTGGTGTTCCGGCCGACGGTGCAGGAATTCTGAGAGCCTCAGGCGCGCAGGAAGGACAGCAGCAGCGATCCGCCCGACAGCAGCAGCAGCACGCAGACCACGCGCCGCACCGCCGCGGCGCTGACGGGCGGCATGTAGCGGTGCTGCAGCCAGCCCACGCCATGCACGACCGGTAGCGCGCCGGCGCTCAGCAGCGCCGACTTCCAGGAGAAGTGGCCGGACAGCAGCACCAGCAGCAGCCGCAGCACCTGGTTGATCGCGAACATCAGGATCAGGCACTGCTTGACCAACTCGCGCGGCAGCGGCTGGCGGTACATGTGATAGACCATCGGCGGGCCGGCGCTGGAGAACAGTCCGCCCATCAGGCCCGATGCCAGGCCGACGGCCGCGAAGGCCGGAGCGCCGGAGACGCTGCGGCGCGGCTTCGCATCGAGCATCAGCAGCACGGCGCAGCCGACGATCGCCAGGCCCAGCAGGCCGCGCAACACCTGCACCGCGTTGCCGCTGAGCCAGGCCAGCAGCGCCACGCCGATCGCCACGCCCACGAGGCTGGGCAGCAGCGAGGGCTTGATCACCCGCCACTCGGGCTGCAGCCGGTTCATGCGGAAGAAGGATGCGGCGTTGACCAGGGTCAGCACGGTGGCGGCATTGGCCGCGTCGATCACGGGCACCAGGTCGAACAGTGCCACCAGGCCCAGCAGCACCAGGCTGAAGGCGAAGCCCGTCAGGTTCTGGATGCAGGTGGCCAGCGCCACGCAGGCGATGAAACCGCCGTAGATGCCAAGCTCATGGAGGCTCATGGCGCGATTGTCTGGCGCACCGCGCGCTCCCACTGCGCCATGCGGGCTGCACGCTCGTCGGCATCGATGCTCGGCTCGAAGCGCTGGCCGGGCCGCCACAGCGCGGCCAGCTCGGCGGTGCCGCGGTAGACGCCGCAGGACAGGCCGGCCAGGAAGGCGGCGCCGAGCGCCGTCGTCTCGATGCTCTCCGGCCGCACGACCGGGATGCCCAGCAGGTCGGCCTGCACCTGCATCAGCAGGTCGTTCACCGAGGCACCGCCGTCCACGCGCAGTTCGTGGATCGGCTGCGCGTCACGGCTCATCGCCTGCAGCAGCGCGGCGCTCTGGAAGGCGATGGCCTCGACGGCAGCGCGGGCGATGTGCGCCGCCGTCGTGCCGCGGGTGAGGCCCACGATGCTGCCGCGCGCCTCGGCCTGCCAGTAGGGCGCGCCGAGGCCGGTGAAAGCCGGCACCAGCATCACGCCGCCGCTGTCGGGCACGCTGGCCGCGAGCGCCTGCACGTCGCCGCTGCTGCTGATGATGCCGAGGCCGTCGCGCAGCCACTGCACGACCGCGCCGCCGACGAAGACGCTGCCTTCCAGCGCGAACTGCGGCGTGGCCGAGGGCTGAGCGGCGTTGCTCGCCAGCAGGCCGTTCTCCGATGGGCGGAAGGCCTCGCCGGTATGCATCAGCATGAAGCAGCCGGTGCCGTAGGTGTTCTTCGCCAGGCCCGGCTCGAAGCAGGCCTGGCCGAACAGCGCGCTCTGCTGGTCGCCCGCCATGCCGCCGATCGGTATCGAGCGCCCGCCCAGCAGCGTCGTCTCGCCGAAGACATGGCTGGACGGATGGACGGCGGGCAGCAGCGAACGCGGGATGCCCAGCGCGTCGAGCAGCTCCTCGTCCCAGCGCTGGCGGGCGATGTCGAACAGCATCGTGCGCGAAGCATTGCTGACGTCGGTGGCGTGGACGCGGCCCTCGGTCAGTTGCCACAGCAGCCAGCTGTCCACCGTGCCGAAGGCCAGCTCGCCACGCTCTGCGGCGGCCTGCGCGCCGGGCACGTGGTCCAGCAGCCAGCGCAGCTTGGGGCCGGAGAAATAGGCGTCGATGCGCAGGCCGGTGCGCTGCAGCACGAGCGCCTCGAGCCCGCGTTCGCGCAACCGCGCGCAGATCGGCTCGGCGCGCCGGTCCTGCCAGACGATGGCGTTATGCAGCGGCTCGCCGGTGCGGCGGTTCCACAGCAGCGTGGTCTCGCGCTGGTTGGTGATGCCGATGGAGGCGATGTCGGCCGGCGTGGCGCCGGCACGGTCCAGCGCCTCGCGGGCGGTGGTCAACTGGTCGGCCCAGATGCGACGCGGATCGTGCTCGACCCAGCCGGCCTGCGGATAGTGCTGCGGCAGCTCGCGCTGCGCCATCGCGACGATGCGGGCCTCATGGTCGAACACGATGCTGCGCGAGCTGGACGTGCCCTGGTCCAGCGCCAGCAGCAGGCCACGGCTCACGATGTGACACCCGCCAGGCAGAGGTACTTCACCTCCACATAGTCCTCGATGCCGTGGCGCGAACCCTCGCGGCCGAGACCCGACTGCTTGACGCCGCCAAACGGCACCTCGGCCGTCGAGATCAGGCCGGTGTTGACGCCCACCATGCCGTACTCCAGCGCCTCGCCGACGCGGAAGATCCGGCCCACATCGCGGCTGTAGAAATAGCTGGCCAGACCGAACTCGGTGTCGTTGGCCAGGCGGATGGCTTCTTCCTCGGTCTCGAAGCGGAACACCGGCGCCATCGGGCCGAAGGTCTCCTCGCGGGCGCAGAGCATGTCGGGCGTAGCATCGGCCAGCAGCGTCGGCGCGTAGAAGCGGTCGTCGATGCGGTGGCCGCCTTCGACCAGTCGCGCGCCCTTGGCCTGCGCGTCGGCCACATGGCGCTCGATCTTCAGGATCGCGTCCTCGTCGATCATCGGCCCCTGCGTCGTGCCGGCCTCGAAGGGGTTGCCCACCTTGATCGCGCGGACCTTTTCGGCCAGCTTGGCGACGAAGGCGTCGTACACGCCGGATTGCACGTAGAGCCGGTTCGCGCAGACGCAGGTCTGGCCGGCATTGCGGTACTTGCTGATCAGCGCACCCTCGGCGGCGGCGTCGAGGTCGGCGTCGTCGAACACGATGAACGGGGCATTGCCGCCGAGTTCCAGCGACAGCTTCTTGATCGTCGGCGCGCACTGGCGCATCAGGATGCGGCCGACCTCGGTCGAGCCGGTGAAGGACAGGTGTCGCACCACATCGCTCTCGCACAAGGTCTTGCCGATCGAGATCGACTGCGGCCCGTCGCCGGTAACGACATTCAACACGCCTGGCGGCAGTCCGGCCTCGCGGGCCAGCGCGGCCACGGCCAGCGCGCTCAGCGGCGTCTGCTCGGCCGGCTTGACGACGACCGTGCAGCCGGCCGCGATGGCGGGCGCGACCTTGCGCGTGATCATCGCGATCGGGAAGTTCCAGGGCGTGATCGCCGCGCAGACGCCCACCGGCTCGCGCAGCACCAGGTAGCGCTTGTCCTTGTCGGTGGTCGGAATCGTCTCGCCGTAGACGCGGCGGCCTTCCTCGGCGAACCATTCGATGAAGCTGGCGCCGAAGCCGACCTCGCCGCGCGCCTCGGCCAGCGGCTTGCCCTGCTCGGCGGACATGATCGTGGCCAGGTCATCGGCATGTGCGTTCAGCAGCTGGAACCACTTCAGCATCACGGCGGCGCGCTGCTTCGCGGGCGTGGCGCGCCAGGCCTTGCCGGCGTTGTTCGCCGCGGCGATGGCGGCCTCGGTCTCGGCGGCGCCGAGATTGGCGACGTTTGCCAGCACGGCGCCGGTCGTCGGGTCGGTGACGTCGAAGCGTGCGTTGCCCGTGACCCAGGCATCGCCGATCAGGGCATCGGTGCGCAGCAGTTCGGGGCGGGCGAGACGGTCGAGAGGTGAAGGTGCAGTGCTCATGCGGCTTTCAATTCGTTCGATGGGGGAAGGCCGCGATAGCGGCGGGCCAGGGCCTCGAAGGCCCGGATCTCGGCCTCGGGCACCGGGCGACCCAGTTCCTCGGCCAGCAGCGCGGCGACCGGGCGGGCCAGCGCGCCGGCGCGGGCGGCGTCGAGGAACAGCAGGCGGCTGCGGCGGGCCAGCAGGTCTTCGACGGTGCGGGCCATCTCGTGGCGCACGGCGAAGCGCAGCATCGCTTCGCTGAGGCCTCCCGTACGTCCACCACTTTCATCACGCCAGAGCCAGCGGCCGGCGCCGGGCAGTGCGCGCAGCGTGGCGGCATCGGTGCCGTAGAGGTGTTCGCCCGGTGGCAGGTCCAGCGTGCCGGCGGCGCGCTCGGGCGCGCCGGCCAGGCGCAGCGCGGACGTGGCGTCGGCCCCGCCGCGGCGCGGCAGCAGGCCGGCATCGAAGCAGCGCGCCATCACGTCTTCGGCCATCGCGCGGTAGGTGGTCCATTTGCCGCCGGTGACCGTGACCAGCCCCGAGCGGCCGACGAGCACCGTGTGCTCGCGCGAGATCTTCTTGGTTGTGCCGCCGTCTTCGTCGCTGGGCTTGACCAGCGGGCGCAGGCCGGCCCAGACCGACAGCACGTCCTCGCGGCGCGGCGCGCGGGCGAGATAGCGGCCGGCCTCGGCGAGGATGAAGCCGATCTCTTCCTCGGTGGCCATCGGTTCGCGCGGCAGGTCGCTGCGCGGTGCGTCGGTCGTACCCAGCAGTGTCTTGCCCAGCCAGGGCACGGCGAACAGCACGCGGCCATCGGCAGTCTTCGGCACGATCAGCGCGTCGCTGCCGGGCAGGAAGGCGCGGTCGACGACGACGTGGACGCCCTGGCTCGGCGCCACCATCGGCGGACGGGCGGCCGCGCCGGGCTCGCGGTCCATGTCGCGCACCGCATCGACCCAGACGCCGGCCGCGTTGACGACCGCATGGCTGCGCAGCGTGAAGGTCTCGCCGGTCTCGGCATCGCGCGCCATCACGCCGCGGATCTTGCCGTCCTCGCGCAGCAGCCCGGTGGCCGGGCAGTGGTTCAGCACCACCGCACCCTGGGCGACGGCGGTGCGCGCGATCGTCACGGCCAGGCGCGCGTCGTCGAACTGGCCGTCCCAGTAGCGCACGCCGCCTGCGAGCCGCGGCTGGCGCAAGGTTGGCAGTCGTGCCAGCGCCTTGGCCTTGGACAGCAGCTGCGTCGCGCCGAGGCCGCGGCGACCGGCCAGCGCGTCGTACAGCTTCAGGCCGATGCCGTAGAAGGCCGGTTCCCACCAGCGATAGGCCGGCAGCACGAAGGCCAAGGGCTGTGCCAGGTGCGGCGCGTTGGCCAGCAAGGTGGCCCGCTCGTGCAGCGCCTCGCGCACCAGCGAGACATTGCCCTGGGCGAGATAGCGCACGCCGCCATGGACCAGCTTGGTGGCGCGTGAGGACGTGCCCTTGGCGAAATCCTCGGCCTCCACCAGCGCAACGGCGAAGCCGCGCGCCGCGGCGTCCAGCGCCACGCCGAGTCCCGTGGCGCCGCCGCCGATGACGACGAGGTCCCAGGTCCGTTCCTCGCGCAGCCGGGCCAGTTGGGCCGCGCGGTCGATGCTTGCGGTCATGGCTTCAGCTGACCACCGATTGCTGCGCGATGCCGGCGTCCACCAGCACGTGCTGGCCGGTCATGCCGTCGCTGTCGTCGGCGGCGAGGAAGAGCGTGGGCCGCGCGACGTGGCCCGGGTCGAGGCGGATCTTCAGGCACTGGGCGTCGAGGAACTGCTGGTCGGCCACCGGGTCGCGGTGCAGCGTGGTCTGCCGCTCGGTGACGATGGCACCGGGCACGACCGCGTTGACGCGGATGTTGCGTGCGCCCAGCTCGCGCGCCAGCGTGCGGGTGAGGCCCAGGATGCCGGCCTTGGCCGTGGTGTAGCCCACCAGGTTGGGCCGGCCGCGCATCCATGAGACCGAACCCATGTTGATGATCGAGCCTCCGCCGGCCGCCGCCATGCCGGGCGCCACCGCCTGGATGGCGAAGAAGTAGTGCTTCAGGTTCAGCGCCACGCGGTCGTCCCAGTACTCGGAGGTGACGTCTTCCATCGCATGGCGGTCGTCGCGGCCGGCGTTGTTGACCAGCACGCGGACCGGGCCGAGCTTCTCGCCGACGCGGCCCAGCAGCGCCTGGTAGGCGGCCACGTCGCGCACGTCGCAGGGCTCGAAGTAGGGCGCCGGGTGGCCGGCCGCGACGACCTGCTCGACCACGGCGGGCCCACCATCGGCGCTCAGGCCGCAGAAGGCCACGCGCGCGCCTTGGGCGGCGAAGCTGCGCACCAGCTCGGCGCCGATGCCGGAGCTGCCGCCGGAGATGAAGACGGTGCGGTCCTTCAGCGAGGGATAGATCGTTGTCATGTTCATGGTGAAGTCACTTCACGAAATGGGCGGGCAGGCCCGGAATGTCGACGCGCAGCGCGAGCACGCGGCCGGAGAGCGGCATCGCGGCCAGCTCCTCGGGCGGGCGCTTCTCGCTGGCGCTGGTGATGTAGAGCGTGCGCAGATCGGCGCCGCCGAAGCAGGGCATCGTCGGGCAGCGCAGGGGCAGTTCGATCGTGCGCAGGATCTCACCGGTGGGCGACAGGCGCAGCAGGCGCGCGCCCTCGAACATCGCGACCCACAGGCAGCCTTCGGCATCCATCGCGGCGCCGTCGGGCCGGCCGCCGTAGCTGTCCAGCGATGCACCGGGCTCGCGGCGCGGGAAGGTCTTGAAGACGCGGCGCTCGCCGCCCTGCACGGCGTAGATCGTGTGGCCCCAGGTGTCGGACCAGTACATCGTCGCGCCGTCCGGGCTCCAGGCCAGGCCGTTGCTAACGGTGACCTCGCCGGCGACGCGTTCGAGCACGCCGCCGTGCCAGCGATACAGCGATGCCGCCGGCTTGTCGCGCGGCTCGTAGATCGTGCCGACCCAGAAGGCGCCGTCGGGGCCGGCCTTGCCGTCGTTGAAGCGCTCGACGGCCGGGTCGTAGGGCGGCTCGGCGAGCTTCGAGGCGGAGCCGGTGGCCAGGTCGAAGGTCCACAGCCCGTCGCGGCGAGCCAGCATTAGGCCGCCTTCCGCGCGCGGTGCGCAGCAGGCGACATCGCTGTCGAAGTCCCACTGGCGGTGCGCCTGCGTGGCCGGGTCGAAGCGATGCAGCCGGCGGCCGACGATGTCGCACCAGTAGAGCGCCTGCTCGGCGGGATGCCACAGCGGCGATTCGCCGACGATGCAACTGGGGACGGGAAGTGCGTTCATGCGATGTCGAGCCTCATCGAAGCTGCCAGCGAGGCACCGGGCGCCAGCGCGACCAGGCCGTGGGCGAGCGGGTCCGCCTGGTGGATCGCGTCGTTGAGATGGCTGACCGGCTCCACGCAGAAGAAGTCGCGGCCGGGCGGCGTGAAGACGACGGCGCGGCCGAGCGTGGAGGTGAGCCGCAGGCGCATGCACTCGTCCTCGATCAGCGCCGCGCCCCGCCAGCCGGTGAAGCAGTGGTCCCAGGCCAGCTCGGCCACGGCGGCGTCCATGCCGTCGAGCGCGACGGGGTGCGTGGGGATCTGCCGCGCATCGGCCTCCCAGCGCTCGGCCAAACTCATCCGCAGGTGGCTGCGTTCGCGGCGGGGGAAGTAGGGGTGCCAGCCGAGGCCGGCCGGCTGTTCGCGGTGGTCGGTGTTGGTCAGCCGCAGCGTCATCGCCAGCGCGCCGGCGCTTAGCTCGAAGCGCTGCTCGGCGACGAAGGCGAAGGGCCAGTGCTCGTCGGGCCGGTGGATGTAGGACAGCGTCGCGGCGTCTTCATCGATGGCGGTGACCGACCACTCGCGCAGCCAGCCGACGCCGTGCAGCGAATGCGGGCTGCCGTCGAAGTTCGGCGCGGTCGTGTGGTCCACGCCCTGCCAGCGGAAACGCCGGTCGCCGAGCCGGTTCGAGTAGGGCACGAGCGGGAAGCAGGCCGAGCCGCGCGGGCCGGTCGTCAGCACCGGCAGTCCGGCTCGCCAGAGCCCGCCGATGCTGCCGCCGAGCGCGGGCTGCAGCGTCATGCGCAGCTCGCCGGCTTTCAGTTCGATCGCTTCCATGCCCGCGACTTGTTTACCAACCGGAAGGCAGCACTTCGCTCAGCTCGACCGCACGGCCCAGCTCGATGCTGCGGTGCGCGGCCAGGCCGGTGGCCACGCTGCGCAGGCCTTCTTCCAGCGTGATCTGCGCAGGCTTGCCGTTGCGCACCGCGTCGAGGAAGTGCTGGTGTTCGATGTAGGAGGCGCCGAAGTGCTGGCCGGCGTACTTGATGTTGGTGTCCCAGACGCGGCGCACCGACACGCCCTTGCCGCTGCCCGAGGGCTGGCCCCACACCTCGCGGCGACCCCAGTCCTCGCGCCGGCCGTAGCGCAGCGTGAGGGAGGGCAGCAGCGACTCGAGCTTGCCCTCGTCGCCGACGATGACGATCTGCTCGTTGTCCACCGAGTTCTCGGCGAACATGCACAGGTCCAGGCTGGCCCGGGCGCCGCTGGGGTACTCGACGATCACGAAGGCGCTGTCGAGGATGTCGGGGCGCTTGCCGCCGTAGCTCTCGTCGAGATGGTTGACGCGCTGGCCGCCGCTGGCGAACACGCGCTTGGGCTTCTCCTGCAGGATCAGGTCCATCAGGTTGAAGTAGTGGCAGCACTTCTCGACCAAGGTGCCGCCGGTGTTGGCGCTGAAGCGGTTCCAGTCGCCCACCTTCGGATAGAAGGGCTCGCGGTGCTCGCGGATGGCGACCTGGTGCATCGTGCCGACGGCGCCCTGGTGCGCCATGCGGATCATCTCCGCCACCGGCGGCATGTAGCGGTACTCCTGCGCCACCCACACGAGGCCCTTGCGGCCCTCGGCCAGGCGCATCATCTCCACGCCGTCCTCGATCTTCGTCACCAGCGGCTTCTCGACCAGGATATGCAGGTCGGTCGCAAGCGCGTCGCGCATCATCTGGATGTGCGTGAAGTTCGGCGTGGCGATCACGACCGCGTCGCACAAGCCGCTGGCCAGCAGTTCGCGGTGGTCCGCGAAAGCCTTGGGCGGCGAGAACGGCAGCAGCGCCAGCGCCGCGTCGATGCTCGGCTGGTGGGTGTCGGCGACCGCCGTCACCAGCGCGCCGGGCAGCGCCTTGATGTTCTCGATGTGCTCGCGGCCCATGCTGCCGCAGCCGATGATGCCGTAGCGGGTGATCGTGGTGTTCATGATGCTCGTGTCAGGTGGTGGGTGGGCAGGTGTGCGGCCTCAGAAGGTGGTCGCGATGCCCACCGAGGTGGCGCGGACCTTGAGGCCGAAATTGTCCGGCGCGAAGCCGTTCAGCGTGTTCGCCGAATTGGCGTCGTTGCTGACCTGGGCGATCGACGCGTACAGCTCGGTGCGCTTGGACAGGAAGTAGTGGTAGCCGATGCCCCAGCCGGACGAATCGCAGTCCGTGCAGTTCTTCAGCTTTTTGCTCGCGAAGTTGATCCACAGCTCGCTCTGCGGGAACCAGTAGGAGGCGCCGAGCATCCAGTCGTTGCCCTTCAGCTCGGTGCTGGCCACCGACTTCATCTGCCAGGGGTGGATGTTGCCCCAGAGCTTGAAGCCGGGGACCACTTCGTACATCGCGCTGGCGAGCTGTTCGCTGACCCTCTGCTTCAGGCCGCCGCCGGCCGGCACCGCGCCTTGCTTGGTGGTGGCGGCGACGGAGGCGTACAGCGGGCCGTTGCGGTACTCGACATTGCCGCTGAACAGCTTGCCGCTGCCGGCCGCGTAGCCTTCGGGTGCCTCGGCCGAGATCATCGCGGTGAAGCCGCCGCCGAAGGTGGGCGTCTTGTAGACGATCTGGTTGTCCTCGAAGGCGGAGGTGATGCCCAGCGAATAGACGCCGCCGGAGATCGTGTCCAGCGAGCCGGCCGACTTGATCGGCGAGGCACTGGCGCGGATGCGCGCGAAGTTGCTGCGCTGAACGGACTGCAGCGCGCTGTAGCCGTGCAGCTTCATCGGGCCGGTGTCGTCGGCGAACAGGAAGGACCAGAAGATCGGCGTGTACTGGCGGCCCAGCGTGATCGTGCCCCAGTCCTTGCTGGACAGGCCCACGTAGGAGCCGGCGTTCCAGAACTTGGCCGCGCTCTGCGCCGCGCCGGTGTCGGCATTGAAGCGGTGCTCCAGGTAGAACTGGGCGGACAGGCCGTCACCGAGATCCTCGTTGCCGCGCAGGATCAGGCGCGAGGCGGTGTAGGTGCCGCTGTCCACGCGGGTCGTCTTGTTGACGCCGGTGTCCACGTACTGCGGCCCCATGTCCACGCGGCCGGCGATCGTGACGCTGCTCGTCTGCGCGAATGCGGCGGTGCCGGTCAGCAGCGCCAGCGCGGCGAGGGTCGGTGCGGTCTTCTTCATGTTGTCTGTCTCCGTCTTTCTTATCGAGGTTGGTGGTGGTGAGAAAACTTCGGGCAAAGCGCTGCCCAAGCCGCCCGTTTTTCGACGGGCGGAGCGGCGGGGCTTGGGGTGTCAGCGGGGGCGGCCGGTCAGCCTTTGAGGCCTCCCTGGGTGAGGCCGCCGACCACGCGTTCCTGGAACACGGCGATCAGCACGGCCACCGGCACGATTGCGACGATCAGCGCGGCCGAGATCGTCGGCCAGGGGAAGGTGAACTCGCCCTGGTACAGCGAGATGCCGACCGGCAGCGTGCGCATCGAGGCGCTGGAGTTCAGCGACAGCGCCAGCAGGAACTCGTCCCAGGCGTTGACGAAGCCGAGGATGCCGGCGGTGAACACGCCCGGCGCGGCCAGCGGCACGACGATCTTGAACAGCGCGCCCAGGCGCGTGCAGCCATCGATCATCGCGGCGTTCTCCAGGTCCTTCGGGATGCTCTGGAAGAAGCTCACCAGCACGAGGGTGCAGACCGGCAGGTTCAGCACCGTGTAGGGCAGCACCAGCGCGGTGTAGGTGTTCAGCAGGTCGAGCTGGCGCATGGTCTCGAAGATCGGCACCAGCAATGTCACCAGCGGGAACATGCTGGACGCGACGATGCAGGTCAGGATCAGCTGCCGGCGCTTCAGGTTCAGCCGCGCGATCGCATAGGCGGCACCGGAGGCCACCAGCAGCGACAGCGCCGTGGACATCAGCGCCACCGCGAAGCTGTTGCCGAGGTACTTCAGGAGCGGCTGGTCGGTGAACGCGCGGACGTAGTTCTCCAGCACCGGGTTGTGCGGCCAGTAGGTGATGGGCTTGCTGACCAGCTCACCCTCGGTTTTCAGCGAGGTGAGCAGGATCCACACGGCGGGGAAGAATCCGTTCACCACCACCATCGTGGCGGCGATGAAGCGGAGCCATTTCGATCCGAAGAAAGTGTTCATGTCATGCGCTCCTGCCGATGCGCTTCAGGTAGAAGCCGGTGACGACCATCGAGATGAGGAACATCAGCACGGCCAGCGTGGAGCCGTAGCCGACGTCGAGGTAGTCGATCGTCGTGGCATGGATCAGCATCGCCAGCGTCTGCGTGGAGTTGCCAGGGCCGCCGTGGGTCATCGTCTGCGGGATGTCGAAGGTCTGCAGCGCGGTGATGGTGCGGAAGATCAGGGCCACGATGATCGAGGGCATCAGCATCGGCACGGTGATGTGCCAGAACTGGTTCCACTTGCTGGCGCCGTCCACCTCGGCCGCTTCGTACAGCGACTTCGGAATCATCTGCAGGCCGGCCAGCAGGATCAGCGCCATGAAGGACGAGGTCTTCCAGATGATGGCCAGGCAGATCGCGGCGAAGGCCAGCTTCGGAGACAGCAGCCACATCGTCGGCTCGCTGGCGCCGAGGCGCCGCAGCACGTCGTTGACCACGCCGAACTCGGTGTGGAAGAACCACGCGAAGATCAGGCCGACGAAGGCCAGCGGCAGCGCCCAGGGCAGCAGCAGCGCCAGGCGCACCGGCCAGCGGCGGCGGAAGGGCAGGTTGGCCAGCATCGCCAGGCCCAGGCCCACGACCAGCGCGCCGGGCACGGTGATGACGGTGATCAGCAGCGTGTTCCAGGCCGCGTTCCAGAAGTCGGGGTCCTGGAGGGCGATGGTGTAGTTCTCGATGCCGACGAACTTGGCCGCGCCGCCGGAGAGGCGAAGGTCGAAGAAGCTGTTCCAGATCAGCCGGCCGATCGGGTAGACCACGATCAGCGCCAGCAGCAGGAAGGCCGGCGCCAGCAGCAGGAAGGCCAGCGTCTTCTCGCCCGGGTCCTTGAGTTTTTCGAGCATGGTGATGTGTCCTGAGACCGGGGCGTTTGGGCCGAGCGCCGGGCCGCCCCAAGCCGGCCCACTTGAGGCCGTTTGCGGCTCGATGCCGCGAGCGGCCTCGTCCCCTCGGGGGACCGACCGGGCGCGCCCGCGTTCAGCGGGGCGAGACTGGGCGAGGGGCTCCATGGTTTAGCGCATGATCCGGCGCAGGCGGCTTTCGATTTCCGCGACGCCTTCTTCCGGCTTCTTCGTGCGGGCGAGCACGGCGCTGGTGGTGGTGCGGATCGCATCGCTGACCTGGCCGTAGTCGCGCGACATCGGGCGGCTGCGGCCGGAGATGACGACGGTGCCGGCATCCTTGAACCAGGGCACGGCCTTGACCACGTCCGCGTCGTTGTAGACGCCGGCGTAGGTCGGCAGCAGCGAGCCTTCGACCGCGAGGAACTTGCTCGCCTCCGGGCTGGCGAGGAACTTCACCAGCTTGGCGCTCTCGGCCTTCGACTTCGAGAAGGCGCTGACGGCCCACTGCCAGCCGCCGACACAGGTGGCGCTCTTGCCGCCGGCCATCGCCGGCAGCGGCATCACGCCGATCTTGCCCTGCACCTTGCTGTCCTTGTCGTCCTGGAAGCGGTCCCAGGCGAAGCCCCAGTTGACGGCGAACACGACCTGACCGGCCTTGAATTCGTTGACCGTGTCGGGCGTCTTCACCTCGGCCACGTTCTTCTTGATGACGCCGGCGTCGACCATGCCGAGCCAGTTGCTCAGGCCCTTGGCGGCGGCGGCCTTGTCCAGCGTCAGCTTGCCGGCAGCGTCGTTGAAGTCCTTGCCCTGACTCCAATACGGCAGCAGGAACGTGCAGACGGCGCCTTCGATCGGCGCGCCCTGGATCGACAGGCCCTGCAGGTTGGCATTGCCTTCGCCGGCCTGGATCTTCTTGGCGGCGGCGCTCAGCTCGTCCCAGGTCTTCGGTTCTGCGATCTTGTACTTCTCCAGCAGGTCCTTGCGGTAGTACATGAACAGGGCGTCCGCGAAGGCGGGCATCGCGGCCAGCTTGCCGTCGACGACGTCGGCGCTGGCGTAGAAGGGCAGGTAGGGCTTCAGCGCGGCGGCCGGTGCGCCCAGGTAGGCGTCCAGCGGCTCCAGCCAACCGGCGCCGTAGTACTGGGCCGGGTTGACGATGTCGATCATGTAGACGTCGATCGCCGGGTCCTTGGCGTTGAGCACCGTGCTGAGGTACTGGCGCTGCAGCTCCGAGGTGGCGCCGCCGGTTTCCATCTCGACGGCGACGCCCGGATTCTTCTGCTGGTACTGGTCGAACAGCTTGCGCATCAGGTCGGGGCGCTGGCCCGAGCCGCCGGCGAACACGCGCAGCTTGGTCTGCGCAAAGGCCGGCGCGGCGGTGCCGAGGGCCAGCAGCAGCGTGGCGGCGAGCAGGGTGCGTTTTTGCATGGGATGTCTCCGTCAGTTAGTTGTTGTGTCTTCAGGCCAGGGCCACGCCGCTTTGCGGATCGAACAGGTGCAGATGGGCCGGGTTCAGGTGCAGGTTCACCGTGGTGCCCGGGGGCTCGCGGAAGCTGGCGGCCAGCCGTGCGATCACCTCGCTGGCGCCGAGCTTCAGGCTCACCAGCGTCTCGGAGCCCAGCGGCTCCAGTAGCGAGACCTGGGCCGGCACCGTGATGTCGCCGGCCTCGGGGGCCAGGCGCAGGTTCTCGGGCCGCACGCCCAGCTTGCCCGGGCCGCTCTTGCCGGCCAGCGCCGGCGGCAGCGCCACGCGGATGCCGGCGCCCACGTCGGCCTGGCCGCCGCTGACGGTGGCGTCCACCAGGTTCATCGGCGGCGCGCCGGTGAAGCCGGCGACGAACAGCGCAGCGGGGCGGTTGTAGATCGCGTCCGGCGTGTCGTACTGCATCTTGTGTCCGGCGCTGAGCACGGCGATGCGGTCCGCCAGGGTCATCGCTTCCACCTGGTCGTGGGTCACATAGATCATCGTGGCGCCCAGGCGCTCGTGCAGGCGCTTGATCTCGCTGCGCATCTCCTGGCGCAGCTGTGCGTCGAGGTTGGACAGCGGCTCGTCGAACAGGAACACCTTGGGCTGGCGCACGATCGCGCGGCCGATGGCCACGCGCTGGCGCTGGCCGCCGGACAGGGCCGCCGGCTTGCGCTCCAGCATGTGGTCGATGCGCAGCAGCCTGGCCGCGTCCATCACGCGCTTCTTGATCTCGTCCTCGGGCGTCTTGCGCAGGCGCAGGCCGAAGGCCATGTTGTCGTACAGGCTCTTGTGCGGGTAGAGCGCGTAGTCCTGGAAGACCATGGCGATGTCGCGGGCGCGTGGCGGCTTGTCGTTGACCTTGTCGCCGCCGATGCGCAGTTCGCCGCTGCTGATCGTCTCCAGGCCCGCGATCATCCGCAGCAAGGTGCTCTTGCCGCAGCCCGAGGGGCCGACGAAGACGACGAACTCGCCGTCTTTGATCTCCAGGTCGATGCCGTGGATGATGGGGATCTTCCCGTCGTAGCTCTTGGCCACGTTCTTCAGTTCGACGGCGGCCATCTCAGTACGCTCCTTGCGGTTTCACGGGGGCGACATTCTCGTTGCGCAATGCGGCGAGGGCAGCTTGCGCGCTGCGCATCAGCAGGCCCAGGTCGGAGGCGATGGCGACGAAGTCGAAGCCCATCTCGCGGTACAGCGCGCAGACCTCCGGCGTGCCGCCGACGGTGCCGATCGGCTTGCCCGCGGCCTTGGCGCGCGCCACCGCGTGGCGGGTGCGCTCCAGCACGGCCGGGTGCGTCAGCTGGCCGATGTGGCCCATCGTGCCGGAGAGATCACCCGGGCCGACGAACAGCGCGTCGATGCCTTCCACGGCGGCGATCTCGTCCACGTTGGCGATCGACTCTTCCGTCTCCAGCTGCACGATCACGCTGATCGTCTCGTTGGCGGTGCCGAGGAAGTTCGGCGTGGTGCCGAAGCGCGAGGCGCGGCTCATGCCGGCCATGCCGCGCACGCCCTGCGGCGGATAGCGGCAGGCAGATGCGGCGGCGCGGGCCTCTTCGGCGTTCTGCACGAAGGGCACCAAGAGCGTCGTCGCGCCGGCGTCCATCACGCGCTTGAGGCTGACGCTGTCGTTCCAGGGCACGCGCACGATGGGCAGCATCGGGGTGCCGGCGACGGCCTGCAGCATGTGCACCAGGGTCATCAGGTCGATCGGCGTGTGCTCCATGTCGACCACGCCCCAGTCGTAGCCGGCGCAGCCGATGGCCTCGGCGACCAGCGGGCTGGCGGACATGATCCAGGTGCCGGCGGGCGGCTTGCCGGCCGCGGCCGACATCATTTGCCGGAAGGCATTCATCGCTGTTGTCTCCTTAGAAGATCGCAGGTTCCGGCGAACTGTCGTCGCCTTGCAGGAAATCGAAATCGCAGCCCTCGTGGGCCTGCAGCACATGGTCTTGGTAGAGCCGCGTGAAGCCGCGCGTGACCGGCCGCGGCGGCGGCGTCCAGTCGGCGCGGCGGCGGGCCAGTTCGTCGTTGCTAACCTTCAGTTCGAGCGTACGCGCCTCGACGTCCAGCGCGATCAGATCGCCGGTCCGGACCAGGGCCAGCGGGCCGCCGACAGCCGCCTCCGGGCTGATGTGCAGGATGCAGCTGCCGTAGTGGGTGCCGCTCATGCGGGCGTCGGACAGGCGCACCATGTCGCGCACGCCGCGGTCCAGCAGCTTCTTGGGGATCGGCAGGCCGCCCCACTCGGGCATGCCCGGCGCGCCGACCGGGCCGGCGTTGCGCAGCACCAGCACGGTGTTCTCGTCCACGTCCAGCTCGGGGTCGGCGCAGACCTTGTTCATCTCGGCCGGCGAGTCGAACACCAGTGCGCGGCCGGTGTGGCGGAAGTACTTGGGGCTGGCGGCGCTGGACTTCATCACCGCGCCCTCGGGAGCGAGGTTGCCGCGCAGCACGGCCAGAGCGCCGGCCGCGCTGACCGGGCGCTCGAGCGGGCGGATCACCTCGTCGTCGAGACTCTCGCGGCCTTCGATGTTCTCGCCGATCGTCCTGCCGGTGACGGTCATCTCGCCGAGCGACAGGTGCGGGCGGATGCGGTTCATCAGCGCGGGCAGGCCGCCGGCGTAGTGGAAGTCTTCCATCAGCCGGTCGCCGCTGGGGAACAGGTTGGCCAGCACCGGCACCTGGCGGCCCATCGCGTCGAGGTCGGCCAGGCTCAGGTCCACGCCGGCGCGGCGTGCCATCGCGATGATGTGGACGGCGGCGTTGGTGGAGCCGCCCAGCGCCATCTGCACGGCGGCGGCGTTGAGGAAGGCGCCGCGGGTCAGCAGCTTGGCCGGCGTCAGGTCGTCCCAGATCATCGAGACGATGCGCTCGCCGCAGTTCGTCGCCATGCGCACGTGGCCGGCGTCCATCGCGGGGATGGCGGTGGCGCCAGGCAGGGCGAGGCCCAGTGCCTCGACCATCGAGGTCATCGTGCTGGCGGTGCCCATCACGTTGCAGGTGCCGGGCGAGCGGGTCATCTTCGCTTCGAGCTTGATCCACTCGGGCTCGGGGATCTGGCCGGCCTGGTACTCGTCCCAGAACATGCGCGTGTGTGTGCCGGCGCCGATCGAGCGGGCGGGCTCGCCGCGCTTGAGGTGGCGGTCGCTGAGCATGCCGCCGGCAGGGCAGAAGATCGTCGGCAGGCCGGCGCTGACGGCGCCCATCACGGTGGCCGGCGTGGTCTTGTCGCAGCCGGCCAGCAGCACCACGCCGTCGATCGGCAGCGAGCGCAGCAGCTCCTCGACTTCCATCGCGAGGAAGTTGCGGTAGAGCATGGTGGTGGGCTTCACCATCACCTCGCCGAGGCTCATCGCGGGCAGCTCGAAGGGCATGCCGCCGGCCATCAGCACGCCGCGCTTGACGCTCTCGGCGCGCTCGCGCAGGTGGGCGTGGCAGGGCGAGAGATCGCTCCAGGTGTTGATGATCGCGACGATGGGCTTGTCCAGCACATCCTCGCGACGCAGCCCCATCTGCTGGATGCGCTGGCGGTGCGCGAAGCCGCGCATGTCGCTGGCGGCGAACCAGCGGCGGCTGCGAAGTGCGTCAAGCGAACGGGTCATGGCAAATGCCTTCTTGTCTCCTGTCGTGTTACCGGTAACATTAAGGCATCATGTTAGCGGTAAACATTGGTGGAAACCCTAGACCCATGAAAGCGACCGAGGATCCAGCGAAACGCCAGCGGCGTGGCCACGGCCGTCCGACCTTGCATGAGGTGGCCGACGCGGCGGGTGTGACCCGCATCACCGTCTCGCGCTTCATCCGCGAGCCGGGCAAGGTGGCGCCGGAGACGGCGGCCCGCATCCAGGCCGCCATCCAGCAGACGGGTTATGTGCCGAACCACCAGGCGGGCCAGCTCGCCAGCGGGGCCTCAAGAATCGTGGCGGCGCTGATCCCGAACGTGGGCCACTCGATCTTCGCGGAGACGATCCAGGGCCTCACCGAAGGCCTGCGCGACAGCGGCCGCGAGCTGCTGCTGATGGCGACCGGCTATTCGCTGGAGCACGAGGAGTCGCAGCTGCGCGCGTTGCTCGGCTGGGCGCCGGGCGCGCTGATCGTCACCGGCCGCCAGCACACGCCGGCGGCGCTGCGGATGCTGCGCGACGCGCAGGACGGTGGCACTGCGGTGATCGAGATCTGGGACCACCCGGAGGACGAGGACAGCGAGGATGGCTTCGCCCGCATCGGCTTCGACCACAAGGCGATCGGCCGCACGATGGCGAGGCATCTGCTGGACCAGGGCCACCGCGCGCTGGCCTATGTGGACAGCGGCGTGGCCGAGGACTATCGCGCCCACGAGCGGGGCGAGGGCTTTGCCGCCGAGTGCGAGGCGCGCGGCGCGAAGGTGCATGCGCTGACGGCCGGGACCGGCGATGCCTTCGATGCCGGACGTGCTGTATTGATGGCGCTGGGCAGCGATGCGAAGCGGCCGGTCACCGCGGCGGCCTTCGCCAACGATCACCTGGCCTGTGGTGCGCTGATGCAGGCGCAGTCGCTGGGTATCTCGGTGCCGGGGCAGCTCGCGCTGCTGGGCTTCGGCGATTTCCCGATCGGCCGCCAGTTGCTGCCGGCGCTGACGACGATGCGCCCGCCACGCGCCGGCATCGGCCAGGCCGCGGCGGAAGCCGTGCTGGCCGCGATGGCGACTGGCGACGAGCCGGTGAGCCGGACGATGCCTTGCGAGCTGATCGTCCGGGCCAGCACGGTGCCGGCTTAGGCTGCGTTCGGCTTCTGGCCGATCTCGAAATTCGCCATCGTCTCCAGCGCACGCACCATCGCGGAGTGGTCCCAGGTCGAGCCGCCGTGCGCGGCGCAGGCGTTGAACAGCTGCTGCGCGGTGGAGGTGTTCGGCAGCGAGACGCCCAGCGTCTTGGCGGTGTCCAGCGCGAGGTTCAGGTCCTTCTGGTGCAGCGCGATGCGGAAGCCCGGGTCGAAGGTGCGCTTGATCATGCGCTCGCCATGGACCTCGAGGATCTTCGACGAGGCGAAGCCGCCCATCAGCGCCTGGCGCACGCGGGCCGGATCGGCACCGGCTTTGGCGGCGAGCAGCAGCGCCTCGCCCACGGCCTCGATCGTCAGTGCGACGATCACCTGGTTCGCGACCTTGGCGGTCTGGCCGTCGCCGTTGGCGCCGACGTGGGTGATGTTCTTGCCCATCAGCTCGAACAGCGGCTTGGCGCGCTCGAAGGCCGCCTCAGGGCCGCCGACCATGATGGACAGCGTGGCGTTCTTCGCGCCGACCTCGCCGCCGGAGACTGGCGCGTCGAGGTAGTCGCAGCCGATGGCGGCGATGCGCTTGGCGAAGGCCTGCGTGGCGATCGGCGAGATCGAGCTCATGTCGATCACCAGCTTGCCCTGGGTGAGGCCTGAGGCGACGCCCTGTTCGCTGAACAGCACCGCTTCGACGTCCGGCGTGTCCGGCACCATGATGATGACGATGTCGGCCCGCTCGGCCACGCCGCGCTGCGTGGTGCAGACGGTGGCGGAGCTGTCGGCCAGGGCCGGCGGCAGCTTGCCCAGCGTGTTGACGAAGAGCTGATGGCCGGCCTTGATCAGGTGGCCCGCCATTGGCGCGCCCATGATGCCCAGGCCGATGAAGCCGATCTTGAGGGGAGTGGTGGTGGTCATGGATGAATGCTCCGTGGAATTTGAGAGTTAGCTGGCCAAACGTTGACGCCACCCGAGCCCGAGCTCCGTCTGCGCAGCGGGCTTGTATTCGCAACCGATCCAACCGGTGTAGCCGATGCGATCGATGTGCTTGAACAGGAACTCGTAGTTGATCTCGCCGCTGCCGGGCTCGTTGCGGCCGGGGTTGTCGGCCAACTGGATGTGGCCGATGCGGGCAAGGTGCTTCTGCATCGTGACCGCCAGCTCGCCTTCCGTCCGCTGTGCGTGGTAGATGTCGTACTGGACGAAGGCGTTGTCGGCGCCGACCTCGTCGAGGATGGCCAGCGCCTGGTCGGTGCGGCTCACGAAGAAGCCGGGGATATCGTAGGTGTTGATCGGCTCGATCAGCAGCTTGAGGCCGTGGACCTGCAGGCCCTTGGCGGCGCAGCGCAGGTTCTCGACCAGCGTGTGCTTCAGCTCAGCGCTGGAGACGCCGGCCGGTGCCTTGCCAGCCAGGCAGTTCAGCTGCGGCACGCCCAAAGCACTGGCGTACTCGATCGCGCGGCCGATGCCGTCGCGGAACTCCTTCTCGCGGCCGGGCAGGCAGGCGATGCCGCGCTCGCCGCCGGCCCAGTCGCCGGCGGGCAGGTTGTGCAGCACCAGTTCCTGGCCGTTGGCATCGAGGCGGGCCTTGATCTCCTCGGCCGGGAAGTCGTAGGGGAACAGGAACTCGACGGCCTTGAAGCCGGCCTTGGCGGCGCGCTCGAAGCGATCGAGGAAGGGCACCTCGTTGAACAGCATCGTGAGGTTGGCGGCGAAGCGGGGCATGGTTGTCTCCTTGATGCGGTTCAGTCCAGCAGGCCGGCCAGTTCCAGGCCCTGCGTGCCTTGTGGGTGCTTGCAGTCGATCGCTTCGAACTCGTTGATCTTGTCGATCTCGGTGCCCATCGAGATGTTGGTCACCCGCTCCAGGATGCATTCGACGACGACCGGCACGCGGTACTTCTGGGCCAGTTCCTGCGCGTCGAGCAGTGCGCGCTCGATCTTCTCGGGGTCGGTCACGCGCAGCGCCTTGCAGCCCAGGCCTTCGACGACGGCGATGTGGTCGACGCCGTAGCCTTGCAGGCCGTTGGCATCCGGCGGCAGGTTCTGGTTCTCGAAGCCCAGTTGCACGCAGTAGTCCATCTCGAAGCCGCGCTGCGCCTGGCGGATCAGCCCGAGGTAGGCGTTGTTCACCAGCACATGCACATAGGGCAGGCGGAACTGGGCGCCAACGGCCAGCTCCTCGATCAGGAACTGGAAGTCGTAGTCGCCCGAGAGGCCCACCACCTTGCGCGACGGGTCGGCGGCCACCACGCCCAGCGCAGCGGGAATCGTCCAGCCCAGCGGACCGGCCTGGCCGCAGTTGATCCACTGGCGCGGGCCGTAGACGTGCAGGAACTGCGCGCCGGCGATCTGGCTGAGGCCGATCGTGGTGACGTAGGTGGTATCGCGGCCGAAGACCTTGTTCATCTCCTCGTACACGCGGAAGGGCTTCATCGGCTTCTCTTCGTAGTGCGTCTTGCGGCCCATCAGGCGCTTGCGCTCGGCGCAGCGGAACTGCCAGTCGGCGTAGTCGCGCAGCGTGCCGGCGGCCTTGCGCTCGCGCGCCGCCTCGACGAAGAGCTGCAGCGCTGCCTTGGCGTCGGAGACGATGCCGAGGTCGGGCGAGAACACGCGGCCGATCTGCGTGGGCTCGATGTCCACGTGGACGAACTTGCGGCCCTTGCAATAGACCTCGGTGGAGCCGGTGTGGCGGTTGGCCCAGCGGTTGCCGATACCCAGCACGAAGTCGCTGGCCAGCATCGTGGCGTTGCCGTAGCGGTGGCTGGTCTGCAGGCCGCACATGCCGGCCATCAGCGGGTGGTCGTCGGGGATGGTGCCCCAGCCCATCAGCGTGGGGATCACCGGCACGCCGGTCAGTTCGGCGAATTCGACCAGCAGCTCGCTGGCGTCCGCATTGATGATGCCGCCGCCGGCGACGATCAGCGGCTTCTCGGCGGCCAGCAGCATGTCCAGCGCGCGGTCGATTTGCTTCTTCGTCGCCGCGGGCTTGTAGACGGGCAGCGGCTCGTAGGTGTCGATGTCGAACTCGATCTCGGCCATCTGCACGTCGAAGGGCAGGTCGATCAGCACCGGGCCCGGGCGGCCCGAGCGCATCAGGTGGAAGGCCTGCTGGAAGCTGCGCGGCACCTGGGCCGGTTCGCGGACCGTGACGCTCCACTTGGTTACCGGCTTGGAGATCGATTCGATGTCGACCGCCTGGAAGTCTTCCTTGTACAGCCGGGCGCGCGGTGCCTGGCCGGTGATGCAGAGGATGGGGATGCTGTCGGCCTGGGCGGAGTAGAGGCCGGTGATCATGTCGGTGCCGGCCGGGCCCGAGGTGCCGATGCACACGCCGATGTTGCCGGCCTTGGCGCGGGTGTAGCCCTCGGCCATGTGCGAGGCGGCCTCGACGTGGCGGGCCAGCACGTGGGCGATGCCGCCGCGCTTGCGCAGCGCCGAGTACAGCGGGTTGATCGCCGCGCCGGGGATGCCGAAGGCCTGCGTCACGCCTTCCTTCTCCATCACCAGCACCGCTGCGTCGACGGCTCTCATCAATGCCATGGTCATCTCCTTTTGTTGATGACGCGATGGTGTCTTTTGCGTCGCGCAGTGTGAATCGAAGGCCGCCGATAACAGATATTCCACCGTGGAATGCCAGGAGGGCTCCATGGACCGCATGCTCGGAATGCAACTCTTCATCCGCGTCGTCGAAACCGGCTCGTTCAGCAAGGCCTCGGTCGACCTCGGCATCACGCAGCCGACGGCGACCAAGCACGTCGCCGCGCTGGAGAAGCGCCTGGGCGCGCGCTTGTTCCATCGCAGCACGCGCGGCGTGACGCCGACCGAGATCGGCGCGCTGTACTACGAGAAGTGCCTGCTGATCGTGCGCGAGATGGAGGAGGCGGACAACATCGCCACGCTGCAGCAGTCGCAGACGCGCGGCACCTTGCGGATCAGCACCTCGGTGGCCTTCGGCCGGCGCGTGATGGTGCCGCTGATGATCGAGTTCATGCGCGAGCACCCGGCGCTGCAGATCGACCTGGGCTTCGACGACCGCTACGTGAACCTGGTGGAGCAGGGCGTGGACCTGGCCATCCGGATGGGGCAGTTGGCCGATTCCTCGCTGGGCGCGTCCTACCTCGGCGTGAACCCCTGGGTGCTGGTCGCGTCGCCCACCTACCTCGGTGCGCATGGCACGCCGGCGCACCCGAGCGAGCTGGCCGGCCACGCCGCGCTGATCTATAGCACCGTTCAGGGCGATGAGCGCTGGCGCTTCGCCGGCCGGGGCGAGACGGTGCAGGTGCCGGTTCAGGGGCCGCTGCGTTCGAACAATCTGTCGGCGCTGCTGGCGGCGGCGCGCGCGGGCCTGGGCGTGGCGGCGCTGCCCTGGTACGTGGCCCACGCCTCGGTCAAGGACGGCACGGTGCTGCCGCTGCTGGCCGACTGGTCCTTGCCCTCGCAGGCGATCCATGTGGTGTTCCCGTCGCCGCGCCTCGTGCCGGCCAAGGTCACGCGGCTGATGAGCTGGCTGCAAGGCCAGTTCGAGGAGGGCTGGTGGGGGCGCGAAATATGAAGCCCACTCAGTTTCGGGCTGAAAACTTGACCTGGGTCAAGAAACTCGAAATCAATTGCTGCGCCGCACAATATTCGCTTGTCATAAATCGGGGGTTAACCCTAAACTTCGTTTCAATCCTTCTCTCGCAGATTCATTAACTTAAACGTCTGGAAAACATCATGATCATCAGCACTCTGAATACCCCGGCCGCCAAGTCCCTGATCGCCAACATGCCGATCGTCATCCTCTTCAAGGCCGTGCGTGGCCTGTTCGCCGGTAACGGCCGCCGCGCGTCGCTGCCGCAAGGCAACCTGCCGAGCGCTTCGTTCCGCTGAATTGAATATTCCCGCCCGGCTCAGAACCGGTAGGGGACGAATCGATCGATCAAGGTCGCACCGTCCGTCAGCAGAAAATCCTTGAACGCCTGGGCCACTGGTGCCAGGCGTTTGTTTTTGCGGTGCACCACAAACCAGTTGCGCACCATCGGAAACCCCTGAACCTTCAGCACCTTGAGGCTGCCCGCCGCCAGTTCCTGGCTGATCGTGTGGACCGACAGGAAGGCCAGGCCCATGCCGGCGATCACCGCCTGCTTGATCGTCTCGGTGCTGCGGATCTCCATCGCGATCGGCAGCTCGGCCATGTGCGGGCCGAAGGCGTCTGCCATCGAGTTCCAGGTGTCGGAGCCCTTTTCGCGGGCGACGAAGCGTTCGCGTTTCAAGGCGTCGATCGTCAGCGCCGTGCGCCGGTTGGCCAGCGGATGGCCGGCGGCGGCGACGATCACGTAGGGGTGGGGCGCGAAGGGCACGGATTCGGTATCCATGCCCACCGGCGGGCGCACCATCACCGCCAGGTCGGTGAGGTTGTCGGCGATGTGGGTCAGCAGGCCCTCGCGGTTGTGCACCGTGAAGTTCAGCGCCACGCCGCGATGCCGGCCGGCGAACTCCACCAGCAGCCGCGGGAAGAAATAGTCGCCGGCGCTGATCACGCCGACATTGAGCCGCCCGCCGCTGACGCCGCGGTACTGCGTCATCGCATGCTCGGCGTTCTCGAACTGCTGGATGATCGTGCGGCTGATCTGCAGCAGTTCGGTGCCGGCCGCGGTGAGGTAGATCTTCTTGCCGAACTGCTCGAACAGCGCATTGCCCGCGTGCTCTTCCAGCTTGCGCACCTGCGTGGAGACGGCCGGCTGCGTGAGGCACAACTCCTCGGCGGCGCGCGAATAGCTCAGCAGCCGGGCGACTGCCTCGAAGACTTTGAGCTGGCGCAGGGTGGCGTGTTTCACCCGGCCGATTCTGGCCGGCCGGGCTTTTCGCGCACTTGTCTCAGGTCAAGGGCTGCAAACTCAGCTGAGCCTTCTGTTCGCCCATCGTCTTCTCGAGCAGCTTGACCAGCGCATAGACGGTGTCGATGTGCGGCGTCGGCGTGTTGGTCAGCCGCGCCAGCTCGACGACCGATCCAACCAGCGCATCGATCTCCGGCGCGCGGCCGGCCTCGATGTCCTGCAGCATCGAGGTCTTGTGCTTGCCGACCTTCTCGGCGCCGGCGATGCGCTTCTCCAGCGACACACGGAACTCGATGCCCAGCTTGTGCGCCACCGCCTGCGCCTCGGTCATCATCGCGGCGGCCAGTTCGCGGCTCAGCGGGTACTGGCAGATGTCCACCAGGGTCGAGTGGCTGAGGCTGCTGATCGGGTTGAAGGTGAGGTTGCCCCACAGCTTCAGCCAGATCTCGGCGCGGATGTTGTCCAGCACCGGCGCCTTGAAGCCGGCATGGGCCAGCAGCGCGGCGACCTGCTGGACGCGCTCGCTGGTCGAACCATCCAGTTCGCCGACCGGGAAGCGATCGCCCTCGATGTGCTGGATCACGCCGGGCCGCAGCAGCTCCGAGGCCGGATAGACCACGCAGCCGATGATGCGTTCGGCTGGGAGCGCCGCCATGACGGTGCCGCCGGGGTCGGCGCTGCGCACCGGTGTGCCGGCGTATTCGCCGCCGTGCTTCTGGAAGTACCAGAACGGGATGCCGTTCTGCATCGTCACGATCACGCCGGTGGGCGAGAGCAGGGCGGGCACCTGGGCGGCGACCGCCTCCAGCTGGTGCGCCTTCATCGCGAGGATGACGAGGTCGAACTGCCCGGCGTGGCCGGCGTAGTCGTCGGTGGCATGCACGCGCTTGGTGGCGCGCGCACTGCCGTCGTGCTCGATCAGCTCGATGCCGTTCTCGCGGATCGCCGTGAGGTTGGCGCCGCGCACGAAGAAGGTGACGTCGCTGCCGGCCAGCGCGAGCCGGGCGCCTACGAGTCCACCAATGGCCCCCGCGCCGATGATTGCGATCTTCTGCATGAAAGTTCCTTGGACATAGTCAAAAAAATCTTTGGCGCTAGACGTAGCGATTGACCAGCCGGCCGATGCCGTCGATCGCCACCTCGACCAGGCTGTCCGGCTTCATCGAGCCGACGCCGACCGAGGTGCCGCACAGGATCACGTCGCCGGGATGGAGGGTCAGGTCTTGCGAAATCAGGCTGACGAGCTGCGGCACCGCGAAGCGCATGTCGCTGATCGGGTAGTGCTGGCGCTGCTCGCCGTTGAGGATCGTGGTCACGGTCAACGTTGCAGGATCCAGGCCGGTCGCCACCACCGGCCCCATCGGGCAGAAGGTGTCGAAACCCTTGGCACGGTCCCACTGCGTGAACGAAGTGTCGCGGTTCAGGATGTCAGCCACCGTCACGTCGTTGGCACAGGTGTAGCCGAATACATGGTCCAGCGCCTGCTCGACGGAGACGCCCGAGGCGGTCTTGCCGATCACGATGCCCAGTTCGCCTTCGTAGACCACCTTGCCTTCGCAGCGCGGCCGGCGGATCGTCTGGCCGGCCGGCAGCCAGGAGTTCGGCGCCTTCAGCAGGTACAGCGGCTCGGCCGGATCGGCCAGCTTCAGCTTGGCGGCCAGCGCGTGGAAGTTGTTCCACATCGCGATGACCTTGGTCGGCTGCGTCGGCGTCAGCAGCTTGATCCGCGACAGCTCGTAGCGCAGGCCCGTGGGCTCCGGCGCGTTGAACATGTCGCCGGCATGCTCGTGGACGATGTCGCCGTCACCGAGAACGCCGAAACCGACGCGACCGTCATGCTCGAAGCGCAGCCAGCGCTTGACCGGCCCGCTCACGCACCCACCTCGCGCCCGATCACTTGCGACCAGTCCACCGGCCGCGAGGCCAGGTGCGCGACGCTTTCGGCATCGCGGCGGCAGGCGGCCTGCTTCTCGACGATCACGCGCAGCAGGAAGGCGGCGTCGTAGGCGCGCAGCAGGTGGGCGTGCTCGCTGCGGATGTAGTGCAGCAGGCGCTCGACCGGGTCGTCGCAGTGGGACTGCAGCGCGCGGTACGTGGCCTCGTCCCAGTACCAGCGGAAACCGAGTTCGTAGAAGGCGGCGTTATAGGCGCGCAGTTCGAGTTCGTCGCGCTGGAGATTCTGCAGATCGTTGAACATTCACAGCCTCGTTTTGTTGCGGTGGGATGTCCAAAAATGTAGAGAGCCGCATCGATAAAGAACAATCAATCTTTTCTTTGCGAACCATTCACGAGCAGTTATGTATTGGCGCTATGCATCGGCGACCAGCTCGGTCGTGATCTCGGTGGTGACCTGCGCCATCAGCTTGTGGACCGGGCATTTCTTCGCCACGTTCAGGAGTTCCTGCCGCTGCTCCTCGCTGAGCGGGCCGCCGAGCTTCATCGTCGTCGCGAGCCGGTAGACGCCCTGGCGCTCCTCGCTGGCGTCGCGCTCGACGGTCACCTCAATGTCTTCCACCGGGATCTGCTTGCGGTTGGCGTACCACAGCACCGTCATCGCCTTGCAGGCGCCCAGCGCGCTGTCGTAGAGATCGTGCGGGTTGGGGCCGAGGTCATCGCCGCCGTTGGCCACGGGCTCGTCCGCAATGATTTCGTGCTGGTTCACCGCGATGCGGTGCTTCATCTTGCCGCTGCGGTCGCGGGTGACGGTGATGGTCATGGATCGTGTCCTGTTTCGTGTCGTGGAAGGCCCGATTGCAGCTCGCCCGCATGCCGTCGAAGATCGGCGTTAGGGGCTGCCGCGGTGACTGAAGGTTAGCGCATCGCCGGCCGCGCTCATCCGGGTGAACCAGCAGAAGGCTTTTCAAAAAACTTGCTTCGGATCAAGAGTTTTTCGGCCGTGCAGTCCGACATTGAATCCGCCTCCGACGCGCCGGGATTCCGGTCTGATCAGCCGTTGTTCATGACGCCGGTCCGAGGAGAGAAATAAGAGAAAGCCCGTAGGCGCCAAGAGGGCGATGCGCGGATTTCGACGACGAATGACGAGACAAACTTCCGCAAAGGAATCGCCATCATGATTCGACCGCCCGTAGCCGTCGCCACGGCCCATGAAACTCATGCGGGGGCCAATGCCGCCGCGCCAAGCACTTCCTACCGATGGGGCCAGCTCTTGCTGGGCATTCTTTGCATGGCGATGATCGCCAACCTGCAGTACGGCTGGACCCTCTTCGTCAACCCGATTTCCGAGAAGCACGGTTGGAGCCGTGCCGCGATCCAGGTCGCCTTCACCATCTTCGTGCTCACCGAAACCTGGCTCGTGCCGATCGAGGGCTACCTCGTTGACCGCTTCGGCCCGCGTCCGGTGGTGATGGGCGGCGGCATCCTCTGCGCCGTCGGCTGGGTGATGAACTCCTTTGCCGACACGCTGCCGATGCTCTACTTTGCAGCCGCTGTTGCCGGTGTCGGCGCGGGCGCCGTCTACGGCACCTGCGTGGGCAACGCGCTGAAGTGGTTCCCCGATCGCCGCGGCCTCGCCGCCGGCTTGACGGCGGCCGGCTTCGGTGCCGGCTCGGCGCTGACGATCGTGCCGATCTCCAACTTCATCAAGTCCAACGGCTACGAGGATGCCTTCCTGTACTTCGGCATCGGCCAGGGCCTGATCGTGTTCCTGGCCTCCTGGGCCCTGACGCGTGCGCCGGAACAGCTCAAGCAGCTGGCCCCGTCGACGCTGCAGCAGAGCAAGCGCAGCTACAGCCCGGGCGAAGTGGTCAAGACGCCGGTGTTCTGGGTCATGTACCTGATGTTCGTGATGGTGGCAGCCGGCGGCCTGATGGCTACCGCGCAGCTGGGCCCGATCGCCAAGGACTTCAAGATCGACGGTATTCCGGTCAACATCATGGGCCTGGTGCTGCCGGCGCTGACCTTCGCCCTGGCGATCGACCGCGTGCTCAACGGCCTGACCCGCCCGTTCTTCGGCTGGGTGTCCGACCAGATCGGCCGCGAGCTGACGATGTTCATCGCCTTCGCGATCGAAGCGGTGGGCATCCTGGCGCTGTACAAGTTCGGTCAGAACCCGGTGGCCTTCGTGATCCTGACGGGCATCGTGTTCTTCGCCTGGGGCGAGATCTACAGCCTGTTCCCGTCGACCTGCGCCGACACCTTCGGCTCCAAGTTCGCGGCATCGAACGCCGGCATGCTCTACACCGCCAAGGGCACGGCCTCGCTGCTGGTGCCGCTGTCCAGCGTGCTGGCGGCCAGCACGGGCAGCTGGCATGCGGTGTTCATCGTGGCCAGCATCATGAACGCTGCGGCAGCGCTGCTCGCCTGGTTCGTGCTGCGCCCGATGCGCCGGGCGCAAATGGAGAAGAGCGCACAGGGCTGAGCCGGCCCCGCGCTACTCCAACACAAGGCTCACGGCGGATTGGTGATCTTTCCGCTGTGACGCAGACGACTCAAGGTTTCCGCAGACAGGTTCAGGTATGACGCCAGTTCCTTCTGCGGAATCCGGTCCACCAGATCGGGATGCTTGCGCATGAAGCGCTGGACGCGCCCCGGCGCATCGAGCAGATGCAGCGTGATCACGTGGGCCATGATGTCGCTCATCACCTTCATCACGTCGTACTCGAAGGCCTGCTTGAACTCCGGGCGCGCATCGAGGAAGGCGCCCCAGTCCTTCATCGGCAGGCTCGCGATGCGGAACTTGCTGACGCCGACGATGCCGTACGGCGTCGGAGTGCCCAGCCGCCAGGCCGCGTACACGGTCTCCATGTCGCGCTCGCAAGCGAAGCGCAGGATCATTTCCTTGCCTTCGGGGTTCGACACCACGCGCTTGAGGATGCCGTCCACGATGAAGTACTGCGACATCTCGCGCATGCCCTGCTGCTGCAGGAATTCCGCCTTGCCGCCATCGGCGATCAGCAGCTGCGATTCGAGCTCTTTCAGGTCCTCTTCGCTGAGCTTGGCGAGCGCAGTGTTCTGCTTCAGCTGAAGCCGAATCACGTTGCGCTCGGAGTGGTTCACCAGGAAGGTCATGACAGGGTTTGTCTCGGTTTTTTCAGATTCTTGACTGCCGTCAACAGCCGCTTTTCCAGTCGCCCATCATAGTCAACACACGCCACTGAGAGGGCACCTAACGCAGATCGCGAGCGGTGCCGAGAAAAGGAGAGACATGTCCACCGTACTCGAATCCAAGACCGCCGCCGACTCGGCAATCCAGGCCGCAGCACAGGCCTCGGCCACGCCCGAATTGACCGATGGTTTCCATCTCGTCATCGACGCGTTGAAGCTCAACGACCTCGACACCATCTTCGGCCTGGTCGGCATTCCGATCACCGACCTGGCCCGCCTGGCGCAAGCCGAGGGCCTGCGCTTCATCGGCTTCCGCCATGAGCAGCACGCCGGCAACGCCGCCGCCATCGCCGGCTACATGACCGGCAAGCCCGGCATCTGCATGACCGTCTCCGCGCCCGGCTTCCTGAACGGCCTGACGGCGCTGGCGAACGCCACGACGAACTGCTTCCCGATGATCCTGATCTCCGGCTCCAGCGAGCGCGAGATCGTCGACCTGCAACAGGGCGACTACGAGGAGATGGACCAACTGGCCATCGCCCGCCCGCACTGCAAGGCGGCCTTCCGCGTGCTGCATGCCGAGGACATCGGCGTCGGCTTCGCCCGTGCGATCCGCGCCGCCGTCTCGGGCCGCCCGGGCGGCGTCTACCTGGACCTGCCGGCCAAGCTGCTGGCGCAGACGATGGACGCAGCCAAGGGCAAGGCCTCGCTGATCAAGGTTGTCGATGCAGCGCCGCGCCAACTGCCCGCGCCGGACACGGTGGCCAAGGCACTCGACGTGCTGAAGACCGCCAAGCGTCCGCTGATCCTGCTGGGCAAGGGCGCCGCCTACGCCCAGGCCGATGAAGACATCCGCGCGTTCATCGAGAAGACCGGCGTTCCCTATCTGCCGATGTCCATGGCCAAGGGCCTGCTGCCCGACACCCACGCCCAGTGCGCCTCCGCCGCTCGCTCCTACGTTCTGGCCGAGGCCGACGTGGTGATGTTGGTGGGCGCGCGCCTGAATTGGCTGCTCTCGCACGGCAAGGGCAAGACCTGGGGTTCGGAGAAGGGCGCCAAGCGCTTCATCCAGATCGACATCTCGCCGACCGAGATCGACAGCAACGTGCCAATCGAGGCGCCGCTGATCGGCGACATCGGCTCCTGCATCGGCGAAATGCTGAAGGGCGTCGACGCCAGCTTCCCGAAGCCCTCGGCCGAGTGGCTGGCCAACATCGCGTCGAAGAAGGACAAGAACCTGACCTCGATGGCGCAGAAGCTGGCGCAAAGCCCCAGCCCGATGAACTTCCACAGCGCGCTTGGCTCGATCCGCGAGGTGCTGAAGGACCACCAGGACATCAACCTCGTCAATGAAGGTGCCAACACGCTGGACTTCTGCCGCGCGATCATCGAGCAGTACCAGCCGCGCAAGCGCTTCGACTCCGGCACCTGGGGCGTGATGGGCATCGGCATGGGCTATGCGATCGGTGCGGCCGTCACCAGCGGCAAGCCGGTCGTCGCGATCGAGGGCGACAGCGCCTTCGGCTTCAGCGGCATGGAACTCGAGACGATCTGCCGCTACGACCTGCCCGTGACAACGATCATCTTCAACAACAACGGCGTCTACCGCGGCACCGACGTCAATCCGACCGGCGGCAAGGACGTGGCGCCGACGGTGTTCGTCAAGGACGCCCGCTACGACAAGATGATCGAAGCCTTCGGCGGCATCGGCCGTCACGTCACCACGCCCGAGGAACTCGCTGCTGCGCTGCGCGAGGGCATCGCCTCCGGCAAGCCGACGCTGATCAATGCGGTCATCGACGAATCGGCCGGCACCGAGAGCGGACGCCTGACGAACCTGAACCCGCAAAGCGGCAAGAAGTAACCGACCCCCAGCACTGACAAGGAGATAAGAGCATGACCAAAGCACTCGACGACATCAAGATCATCGACTTCACCCACGTCCAGGCGGGCCCCGCCTGCACGCAGATGCTGGCCTGGTTCGGCGCGGACGTGATCAAGGTGGAGCGCCCCGGCTCGGGCGACGTGACCCGCAGCCAGCTGCGCGACATCCCCGATGTGGACGCCCTGTACTTCACGCAGCTCAACGGCAACAAGCGCTCGCTGACCCTGGACACCAAGACGGCCGCCGGCAAGGAAGTGCTGGAGAAGCTGATCAAGGTCTCGGACGTGATGGTCGAGAACTTCGGCCCCGGCGCGCTGGACCGCATGGGCTTCACCTGGGAGCGCATCCTCGAACTGAACCCGAAGATGATCCTGGCCTCGGTCAAGGGCTTCTCGGACGGCCACCACTACGAAGACCTGAAGGTCTACGAAAACGTGGCTCAGTGCGCTGGCGGCGCCGCCTCCACCACCGGCTTCTGGGACGGCCCGCCGACCGTGTCGGCCGCAGCGCTGGGCGACAGCAACACCGGCATGCATTTGGCAATCGGCATCCTGACCGCGCTGCGCCAGCGCGACAAGACCGGCAAGGGCCAGAAGGTCGCCTGCTCGATGCAGGACGCCGTCATCAATCTGTGCCGCGTCAAGCTGCGTGACCAGCTGCGCCTGGACCGCCTGGGCTACCTGGAAGAGTACCCGCAGTACCCGCACGGCACCTTCACCGACGTGGTGCCCCGCGGTGGCAATGCCGGCGGCGGTGGCCAGCCGGGCTGGGTGCTGAAGTGCAAGGGCTGGGAGACCGACCCGAACGCCTACATCTACTTCACGATCCAGGGCCATGCCTGGGGCCCGATCTGCGACGCGATCGGCAAGCCCGAGTGGAAGACCGATCCGCTGTACATGACCCCGAAGGCCCGTCAGCCGCACATCACCGAGATCTTCGCGACGATCGAGGACTGGCTGAAGGACAAGACCAAGTTCGAGGCGGTGGACATCCTGCGCAAGTTCGACATCCCCTGCGCCCCGGTGCACTCGATGAAGGAAATCGCCAACGATCCGTCGCTGCGCGCCAGCGGCACGATCGTCGAGGTGGACCACAAGGCCCGCGGCAAGTACCTGACGGTCGGCAGCCCGATCAAGTTCTCGGACATGAAGGTGGAAGTCAAGCCCTCGCCGCTGCTCGGGGAACATACGGACGAGGTGCTGGCCGAACTGGGGTACAACTCGGACAACATCGCAACGCTGCATGCGTTGAAGGCTGTCTGATCAAGTAAGGAGTTAGCCGTCGCCGTGAACATCGACTTCCAGCAACTGGTCGCCGGCGCTGGCGACGGCATCATGGTCTGTAACGCGTCCGGGGCGATCACGCTCTGGAACGCGGCCTGCGAGCGCATCTTCGGCTTCACCGCCGAGGAAGCGCTGGGCAAGAACCTCGACATCATCATCCCGGAGCGCCAACGAGGCCGCCACTGGGAAGGCTACGCCCACACGATGGCGACGGCCGTCACGAAATACGGCGCAGATCTCTTGCGCGTTCCGGCCCTGCACAAGGAGCCGGGCAAGACCCTTTCGATCGCCTTCACCGTCTCGCTGCTGCTGGACGATGCGGGCAAGGTGGAAGGCATCGTCGCGATCGTCCGCGACGAGACGGCGCGCTTCGCCGAAATGCGCGAGCTGCGCAAACGTCTGACGGAACTCGAATCTCAAAAGGTGGCAACGTGAGTAGCGGTAGCAAGGCACTGGAGGGCGTGCGCGTCCTCGACTTCACCCATGTCCAATCGGGCCCGACCTGCACGCAGCTGCTGGCCTGGTTCGGCGCCGACGTGATCAAGGTCGAGCGCGCCGGGGAGGGCGACGCCACGCGCGGCCAATTGCGCGACATCCCCGGTGCGGACAGCCTCTACTTCACGATGCTGAACCACAACAAGCGCTCGATCACCCTGGACACCAAGAAGCCCAAGGGCAAGCAGGTGCTCGACGAGCTGATCAAGACCTGCGACGTGCTGGTGGAGAACTTCGCCCCCGGCGCGCTCGACCGCATGGGCATCACCTGGGATCACATCCAGAAGCTGAACCCGCGCATGATCGTCGCCTCGGTCAAGGGTTTCGGCCCCGGCCAGTATGCCGAGTGCAAGGTGTACGAGAACGTCGCGCAGTGCGCCGGCGGCTCGGCCTCCACCACCGGCTTCGACGATGGCCCGCCGATGGTCACCGGTGCGCAGATCGGCGACAGCGGCACGGGCCTGCACCTGGCGCTGGGCATCGTCACCGCGCTCTATCAGCGCACGCACAGCGGCCGTGGTCAGAAGGTGCTGGCGCCGATGCAGGACGCGGTCCTGAACCTGTGCCGCGTCAAGCTGCGTGACCAGCAGCGCCTGGAGCGCACCGGCACCCTGCACGAGTACCCGCAATACCCGGACGGCAGCTTCGAGGACGCGGTGCCGCGTGCCGGCAATGCCTCCGGCGGCGGCCAGCCCGGATCGATCCTGAAGTGCAAGGGCTGGGAGACCGACCCGAACGCCTACATCTACTTCATCACGCAGGGCGCGGTCTGGCCGGCCATCTGCAAGGTGATCGGGGAGGAGCGCTGGATCGACGACGAGGCCTACAAGACCCCGGCCGCCCGGCTGCTGCACCTGAAGCCGATCTTCGCGCGCATCGAGAAGTGGACGATGACGAAGACGAAGTTCGAGGCGATGGAGATCCTGAACCAGTACGACATCCCCTGCGGCCCGATCCTGTCGATGAAGGAGATCGCCGCCGACGAGTCGCTGCGCGCCAGCGGCACGATCGTCGAGGTGGACCACCCGGTGCGCGGCAAGCACCTGACGGTGGGCAATCCGATCAAGATGAGCGACAGCCCGACCGAGGTCACGCGCGCGCCGCTGCTGGGTGAGCACACCGACGAGGTGCTCGCCGAGCTGGGCTACAGCGCCGGCGATCTGGCGGCGCTGCGCGAAGAGAAGGTGATCTGAACGCGGATCAGGCCGCGTCGGCTTCGCCTTTCTTGAGCCGCACCGGGCCGCGCTTCTTGGCGGGCTCGGCGGCCTTGGCCACCACTTCCGCGGCCGTCGCTTGCTTCTCCTCGGCGACGGCCCTTTCTTCTTCCTTGATCACGCGGGTGAACGGCGCCAGGATCGGCACCATCTGGCCGTAGATCTTCGGGCTGCCGGCCAGCACTTCGCGCTGGTGCAGGAAGTCGCTCTCGCCGGTGAAGTTGCCGATCAGGCCACCGGCCTCGGTGATGATCAGCGAGCCGGCCGCCACGTCCCAGGGCTGCAGGCCGGTCTCGAAGAAGGCGTCGTAGTAGCCGGCCGCCACGTAGCAGAGGTCCAGCGCGGCAGCGCCCGGACGGCGCACGCCGGCGACCTCGGTCATCACCGCCTCGAACATCTTCAGGTAGCGCTTCGGGTTGTCGCCGCGGCGGTAGGGGAAGCCGGTGCCGACCAGCGAGTCCGACAGGCGCGTGCGCTTGGAGACGCGCAGGCGCTTGTCGTTCAGGAAGGCGCCGCGGCCCTTGGTGGCGTAGAACAGGTCGTTGCGGGTCGGGTCGTAGACGACCGCCTGCTGGACCACGCCGCGGTGCGTCAGCGCGATCGACACGCAGTACATCGGCAGGCCGTGGATGAAGTTGGTCGTGCCGTCCAGCGGATCGATGATCCAGATGAATTCGGAGTGCTTGGCGCCGTGGGTGCGGCCGGTCTCTTCGGCCAGGATGCCGTGGTCGGGGTAGGCACCGAGCAGGGTCTCGATGATCGCCTGCTCCGCCGCGTGGTCCACCTCCGTTACGAAGTCGTTGGGCGCCTTCGTGTTGACCTTCAGCGCATCGAGATCCAGCGAGGCGCGATTGATGATGGCGCCGGCCGCACGTGCCGCCTTGACGGCGATGTTGAGCATCGGATGGAGATTGGCTTGCTGCGACGACATAGGGCGCTGAACCTCTTCGTTAGGGCTTGGGGGTGGACTGGCGGGGAGAAAGAGCGAGCGACCCGGGGTGACCGGGCCGCGATAATCCGCAAGTTTAACCGAGCCAAGGGATTTCCCGAAGTGGAAACCACACGATTCATCCTGATCAACACCAGCCATCCGGGCAATGTCGGCGCCACCGCGCGGGCGATGAAGGTGATGGGCTTCCGCGATCTGGTGCTGGTCGCGCCGCGCTTCGCCGACGTGCTGAGCCAGGAGGAAACCGTCGCGATGGCCAGCGGCGCGGCGGACATCCTGGTCCGCGCGCGCATCGTCGACACGCTGGAAGAGGCGCTCGACGGCGTCAGCTTCGCCTGTGCCACCGCGATGACGCCGCGCGACTTCGGCCCACCCACGCGGGAGCCGCGCTCGCTGTTCGCCGAGCTGGCGGCGTCGCAGCACAAGGTGGGGCTGGTGTTCGGCTCCGAGCGCTACGGCATGTCCAACGAGGACGTGTACCGCTGCCATGCGGTGCTCTCGATCCCGACAGATCCGGACTACGGGTCGCTGAACCTCGCCCAGGCCGTGCAGCTGCTGGCCTACGACTGGCGCCAGGCACTGGGCGGCTTTGCCGTCGAGCCGCGCACCGTCGACTCCGATCTGGCGGACGCGCAGGCGGTGCAGGGCATGCTCGCGCATCTGCAGGCCTCGCTGGAGCAGATCGGCTTCCTCGACCCGAAGGCGCCGCGCAAGCTGATGCCACGCCTGAACCAGCTCTTCAATCGCGCGCAGCTCACCAGCGAGGAAGTCCACATCCTGCGCGGCATTGCACGCCAGATGGCGAAGACCGCACCCCTCAGCGAGGATTGAGCAATCTCGCTAGACTGACTGCCCACTTTCGATTCCACCTCATGTTCCAACGTCTGCGCGAAGACATCGACTGCATCCTCGAGCGCGACCCGGCCGCCCGCACGGCCTGGGAAGTGCTGACGCTGTATCCGGGCCTGCATGCCCTGCTGCTGCATCGCCGCGCGCACTGGTGTTGGAACCATGGCTTCAAGTGGATGGGCCGCGCGATCTCGCAGTTCTCGCGCTGGTGGACCGGCATCGAGATCCACCCGGGCGCCAAGATCGGCCACAAGGTCTTCATCGACCACGGCATGGGCATCGTCATCGGCGAGATGGCCGAGATCGGCGAGGGCTGCACGATCTACCAGGGCGTGACCCTGGGCGGCACCTCGCTGGTGAAGGGCGCCAAGCGGCATCCGACCTTGGGCCCCGGCGTGATCGTCGGCGCCAATGCCTGCGTGCTGGGCGGCTTCACCGTCGGCGCTGGCGCGCGCGTGGGCTCGGGTGCGGTGGTGACGAAGCCGGTGCCGGCCGGCGCTACGGCCGTCGGCAACCCGGCACGCATCATCGAGGCCAAGTCGGACGCGGTGCGCGAAGAGGCTGCGGCACGGATGGGCTTCTCGGCCTACGGCGTCACGCAGGGCGACGACCCGGTGGCGCAGGCGATGAAGGGCCTGATCGACAACGCCTCGACGCAAGAGCACCAGATCGCGCTGCTGTGGCAGGCGGTTGCTCAGCTCAGTGCGACGACCAAGGCCGACTGCGTACCCAAGGGCGCGCAGCAGGACGAGAACTTCGACGCCGACGAGCTGACGCGCCTGGTCAAGTAGCGCTCAAGTAACGAGTTACTTAGTGGTGGTGCCCGTGGTCGCCATGCGCGTGGCCATGGGCGACTTCCTCGGCCGAGGCCGCGCGCACCGACACCACCTTCAGCGAGATCTTCAGGCTCATGCCGGCCAGCGGGTGGTTGGCGTCGAGCATGACGGTGTCGCCCTTGATCTTGGTGACGTTGTAGAGCTGGAACTCGCCGCTTCCTCCCTCGCCATTGCCCTCGCGCAGCTCGAGCTGGCCGCCGACCTTGACGCCGGGCGGGAAGTCCTTCTTCGCCAGCGTGCGGACCTTGCTCTCGTCGCGCTCGCCGAAGCCCTTCTCGGGCGACAGGTCCAAGGTCGTCGCGAATCCCTTCTCCTGGCCTTCCAAGGCCTCTTCGATCGCCGGCAGCGTGTTGCCGTAGCCGCCGATCAGCAGCGCCATCGGTTCCTTGGAGGCCTCGATCAGGCGGCCGAGGTGGTCCGCCACCTTCAGGGTCAGCGTGACGACAGTGTCTTTTTGAATCTTCATTGTTCGGGCTTGGGTCGGATTGCGGATTTGGGTCGGAAGACCTTGCAGACTTCGTCCCGGGTTTCGAGGTACGGGCCGCCGATCAGGTCGATGCAATAGGGCACGGCGGCGAAGATGCCGCTGGCATTCGCATGACCTGCCAGCGTCTCGGCGATCGCCTTCGGCTGGCCGGGCAGGTTGATGATCAGCGCCTTGCCGCGGATGACGGCGACCTGGCGCGACAGGATCGCCGTGGGCACGAAGTGCAGCGAGATCTGCCGCATCTGCTCGCCGAAGCCGGGCATCTCCTTGTCGGCCACGTCCAGGGTGGCCTCGGGCGTCACGTCGCGCGGTGAGGGGCCGGTGCCGCCGGTGGTCAACACCAGATCGCAGCGGGCCTCATCGACGAGTTCGCGCAGCGTCTGTGCGATCAGCGGGCGTTCGTCGGGGATCAGCTTCGCGACGAACTCGATCGGGTTCAGCAGGGCGGCCGACAGCCATTCCTGCAGGGCGGGCAGGCCCTTGTCCTCGTAGACGCCGGTCGAGGCGCGGTCGCTGATCGATACGATGCCGATCCGGACCGGCTCATTCATCGTCGCCGTCCTCGACGCGAAGCTGCTCGGCCTTGATGAACTGGAACAGCTCGCGGAAGGCGCGGCCGCTGCGCTGTTCGGGCGCGGCCGATGCGTCCTTGCGCGCCGCGCGCACGAGGCTGCGCAGTTGCTGGACGTCGATGCCTTCGTGCTGCTCGATGAACTCGTGCAGCGCACCGTCCTCGGTCAGCAGGCGTTCGCGCCAGCGCTCGCTCTGATGCAGGGCCAAACTGTCCTTCGCATGGCCCAGTTTGAAGGCGGCGACTGCTTCCTTGATCGGCTCGGGGTCGACCTTGCGCATCAGCTTGCCGATGTATTGCATCTGGCGGCGCTTGCCTTCGAAGTTGGTGATCTTCTTGGCGGCCTGGATCGCGTCGATCAGGATCTCGGGCAGGTTCAGCGGCTCGACACGGTTCATCGGCAGCGTCAGCAGGTCTTCGCCGAGCGATTGCAGCTCGTGCATTTCCTTCTTCTTCTGCGTCTTGCTCGGACGGTCGTAGCCGCTGTCATCGAAGTGACCCTCGGGGTCTTGGTCGGTGTCGTCGTGCGGTGTGCTCATAGAACTTATGATTGTCGCCCACATCAGGATCAACGCTCAAAGCCCCAATGCCCACACCCGATCGCGCCGATTCCGGCTTTGCCTACAGCCCGGATCGCTTCCGTGAACTCGTTGAACAGGTGCTGGACGAGGCCAAGAAGCTGGGCGCGACGGACGCCGGCGCCGAAGTGTCGGAAGGCTGCGGCCTGTCTGTCTCCACGCGGCTGGGCAAGCTCGAGAACGTCGAACGCAACCGCGACAAGTCGCTGGGCGTGTCGGTCTACATCGGCCAGCGCCGTGGCAACGCGAGCACCTCCGACTTCTCGACCAAGGCGCTGCAGGACACGGTTCGCGCCGCCTTCGACATCGCCCGCTTCACCGCCGAGGATTCCTTCGCCGGCCTGCCGGACGAGCAAGACCTGGCCCTCGACACAGCGGCCCGCCCCGAGCTGGACCTGTTCCACCCCTGGACGATCGACGCCGCCGCCGCTGCCGAGCTGGCGCTGCGCTGCGAGGCGGCCACTTTCGCGGTGGACAAGCGCATCACGAACAGCGAGGGCGCGGCGGTGTCGGCCCAGCAATCGCATTTCTTCAGCGGCAACACGCGCGGCTTCCGTGGCGGCTATGCCAGCTCACGCCATTCGATCTCGGTGGCGCCGATCGCCGGCCGTGGCGCCGGCATGCAGCGCGACTCCTGGTACAGCTCGATGCGCGACGCGTCCGAGCTGGCCTCGGCCGAGCAGGTGGGCCGCTATGCGGCCGAACGAGCGCTGTCGCGCCTGAAGGCCCGCAAGGTGAAGACGGCCGAGGTGCCGGTGCTGTTCGAGAACACGATCGCCGCCGGCATGCTGGGCAGCCTTGTGCAGGCCACCAGCGGCGGCGCGCTGTACCGGCGCGCCAGCTTCCTGCTGGACAGCCTGGGCACACCGGTGATCGCCTCGCACATCGACGTGGACGAGGATCCGCACGTACTCAAGGGCAAGGGCAGCTCGCCCTTCGACGACGAGGGCGTGACGACGCACGCGCGCAAGGTCGTGGATGCGGGCGTTCTCCAGGGCTATTTCCTGTCCACCTATTCGGCGCGCAAGCTGGGCATGCGCACCACCGGTCACGCCGGCGGCTCGCACAACCTGCGCATGAGCAGCCGCGCGACGGCACCCGGCGACGACTTGCCGACGATGCTGCGCCGCATGGGCCGTGGCCTCTTCGTGACCGAGCTGATGGGGCAGGGCGTCAACTACGTGACCGGCGACTATTCGCGTGGCGCCAGTGGCTACTGGGTCGAGAACGGCGAGATCGCGTTCCCGGTGCACGAGGTGACGATCGCGGGCAACCTGAAGGACATGCTGCGCGACATCGTGGGCATCGGTACCGACACCTACACGATGGGCACGAAGACGGTCGGCTCGATGCTCATCGCGAGGATGAAGCTGGCCGGAAGCTGACGGGGTTTGCCCCGGTCGCTGACCGGGGACTCGCTCCTAGAATCGATTGGCCCTATCGACTCATACAAAGAGGAGACGAATCCATGATCGAGCGACGTTCCTTCGTCCGCGGCGCAGGCCTCGCCGGCGTGCTGGCTGCCGGTGCTGCACCGGCCATCGTCCACGCGCAGGCCAATGTCCGCTGGCGCCTCGCGTCGAGCTTCCCGAAGTCGCTGGACACGCTGTACGGGGCGGCCGAGCTGTTCGCCAAGAAGGTCGGCGAGATGAGCGGCGGCAAGTTCCAGATCTCGGTCCATGGCGCGGGCGAGATCGTGCCGGCGCTGGGCGTGGTCGATGGCGTGCAGGCCGGCACGGTCGAGATGGCGCACACGGCGCCCTACTACTTCTTCGGCAAGGATCCGACCTTCGCGCTGGGCTGCGCGATCCCCTTCGGTCTGAACAGCCGCCAGATGACCTCGTGGATGGTCGAAGGCAACGGCCTGAAGCTGATGCGCGAGTTCTATCGCAACTACAACATCATCAACTTCCTCGGCGGCAACACCGGCGCGCAGATGGGCGGCTGGTACCGCAAGGAGATCAAGTCCGCGGCCGACATCAAGGGCCTGAAGATGCGCATCGCCGGCTTGGCCGGCCGCATCTTCGAGCGCATGGGCGGCGTGCCGCAGAACCTGCCTGGCGGCGAGATCTACTCGGCGCTGGAGAAGGGTACGATCGACGCGGCCGAGTTCGTCGGCCCCTACGACGACCTGAAGCTCGGCTTCAACAAGGTGGCGCAGAACTACTACTACCCGGCCTGGTGGGAAGGCGGCCCGCAGGTGGACTTCTACGTCAACACCAAGGCCTACGAAGGCCTGTCGGCCGAGTACAAGGCGATCGTCGAGGCCGCCACCGCGATGGGTCACATCGAGCTGCAGGCCAAGTACGACGCCAAGAACCCGGCGGCGCTGAAGCAACTGGTCGGCTCCGGTACCAAGCTGTTCCGCTTCCCTAAGGACGTGATGGACGCGGCCTTCAAGGAATCGATGGCCTACTACGCCGAGCTGTCCGCCAGCAACCCGGCGTGGAAGAAGGTCTACGAGGACTTCAACGTCTTCCGCCGCGATGCCAACCTCTGGTTCCGCTTCACCGAGGCCGGTTTCGACGACTTCATGCAGTCGCAGAAGCTCTGATCACTGCGATTCGACGGCTTCAGGCTGTCGCAACATAGGGGGGGCATGCCAGAACGTGCAGTATGCACACCCGTGGGCAAGGGGGCGGCTCGTCAGATCAATCGGTGAAGGTGGAACACTCCGGCCACCTTTTCAGGAGTGATCCGATGACCCGTTCCAATTGCCTTACTGCCGTTTTCAGCGCCGTGCTGATCGGATGCGCCGCCAATGCTTCCGCGCAGACGCTCAGCAGCATCGACTTCAGCGCCGCAAGCGCTGCCGCATGGAATGGCGCGAACACTGCGCCGGTGCATTTCGACTTCGGCTCGGGCTACGGCTTTGGCACGATCACCTTCACCTCGGTCAATGGCGGCTCGTTCGCCAATGCAGCGACACCGTACGCCTACAACGCGGCGCCTTACAGCAGCTACAACGGCTCGACGACGCTTGGCAGCGGCGCCTTATTCGCTCCGACTCAGGAGTCGGTGTTCACCATTGCGAACGGCACGTCCGGTGGCTTGAGCGGCTTCACCATGACGGTCACGCTGGATGCCGGTACTTTCGCCGCCAATTCGGTCTTCAGCGTACGCAGCCTGGGCCGCTCGGGCGATTCCTACCAATACCTGCAGACGGGTGCCGGCGTCGGCGCGATGGACTCGGCCGTGCTGCCGACTGATGGCGGTGGCAATGTCGCCATCGGTGCACTGGGCGCGAACCTGTATGGCGCGCTGGCCAACACCTCGGCTTCGAAGGGCGCTGCTTTCGACATCGGTGGCAGCAACAGCTTCACCGTTTCGCTGCTGACGACGGACAGCTACCAGCCCGGCGGCGTGGCGTTCACGATTGCGGCTGCGCCGGTACCGGAACCCTCCAGCCTCGCGTTGCTGATGGCGGGCCTCGGTGCGTTCGGATTCATTGCTCGTCGACGCCGCGTCATCCGGTAATCACGAACGCAGCCGTTATTTCTTTTTCGGGGCCTGTTCCATCACGGCGTTGAGATCCTCAGGCTCGCTCGCGGCGGGGGACCGTTCTGGTGCACCGAGGCTCTGCAGCATCTCGGTTGCCTTGTCCATGTCCACCGCCTTCTCCTTCTCCAGGAACATCGTCACCGAGCCGGGGAAGAAGATCACGACGCCGACCAGCAGCAACTGCATCAGTACCCAGGGAATCGCGCCCATGTAGATGTCGCTGGACTCGACCTTGCGCGGGATGGAGCCGCTCTTGAACAGCGTGTCCGAGATGCCGCGCAGGTAGAAGAGGGCGAAGCCGAAGGGCGGGTGCATGAAGCTGGTCTGCATGTTCACGCACAGCATCACGCCGAACCAGACCAGGTCGATGCCCATCTTGCTGGCTACCGGCCCGAGCAGCGGCAGGATGATGAAGGCGATCTCGAAGAAGTCGAGGAAGAAGGCCAGGAAGAAGATGAACACGTTGACGGCGATCAGAAAGCCGACCTGGCCGCCCGGCAGGTTCGACAGCATGTGCTCGATCCACGTGCCGCCCTCGACGCCCTGGAACACCAGCGAGAAGGTGCGCGAGCCGATCAGGATGAAGACCACCATCGCGGTGATGCGCATCGTGCCGGCCATCGCTTCCTTGACGAGCGGCCAGCTGAGGCGCCGGTGCAATGCGGCCAGGATGAAGGCGCCGACGGCGCCCATCGCGCCGGCCTCGGTGGGCGTGCAGACGGCCGTGTCGATGCCAGGCAGGCCGCCCATGCTGCCTAGAACGGCGAAGATCAGGACGGCCGACGGGATGATGCCGCGCAGGCACTTGGCCCACAGCGCCCAGCCCTGCAGCGTGCGCGCTTCCTTGGGCACGCCAGGCACGTCCTGCGGGCGCAGTCGGCTCAGGATGAAGGTGTAGAGCGCGAAGATCAGCACCTGCAGGATCGATGGCCCCCAGGCGCCCTTGTACATGTCGCCGACCGAGCGGCCGAGCTGGTCGGCCAGCACGACCAGCACCAGCGAGGGCGGCACGAGCTGGGTGATCGTGCCCGAGGCGGCCAGCACTCCGGTGGCGTAGCGCATGCTGTAGCCCCAGCGCATCATCACCGGCAGCGAAATCATCGCCATCGCGATGACCTGGCCGGCTACGGTGCCGGTAATCGCGCCGAGGATGAAGCCGACGATGATCACCGAGTAGCCGAGCCCGCCGCGCATCGGGCCGAAGAGCTGGCCCATCGAGTCGAGCATGTCTTCTGCGAGGCCGCAGCGCTCCAGCAGCGAGCCCATCAGCGTGAAGAACGGAATCGCCAGCAGCAGGTCGTTGGACAGGATGCCGAACACGTTCTGCGGCAGTGCCGTCATGAACTCCGGCGGGAACCAGCCCTGCGAGACGGCGAAGAAGCCGCAGGCCAACCCCAGCGCGGCTAGCGAGAAGGCGACCGGGAAGCCGATCAGCATGATGATCACGAGGCCCGCGAACATCAGCGGCGGGAACTGGTCCATCGTCATTGCAATGGCCTCTCGTAGTGCGTCTCCATCTCGTAGCGATGCATCAGCCAGGCGACGCGCTTGATCAGCTCGGCGACGCCCTGCAGCCAGACCATCGCGAAGCCCACGGGCATCAGCAGGGCGGCGGGCCAAAGGATCAGGCCGCCGGCATTGCCGGACAGCTCGCCGCTGGTCAGCAGCTTGGAGAGGTAGCCGACGAGGCCGAGGCTGGCGACGCTGTCGCTCGCCGCCATGCCGGTGGTCAGCTTGACGATGAAGAAGTGCCAGGACAGCACGGCCATGTAGCCGATCACCGGCAGCAGGAAGACGAGCAGGCCGAACAGGTCTACGAAGACCTTGCCGCGGCCGCCGAGCCGGCTGTAGAACAGGTCGACGCGGACGTGTTCATTGACGCGCAGCACCTGCGCCGCGCCGAGCATCACGCAGGCGGCGAACAGATACCACTGGATTTCGAGGAAGGCGTTGGAGCTGTAGTCCAGCGCGTAGCGGACGACGGCATTGGCCGCGCTGATCAGGCAGGACAGCAGCACGGCCCAGCGGGCCAGCGCGCCGAAGCGATCGTTCAGGCGGTCAATGCCCCCGGCGAGTGCAAGGAGACCATTCATGGGCAGCGACTGTATCGAGTCGCTGCCTCAGTCCGGCCCGCTTTGGTGCGTGACCCGGGAAAGTCCGGATCAGCGAGTCATCACAGTGCCATGGCCTGCGCGAACAGGTTCGTCGAACGGGCACCCGAACGGCAGAAGGCCAGCACCGGCTTGGGCAGGCTGTCCAGCAGTTCGCGCATCGCCGCGATCTGCTCGGGCGACTGGTAGGCACCGTTCACTGGCAGGTGCCGGTACTCGAGACCGGCCGCCACGGCCGCGGCTTCCATCACAGCACTGGTCGGCTGATCGGGGCCGCCTTCGAAGTCGGGCCGGTTGTTGATGACGCTCTTGTAGCCGGCGGCGGCGGCCTGGGCCATCGCTTCCGGTGCGAGCTGCGGGGATACGCTGAAATCAGGCGTTAGGGCTTGGACCATGACGATGCTCCGGTCGATCAGTTGCTCAATGCTTTCTTGACGGCGGCGGAAACGAGGCCCATGTCGGCCTTACCGGCCAGCTGTGCCTTGACTGCGCCCATCACCTTGCCCATGTCGCCCGGGCCCTTGGCGCCCAGTTCGGCCACGATGGCGTTCACGGCGGCGGCGATCTCGTCGGCCGACAGACGCTGCGGCAAATAGGCCTCCAGCACCTTCAGTTCGGCGGCTTCCTTGTCGGCGAGGTCGGTGCGGCCGGCGGCCTGGAACTGGCTCAGCGAGTCCTTGCGCTGCTTGATGAGCTTGTCGACGATGGCGATCGTGTCGGTATCTTCGAGGGCGATGCGTTCGTCCACTTCCTTCTGCTTGATCGCGGCCAGCAGCATGCGGATGGTCAGCAGGCGATCGGCTTCCTTGGCGCGCATCGCGGCCTTCATGTCTTCGTTGATGCGGTCTTTCAGGCTCATGGGTCGGTCCTTGCTCGAATCAAAGGGCACAAAAACGAAAAAGCCCGTCGCAGCGTCCTGCACGGGCTTTTGCCGTGGGGTTTCAGACCCACGCGAAACTCAAGATCCGGAGATCAGTAGAGCTTCTTCGGCAGCTGCATGCTGCGGACGCGCTTGTAGTGGCGCTTGACGGCCGCAGCCTTCTTGCGCTTGCGTTCGGCGGTCGGCTTCTCGTAGAACTCGCGGGCGCGCAGGTCGGTGAGCAGGCCCAGCTTTTCGATGGTGCGCTTGAAGCGGCGCAGTGCGACGTCGAACGGCTCGTTCTCTTTGACGCGGATCGTGGTCATGTAACGGTATTTCCTATGAATGCGGTCGGTGTTCGACAGCCGCCTTATTCAGGATTGAATTCGGTGACTGAAGCAGATGGCTTTTGCAAATTTCCGGGAGCTCTGCTACCGAATCGACACGCAAGTTTGCCAGCAAAGACCGCGAGTATAGCCTGGAAATCAAGGGTTTGCCACGGTTCCATCAAGAGATCGCGCGCAGGCCGCCGCGCTGGCCCAGGCCCACTGGAAGTTGTAGCCGCCCAGCCAGCCGGTCACATCCACCACCTCGCCGATGAAATACAGCCCCGGCCGGCGCTTGCTTTCCATGGTCTGCGAGCTCAGTTCGCGGGTATCGACGCCGCCGCGCATCACCTCGGCCTTGCGCCAGCCTTCGCTGCCATTGGGCGTCAACTGCCAACGCTGGAGCTGCTCGGCCAGCGTCTGCAGATCCTTGTCCTTGCATTCGGGCATGGCGCGCGTGCCGTCGATCTTGAGTCGCTCCAGCCAGGCCTGGGCGAGGCGCTGGGGGAACAGTTCGGCCAGTTCGTTGCCGAGCTGGCGGCGCGATTGGGCCTTGGCTTCGCGCAGCTTCTCCGCCAGATCGACCTCGGGCGCCAGATCGATCTGCAGGCTTTGCCCTTCGGTCCAGAAACTGGAGATCTGCAGGATCGCCGGGCCGCTGAGGCCGCGGTGGGTCAGCAGCAGATCCTCGACGAAGCGGCCCGCCGTCTTGCCCTTGCCGGTGCTGACGACGACCGGCAGCGAGAGGCCCGACAGCGCCGCGAACGGCGCCCAGTCGGCGGCATCGAAGGTCAGCGGCACCAAGGCCGGTCGAGGCTCGACGATCGCGTGCCCCAGGCGCCGCGCCAGCCGCAGGCCCCAGTCGCTGGCGCCGATCTTCGGGATCGAAAGGCCGCCGGTGGCGACGACGAGGCGCGCCGCCTTCACCGGGCCGCGTGTCGTGTCCAGTTCGAAGCCACCATCGGCCGCGTCACGCACGTCCTGCACGGTGCAGGGCTGCCAGCGCGTGACGCCGCCAGCCTCGCACTCGGCCAGCAGCATGCGGATGATCTGCTCGGCCGAGTCGTCGCAGAACAGCTGGCCCTTGTGCTTCTCGTGGAAGGCGATGCCATGCTTTTGCACCAGCGCGATGAAGTCCTGGCTGCTGTAGCGGGCCAGGGCCGAGCGGCAGAAGTTCGGGTTCTCGGACAGAAAGTTGGCCGGCCCGGCGTCGCGATTCGTGAAATTGCAGCGACCGCCGCCGGAGATGCGGATCTTCTCGGCCACCTTCTCGGCGTGATCGATCAGCAGCACCTTCAGCCCGCGCTGGCCGGCAATGCCGGCGCAGAACAGGCCGGCGGCACCGGCGCCGACGACGACCAGATCGAATGTTTGCATGGAAGGGAGAGCAGGAACGGAGCGCGCATTGTCCAGATATTTGCTGACACTCACCGTCGTCGGCAGCGTTCTTCGCTACCATCCAGCTACATAAGGACAATGACGCGGCCCTGCCGGCCCGGTTTTTACCGAGGATTCATGGACAACGCACAGCACACCGACGCATCGCCCCAACCCGGTAGCCTAGCCCAGTGGCTCGCAGCGCATCCGGACCTGGGTTCCGAGTTCGGTGCGGTGCTGCTGAAGCTGGTCGAGCCGCAGAACAGTTTCGTGACGATCAAGTCCCTGGCGACCGGTCGTTACGTCTATGCCAGCAGCGGCCTGTCCGTGTGGTTCGAGCGCAGCTCGGTCCTGGGCAGCAACGACAACGAGTTGGTGCGCGCCGACGAGGCGATCGCGATGCGCCGCATCGAGCAGTCGGTGATGGCGCAAGGGCAGATGATCATCAGCGAGCATCGGCTGGAGCTGTCGGGCCGTCGGCGCGAATTCACGGTGACGCGTTCGCCGCTAGGCCCCGAGCACCTCTTGGCCGTCTGGCACGAGCGCACCGAAGAACGCCACCGCGAGACGCATCTGCAACGCGCGCTGCAGCAGATCGAGCAGCAGCAGCAGGCACTGGAGCAGGCGCGGCGCGAAGTGCAGCGCGGCACCGGGCGTGACGACACCTCGGGCCTCTACCTGCGCGGCCAGTTCGACGACCAGTTGCTGCGCGAGATCGATCTGTCCACCCGCGAGCATCGCGAGTTCGCGCTGGTGATGATTGCGCTGGACCCGGCGCCGGCAGCCGCACAGGCGCTGGGCGAGGAGGGCCGGCAGCGGATGCTCGAAGGCGTCGGCCGCATGCTGCGGGCTAACACGCGGGCCATGGATGCGGCCTGCCGCGTCGGCGAGACGCGCTTCGCCGTGCTGCTCTCCGGCGTCGGGCTGGCCACGGCGCATGCGCGCATGGAACAGCTGCGCCGCCAGTGCACGGCCCAGATCGTCGTGCTGAATGGCCAGGATCTGGGCCTGTCGCTGTCGATGGGGGTGTCGAGCTTCCCGCACACCGCATCCAAGCAGGACGAGCTTCTGAAGGCGGCTGAGGCTGCGGTGGAAGAAGCGATGCGCCGGGGCGGCAACCAGGTGGTGCTGGCCTCGATCGCGTTCGGGAACAGCTGATTCAGCCGAGCAATTCGGCGATCCGTTCCCATTCCACCGGACTTACCGGTGTGATCGAGAGCCGGTTGCCCGGCTGCAAGGTGCGCATCGTCACAAGCGCGGGATCGGAGCGCATTTCCGGCAGCGGCAGCAGCCGCGTTTTCCTGACCAGCTTGACGTCCACATGCAGCCAGCGCGGTTCCTCGCGACGGGCTTTGGCATCGTGATACGGGCTATCCGGGTCGAACTGCGTCTCGTCCGGATAGGCGCTGCTCGCCACTTCGGCGAAACCGGCAATGCCTGGCTCGGGGCAGGACGAGTGATAGAAGAGCACACCGTCGCCGACCTGCATCGCGTCGCGCATGAAGTTGCGCGCCTGGTAGTTGCGCACGCCAACCCAGGGAACCGTCTGGCCCGGAGCATCGGCAAGGTCGTCGATCGAGCACTCGTCGGGCTCGGATTTCATCAGCCAGTAGTTCATGCGCGATCGAACGGAATAGGGTGTCCACCGCCTGCCGGGCGGGCCGCATTCCTGAATCCAAGGATAGGTTATCAATGGTTATCGTGGTTGTCTCGGGTTTGGGGACACCCCTGTCCCCAAGACGTTTTAGCGATTTTCAGCCGTCCAAAGGCCTGAAGTGTCTGACCTAAGTGACGAATTGTGCGATATGCGGATGGATCGATGGGTGGCGCATGCCTGTCGCAGGGGGATGCGGTGCTCGCGGGTTTATGACGTCATCGCTACAGCGCGTACCTGTTGCGCGGCTTGCCCCCGCGCTTACTTCGTCCTTCCGTGTGGGAGTTGATCCAGTCCAAGATGTCCCGGCGGCGCCACCGAGGGTGGCTCCTGCGTTTCTCGGGCCCGGTCAGTCGTAGTGGCTTGGGGAATACCGGTGTCCTCATGTACTCCTCGAGGACATATCGCGCTGAGCATTTGAGCAACGCCCCGACGTCTTGTGCATCGAGCAGGGCGTCGGGGTCCATGCGGACGGCAATTTCGCGAGCGAGCGCTTGGATGTCGACGTTCTGTTCGACAGGTACGACTTCAGCGCGCATAGGACAACTGCTGCTTTGGGGTGACAGCCTTCACCGACCGAGGTTCAAGCAGGCGCGAGGTTTCGCTGGTCAGAGCCACTTCACCGCGAGCTGCTCGCGAATAATTGGAGCCCACTAGGCAGATCTTGAATGCTATCGGGCCAGTGATGATTGCCTGCTGCGTTTACCGGATGTGCGGCGTGACGGGGGCGGCTTGCGTTCGCTTCTTCCGAACTGGCAAGCAAAGGTACCGAGGCACTGGCCGCGTCACAGAGGAGATGGTTATCCGACTCGGCGTGAGACAGCCCGGGTCTTGCTCCAGTTGTCGAGATCTGACCGCCTCCATGCCACGGCTCGTGCGGAAAGATGAACTTGCTTTGGGAACTTATCGTCAGCGATCAACTGATAGATCGTTGACCGACCCAGATTGGTGAAGCGCAGGACACCGGGCAAGCGCAGGAACGCGGTCGGGGGCTCTGCTTCCGTACTGTCGTGAACGTCAGTCTGCATAGAACCTCCTGCGATGTGTGTGCTCAACTCTATATGTGGCCTGTCGCGTTGAGGCGATGAATTTCGACTGAAATCTTGCATTGGTTTGCAGCGCCCGCTTCACCAGCCAATACTGAGTCCCCAGGCGGAGAGGGCGCAAGATCGAGTCCGCCTTCGGATGGCCGAAAGATGGTCCCGCTGAAGCGTGAGGTCTGAAGTCTGCCGCACGAGAAACGTCGTTGTCGTACCGGCGTAGTTGGGGGGGACTTGCAGGCGTTTGGGCCGATACGAGAGGCCAGTAGGGATCCCGGTCGCACAAGATCCGTAGCGAGCGGCGCCATTCGACCCACAGCAGAAGTTGGCGAGCCCAGATCCGGTGCCGGAAAGCAGTCATGTGGGGCCGCTCCACACCAGCACCGCATGCTGACAGGGGGACATCAACCGGCCGCCACATCCAACAGGGCTTCCGCTGGTAGACTCACGTAAACCGTTCCAGCGCCTCAGCATGTCTTCCCGTACCAGCCGTAACACCCTCACCGAACGCGGTATGCAGATCGTCGAGCGACGCATTCCAGCGCTGGCGGCGAAGGCTGGTCATGAGGCCTACCGGACCACGCTGCAGCAGACTGGTGCAGTGACCGTGAAGACCAGTAATGGTCAGGTCGTGAAGCGCGCGCTCGATGGGAGCGTGACGGTCATCAAGAGTTTGCCGGTCGGCAAGCGCGTCAAGACCGGCACCGTCCTCAGGCGTGTCAAATAAGCCGGCCGGCGCGGATGCAGCGGCCAAGGCCGCAAAACCACCTCAAGCGCCAGCGGCACAGCCCGCGCAGCCTCGACTCCGGGTTCTCGCCGGTCCGAACGGATCGGGCAAGAGCACCATCAAACCAGACCTGAAGCCCCAGTGGATTGGCGTCTTCGTGAATGCCGACGAGATGGAGCGCGACCTGGTCGCCTCTGCGGGCTTCCTTAGCTTGCGCAGCCTCGGCGTCAGCGGCGAGCGAGCTGTGGTTCTCAAGCGCATCAAGAAGAGCCTGAAGACCTTCGGGCTGGAGAAGCGGCTGGATCTACAGGCCCTGTTGTTGGGCATGACACTCGATGACGCACTGAGGCTGTGGGTGCCGGGGCCGTACGACTCCTATCTCGCGGCGTCGCTTGCCGATGCCGTCCGCCAAGAGTTGCTGGAGGAAGGCCAGACGTTCACGTTCGAGACCGTGATGTCGCACCCGTCCAAGATCAACTTCATGCGGCAGGCGAGGGAACGCGGCTACCGCGTGTACCTCTACTTCGTGGCCACCGACGACCCGACGATCAACATCGACCGCGTGCACCGGCGCGTCCTGCAGGGTGGGCATCCCGTGAAAGATGAGCTCGTGGTCAGCAGGTACCACCGCTCCATCGCCCTGATGACCGAGGCATGCAAGGTGGCCCACCGGGCCTACATCTTTGACAACTCGGGCACAAAGCACAAGTTGCTGGCCGAGGTGACCGACTTCGAGGAAATCCGGCTCGAGGCCAGCCGGATCAGCCCGTGGTTTCTCGAAACCGAGCTCTGGAAGCAGTTCTCCTGAGTTTTCCGAGGGCGCCAGGCCGTGGCGCCCACCTCACTCGCTGTTCCCAACCCTCCTGCGTGCCGCGCGGTTGCAGTCGAAGGGTACGCTTGATCTGGCGCACGCGTGGGTCGCCAATGCCGCTCGAGTGGAGCTCTGCATCCAAACGGCGCACGAATCGGGTGAAGTTGGTATCCAGGATGACCGTGCGCTCGCTGTCATTGCATTGGGCTTGGCTTCGAGCCAGACGACGATGCGAGTGCAGCCGCCATTCTTTGACACGCCGTAGCAGCGGCCACGTCAACACTTGGTCGTCGGGATGCAGACCTTCGTCCACGACCGCTTGTGGGCGGCAAGAGTCGACCAGGTGTGCACCGGTGCATCGTGATTCGGCGCCGAAATCAGCTGAGGCCGAGGATCTCCGTGAGGTGCTCCCGGGGAAGCCCAAAACGGCTCGGTTCGGCGAACTCCACGATCCGGTCCTGCGATTGATCCAGCCGCAGGTCGTACGGGACGATGGGGAGGTTGCTCGATAGCGAGAAGAAGACGCGCACGACCGGCGCCGTGAGGTTGCCTGTCGCGGCCTGCTCCTTCACGACGGCCAGCTTGCCGCTTTGGAGCTTGACCAGTGAGCCGTTCGGATAGAGGCCGATGGTCTGCACGAAGGCGTTCACCACGGCGGAGTCGAAGTGTCCCTCCTTGGACGACTTCATCAGCATTTGCAAAGCAGCTGTTGGTGAGATCGCTCGGTGATAGACACGCTGCGAAGTGACAGCGTCGTACACATCAGTCACCGCGCCCATGCGAGCCAGCTGGGAGATCTGAGACGACTGAAGCCCGTCGGGGTAGCCGCGACCGTCCATCCGCTCGTGATGGTGGCGCACGACGTCCAGCGACGCGTCGTCCTCATAGCCCGCATCGCGCAGCAGCTGCTCACCCACCTGGGGATGGAGCTTGATGCTCGCGTACTCGTCATCAGTGAGCTTGCCGGGCTTGTTCAGAACGGCATCCTCGATGCCGGCCTTTCCAACATCGTGCAGGAGACCCGCTGTGCCCGCATGCTTGAGGGCCAGGCTGTCCAGCCCGAGCGTGCGGCCTAGCGAGATCATGAAGGCGCCGACCGCCACGCAATGCGTGAAGGTGTAGTCGTCCGCGGACTTCAGGAGCACGAGCGACTGCAGCGCGCCGGGATTGCGGGTGGTCGACTCCACCATCTCCTCCGCCACTTCGCGGATTTCTCCCAGGTTCTTGATGTCCCCAGTCCGCCCGGCGCGCATGGCGTCCTCGATGGCACGCCGTGCGCGAGACACGATCCGCTTTGCGCGGTCGAGCTCACTCTCCAGCGAAGCGAGCTTCGCTGCGCCGCCACTGGCAGTTGTTCGACGCGGCCGTGCCGCCGCGTTCGGGGAATTGCCGCCAGCATTCGACGGCGAGGAGGCTTCGGTCGATGCAGCGGCAGACGTATTCGATGGCTGCGAGATCGATGGCTCGGAGGCCGTGCCGGCCCCGACGGCCTTGGCGGTCGGCAGCACCAAGACCACGTGATCGGGGCCTAGGCGTTGGAGCTTGGCCAGGACCTGCTCGTCCACGATGTCAACACGGGACCGCATGAACTCATGCTTCCACCAGGGCGCCCGTAGATCCGCCACGATCATGCCGATGGAGAGGTCGCGCACGGGAAGGCGCAGGAGTTCGGGCTCTGAGGGGGGCGGGCGTGAAGACGACATGAACAACCTAACGGAAGAACACGGCCTGCCACCCGACTTTGTGCATCAGCCACGCATTGCGTTCACCGGACATGGCGATACTCAGTTGGCAATCGCTGTGTCAATGAGGTTCTCGACGGAGAGCCTTGCGTCCGCCAGGGCGAGTTCAACGGTGGCAAAGGAGCCGTCCTTACATTCAAGAGCCCTAAGGTCGTCCAACAGCGCGCCCCAGACCCAGCCCTGGCGCTTTAGCGCCGCGATGACGCTAGCGCTTCGACCTTGATAGTTCAGGACGAGCTGATGTGGACGCGCGACGATCATTGCAGCCTCCAGGTAGAGAGCGGGAGCCAGAGAGCCGTGACGTTACACGTGCTTACTCTGTGACCGCGTAGGACAACGTCGCGCCGTCTCGGCCAACGGCCGTCCCATGTGCGGCGGGCGAAAGGTGCGGGGTGGTTAAAAGTCGATGATGTCGCCCTCCCGGAGCGGAACGAAATCCCTTCGCTCGAAGCGGCGCCCGCGTTTGACCGTCATCTCGATGCTCTTCAGGTTGTCGATCGATGCCAATGGATCTGACGTGAGCACGACCAGGTTGGCGAGCTTTCCGGGCTCGATACTGCCCATGCTCTTCTCCTGCCCCGCGGAGCGCGCCCCAATCAGCGTTGCCGACTGGATCACCGCCGACAGCGGCATGCCCGCGTTTTCAACAAGTGCCGACAGCTCGTGGAACAAATCCGGCCATGGATCGTCGGATGGCGCCACGTTGTCAGTGCCAGCTGCAATCTGCACGCCGGCACGATAGGCCTGTCCGGTTATTGCGCCGCCGATGACATCGTCGCAGCCGCCTGGCATCAAAGGTGGGGTGCTTCCGGGCCCGGGTGGTGGCGCGCCATAGGTCCAGACCGTGGCATCGAGCACGACTCCGCGCCGAGCCATCTCCAGGAAGAGCCGGGCGAGGACGGGGTTGCTGCCCGACCTGAAGCGTTCCAGATCGACTGGACCTTTCGGCGATGCCAGGCGAGGCACGCGGGCTGCCTGCTCGCGAACCAGCAGGCAGGCGTGCGAGATGGTGTCCACGCCGGCCGACACGACCTCAGACGGTCGAGCCGGGTACAGGGTGGCATGAGCCCATACGCGGAGATGCTGGCGGTGCGCCTCCGCTGTGATCCGGCGCGCCAGCGCAGCGTCGAGGTCAGCGTAGAGCTTGATCGCGGTCGCGTAGGTTCCGCGCGCCTGCGCGACGGCGATTGGCAAGTCGGTCGCGCCCGTCACGGCCTGCATCCACGGCACGTGCCCGGGCCTGCCGCCGGCAGAGGTCTGGGCCGTTCTCTCATCGGAGAAGAAGTCAGGGCCGGCCATCAGCGCGGCGTAGTAGACGTCCGGGCCGGCCAGTTCGCCGACGAGGCTGGCCCGGGCAATGTCTCCCACCGCACGAAGATCATCGGCCATGTCGCGCACGGCCGTCACTCCGCCATACAGATCGCGGCGAAGAATCGCTTCAGCCTGCCGACGGTTCGGGGGCGTGGCAAGGTGAACGTGCGAGTCGATCAGGCCGGGAAGCAAAAAACGTCCGCGAAGATCCACGACCGTTGCCTTGGCGGCAAGGTCGTCCGACAGCGCCACATCCGGAAATACGCGTTCGATCCGTTCACCGGCCACCAGCACGTCCATGTGCATCCGAGGGGGCGCCCCCGTGCCATCAATCAGCGTCGCGTCCCGATAGAGCACCCGCTCGCTATCCGCAGCGGGAGCGAATGGCACAGGCGCACCCGCCGCCGCGACGGTCCAGTGGAGCAAACCGAAGAGGCCCGGCACACCGAGCCGGAGCAGAGCTGCAAACGCGACCGAAGTCTTATGGTGCTGCATGGTCCTCCCAAGGTCCTGAGGCGATCGTACCGAAGCAGGACTGCCGTAAAGCTGCGGCTGGTGAGCGGCGGCAAGTGATCGTGTACGGCCAGCCGGGTCACAGGGGAATTGGTAGTCCTGGACTACCTCGGCCGGCTGCCGTTCTGCGCTACCGGCTGCTCAGCCCAGCTTGAACTGTCCGACCACGGAAGCCAGTCTTGCCGCCTGGTCCTTCAGGCTTTCTGCAGCGGCGGCGGACTCTTCCACTAGCGCGGCGTTCTGCTGGGTCATCTGGTCAAGCTGCGACATCGCCTGGCCGACTTGGCCGATGCCTTGGCTTTGCTCCTGGCTGGCCGTGTTGATCTCGTTGATCAACGCGCTGACCTTGTTCACCTCGGAAACGAGGTCGGCAATCGTGGCGCCGGCGACGTCGACCTGGCTGCTGCCCGCCTCGACCGTGCCGACGCTGTCGCCGATCAGAACCTTGATCTCCCGCGCGGCACTGGCGCTGCGTTGGGCCAGCGTGCGCACTTCGGCGGCGACGACAGCGAAGCCCCGGCCTTGCTCGCCGGCCCGAGCCGCCTCCACCGCAGCGTTCAGGGCAAGGATATTGATCTGAAAGGCAATAGCCTGGGTCCGATTCGGAGGAAACGCTGCAAATGTTGCGCACCGCTGAGCCGGAATAGCCATTGCAGCTTGACTTATCCCGTATCAGATCAAAACCGAATTTGCTTTGATGTGATTGTTGCGACGATCGACTCGGGTACTCCTGCATCCGCTGCGAAGCTTGGCCATTCCGCGATGGCCGAGCTGACCTGGGCAATGACATCTCTCGCGGTGCCGATACCGAAGCGCTCGGCTTCGGCTATCAGATCCCCGATTTCGAAGCCATCTGATTTGCCGTTCACCGACATGAGGTGTTGCTTTGTCCAGTAGCTGTTCGGGTCGTGGGCAAAGGTGATGTCATATGCCGGGGACAGGGCCCATGGCTCGCCCGTACGCAAGATGAACGCGAAGTTCTTGCTGTGGTCATCGCAGTTACGGGCCATGACATTGAAGGCCATGCGCCTGAATGCTTCCTCAAATTGCAGGTAGGGAAGGTCCAGCGCCCGCATCGTCAGGAACAACTGTGAATAGGCATTGGTCCCTATCGAGTTGAAGTCCAGGTGAGCCATTGCACATAGGGATTGCACGTGGTGCTTACCGTTGCCGTCGAAGCGGTCGAAGCGCCTGGTCATGAAGTGCGCCCGATCGTTTTCTTCAAGCAACTGACATTCCGTCATTTCTATGCCGGCTGCCCGCGCCATGAGGTAGTGCGCGAACTCGATCCGACCATAGTTGCCGGGCGTGCCTAGTGCCTCGTCTTTGCCGACGCCGTCGAACTTCAGAAGCCAGTGCTGGAAGCCTGGCGGCGCCGCGAGTTGACCGGAAACCATGTCGTGGGTTTCCGGATTGATCGCGATCACAGCCTTCGCACGAGCTCCGCCTGCGGACGTACCGACCTCGATGATGTTCCGCAACGCTTGATGAGTCTCGTCGTCGCTGTCGAGCTGTCCGTGTACTGCAGCACGTGCGGTGGAGACGAGTTCAGCCAGGTTGATGGCCGTTGGTTTGCGGGTCGATAGACCACGTGCAGGTCGAAACTCGAGCGCACCCATGGCTCTGTTGCCAAGGTATGCCAGGCGATCCAGCGCGGTGATCGCCTCGGTGCGAATACCTCTGTCCGCCATGTATCGATTCACCAGCGCGTTGCCAAACTTGTCGGGGAGCGCGTCGGCCAGGAGTGCGGGCAAGCGGCGATATGTGCCTTCGGGGATGTCGGTGAAAACGAACGGCGATCCGCCCGCGCGCACGGGCATTTGCAGAGGTGCCAGTTCGATGGAGTTGCGAAGCCATTGCGGGTAGTACTGAAATGCGTAGAAGCCAAGACTCTTGTCGAGTGCGGCGGCGCCGACCTTTTGACCTTGATACAGGACCTCGATGGCTTCGACCGCCCGATAGGGGGCGGGCCTTCCTGACTTCTTGGGGGACGCTGTGGCCATGGTCTTAGGTCGCTTTGGGCTTGCGTGGAGCGATCGGTGCGGTGCTTGTTCGGTCGCCAGAGGCTCGCTGGCGCCGGTGGCCTAGCTTCATCAAGTCGATGGGGCTGACGGACACCTGGGGCGCCAAGGTCGCCAACCAAGCTTCTCGACCAAGTACTCGGAGAGCCCTCACCAGGGTGTTGAGGGTTGCTCCAACGCCTGTCTCAAGGTTGACCAGTGCCTTACGGGAGATTCCAGCCTGCTTTGCCAATTCCAACTGGGAGATGTTTTGGTCTAGCCGTAAGCGTTTGACGTCCTCGCCTAACCGCGTGATCAGTTCCTCCGCTGTTGACTGGTTTATTGTGTTCATTTGAAGTCACTAAATCTCGTAGGCTGAAATTTTGACTCTATTTGAACTCGTTGTCTAATTTCATTTTTAATGAATTCATTTTTATTCAATGACCCTAAAAAGAGCTTTTGTGTGTATGTTTTATTGTTTTTGTATCTTTATGAAGTCAAAAATAAGATTAAATTAAGAGCCCACTTCTGCACGGCAGGTCCTCCTGTTGGCATGAGTTGACTCAACAGGTTGCTCACCCGGAAGGTGCCTCGCAGCCAGGCGATATCGCCACACATTCCGACTGTGTCGCGGGAGGCTGAAGCTACCCATGCATAGCGAGAGGCCAGTTGCTGCCGTCTGACGTGTCAAGGTGATCGCCAAGCCTGTCGGAGTCTTTGTAAGACTGCGTTACGGTGCTGTAGTCGCCTTCCCACTTGAGCGAGAGGCAAGCGCCGATCCTCGAGACGGCCCGCAGAAGGTGAAATAAACCCAGCTCTTTCCCGTTACGAATTTCAGGAGGCGCTATGAAAACTCAGATCGGCGCATTCCCTGGCCAGCAGACGGGTCACCACAGGCGCTGCCCCTGGTATCTGCGAATCTGGCGTGCCCTGCATCACAACCTGCGTTGAGGGGCCCCTCGCCTGATCACGGAACTCGAGATGAGGCTCATCCCACCGCACCAGCTACTCCTGCCGCACCCGTGCGCAAGCGATCAAGGTAGTCAGCCCATGCCTGCATCATGCTGCGCCGCTGATCCAGGAACTGTGCGCGGTTGTAGGCACGGCCGAGTGGATCGAGGGGGGCGTGGGCGAGCTGGGCTTCAATGACCTCTGCCGCGATGTTCAATCGCTCTGCCATCATCGTGCGAGCCATTGCCCGGAACCCGTGCGCGGTCATCTCGTCGTTTGCGTAGCCAAGGCGGCGAAGAGCACTGCGCACGGTGTTTTCGCTCATGCAACGCTGTCGCGAAGTCAACGCGGGGAAGACGTAGATCCCGTCGCCTGTCAACGGCCGGAGCTCTTGGAGCAGGGCCACTGCTTGACGAGCCAAAGGCACGAGGTGCGGCGGCCCTTCTTCCTTGTCCGCCTTCGTGCGTTTCATGACGCTGCCTGGCAAGGCCACCATGGCGCCGTCTAGATCGACCCAGGCCCACTCCAGTTTGCGGTGTTCGCCTGGCCTCAGCAGTAGGAGCGGGGAGAGCAGCAGCGCAGTTCGAGTAACGGGTTGGCCGTTGTAGTCGAACGAATCGCGCAGCAGTTTCGCAACATCTTCGGGGTTGGTCAGCGCTGCATGGTGACGCGTCTGCACCGGGCGCAGAGCGTCGCGCAAGTCCGCTGCTGGATTACGCGAACAAGCTCCGATGGCGATGCCGTAGCGGAACACCTGTCCGCATGCGTCCTTGATCCGGTGGGCGGTCTCGATTGCACCTCTCGCCTCGACGCGGCGAAGCGCCGTTAGCAACTCGGGGGCTTCAATCTCGGAAATCGGGCGGCGGCCGAGCCATGGAAAGACGTCCTGCTCAAGTCGAATGCGGGTTCTGGCGTTATGTCCCTCGCTGACTTTTGCCGCATGGATGATGGAAAGCCATTCGCGGGCAACTGCCTCGAACGACCCCTCTGGTGGCAAGCCTGCTTCATCCCGGGCGTTGGCCTTAGCCGCGGCTTGCTGTACAGCCTTCTGGGCTTTGCGGTCCTCGCTGGGGTCGACGCCCGCCTGAACTTTGCGGCGTGCCTCATCGCGCTTAACTCGCGCCTGGGCGAGGGATGTCTCGGGGTAGGTTCCGAGTGAAAGCATTCCCTCCTTGCCGCCGAACCAGTAGCGCTGCCGCCACCAGCCGACACCCGTCGGCCGTACGTTCAGTACCAGTCCGGCACCATCGCTGACTTTGCTTGGCTTCCCGGCCTTCTGCGCCGCCTTGAGCTCCGCTCTAATCGCCTTGTCTGAAAGTAGGTCGACTGCAGCCATCGTGCTCTCCCGTCCCGGGTGACCGGGTAACTCTGAGCCCATGTTACCCGGTTTGAGAGAGTTACCCGGAAAGTTACCCGGTCGAGAGCTGGAAGTCGGTGGACTTCCACGGATGGTACGGGCAAGAAAAAAGACCCAAGTCGTTGATTTACTTGGGTCTTTGGACTCTAGCGGACTTTGCTGGACGGGTAACTGGTGGAGCCGGGGGGAATTGAACCCCCGTCCGCAAGCCATCACCGGGCAGTTCTACATGCGTAGCCGTCTGATTTGAATCTCGCGTTCAGGTCGCGCAGCGGCACGCTACCTTTCCCGCCAGTCACTTGATCTTATTGCCCGACGAGTGACCCGCCTGGCAACCAGCTGATGTGAATGACTTCTCCACCTTCTCCTTGCGGATCAGGCCCGGCCCATCAGCGAACCGGTGAGAAGCTCAACCGCAATTAAGCGGCGAGTGCGAACGTAGAGTCGTTTGCAGTTACTTTGTTTCCAGTGGTTTTACGAGCGGACTGGTGCTCGGCATGCCCTACTCCGGATCCGCACCCACGTCGAAACCAGGTCGGCCCCAGAACTCGGTAGTTTAAGGCACGCGGCAGAGCTTCAAGAGCTCGGCGGGGGAAGAAAGAAGAAAGTCTGCGCCCCAGGTCTCGATGGGCTTGCCTCGGCCGAGGTAGCCCCAGCTCACGGCGGCCGTCTTCATGCCTGCGGCATGGCCGGCGATCACGTCGCGCTCGTCGTCGCCGACGTAGATGCATGCGCCTGCCTCGACGCCGATGCGCCGAGCGGCTTCGAGCAGCGGCGCGGGATGCGGCTTGGTGTGCGGCGTGGTGTCGCCACCGACGACGACCTTTGTTTGCAGGCGCAGCGCCTCGGCCAGCGGCAGTGCGAAGCGCTCGGCCTTGTTGGTGACGATGCCCCAGGGCAACTGCAGTTCGCTCAGCATCACGGCGACGTCGGTGAACACGCGGGTGAGCCGCAGCATGCGGGCCTCGTAGATGTCGAGGAACTCGCGCTTGAGTGCCTCGAAGCGTTCATCGCCCGGCGCGATGCCGAAGGCGCCGCCGATCATGCCGCGCGCGCCCGAGCCGCACAGCGGCCGCAGCGACTCATAGGGCACGGGCGGCAGGTCGCGCGCGGCGAGCATGTCGTTGGCGGCACCGGCCAGGTCGGGGGCGCTGTCGATCAGCGTGCCGTCCAGATCGAACAGCACGGCACGCAAGCCCTGCATCACAGCGGGCGGCGGCAGGCCAGCAGGTAGTTGACGTCGGTGTCGCTGCCCAGGCTGTAGCGCTGCGTCAGCGGGTTGTAGGTCAGGCCCTTGCTCGAATGCAGCTCCAGGCCGGCATCGCGGCAGAACTGGGCCAGCTCCGAGGGCTTCAGGAAACGTGCGTACTCGTGCGTGCCGGCCGGCAGCATCTTCAGCACGTACTCGGCGCCGACGATGGCGAGCATGAAGGATTTGAAGTTGCGGTTCAGCGTGGACAGGAATACCCAGCCGCCCGGCTTCACCAGCGTGCCCAGCGCGCGCACGACCGAGGACGGATCGGGCACGTGCTCCAGCATCTCCATGCAGGTGACGACGTCGAAGGAGGCCGGCCGTTCGGCCGCCAGCGCCTCGACGGCGATCTCGCGGTATTCGACGTTCTCGGTGCCGGCTTCCATCGCATGGAGCTGGGCCACCTTCAGCGGCTTCGTCGACAGATCGATGCCCAGCGCGTTCGCGCCCTTGCGCGCCATCGAATCGGTCAGGATGCCGCCGCCGCAGCCGACGTCCAGCACCGTCTTGCCCTTGAGCGGGCAGAGGCCATCGATCCAGGCCAGGCGCAGCGGGTTGATCTGGTGCAGCGGCTTGAATTCGCTTTCGGGGTCCCACCAGCGGTGGGCCAGCTCGCCGAACTTGGCGAGCTCCTGGGGATCGGCGTTCGTCATAGGCCGGGATGGTAGCGGATGTGGGGTGCGCGGGCCGGCCTCAGCGAGCCTGCGGACCGTCGCCCACCGTCCTGTTCCGGCCTTCCTTCTTGGCGCGGTAGAGCGCTGCGTCGGCGGCCGAGATCAGCGATTCGATCGCCACGCCATCGCCCGGCACGCAGCAGGCCACGCCCAGGCTCAGCGTGACGACGGCGCCGGCCGGCGACTCGGGATGCGGGATCGCCAGCGCCTCGCAGGCGGCCCGGAGGTCTTCGGCAACGCCGAGCGCGTCCGCGTAGTCCACATTGGGCAGCAGCACGACGAACTCCTCGCCGCCGTAGCGCGCCGCCAGGTCGCCGGCCCGCCGCACGGCGTGGGCGAAGACGGCAGCCACCTCCACCAGGCAGCGGTCGCCTTCGAGATGCCCGAGCAGGTCGTTGTAGCGCTTGAAGGCATCGATGTCGGCCATCACCAGCGCCAGGGGTTTGCGCTGGCGGTGGGCGCGGCGCCATTCGTCGTGCAGCGCTTCATTGAAGCGGCGCCGGTTCGCCAGGCCCGTGAGCGCGTCGCTGAAGGACAGCCGCGACAGGTGCTGGTTGGCCTCCCGCAACTCGTCGGTGCGCTGGGCGACCAGGCGCTCCATGTCCCGCTGGCGGGCGAGCAGCCTGCGCGTGCGCCAGCGCTCGCCGGCAGCGATCAGCGAGGCGAAGGCGATGACCGCGAGGCAGTAGAACCAGATCGTCTGGAAGAAGCGCGGCTTGACCGTGATGGACAGCGGGGCGGCCGGCTGCCAGCGGATGCCGTCGGTCGAAGCCTCCACCTCGAACTGGTAGCGGCCGTGGGGCAGCTCGGGGAAGTTCACCTCGCGGCTGGAACCGGCATCCACCCAGTCGCGCGTCGGACCCTTCATGCGGTAGTGGAAGCGCATCCGGTCGGCGAGCAGCAGGGTGGTCGCGGCGTAGCGGATGGTCAGTGCCGTCGTGCCCGGCTCCAGCACCACGGGTGCATCCGCTGCCTGGCTGGCGCCGTCCACGACGATGTCTTCGATCCGCACGCCCGGCGGCGTCCCCAGGCCCGGCAGGTGCCGCGGGTCCACGATCACCAGGCCGTTGGAGGAGGGCAGCCACAGCCGGCCAGCGGCATCGACGGCACCGGCGGATTGCAGCCCGCCCGCGAAGGTCGTGCTGCGCAGGGCGTCACCCGGGCCGAAGCCGGCCGAATGCACCTGCTCCAGGCGACCCTGGGCAAACGCATCAAGGTCGGCGCGAGCCACGCGATAGAAGCCGCGGTTGCAGGTCATCCAGAGATAGCCCTGGCGATCTTCCAGGATGGTTTGCGAGAGGCCGTCCCAGAGCCCGTCGCGAGTGCGGATGCTGGCGATCTTGCCGTCCTTGCCCAGGCGGTTCATGCCCTCGCCATTGGTGCCGATCCACAGGGTCGAGTCCTTGTCCTCGTAGAGGGCCATGATCCAGTTCGACACCAGGCCGTCCTTGCTGGTGAGCGTCTTGAAGACACCGTCGCGCAGTTGGACCAGGCCCTGGCCCGTGGTGCCGAACCACAGCGTTCCACTGCGGTCTTCGAGGATCGCGGAGATGCCTTCCTGCGGCAGGCCAGGGGCGGTCACGGGAACGAAGCCCGAGCCTTCGAAGCGCGCCAGGCCCGAGCGCGTGCCGACCCACAGCACGCCCTTGCTGTCGCGGTAGACCGAGCGCACCTCGTTGCCCGGTAAGCCCTCCGCCACGCCGAAGGTCTCGATCTGGCCTTGCTGGCCCGGCTTCAGGCTGACCACGCCGGAGGTGTAGGTCCCGATCCACAGTGTGCCGTCCGCGTCCTCGTGAAGGCTGGAGATCTCGTCCGTCGGCAGGCCTTCTTTCCTGCCCAGGGGGGTGATGTGCCCATCGGCGATGCGATTGAGACCGCCGCCTGCGGTGCCCACCCACATGACGTTCGAGCGGCCCACCAGCACGGAGCGCACGTTGTCGTGCACCAGGCCCTCGGCCGAGCCGATCAGCACGAACGCGCGGTTGCGCAGCCGGTTCAGCCCGCCGACCCAGGTGCCGACCCAGACGCTGCCTTCCCGGTCTACCTGCAAGGACCAGATCTGGCTGCCCGCCAGGCCTTCCGGGCTGGACACCGAACTGAAGTGCACGCCATCGCCGTCTTGACGCATCCGGAGGACGCCGGAGCCCCAGGTGCCGATCCACAAATCGCCGCGGGCATCGAGGGTCAAGGCCGTCAACTGGTCGGTGGGCAGGCCTTCCGCCAGGCCGTAGACCTTGATCTCGTCCCCGTCGACATGGGCGAGGCCGCCGCCCGCGGTCGCGGCCCAGACGCCGCCCTTGGGGTCGGCCAGCACCGAGCGCACCTGCAGGTGCGGGAAGCCGTTGGCGGGGTTCAGCACCTTGAAGTGCCCGTCGGCGAAGGAGACCAGGCCGTTCGTCGTCGCGATCCACAGCACGCCCTTGCGGTCGAAGGCCAGTGCGCGCAGGCGGTCGGTCGGCAGGCCGTCGGCCTGCTGGTAGAGCTTGGTCGCGTCCTTGGTCCAGCGCAGCAGGCCGTGCTCGGTGGCCATCCAGATGGCGCCGTCGGCGGCCTGCGCGAAGGCCCAGACCCGCCGGCTGGCCGTCATCTCGCTGGTGATGACCGTCTCGAACCGGCCGTCCCGGTAGACAGCCGCGCCCTTGCTGTGCCCGATCCAGAGTGCGCCGTCCCGGTCCTGCATCAGGCCGAACACCGGCTCGGAGGCCATGAACGGTGCTTCGGTGCCGCTGAAGGTCTTGAAGCGCACGCCGTCGAAGCGGGCCAGCCCACCGGCGGTGCCGACCCAGAGCTTGCCGTCGCGGGTCTGCAGCAGGGTCTGGACGGTGTTGAGCGGCAGGCCTTGCTCGGTCTGCCAGAGGTCGATCTTGTACTGCGAGAGAAAGTGGGTGGGGTCGTCCAGCGGCGGCGCGTCAGCGGCTCTTGCCGGGACCACGGCCAGCGCGGACATCAGCGCCAGGAAACCGAGAGACAGCCAACGGAGGATCAGGAGCAAGCGATTCATCGAGAAGGACTGCCGCACAAGGTGCGGCGCCCGGCATCATCGTTCTGCGAATTGCCTGGAGATCCTGCATTTCAGGCGGTAGGAGAACGAGTGTACAGGCGGCCCGCAGGGCGCCTCGGGCAGGGATCTCAGGTGCTCAGGCGTCGGTCGAGAGCGAGCCGGGATAGCTCAGCGAACTCGAATCCGGCGAGACGGAAAACACCACGTTGGAGGCCGCCGAGCGATCCATCATCGACGCGTACAGCGACAGGACGCCGCTGGAGGACTTCGCGTACTTGGCGGCCTGCGAGATGGCCGCGCTCTGCTGGATCGTGGACGAGAGCTTCTGCGCGTCCTGCGCCTGGGTGGCGATGCGCGTGGCGAAGCTCGGCGTGCTGGTGTCGGCATTCAGGAAACTCTTGACGGCGGCCTTGTCGCTGTCCGAGCCCTTGGTCTCCAGGGTACCGTCGCTGTCCACGGAGAAGTCCACGGCCCCGCTGAGCTTGGCGCCGGCCTTGCTCATGGCGGCGCGCAGGTCGGTGGCGAGCGTCTTCTGGGAGTCGTCCAGCGCGTGCGTCGCCTTGGAGGTCTTGACCCCGCCGGCGGCTTGCTGGATGGCCGTCTGCATCGCGGTCTCGGCGATGCCCTTGCGTCCCGTCGTCTTGCCGGCCGGCGTGCTGCCGTCGGTGGACGTGCTGTCGGCCGTTTGCTGGGCCATGTAGCCGATCAGGGGTTTGCCGATGGTGGAGAGCATGGTGGCGTCCGTGGAGTCGTTCGGGGCCGGTCCATGATGCATGCCCAAGGGCCTCGGCAATGCCTGCAAGAGAGCCCGCTTTACCCGGCTTCTTCGTCGCAAGCTGCTCACGGTACACTGCGGCCGCTATTCAGCGCAGCGGGTACGCCTACAGGGGCGCGCGGCGCAGAGATGCAGTACTCGCACGGGACACAGCGTTCCCGGTTCGCCTGGCGAACACAACACGGGCCCAAGGCCGCATCGGCCTGGGTCATTTCTTTTTCGACTGAAGAGACAGAGAAACCAAACCATGAACAAGACTGAACTGATCGACAGCATCGCCGGCAAGAGCGGCGTGACCAAGGTCGTGGCTGCACAGGTGCTGGACGCCGCGCTGGGCTCGATCACCGAGGCGCTGGTCGCCGGCGACACCGTGGCCCTGATTGGCTTCGGCAACTTCAAGGTCAGCGAGCGCGCTGCCCGCACCGGCAAGAACCCCGCCACCGGCGAGCCGCTGGAAATCGCCGCCGCCAAGGTTGCCAAGTTCACGCCGGGCAAGGCACTGAAGGATTCGGTGAACGGCGCCAAGTAAGCCGCTTCTCGCCGCGATCAGACTGATCGGAAGGGCGTCCACCGCAAGGTGGGCGCCCTTCGTCTTTGCGGGCTCACATCGATGCGGCCAGCATCGCGTGGTAGTCCTCGCGGCTGGCCAGCCGCGGGTTGGTCTTGTGGCAGTGGTCGAGCATCGCGCCGTCGATGATCCGGTCGAACATCTCGGGCTTCACGCCCATCGCGGCCAGGCCCGAAGGCAGGCCCAGCCTTGCGTTCATGTCCTGGATGGCCGCGGCCACCGTGTCGCCGCGCTCGTCGCTGCCGCCCAGGCCCATCGCATGGGCCATGCGGGCCAGCCGGCGATCGCGCCGCATGCTCTCGGCGCCGGCGTTGAAGCGCACCACCGCCGGCAGGAACACCGCATTGAGCGTGCCGTGATGCAGACGCGGGTCCGCGCCGCCCAGGCTGTGGCTCAGCGAGTGCACGCAGCCCAGGCCCTTCTGGAAGGCCATCGCGCCCTGCATGCTCGTGCTCATCATCTGCCAGCGGGCTTCGCGGTCGTGCCGGCCATCGCGGGTGGCGCGTTCGATATGCGCCCAGCCGCGTTCCAGTCCGTCCAGCGCGATGCCGTCCGCTGGCGGGTTGACGGCGGCGGACATGAAGGTCTCCATGCAGTGCGCGATCGCGTCCATGCCGGTCGCCGCGGTCAGCGCCGGCGGCAGGTCCAGGGTCAGCGCCGGGTCGCAGATGGCGGCGCGGGGCATCAGCGCGCCGTTGTGGAAGCCGAGCTTGCGGCCGTCGTCGACGATGAGGATCGCGCCGCGCGCCACCTCGCTGCCGGTGCCCGCGGTGGTCGGCACGGCGATCACCGGCGCGGCCGCCGCCGTGATCAGCGCGCTGCCGCCTTCGATCGTCGCGTAGGTCTTCAGCGGCCCTGAGTGCGTGGCCGCGATCGCCACGCCCTTGGCCAGGTCGATGCTGGAGCCGCCGCCCACGGCGACGAGCCCGTCGCACTGGCCCATCTGGTAGAGCTTCACCGCCTGGCGCACCGCGGCCTCGGTCGGGTTGGAGGGCGTCTGGTCGAAGACCGGTGGCGCCCGGCCCGGCTCCCAGGCGGACAGCGCCATGGCCAGCACGCCGGCGGCGCGCACGCCCTCGTCGGTGATGACCAGTGGCCGCTGCATGCCAACCCGCGCGCATTCCTGCGGCAGCAGCGCGACGGCGCCGAAATCGATGTGGATCTGGGTCAGGTACTGGATCAAGGCCATGCAAAGCTCCCTCGGGGCCGGTGGTGCTCGTCTGGCACACTGCCCGTTTCATAGTGTCGTGGAGTTCCGGGTGAGTCGCACCTTGTTGACACCGCGGATGGCCAGCGTGCTGGAACGCATCCATCGCGCGGGCCGTCCGCCGTTTTACACGCTGAGCCCGAAGGAAGCACGCATCGCGTACAAGATGGGTGCGGAAATCCTCGATTTGCCGCGCGCACCGCTGCCTCGCGTCGAGGACATCGAATTGCCGGGGGCCGGCGGCACCTTGCCGGCGCGGCTCTACGTGCCCAGCACGGAGGCCGGGCTGCCGGTGCTGCTGTACTTCCACGGCGGCGGCTTCACGATCGGCGGGCTGGAGACGCACGACAGCCTGTGCCGCCAGTTCGCGCTGCGCAGCGGCGCGGCCGTGCTGGCGCTGGACTACCGCTTGGCGCCCGAGCATCGCTTCCCCGCAGCGGTGGACGACTGCTTCGCCGCCATGCACTGGCTGGCCGGCCATGCGCAGACGCTGGGGCTCGACGCCGCACGCATCGCCGTCGGCGGCGACAGCGCCGGCGGCACGCTGGCCGCCGCCTGCGCGCTGCATGCGCGCGATGCCGGCCTGCCGCTGGCGCTGCAACTGCTGATCACGCCCGGCACCACGGCGCACGCCGACACGCCTTCGCACCGGCAGTTCGCCGAAGGCTTCCTGCTCGATGCGGCCTCGATCCGCTGGTTCTTCGACCACTACATCGACGAGGCGCAGAAGACCGATTGGCGCTTCGCCCCGCTGGAGGCCGAGGACCACGCCGGCCTCGCGCCGGCCTGCGTCGTGCTGGCCGAGTGCGATCCGCTGGTGGATGAGGGCATCGCCTACGCCGACCTGCTGCGCGCCAACGGCGTGGCCGTGCAGCTGGAACTGGTCCGCGGCGTCACCCACGACTTCATCAAGATGGGTCGCAGCATTCCCGAGGCGGTGACGACCATCGAAGCCAGCGCCCAGGCACTCAAGCAAGCCCTCTTCTGACACCATGAAACGAACCGACTTCCGCTTCGCCGAGCGCCTGCGCGTGCGCTGGGCCGAGATCGACGCGCAGCAGATCGTCTTCAACGGCCACTACCTGGCCTACTTCGACACGGCCGTCGGCGGCTGGTGGCGCGCATTGGCGCTGCCGTACCACGAGACGATGAAGTCACTGAATGGTGACTTGTTCGTTCGCAAGGCGACGTTGGAGTACGTGGGTTCGGCCCGTTACGACGAACTGCTGGACGTCGGCGTGCGCTGCCAGCGCATCGGCAGCAGCTCGATGACCGTGCTCTGCGCCGTGTTCCATGGTGACGAGCTGCTGGTCCATGGCGAACTGGTCTACGTGTTCGCCGATCCGGCCACGAAGACGCCGAAGCCCATTCCGTCCGCGCTGCGCGCCGTCATCGAAGGCTTCGAAGCCGGCGAGCCGGTGATCGAGGTGCGCATCGGCGGCTGGGACGAACTCGGCGCGCAGGCCGGCGCGATCCGCCAGGCGGTGTTCGTCGACGAGCAGAAGATTCCGGCCGAGATGGAATGGGACGCCGCGGACGCGAGCTGCGTGCACGCGGTGGCCTTCAATCGTTTCGGTATGCCGCTGGCCACCGGCCGGCTGCTGGAGCACGTGCCCGGCGTGGCCAAGATCGGGCGCATGGCGGTGGCGCGCAGCATGCGCGGCGGGAGAGTCGGCCGCGCCGTGCTCGACGCGCTGATGCGCGAGGGCCGTGCACTCGGCTACGGCGAGGCGGTGCTGCATGCGCAGCTTTCAGCGCAGGGCTTCTACACCCGCGCGGGCTTCGTGCAGCGCGGCGCTTCCTTCGAGGAGGCCGGCATCGGGCACGTGGAGATGGTCAGGGCGCTGTGAGGACGACCGGCTCGAAGCGCTCGACGTGGCGCGGGCCGGTAATGTGCGGCGCCAGCAGCGCCGCCAGTGCCTGAACGGAGGCTTCGGCATCGGGGCCGGTGTGGATCTCCATCCACGTTTCCGGCTCACCAGCGCGGCGCAGCAGCCGCACCTGCGGCCAGGCCTGCAAGACCGCCTTGATCGCCCTGGCTTGCGCCGGCGCCACCTTGTAGTAGACGTACAGCTCCGTCGTCACTGCGGTTCCGTGAGCGGGTAGGGCAGCGCGCGCGGCAGCAGCAGCGGGCCGTCCGCCGAGCCCAGGTGCAGGCTGCCCGAGGTCAGTGCGGCGATCTTGGTCTCGGCCAGGATCAGGCTCTGGCCATCGCGCGCAGCTGCCGTGGCGACGAGACCGGCCGGCTGGCCCGGGTCTTCGCTGTGGAAGATCTCCTGGCCCGGCGCGGCCGCGCCTTGCAGTTCGTACAGGTAGGTGCGGCGCTTCAGCGTGCCTCGGTACTGGCTGCGGGCCACGACTTCCTGGCCCGGGTAGCAGCCCTTCTGGAAGTTGACGCCGCCCAGCAGCTCCAGGTTCAGCATCTGCGGCACGAACTGCTCGCTGGTCGCGGCAACGATCCAGGGCAGGCCGCTTTCGAGTTCCAGCCATTGCCAATCGGCTTCGGCCATCGCAGGCAGTGCGGGCGCGGCGGCATCGGCAGGCTGGGCCAGCAGCCAGCGCGCCGGGCCGCCGGCGGGCGAGGGCAGGCGGATCTTCACGGCCGCGTCCTCGCGGGTCAGCGTCCAGTTCGATGCCGCTTCCCCAGTCGGCGCCGTGAGGCCCCAGAGCTGCCAGTCGGCCGTCGCATCCGTGATCTTGCACTTGGCGCGCAGCACGAACATGGACAGGCGCTTCTGGATTGCCGGCAGCAGTTCGGCCGGCAGGGCGAGCAGGATTTCCGTCTCGCTGTTCTTCCAGCCGATCATCGTCGCCAGCAGCCGGCCCTTGGCCGAGCAGAAGCCGGCGAGGCGGGCCTCATGCAGGCCCAGCAGCGCGAAATCCTGGGTGAGCTGGCTGTGCAGGAACTTGGCGGCGTCTTCGCCTTGGGCGCGCAGGATGCCCAGCGTGGTGAGGCGCGTCGCGCAGGAGGTCGTCGAGGTCATGGCGCGATTATCATCAGCGCCCCGCATCCGGCCCGACCTCATGGGTATTTGTCAGTCATGAAATTGCTGGGCAGAACGCTGCTCGTTTTGATCCTCATGGGGCTGGCCGCCGGCGCGGCGGCCTGGTGGTGGCTGAATGCGCCGCTGCGGCTGGCCACGCCTTCGGTGGAGGTGTCGATCGAAGCCGGCACGCCGCCGGGCGCGGTGGCGCAGGCCTGGGTGGCGGCCGGCGTGCAGACCGATGCGCGCCTGCTCTACGAGTGGTTCCGTTGGTCCGGCCAGGCGCGGCAGATCCGCGCCGGCAGCTACGAGATCCACCAGGGCGATTCGCCGCGCGAACTGCTGGGCAAGATGGTGCGCGGCGACGAGGTGCTGGAGCAGCTGCGCATCATCGACGGCTGGAGCTTCCGTCAGGTGCGCGCCGCGCTGGCGAAGTCCCCGTCGCTGAAGCTCACCACCGCGGCCATGAGCGATGCCGAGATCATGACCGGCCTCGGCGCGCCGGCCGGCCAGGCGCCGGAGGGGCGCTTCTTTCCCGATACCTATGCCTACAGCCGCGGCGTCAGCGACCTGACCGTGCTCAAGCGTGCCTACAAGGCGATGCAGAAGAAGCTCGATGCCGCCTGGGCCTCACGGGAGCAGGGCCTGCCGCTGAAGAGCGCCGACGACGCGCTGACCCTGGCCTCCATCATCGAGAAGGAGACCGGCACCGCGTCGGACCGCCATCTCGTGTCCGCCGTGTTCGTCAACCGGCTGCGGCTGGGCATGCCGTTGCAGACCGACCCGACGGTGATCTACGGCCTGGGCGAGAACTACGACGGCAACCTGCACAAGCGCGACCTGCAGGCCGACAGCGACTTCAATACCTACCTGCGCACCGGCCTGCCGCCCACGCCGATCGCGATGCCCGGCGCCGCGGCGCTGGAGGCGGCCGTGCATCCGGCGCACAGCAAGGCGCTGTACTTCGTTGCGCGCGGCGATGGCTCGGGCAGCAGTGAATTCAGCGAAGACCTCGCCACGCATAATCGCGCCGTCAACAAATACGTGCGCGGCAAGTGAGTTCTCGTTTCATCACCTTCGAAGGCATCGACGGCGCCGGCAAGTCCACGCACATCGCATCGCTCACGGCGCGCCTGGCCGCGCAGGGCGAGGTCGTCAGCACCCGTGAGCCCGGCGGCACGCCGCTGGCCGAAACGCTGCGCGGCCTGTTCCTGCACAGCGGCATGGATCCGCTGACCGAGCTGCTGCTCGTGTTCGCCGCGCGGCGCGACCATCTGCAGAAAGTCATCGAGCCCGCGCTGGCCGCCGGCAAGACCGTGCTATGCGATCGCTTCACCGACGCCAGCTTCGCCTACCAGGGTGGCGGCCGTGGCATGGACCTGGCCGTGCTGTCCACCTTGGAGCAATGGGTGCAGCAGGGCCGCCAGCCGGACCTGACCCTGTGGTTCGACCTGCCCGCCGAGGTGGCCGCGCAGCGCCGCGCCGCCGCACGCGAGGCCGACCGCTTCGAGCAGCAGGACCTGGAGTTCTTCGAGCGCGTGCGCGCCGGCTATGCGGCCCGCGCCGCGGCGGCGCCGCAGCGCTTTGCCCGCATCGACGCCAGCCTCTCGGTGGCCGAGGTGGCCGCGCAGATCCTCGCCGTGATGGAGCAGCGCGGATGGTGACGACCGAGCTGCCCTGGCTGGCCGAACCGCTGACCCGCGCGCTGGCCACCGCGCGCTCGCACGCGCTGCTGGTGCAGGGGCCGGCGGGCGTCGGCCAGTTCGACCTGGCCCTGCTGCTGGCCCAGGCCTGGCTGTGCGAGAGCCCCCGCCCGGACCACACGGCCTGCGGCGAATGCGCCAGCTGCAAGCTGTTCCATTCGCGCACGCACCCGGACTTCCAGGTGCTGATCCCCGAGGCGCTGCGCGAGTCGCTGGGCTTCGGCGCGCCGGAAGGCGAGGGCGGCAGTGCGGAAGCCAAGGCCAGCAAGACCAAGCCCAGCCGCGAGATCAAGATCGACGCGGTGCGCGCGATGCTGTCCTTCGCGCTGAGCACCTCGGCACGCGGGCGGGCGAAGGTCGTCGTCGTCTACCCGGCCGAGGCGCTGAACACGGTGGCGGCCAATGCGCTGCTGAAGACGTTGGAAGAGCCGGCCGGGCAACTGCGCTTCGCGCTCGCCAGCACTTCGCCCGAGGCGCTACTGCCAACGATCCGCAGCCGCTGCCAACCGGTGCCGCTGGCGCTGCCCGCACGCGAGCCGGCATTGCAGTGGCTGGCGGCCCAGGGTGTCGAGTCGCCCGAGGTGCTGCTCGATGCCGCCGGCGGCCGCCCGCAGGAGGCGCGCGACTGGTTCGAGGCCGGCCTGCGCGCCGCGGCCTGGACGCAGTTGCCGCGCCGCGTGGCCCAGGGCGATGCGACGGCGCTGGCCGATCTCTCGCAGCCTCGCGCGATCGATGCGTTGCAGCGCCTGTGCCACGACCTGCTGCGCCGCGCGCATGGCGCGCCCGGTTCCTTCTTCCCCGCCGATGCGCTGCCCAAGACGATCGAGCGTGCCGCGCCGCTGCATGAATGGGAAGCCACGCTCCGCCGCGCAGCACGCCATGCCGAACATCCGCTGAACCAGGGCCTGCTGATGGAATCGCTCGTCTCGCAAGGCCAGCAGGCCATGCGCGAAGCGATGCCCGCTACGCCCCGCCGTACACTCGAACGATGAGCGATACGCCCTCCAGCAAGAGCCCGCCGACCTTCGGCGCGATGTCGACCTTCGGCCCCCAGTCGCCCGGTGCGGCAATGGGTGGCGTGGGCGCGCCGCCGGCCGGTGCCGCGGCCTCGCGGGCCGGCGTGATCCAGCTGGTGTTCCGCGAGAAGGGCGCGCTCTACGCCGCCTACATCCCGAGCTTCACCGATGGGGGGCTCTTCGTGCCGACGCCGCGCGACTACCGCCTCGGCGACGACGTCTACCTGCTGATCTCGCTGCCCGAAGACAACCAGCGCTACCCGGTGGCCGGCAAGGTCGCCTGGCTGACACCGGCCAATGCCTCCGGCGGCCGCACCCAGGGCGTGGGCGTGCGCTTTCCGTCCGACGAGAAGACGCGCCTGATCAAGCTGAAAATCGAAGAAATCCTGGGCACGAGCATTTCGTCTTCGAAGCCCACGCAAACCATCTGATGTTTATCGATTCCCACTGCCACCTCAGCTTCCCGGAACTGCAGGCGCAACTGCCCAAGATCCTCGACGAGATGCAAGCGGCGCAGGTCGACCAGGCCATCTGCGTCTGCACGACGATGGAGGAGTTCCCGACGGTACAAGGCATCGCCGCCGCACACGCGAACCTCTGGGCCACCGTCGGCGTCCACCCGGACAGCGAGGACGGCGTCCATGAGCCCAGCGTCGACGAACTGGTGCGGGCAGCGCAGGATGCCAAGGTCGTCGCCATCGGCGAGACTGGCCTCGACTACTACCGGCTCAACGGCCGCACGATCGAGGAGATGGAGTGGCAGCGCGAGCGTTTCCGCACGCACATCCGCGCCTCGAAGCAGACTGGCAAGCCCCTCGTGATCCACACGCGCAGCAGCGCCGACGACACGCTGCGTGTGCTGCGCGAGGAGGGCGGTTCGCACGGCGTGTTCCATTGCTTCACCGAGAGCGCCGAGGTCGCGCACGCGGCGATCGAACTGGGCTTCTACGTGTCCTTCTCCGGCATCCTGACCTTCAAGAATGCCCAGGCGCTGCGCGACGTGGCGCAGCAACTGCCGATGGACCGTCTGCTGATCGAGACCGACAGCCCCTACCTCGCGCCCATCCCCTACCGCGGCAAGACCAACTCGCCCGCCTACGTGCCGCACGTGGCCAAGGCCCTGGCCGAACTGAAAGGCGTGCCGGTCGACGAACTGGCCGCACGCACCACCGCCAACTGCAAGACGCTGTTCAACCTGCCATGACGAAGAAGTACCTCCTGCCCCTGTTGCTGCTCGGCGCAACGCTCACGGCCAGCGCCGCGCCGATCGACGACCTGACGACTGCCGTCGAGCTGGACAACGGCCGCGAGGTGCTGGCCCTGCTGGTCAAGGGCGTGGATGCCAATGGCACCGACCAGCGCGGGCGCAAGCCGCTGGGCGTGGCGCTGCGCGAGGGTTCGGAGCAGGCCTTCGATGCGCTGCTGGCCGATCCGCGGGTGGACGTCGTCAGTGCCAACGACAAGGGCGAGACGCCGCTGATGCTGGCCGCCATCAAGGGCCGCCTCGATTGGGCGAAGAAGCTCGTCGCCCGTGGCGCCAAGATCAACCAGCCCGGCTGGACGCCGCTGCACTACGCCTGCACCGGCCCGGACGGCGGCGTTGCCGCCTGGCTGCTGACGCAGGGTGCGGACGTCAACGCCCGCTCGCCCAACGGCACGACGCCGCTGATGATGGCCTCGCGCTATGGCGCCTCGGAGAACGTGGCGATCCTGCTGAAGGCCGGTGCCGATGTCTCGCTGAAGAACGAGCAGGACCTGACGGCCGTGGACTTCGCGAAGAAGGCCGGCCGCGACCTCACGGTCAAACAGTTGCTGGCGGCCACGCCCCGCTGATCGTCAGGCCAGCGTCCGGCCGCCATTGACTGAGAAGGTCTGGCCGGTGATGAAGTCCGCCGCCGGCGAGGCGAGGAAGCGCACCATCCCGGCGACGTCCGCCGGCGAACCCTGGCGGCGCAGCGGCGTCAGCGAGCGGTAGGTGGCGTACTCCTGTTCCGGCGTGCCGGCATGGCGCTCGACCGGGATCCAGCCTGGCGCCACCAGGTTCACGCAGATGCCTTCAGGGCCCAGCTCGCTGGCCCAGGAACGCGTCAGCCCCAGCATCGCGCCCTTGGCCGACACGTAGTGGGCGAAGTTCGAGTTGCCGATGTCGATCACCTCGCTGCCGATGTGGATCACGCGGCCGACCTTGCGGGCGCGCCAGTCCGGCAACACGGCATGGAGCAGCAGCAACGGCGCCTTGACGAAGAAGCGCAGCTGGTCGAGGTGATGCTCCCAGGACTGCTCCATGATCGGCATCATCGGCTGCGGGCCGGTGGCGTTGTTGACGATCAGGTCGACCGGACCCAGCTGGGCCGCGATCGTTGCCAGGCCGTCGCGCACCGAGGCTTCGTCGGTGACGTCGAAGCGCGCCGCCACCGCGCGTCCGCCTGCAGCGTGGATCGAGGCGACCACGGCCTCGGCACCGGCGGTGTCGGCGTGGTAGTTGACGGCCACGGCCCAACCATCGGCGGCGAGGCCGCGGGCGATTTCAGCACCGAGCCCACGCGAGGCACCGGTCACGAGGGCAATCTTCTCTGTCATGGGAATCTCGGCGTTAGGTGGGCGTAACCGGCGATTAGAGCGCGGCGGCCGGATGGCATGCAAGTAGGAATCTGTCCGACATGGGCAATGGCCGCACACCGACTGGGCGGCCGGGGCTGGGCGCGTACATTGCGTTCACGTTCCGCAACGAATGGGAGTGACGCAATGAACGGCAAGACCCCTCAAGCGAGCCCGCGCATCGATCCCTTTGCCATGCTGCTCGACCCCGACCGCGTCGTCAGCGACATGGAACATTCCGAGCGCCTGCAGCGGCTGCAACGGCGCGTGGTGCATCCGCTGGACCTGCCTTCGCGCAACGGCCGCACGACGCAGGCCGCACAGGCGGCGGAGTTCGACCGGATGGTGGATGAGGCGCCGGAAGAACCGATGGACGATCCGCAGGACGGGGCCGTCCTGTCCTGACAGCGCTTTACGCGCCGCGCATCAGGCGCGCCGCGAAGGCCGTCACCTCGGCCGGCACCGGCGCGATGGTCGTGCCGTCCAGCGCGACCTGGATCACGCGGCGCAGCGTCTGCGCTTGCGGCGTCAGCGGGCCGGCGAAGCGTACGGCACCGTCGGTGGCGATGACGACGATCGTCGGGAAGGTCTCGACGTCAACATCGCCGACCAGGTCGGCCTCGTCCTCGATGTCGATCCACTCGACGCGCAGGCCCTCGAACTCCGCGCCCACGGCGCGCAGCACCGGCGCGTAGTCGTCGCAGAGCCGGCACCAGGCGGCACACAGGCAGGCGACGATCACGCCTTGGTGCATCACGCCTTCTCCCAACGCCCCGCGATGTTCTTCAGCAGGGTGTTCACCGCCGCAAGCTGCTGGTTGCGCAGGCTCAGGAGGCTGGTCTCGCTGCTCAGCACGGCCGCCTGCGCGGTGGTCACGTTCAGGTAGCTGACGGTGCCGGCCTTGTATTGGTCGGTGACGATCTCCAGATTGCGCTGCGCGGCCTGCAGCGCCTCCTGCTGCAGCTGCGCCGCGCGTTGGGTCTGATCGGTGACGCTCAGGTTGTCCTCGACCTCCTGCAGCGCGGTGAGCACCGCCTGCCGGTAGGTGGCGGTGGCCTGGTCGGCGCTGGCACGGGCCTGGGCGCTGGCGAGCTTGCGCTGGCCGCCATCGAAGATGGCCTCGGTCAGCGCCGGGCCGAGCGACCAGAACAGGTTCGGCGCGCTGACCAGGTTCGACAGCCTGGAGCTGCGGTAGCCGGCACTGGCCGACAAGGTCAGGTCGGGGAACCAGGCCGCGTCCGCGATGCCGATCTGCGCGTAGGCGGCGGCCACGCGCTGCTGGGCGGCGGCGATGTCGGGCCGGCGCTGCAGCAAGGTGGCGGGCAGCAGCTCGGGCACGGCCGGCACGACCGGCAGCGCCTCGGTGCTCGCCAAGGTCAGCTCGGAGGGCGGAATGCCCAGCAGCACGGCGATTGCATGCTCCATCTGCGCGCGGGTGGACGCCGCCTCGAGTTCCTGCGCCTGCGCCTGCTTCAAGGTGGTCTGCGCCTGCAGCACGTCGCTGAGCGCAGCGACGCCGCCCTGGTAGCGCACCTGCGTCAGATCCAGCGAGCGCTGGTAGGCGCTAACGGTACGGGCGTAGAGGGCAGCCTGGGCCTCGGCGGCACGCATCGAGAAATAGGTCTGCGCGAGCAGGGCCTGGGCCGAGAGGCGGGCGGCGGCAAGGTCGTCGACGCTGGCCTGCAGCGAGGCGCGGGCGCCGGTCGTGGCGAGCGACAAACGGCCCCACAGGTCCAGCTCCCAGCTGGCATTGGCGCTGAGGCTGTAGCTGTTCTGCGGCCGGCCCGAGCTGCTGACGACGTTGCCGTTGGTCGTGCCCGAGGGGCTGGCGCTGCGTGTGCCGGCACCGCTGACGGACAGGGTCGGGAACAGCGCCTCGCGGCTGGCCTCCACGGCGGCACGCGCGGCGCGCACCTGGGCGACGGCGGACTTCAGGTTCTCGTTGCCGATGACGAGCTTGTCCTGCAGCTCGTTGAGCACCGGGTCCTTGAACAGCGTCCACCAGGCATCGGGCGCGGCTTGCGTCGCCGTCGAGGCAGCTCCCTGGCGCCAGATGCCCGTCTCCTTGAACGAGGCCGGGGCGGCCACCGGCGCCGGCGGCTCGACCTTCGTGACCGCGCAGGCGCTCAGCAGGACCGCGCTGAAAATAATGGTTAGCTTCTTGTTCATCATCATGTCGAGGCGGCGGGTAGGGCGGGCGAGCGGGCGGCTTGGCGCGCGGCTTTGGCGGCCTTGTTCTTGCGGCGGCGCTCCAGGCGCAGGCGGTCCATCACCACGAAGACGACCGGCGTCGTGTACAGCGTCAGGAGCTGCGACAGGATCAGGCCGCCGACGATCGCGATGCCCAGCGGCTGGCGCAGCTCGGCGCCGTCGCCGCTGCCGAGGGCCAGCGGCACCGCGCCGAAGATCGCGGCCACCGTGGTCATCAGGATCGGCCGCACCCGCAGATTGGCCGCACGGTAGATCGCCGCGCCGGGGCTGGTGCCGTGGCGCTCCCGCGAGATGGCGAAGTCGATCATCATGATCGCGTTCTTCTTGACGATGCCGATCAGCAGGATCACGCCGATCAGCGCAATGATCGAGAACTCGGTGTTGAACAGCATCAGCGCCAGCAGCGCGCCGACGCCGGCGGAGGGCAGGGTGGAGAGGATCGTCACCGGATGCACGAGGCTCTCGTACAGCATGCCCAGCACCAGGTAGATCGTGACGATGGCCGCCAGGATCAGGATCGGCTGCGAGGACAGCGACTGCTGGAACGCATTGGCCGTGCCCGCGAACACGCCGCGCACCGAGACCGGCACGCCCAGCTCGGCCATCGCGTTGTTGATCGCGTCGGTGGCCTGCGACAGCGAGACGCCTTCCGGCAGGTTGAAGCTGATCGTCGAAGCCGGCGCGCCGCCCTGGTGGTTCACCGACAGCGCCGTGTTGGTCGTCTCCACCCGCGCGAACGAGGCCAGCGGCACCTGCGTGCCGTTCGGGCCCAGCACGTACAGGCCCTTCAGCGACTCGGGGCCGGTGAGGTACTGCGGCGCCAGCTCCATCACGACTCTGTACTGGTTCAGCGGGTTGTAGATCACGCCGACCTGGCGCTGGCCGTAGGCGTTGTTCAAGGTCGTGTCGATCGTGCTGATGCTGACGCCCAGGCGTGCTGCGGCGTCGCGGTCGATCACCAGCGTGGTCTGCACGCCCTTGTCTTCCTGGTCGGTGTTGACGTCGGTCAGCTCGTTCAGGTTGGACAGCGCGTTGCGCACGCGCGGCTCCCAGGTGCGCAGGTCGTTCAGGTCGTCGGCCTGCAGCGTGAACTGATACTGCGCGTTGGCCTGGCGGCCGCCGATGCGGATGTCCTGCACCGGCACCAGGAACAGGTTGGCGCCGGCCTCGTGGGCGAGCTTGTCGCGCAGCCGGTTGACGACGGCGGTGGCGGACACCTTGCGCTCCTCCAGCGGCTTCAAGGTCACGTAGAAGTTGGCCGAATTGCTGCGGCCGCCACCCGTGAAGCCGTTGACGTTGTCCACCGCCGGGTCGGCCTTGATGATGGACATGAAGCGGTCGACCCGGGCGCGCATCATCTGGAAGGAGCTGCCCTGGTCGGCCTGCGCGCCGCCGACGATGACGCCGGTGTCCTGCTGCGGGAAGAAGGTCTTGGGGATCACCGAGTACAGATGCACGTTCAGCACCACCACGCCGACCAGGATCACCAGCGCCACCGGCTGGTGCCGCAGGGTCCAGATGAGCGACTTGCGGTAGCCGCGCAGGATCAGCTTGGGCAGCGCATCGAACCAGCGCACCCACTTCGACTTCGTCCGCCGCGGCGCATGCTGCTTCAGCAAGGTGGCGGCCATCATCGGCGTGGTCGTCAGCGAGACGACCATCGAGACCAGGATTGCCGCCGACAGCACGACGGCGAACTCGCGGAACAGCCGGCCGACGACGCCGCCCATCATCAGGATCGGGATGAACACCGCTATCAGCGAGAGGCTGATCGAGACGACCGTGAAGCCGATCTCGCGGGCGCCTTTCAGCGCGGCGTCGACCGGCTTCATGCCCTGCTCCATGTAGCGGGTGATGTTCTCCAGCACGACGATCGCATCGTCGACGACGAAGCCGGTCGCCACCGTCAGCGCCATCGCCGAGAGGTTGTCCAGCGAGTAGCCGCACAGGTACATCACGCCGAAGGTGCCGGCCAGGCTCACCGGCACGGCCACCGCCGGCAGCAGGGTCGCACGCCAGGAGCGCAGGAACAGCAGCACGACGAGGATCACCAGGCCCACCGAGATCGCCATCGCGCGCTCGACCTCGCGCAGCGAGGCTCGGATCGTCGGCGTGCGGTCGCTGACCACCTGCATCGCAATGGCCGGCGGGATCTGCGCCTGCAGGCGCGGCAGGATCTCGCGCACGCGCTCGACCGTCTCGATGATGTTTGCGCCCGGCTCCTTCTGCAGGAACATCAGGATCGCCGCCTTGCCGTTGGTGGCGCCGTAGTTGCGCGTGTCCTGCACGGAATCGACGACGTCGGCCACGTCGCGCAGGCGCACGGCGGCGCCGTTGACGTAGCTGAGCACGACGGGCGCGTACTCGGCCGCGGTGCGCGCCTGGTCGTTGGCGCCGACCTGCCAGTAGCGCGCGCCTTCCTCCAGCACGCCCTTGGGTCGGTTGGCATTGGTGTTGGTGATCGCGGTACGCACCGTGTCCAGCGGAATGCCCTTGGCGGCCAGCTTGTCCGGATTCATCTCCACGCGCACGGCGGGCAGCGCGCCGCCGCCGACGGTGACCTGGCCGATGCCGGCCACCTGCGCCAGCCGCTGCGCCAGCACGGTGGACGCGGCGTCGTACATCTGGCCGCGGGTCAGCGTGTCGGACGTCAGCGCCAGGATCATGATCGGCGCGTCGGCCGGGTTCACCTTGCGGTAGGTCGGGTTGCTGGGCATGCCCGTGGGCAGCAGGGTGCGGGCGGCGTTGATCGCAGCCTGCACGTCGCGGGCGGCGCCGTCGATGTCGCGGCTCAGGTCGAACTGCAGCGTGATGTTGCTGGAGCCCAGCGCCGAGCGCGAGGTGATCTCGTTGACGCCGGCGATGGAGCCGAGCGCGCGCTCCAGCGGCGTGGCGACTGTGGCGGCCATCGTTTCCGGCGCGGCGCCCGGCAACGAGGCCGAGACCGAGATGGTCGGGAAATCCACCTGCGGCAGCGGCGCGATCGGCAGCAGCTGGAAACCCAGCACGCCGGCCAGCGCGACGCCCAGCGTGATCAGCGTCGTCGCGACCGGCCGGGCGATGAAAGGTGCGGAGATGTTCACGTGGCCGCCGCCTCCCGTGCGGCCGCCTTGCGCTCACGCCGCTCGCGCAGCTTGTTCGCCCAGTTCGCGAAGCCGAGGTAGATCACCGGCGTCGTGAACAGGGTCAGCATCTGGCTGACGATCAGCCCGCCGACCATCGTGACGCCCAGCGGGTGGCGCATCTCATGGCCCGCGCCGGTGCCCAGCATCAGCGGCAGGGCGCCCAGCAGCGCGGCCATCGTCGTCATCAGGATCGGGCGGAAGCGCAGGAGCGCGGCCTGGTGGATGGCCTCGCGCGGCGGCTTGTGTTCGTCGCGTTCGGCATCGAGCGCGAAGTCGATCATCATGATCGCGTTCTTCTTGACGATGCCGATCAGGAGCACGATGCCGATGATGCCGACGATGCCCAGCTCCTGCCCCGCCACGATCAGCGCCAGCAGCGCGCCGACGCCGGCCGAGGGCAGGGTCGAGAGGATCGTCACCGGGTGGATGTAGCTCTCGTAGAGCACGCCCAGCACGATGTACATCGTGACCACGGCCGCCAGGATCAGCAGCAGGGTGCTGGACAGCGAGTTGCGGAAGGCCTCGGCCGCGCCCTGGAAGCTGGTCTCCACCGACAGCGGCAGGTCCAGCTTGGCTTCTTCGGCGCGGATCGCGTCGACCGCGTCGCCGAGCGCGTGGCCCTTGCCGAGGTTGAACGAGATCGTCGCGGCCGGGAACTGGGCCACGTGGTTGATCGCCAGCGGCGCCGGCTGCTCCACCAGCTGCGCCACGGCCGAGATCGGCACCTGGACGGTCGTCGTGACGCCGTTGACGACGCTGCTGCCGGGCACGTACAGGTCTTCCAGCGCACGCGGGCCACGGCGGAACTCGGGCGCGGCCTCCAGCACGACGCGGTACTGGCTGCTCTGCGTGTAGATCGTGGAGATCAGGCGCTGGCCGTAGGCGTTGTAGAGGGCGGTGTCGATCGCGGCGATCGTCACGCCCAGCCGGCCGGCGGCCTCGCGGTCGATCTTCAGGAAGGCCTGCAGGCCCTGGTTCTGCAGGTCGCTGGCGACGTCGGCGAGCTGGGGCAGGGTCTTCAGCCGGGCCATCAGCGCATTGGTCGCGGTGGCCAGGTCGTTGGCATCGGGCGAGCTGAGCAGGAACTGGTACTGCGTCTTCGAGACACGGTCCTCGATCGTCAAGTCCTGCACCGGCTGCATGTAGGCGGCGATGCCGGGGATGTTGGCCGTGCGCTCGTTCAGGTGCTGGATGATTTCGCTGGCCGAGGCGCTGCGCTGCGAGAAGGGCTTCAGCGTCAGCTGCATGCGGCCGGTGTTGAGCGTCGCGTTGGCGCCGTCCACGCCGATGAAGGAGGTGAGGTGGTCGACGTCCGGGTCCTGCAGGATCGCGTCGGCCAGCTTCTGCTGGCGCTCGCTCATCGCCTCGAAAGAGGTGTCCTGCGTCGCCTCGGTGATCACCTGCACGAGGCCGGTGTCCTGCACCGGGAAGAAGCCCTTGGGCACGGCGATGTAGAGCACGGCCGTCAGCGCCAATGTGCCCAGGAACACGACCATCGTCAGGAACGAATGGTCCAGCACCCAGTCCAGCGCGCGGCCGTAGCGCTCGATCAGCTTGTCGAAGGCGCGGATGCTCCAGTCGCCGAGCTTGGTGCGCTTGTGGTCCTTCTCGGCCTTGAGCAGGCGGGCACTCATCATCGGCGTCAGGGTCAGCGAGACGACGGCCGAGATCAGGATGGACACGGCCAGCGTGATCGCGAACTCGTGGAACAGCCGGCCGACCACGTCGCCCATGAACAGCAGCGGGATCAGCACGGCGATCAGGCTCACCGTCAGCGAGATGATCGTGAAGCCGATCTGCTTGCTGCCCTTCAGCGCCGCTTCCATCGGCGGGTCGCCCTCCTCGATGAAGCGGGCGATGTTCTCGATCATCACGATCGCGTCGTCGACGACGAAGCCGGTCGAGATCGTCAGCGCCATCAAGGTGAGGTTGTTGATCGAGAAGCCGGCCAGATACATCACGCCGAAGGTGCCGACCAGCGAAAGCGGCACGGCCACGCTGGGGATCAGCGTGGCGCTGCCGCTGTGCAGGAACACGAAGATGACGGCCACCACGAGCGCGATCGCCAGCAGCAGCTCGAGCTGCGTGTCATCGACCGAGGCGCGGATCGTCGTCGTGCGGTCGGCGATCACCTGCACGTCGATCGAGGCGGGCAGCGTGGCCTGCAGCTTGGGCAGCAGCGCCTTGACGCGGTCCACCGTCTCGATCACGTTGGCGCCGGGTTGGCGCTGCACGTTCAGGATCACACCGGGCGTGCGGTCGGACCAGGCGGCCAGGCGCAGGTTCTCGGCGTCGTCGACGATGGTGGCCACGTCCTGCAGGCGCAGCGGGTTGCCGTTCTTCCAGGCGATGACGAGATTCTGGTATTCGGCGGCCGACTTCAGCTGGTCGTTCGCGTCGATGGTGGACGCGCGCTGCGAGCCGTCGAAGCTGCCCTTGGCCTGGTTGACGTTGGCGGCGGCGATGGCCGTGCGCACGTCGTCCAGCGACATGCCCAGCGAGGCCAGCACGGTGGGGTTCGCCTGGATGCGCACGGCAGGGCGGCGCCCGCCGGCGATGCTGACGAGGCCCACGCCGTCGACCTGCGAGAGCTTGGGCGCCAGGCGGTTCTCCACCAGGTCATGGATTTTGATGACCGGCAGCGAGGGCGAGGTGACGGCCACCGTCAGCACCGGCGCGTCGGCCGGGTTGACCTTGCTGTAGACCGGCGGCATCGGCAGGTCGGAGGGCAGCAGGTTGGAGCCGGCGTTGATCGCGGCCTGCACCTCCTGCTCGGCCACGTCCAGCGACAGGCCCAGCGAGAAGCGCAAGGTGATCACCGAGGCGCCGCCCGAGCTGCTGCTGGTCATCTGCGACAGGCCCGGCATCTGGCCGAACTGGCGCTCCAGCGGCGCGGTGACGGTGGTGGAGATCACGTCCGGGCTGGCGCCCGGGTAGAGCGCGGTGACCTGGATGGTCGGATAGTCGACCTCGGGCAGGGCCGAGAGCGGCAGCAGCCGGTAGGCCAGCAGGCCCGCCAGCAGGATCGCCAGCATCAGCAGCGAGGTGGCGACCGGTCGTTCGATGAACGGGCGGGAAGGGTTCAGCGCCATCGGGAGGAGTCCGCGTCAGTTGCCGTTGCCGCTGGCCGCGCGCTCGGCGCGGCGCTTCGCGATCCAGGCCTCGCGTTCCTCGGGGCTCATCTTCATGACCTTCTCCTGCACGTCGGGCGGCAGGCGGTCGAGCCAGCGCGGGCGCTCCTGGGCGTCGGCGGAGGCAGCCTCGGAGGCTGTATGGTGGGCACCGGATGCGGCGCCCGATGCCGCACCACTGGCAGCACCTGCCGCGCCAGCGCCACGGTTGCGGCGGCCGCCGGGCGTTGCGGCGCCGGCGCGCTTCTGCGGATCGGAGGCGATGATCTCGACCTTCGCGCCCTCGCGCAGCCGGTCGACGCCGTCGATCACGACCTTCTCGCCGGCCTCCACCTTGCCGTCGACGGCCATCCAGTCACCATCGACCGGGCCCGGCTTGACGACGCGCGTGGCCACCGAGTTGTCGGCGTTGACAACGTAGACGTAGAAGCCCTGAGAGCCGCGCTGGACGGCGGCGGTGGGCACGGCGAGATGGTTGGCTAGCACGTCGAGCTGCAGCTTGGCGCCGACCGACTGGTTGGGGAACAGTGCGTCGTCCTCGTTGGCGAAGGTGGCCTTCAGCTTGACGGTGTCGGTGGTCGTGTCGATGCTGTTGTCCAAGGTCGCGACGCGGCCGGTGGCGAGGCGTGTCGCGCCGGTGCGGTCCCAGGCCTCGACGGCCAGCGGCTCGTTCGCACGCAGCTTCTTTGTGATCTGCGGCAGCAGGGTCGAGGGCACGGCGAAGACCATCGCGATCGGGTGGTTCTGCGTGATCGTGACGATGCCGTTGGCGTCGCTGGGCGAGACGACGTTGCCGAGGTCGGCCTGCTTCAGGCCGACACGGCCGCTGATCGGCGCGGTGACGCGGGCATAGGAGAGCTGCAGCCGTGCGCTGTCGACGGCGGCCTGATCGAGCTTGATCGTGCCTTCGAGCTGGCGCAGCAGCGCCTCCTGCGTGTCGAGCTGCTGCTTCGGGATCGCGTCCTTGGCGGCGAGATCACGGTAGCGGGCGAGGTCGAGGCGGGCGTTCTCCAGGCTCGCCTTGTCGCGCACCAGTGCACCTTCGGCCTGGCCCAGCGCCGCCTGGAAGGCGCGCGGGTCGATCTGCGCGAGCTGCTGGCCGGCCTTGACCTGCTGGCCTTCCTTGAACTGGATCGATTGCAGCACGCCGCTGACCTGCGCATGCACGATCGCGGTGTTGGACGCGGTGATCGTGCCGATCGCGCTGGCGCTGACGCGGATGTTCTGCTCGCGCACCTGGTCGACCGAGACCGGCTGCGTGCGGTTCGCGCCGCCAGGGCCGCCGCCGGCGAATCGGCGTCCGCCGCCGTTGCCGCCACCCGGCGCGCTTGCCCCGGCACCGGGGCCGCCGTTCGCGTCGCTGGCGGGGCGTGTCTTCCACCAGACCCCCACGCCGCCGGCGATCACCGCCGCGACGAGAAGCCACGGCCAGACCTTGCCCTGTTGACGGCGACGGCGCGGATGGAGCGTTGGGGAGGCGGTGGCTGGCGTCGTGCTGGCTGTGGATTCGGGCGAAGGCGGGAGGCTGGACATGATGGTCTTCGAGTTTTCCTTGTCGCAGGGCGTGAAGAGCGGCGCTGCAAAATCGCCGCCAATTGGATCATCGCAGCTTGGACGATATTGATGGCCGAGGTAAAGAAAACTTAAGGCCGGGGCATTTATCGTGCCGCGTCCGCAAGACCTCGATACAAGGGATTCGGCTTCCTGCTCGATCCGGCCAATACTCCGCCCCTCGCCGCAAGGCTTTCACCTGGAGCATCGACAACATGGGACTTCTGGATCAACTCGCGAACGAGGCGCTGAGCGCGCTGGCCAACCCGGGTAGCGGCCAGAGCGGCGCAGGCCGCGACCCGGCCGCGGCGGCAGCCCATCCGGGGATGATGGATGTGCTCACGGGCCTGCTGGGCGGGCAGGGAGGCCAGGGCGGTGGCCTGGGTGGCCTTGTGGCCATGGCGCAGCAGGCGGGCCTGGGCAACGTCGTCGCCTCGTGGATCGGCACCGGCCAGAACCTGCCGATCTCGGCCGACCAATTGCAGAGCCTGCTCGGCTCGGATCAGGTCGCGGCCATCGCGCAGAAGCTGAGCCTCTCGCCCGACGTCGCGACGCAGATGCTGTCGCAGGTGCTGCCCCATGCGGTGGACCACCTGACGCCGGACGGCCAGGTGCCTCACAACGATCTGGTGGAGCAGGGCCTGGCGATCTTCAGGAGCCTGTCGGCCGGGCGTTGATGCCCTCGGCGCAGATCAGTCGTCGATCTGCCCGTAGGCGGCCTTGCGCTGCGCCGTGTAGTGCCACCACGGCGTGGCCGCCGCACCTTGCATGAAATCGATGGCGGCCATGAAGGTGTCGAGCACGCAGGGGTCCTGCCGCTGGCCGCTGAGCTTGCAGAGCTGCCTGTAGAGCGCCAGCGCGTCGCGGCCCCGCAGGTCGGCCGGCCGCACGATGCCCATGACCCGCAGATCCCCGGCCATCGCGGGGCCGATGTTGGGGATCTGCTCCAGCACCTGGCAGTCGTCCGCGTGGGCCGCCTTCTTCACGCTCAAGAGAACATCTGATTGCGGATCAGGCCCACGGCGAGGCCCTCGACCGCGAAGCTTTCATCGCCCTCGGCAACGAGGATGGGCTCGAAGTCTTCGTTCTCCGGCAGCAGTTCGATGCCCGAGCGGCCGCGCTTGAAGCGCTTCACCGTGACCTCGTCGCCGATGCGCGCGACGACGACCTGCCCGTTGCGGGCTTCGGAGGCCTTGGCGACGGCGAGCAGGTCACCGTCCATGATGCCGATGTCCTTCATGCTCATGCCTTTGACCTTCAGCAGGAAGTCGGGCTTCTTGGCGAACATGCTGGCCTCGACCGTGTAGCTCTGCTCGATGTGCTCCTGCGCCAGGATGGGCTGGCCGGCGGCCACGCGGCCGACCAGCGGCAGGGTCAGCTGGGCTAGGCTCGCCAGCGGCAGCATGAACTGCTGGACCGATTCGCGCGCCCGGCCTCGGGCCTCGTTCAGCGCGCGCAATGTGTCAGACTTCAGCCGGATGCCGCGGGACGTGCCGCCGACCAGCTCGATCACGCCCTTGCGGGCGAGCGCCTGGAGGTGTTCCTCGGCTGCGTTGGCGGAACGGAAGCCGAGCTCGGCGGCGATCTCGGCGCGGGTGGGCGGGGCGCCGGTCTGCTCGATGGCGTCGCGCACCAGATCGAGAATCTGCTGCTGGCGGGCCGTCAGTTTGGGGCTGCTGTCTTCCATGGTGCTCCTGGGTTGGCCGCTGGATATCTGAGTATCTATCCAGTGGCTGTATTTTCATCCAGTTTTGAAGAAAAACAAGCAAGACATGACGCGTGACCTCATCGTTATCCTCGGAACGGGCGGAACCATCGCCGGGACTGCCACGGACGCAGCCGACAACGTCGGCTACACCGCAGCTCAGATCGGCGTCGATCAACTGATCGCTGCTGTGCCGCAACTGGCCTCGCGCCGCCTGGAGCACGAGCAGGTCGCCCAGCTCGACAGCAAGGACATGGACTTCGCCACCTGGCAGCGGATCGCCGAGGCGGCAGCGCGGCACCTGGCGCGGCCGGAGGTGTCAGGTCTTGTCATCACGCACGGCACCGACACCTTGGAGGAAACCGCCTGGTTCCTGCAGCGCGTGCTGGCACCGACGAAGCCGGTGGTGATCACCGCCGCGATGCGGCCGGCCACGGCGCTGCTGAAGGACGGGTCGCAGAACCTGCTCGATGCGGTGACGGTCGCGGCGGACCGCGAGGTGGCGGGCGTCGTGGTTGCCTTCGCTGGCCAGATCCATTCGGCGGAGCAGGTGCGCAAGGTGCACAGCTACAAGGTCAACGCGTTCGCGTCGGCGGAAGGCGCGCAACTGGGCGTGGTGGAGGAGGGGATCGTGCGCTGGTTCGGCCGGTCGGCTCCTGCTGCACAGGCGCTGGGCATGGCACGCATCTCGCGCCCAGCGGCGCAGTGGCCGCGTGTGCAGATCGTGATGAACCACGTCGGCGCGGATGGAGCGATCGTCGACGCGCTACTGGCGCAGGGCGTCGACGGCATCGTCGTCGCCGGCACCGGCAACGGCACGCTGTCAGCGGCGCTGGAGCGTTCGCTGGAAGGCGCCCAGGCTGGCGGTGTGAAGGTGCTGCGCAGCACGCGCTGCGATGCCGGGCCGGTGATGGCGGCCGGCGATCTGCCCAGCGCGGGAGCGCTGAGCCCGGTGAAGTCGAGGATCGAGCTGATCCTCGAGCTTCTCGCTAGGTCTTAGAGGACGTTCAGCGTCACGTCGATGTTGCCGCGGGTGGCGTTCGAGTACGGGCACACCTGGTGCGCGGCCTCGACCAGCGCTTCAGCGGCGCTGCGCTCCATGCCCGGGATCGTGATGTTCAGCGTCGCCTGGATGCCGAAGCCGGCCGGGATCGGGCCGATGCCGATGTCGGCAGTGATCGAGGTGTCGGCCGGCAGGGCGACCTTCTTCTGGCCGGCGACGAACTTCATCGCGCCCAGGAAGCAGGCCGAGTAGCCGGCGGCAAACAGCTGCTCGGGGTTCGTACCTTCGCCGCCGGGGCCGCCCATTTCCTTGGGCACGGTCAGCTTGACCTTGAGGTTGCCGTCGCTCGATTGCGAGGAGCCGTCGCGGCCGCCGGTGGACGTGGCATGGGCGGTGTAGAGAACTTTGTCGAGTGCCATGGTGAGTACCTTTCAGTGAGTGAGGGTCAAACGGTAGGGGACAGGGGCAAGGAGGCGGCCTGGATTTGCGTGCGCAGCTCGTGCAGGCGCCGGGTCAGGGAACTCAGTTCTTCGATGGAGCAGGCGCTGGCGCAGGCGACCTGTTCCGGGATGCCGGCCGCCTTCTTCTTCAGCGCGCGGCCAGTCTTGCTCAGATGGATGTGGACGCGCCGCTCGTCATCGGCGGCACGTTCGCGGGTGATCAGCTCGGCGGCTTCGAGCCGCTTCAAGAGCGGCGTCAGCGTGCCGGAGTCCAGCGACAGCTTCTGTCCCAGCGCCGAGACGCTGATGCCGTCCTGCTCCCACAGCACCAGCATCGCCAGGTATTGCGGATAGGTCAGGCCCAGCGGGTCCAGCAGCGGTTTGTAGAACTTGGTCATCGCCAGCGAACTGGAGTACAAGGCGAAACATAACTGGACATCCAGACGCAGCCATTCCTCGTTCGGCGAGGTCGCGGCTGCGGCGTTTGGCGGAGATGTCTTGCTGCGTTGCATGTCGATAATGTAGAGTGCAATTCAATTGCACACAATTTAAATGGTTATTCGAAAGGGTGAGGACTGAATGGCAATGCTGGCAACGATCCTGGTGGCACTGGTCGCCGCGCTGCACCTGTACTTCCTGGTGCTGGAGATGTTCCTGTGGACGAAGCCGATGGGCTTGAAGACCTTCCGGCTGGATCCGGTGTTCGCGGAGGCGAGCAAGACGCTGGCGGCGAATCAGGGGCTGTACAACGGGTTCCTGGCGGCGGGGCTTGTGTTCGGGTTGGCGCGGGGGGATGTGGCGACGGTGTTGTTCTTCTTGGCCTGCGTGGTCGTCGCGGGTGTTTATGGGGCGGCGACGGTTGGTCGCAAGATCTTGTTTGTGCAGGCGGTGCCGGCTGTCGTGGCGGCTGTTGTTGTTTTGCTTGCCTGGGGGTGAGGCTGGTCTTGTGGGGCGGTGCCGGGTCTCGCCCCGGCGGGCGACTCACTTTCTTGGGCGCCCAAGAAAGTAAGCAAAGAAACCGCCCCTGCTGCGCCGTCCTCCGCTTCGCTACGGATCCCCTGCGATGCTCGAAGCCCGGGGCCGCGCCAAACTCGCTGCGCTACGCTCCGCTCAGACAGACGGCGCGAAGCTGGTTGTGGATGCTCGCTGCGCTCGCGCCCCGGACTCCTGCGCTTCTCGGCGGTGCAGAAGGGGAAATCGATACGGCTCGCTACGCATCGCCGCGGGAGGCGATGCGTAGCGAGCCGACTAGTCTTCGGGCCCCTTGTGCAGCCGCCGAGAAGCACAGCGGCTTGGGACCGTGAGCGCAGCGAACCTCGTGAACTGACTTCGCGCCGTCTGTCTGAGCGGAGCGTAGCGCAGCGAGTTTGGCGCGGGGCCCAAGTCGCGAGCATCGCAGTGCACCCGACCGAAGGGAGGGCGGCGGAAGCAGGGTCGCCTTTCTTTGCTTACTTTCTTTGGCGAAGCAAAGAAAGTGAGTCGCCCGCCGGGGCGAGTCCCGGCACCGTGGCGACAGTCAAGCGCAACAGTTAAGCCCCCTGCATCGCCTCAATCTGCTCACTCAATTCCAACCACCGCTGCTCCGCGGCCTCCAACTCATCATGGATGCCCTTTAACCGTTTGCCCACCTCGACAATCCGCGCCGGCGCGGCCGAACCTGAGGCCAGCTCGCCCTCCAGTGCGCTGCGCTCGTCCGCCAGCTTGTTCAGCTTGAGATCGATCGCCTCCATCTCCTTGCGCATCGGCTTGGTCTGCTCCGCCAGCCGCATGCGAGCCTGCCCGGAAGCCTTGCGGTCTTCGCGGGGAGCGATCGGCGCCGGAGGCGGTGCCGCGACAACGACAACAGCGGGAGCCGGCGCCAAAGAAGCCTTCTTCGCCGCTTCCTTCGCCGCCTTCGCAGCCTCCTTGCTCTGATCGAGCAGCCACTTCTGGTAGTCGTCCAGGTCGCCGTCGAAGGGGCCGACCTTGCCGCCGGTCACCAGCCAGAACTCGTCGCATACCTCACGCAGCAGCGCGCGATCGTGGCTTACCAGCATGACCGTGCCTTCGAACTCGTTCAGCGCCATCGACAGCGCCTCGCGGGTGTTCAGGTCCAGGTGGTTGGTCGGTTCGTCCAGCAGCAGCAGGTTGGGGCGCTGCCACACCAGCATGGCCAGCACCAGACGGGCCTTCTCGCCGCCGGAAAGGCTGCCGACCTGCTGGTTCACCATGTCGCCAACGAAGCGGAACTGGCCCAGGAAGTCGCGCAGTTCCTGCTCGCGGGCGCTGGGGCTGACTTCCTTGGCCAGCCGCACCATGTGCATCAGCGGCCCTTCGTCGGGCCGCAGCACGTCCATCTCCTGCTGGGCGAAGTAGCCGATCGACAGGCCCTTGCCTTCGGTGATCTTGCCGCCCATCGCGCGCTGCATGCGGGCGACCGTTTTCACCAGCGTGGACTTGCCCTGGCCGTTGGCGCCCAGGATGCCGATGCGCTGGCCGGCCAGCACCGAGCGATCGATGCCGCGGACGATGATGTTGTCTTCTCCGTCGACCGTGTAGCCGCAGGCAACCTCGTCGAACATCAGCATCGGGTTCGGCAGGCTCACCGGCTCGCGGAACTCGAACGAGAAGTCGGACGCCGTCAGCACCGGCGCCAGCTTCTCCATCCGCTCCAGCGCCTTCACGCGGCTCTGCGCCTGCTTGGCCTTGCTGGCCTTGGCCTTGAAGCGGTCGATGAACTTCTGCAGGTGAGCCATGCGGTCCTGCTGCTTCTCGAACGCGGCCTGCTGCAGCACCAGGCGTTCGGCGCGCATCGATTCGAAGGCGGTGTAGTTGCCGCCGTAGCGGTGCAGCTTGGCCTCGTCTAGGTGGATCGTCACCTTGGTGATCGCGTCGAGGAATTCGCGGTCGTGGCTGATGATGATCAGCGTGCCTTCGTAGCGTTGCAGCCAGGCTTCGAGCCAGACGAGCGCGTCCAGGTCCAAGTGGTTGGTCGGCTCATCCAGCAGCATCAGCTCGGCCGGGCACATCAGCGCGCGGGCCAGCTGCAGGCGCATGCGCCAGCCGCCCGAGAAGCTGTTGACCGGGGCATCGACCTGCGCGCCCTTGAAGCCCAGGCCCATCAGCAGCGCCTGGGCGCGCGGGCGGGCGTCGAAGGCGCCAGCGTCCATCAGCATGCCGTGGGCGTCGGCCATCGCGTGGCCGTCCTCGGCGGCCTCGGCTTCGGCCAGCGCCTTCTGGGCGGCCATCAGGCGGATGTCGCCTTCCAGCACGAAATCGGTAGCCGGCATGTCCGTCTCGGGCATGTTCTGCGCGACCTCGCCGACGGCCCACTGGCGCGGGATCTCGACGTCGCCTTTGTCGCTCTGCAGGCGGTCGGTCAGCAGGGCGAAGAGGCTGGACTTGCCGGCGCCGTTGCGGCCGACCAGGCCGATCTTCTCGCCCGGCTGCAGGGTGACGGAGGCGTCGTCGAGGACGACCTTGGTGCCGCGGCGCAGCGTGATGTTGCGAAGAGTGATCATGCTTGTTGCAGGGCCTCGGCCGTGACCAGCAGGACCTGGTCCTCGCCGGAAGAAGTGTCCATCCAGGTGACGGGAAGCGTGGGGAAGGCGGCTTCGAAGAAGGCGCGCTCGTTGCCGATCTCCAGCACCAGCACGCCGTGCTCGCTAAGGTGCGCCGGCGCGTCGGCCAGCAACTGGCGGATGAAGTCCATGCCGTCGGCGCCGCCGGCCAGGGCCAGTTCGGGCTCGGCGCGGTACTCGGCCGGCAACTGGTCCATCGAGCCGCTGTTGACGTAGGGCGGGTTGCAGAGGATCAGGTCGTAGCGGCGGCCCGCGGCGGGCTTCAGGCCGTCGCCCTGCAGCAGCGCGATGCGATCCTGCAGTGCGTGACGGTCCACGTTGATGCGCGCCACTTCGAGCGCCTCGGGGCTCAGGTCGATGGCGTCCACCGACACCTCGGGCCAGGCCATCGCCGCCAGCACGGCCAGCGAGCCGTTGCCGGTGCACAGGTCCAGCACCTGCGTCGTCTGCTCGGACAGCCAGGGATCGATGCTGGCATCGGCGATCAGCTCGGCGATGAAGGAGCGCGGCACGATGGCGCGCTCATCCACGTAGAAGGGCACGCCTTGCAACCAGGCTTCCTTCGTCAGGTAGGCGGCGGGCTTGCGCGTGGCGATGCGCTCGCCGACCAGGGCCTCCGCCTTGGCGAGTTGCGCCGGGGTCAGTGCCTGCTGCTCGTGCTCGTCCAGCGAGTCCAGCGGCAGGCCGGCGCTCCATAGCACCAGCCAGGCGGCTTCGTCGAAGGCGTTCGTCGTTCCGTGCCCAAACGAAACGCCCGCTTGGGTCAAGCGGGCGGCCTGGGCTTCGATGCAATCAATCAGTTTCATGGGATCGGTCTTGGCGATCCCGGATTGTCGCCGATGGTTCAGCCGGGGTTGGCGGCCAGTCCCCAGCGCTTCACCCGCTCATCGATCGTCGGCAACACCTTGCGGGCCGCTTCCAGATCGGCGTCACCATCCCCGGGCTTGCCCAGGCGGCCGCGCACGAGGCCGCGACCGTAGCGGGCCCAGGCCAGGTCGTCCTTGACCTTCAGCGCGTGGTCGAAGTCGGACAGCGCCTTGTTCAGCTCGCCCCGGCGCAGACGCACCCAGGCGCGGCTGTCGCGGAAGCTGGCGTTGTCCGGCTCGAAATCGATCGCCTTGTCGCAGTCCTTCAGCGCCTGATCCAGCCCGGTGTTGAGCAGCATTCGCGCCCAGCAGCGGCTGTTGAGCGCGCCGGCCATCTCGATGTCTTGGTCACGCGCGGCGATCCACTGGTCGAGCTGCGGAATCACGCGGTCTTGCAGACCCATCCGTTCGTAGAGTCGGGCCAGTTGCAAGCGCTGGTGCGCCTGGGGCGGCAGCAGGCGGTCCAGCGCCTCGATGTCCAGTAGCGCGCCGTCGCGGTTGCGCTGGCTCTCGCGAAACCAGGCGCGGCGCAGCAGCGCGTCGGGCTGCGTGGGCACGAGCTTCAGCGCGGACTCGTAGTCGGCGATGGCCTCGGGGCCCTGGTGCAGCGCCTCGTGGACCTCGCCGCGCTGTACGAGCACGGCGGCGTTGCCGGGCTCCATCTCCAGGGCACGATCCAGGTCGGCCAGCGCGGCGCGGTAGTCGTGGCGAGAGGCGGCACCGGCTCCGCGGCGCGCATAGGCGTCCGCATCGGCCAACTCCGGCGCGGAGGCGCCGTCTTCCGCCGCTGCGGCGACTTCGCTGAGTGCGAACACGCGGCCGCCGTTGTAGGTGAAGTACATCTTGCGCTGGCTCTTGGAAACGTAGATCCGGTGCGACAGGAAGAAGTCGATGCCCAGCAGCATGTCCGTCTTCATGCCGTCGAAGTCGACGATCGGGATGCGCACGTTCGAGGTCTTCTCGCCACCGACGACGAAGCTGTCGAACGCTGCGGTCCAGCGCTTCGCGTAGCCGAGCCCGGCGCCACCGGAAAGGCCCGCAGGCTTCATCGCTGTCTCGGGGATGCCCAGGCTCTTGGCGGCGGACAGCGAGACCAGTGAACTGGCGCCTGTGTCGAACAAGGCGCGCAGCTTCTTGCCATTGAGCTCGACGACGGCTTGCATCGCCGGCAGTTTCGACCGCGAATCGTCGCGCAGCAGTCGCAGCTCCGACACGGGCTTGTCTGCGGCCCAGTAGGCCATGCCCATGTCGCTGCAATCGCCCTTCGGGAACATCAGGCGGATCGCGCCGTGGGCGAGGTCGTACTCGATGTCGGTGATGGCCAGGAAGTTGCGGCCGAGGATGCCCATCGTGCCGGCGCCCGGCTCGTTGCCGCCGACGATGAAGTCCATGTCCGGCAGCTTGCCGCCGACCAGGTTCATTTCCTTGACGTTGGTCAGGCCGGCGTCCACCTCACCGGTCAGCCCCTCGATGCGCAGACCCCATGGGAGGGGGCCGACCCTGAGCTTCAGTTGCTGCGCCACGGCCGGCGTCAGGAAGCTGAAGAAGGCGCCGCTGTCCACCGTCAGCGGTACCTCCGTGCCATTGATGGTGACGGTGGCGACAGCGCGCGAGCCCCTCATCGCGATCGGGATCTCCAGCGCCTGGAGGCTGCATTTCTCGGCTGCCGCGGCTGGCGGCGCCTGCAAGGCGGCGATGAGTGACATCGCCAACGCCCCGCATGCCATGCGCACGCTGCGCCTGGCCATCGTTCCGATTCTTGTGGACACCTGTTGTTCTCCCCGGGATCTCCCCGGGACTTTAGGGCAGCCATGTAAGGCGCCCATGTCCGGGCATTCCCGGGGATGATGTCCCTTCTTCTACTTCGTTAGTAGCCGATCACCGTGCGGATCGACTTGCCTTCATGCATCAGGTCGAAGGCTTCGTTGATGCCTTCCAGCGGGCGCGTGTGGGTGACGAACGGAGCCAGGTCGATCTCGCCCTTCATCGCGTCCTCCACCATGCCGGGCAACTGGCTGCGGCCCTTGACGCCGCCGAAGGCCGTGCCCATCCACTTGCGGCCGGTGACCAGCTGGAACGGCCGGGTGGAAATCTCCTGTCCCGCGCCGGCCACGCCGATGATGATGGACTGCCCCCAGCCGCGGTGCGCGCATTCGAGCGCCGCGCGCATCACCTTGACGTTGCCGATGCACTCGAAGGAATGGTCGACGCCCCAGCCCGTCATCTCGACGATCACCTGCTGGATCGGCTTGTCGCCGAAGTCCTTCGGGTTGATGCAGTCGGTGGCGCCGAAGACCTTGGCCAGTTCGAATTTCTCCGGGTTCATGTCGATCGCGATGATGCGGCCGGCCTTGGCCTGGCGCGCGCCCTGGACGACGGCCAGGCCGATGCCGCCGAGGCCGAACACGGCGACCGTGTCGCCGGGCTGGACCTTGGCCGTGTTGTGCACGGCGCCGATGCCGGTCGTCACGCCGCAGCCCAGCAGACAGACCTGCTCGGGATTGGCGTCGGGGTTGATCTTGGCCAGCGACACCTCGGCCACGACGGTGTACTCGCTGAAGGTCGAGCAGCCCATGTAGTGGTAGATCGGCTTGCCTTCGTAGGAGAAGCGCGTCGTGCCGTCGGGCATCACGCCCTTGCCCTGGGTGGCGCGCACGGCCACGCAGAGGTTGGTCTTGCCGGACTTGCAGAACAGGCACTCGCCGCACTCGGCGGTGTAGAGCGGGATCACGTGGTCGCCGGGCTTGACGCTGGTGACGCCTTCGCCGACCTCGACGACGATGCCTGCGCCCTCATGGCCCAGCACCGCGGGGAAGAGGCCTTCCGGATCGTCGCCCGACAGCGTGAACGCATCGGTGTGGCAGACGCCGGTGTGGGTGATCTTGACGAGCACCTCGCCCTTGCGCGGCGGTTCGACATCGATCTCGACGATCTGCAGGGGCTGGCCGGCTGCGAAGGCCACGGCGGCGCGGGATTTCATCGGGAATTCCTTTCTGGTTTCAGGATGCGTTCGGGGACAGCAGCAGCGCTTCGAGCGTGCGGCGGTAGATGTTCTTCAGCGGCTCCAGGCTGTCCGCGGGCAGGTTCTCGTCGATCTTGTGGATCGTCGCGTTGACCGGGCCCAACTCGATCACCTGCGGGCAGATCTTCGCGATGAAGCGACCGTCGGAGGTGCCGCCGGTGGTGGACAGCTGCGTGCCGATGCCCAGCTCGGCATGGATCGCCGCGGCGATGGCCTCGCTGAGCGTGCCCACCGGCGTCAGGAAGGGCTCGCCGCCGAGCGTCCAGTCCAGCGTGCACTCCAGGCCGTGGCGGTCCAGCAGTTCGTGGACGCGGGCCTTCAGGCCCTCCGGCGTGGACTCGGTGCAGAAGCGGAAGTTGAAGTCCACCGTCATGTCGCCGGGGATCACGTTGGTGGCGCGGGTGCCGGCGGCCACGTTGCTGATCTGGAAGGTGGTGGCGGGGAAGTAGTCGTTGCCGGTGTCCCATTGCACGGCCACCAGCTCGGCCAGCGCAGCGGCAGCCTGGTGCACCGGATTGCGGGCGAGCTGCGGATAGGCGACGTGGCCCTGGATGCCGATCACGCGCAGCCGGCCGCTCAGCGTGCCGCGGCGGCCGTTCTTGACCATGTCGCCGACGGTCTCCACGGCCGTCGGCTCGCCGACGATGCAGTAGTCCAGCCGCTGCTGCCGCGCCTTCAGCACTTCGCAGCAGACCTTCGTGCCATCGACCGACGGGCCTTCCTCATCGCTGGTCAGCAGGAAGGCGAGGCTGCCCGTGTGCCCCGGATGCGCGGCGACGAATTCCTCGGCCGCGATGACCATTGCCGCCACCGAGCCCTTCATGTCCGCCGCGCCACGGCCGTAGATGCGCCCATCGCGATAGCTGGGCACGAAAGGGTCGCTGGCCCAGGCATCGAGCCGACCGGGCGGGACGACGTCGGTATGGCCGGCGAACATCAGCACCGGGCCGTTCGCATCAGTCCCACGGCGCAGTGCCCATAGATTGCTGACGCGAAAGCTCGACGGACCGCTGTCCATCCGCTCGATCTCGAAGCCCAGCGGCGCGAGGCGCGCGGCGATCAGGTCCTGGCAGCCGGCGTCATCGGGCGTGACCGAGGGCCGGGCGATCAGTTGCTCCAGCAACGCAAGGACCCCGTTCATCGGCCCTCCGGTGGCCAGGTATTTCGGGCCGAGCGCCGGGCCGTCCCAAGCCGGCCCGGTTGGCGATGTGCTTGCGGCTCGATGCCGCAAGCATCGCCGTCCCCTCGGGGGACCGACCGGGCTCGCCTGCGTTCAGCAAGGCGAGATTGGGCGAGGGGCTCAATCACTCGCGGACGTCCAGCGTGATCTCGGTGAAGCTCGCCTCGTCGCTGGCCTTCTCCTCGACCTTGGGTGCATTCGCCTTCGCGCCGGGCTGGTCGTTCTGCAGACGCCACAGCAGGTTGGTCGGCGAGTCGGCGAAGGCCAGGCCCTCCTCGCGGGTGATCACGCCGTCGGTGATCAGCTTGGCGAAGTGTTCCTCGTAGGTCTGCGAGCCCTCGGCGATGGACTTTTCCATCGCTTCCTTGACGCCGCCGAAGTCGCCTTGCTCGATCAGCTCGGAGATCAGCTTGGTGTTCAGCAGGATCTCGATCACCGGCACGCGGCCGCTGCTGACCGATTTCACCAGCCGCTGCGAGATGATGGACTTCAGGCCCGCGGCCAGGTCGTTCAGCAGGGCGGGGCGCGATTCGGGCGTGTAGAACGAGAGGATCCGGTTCAGCGCGTGATAGGTGTTGTTACCGTGCAGGGTGGCCAGCACCAGGTGGCCCGACAGCGCATAGGAGATCGCGGCGGTCATCGTCTCGCGGTCGCGGATTTCGCCGATCAGGATGCAATCGGGCGCCTGGCGCAGCGCGTTCTTCAATGCGATCTGCAGCGAGGCGGTGTCGCGCCCGACCTCGCGCTGGTTGACGACCGAGCGCTTGTTGCTGAACAGGTATTCCAGCGGATCCTCGATCGTCAGGATGTGGCCCGACATCGTCTGGTTGCGATGCTCCAGCATCGACGCGAGCGTCGTGCTCTTGCCGGTGCCGGTGGCGCCCACCATCAGGATCAGGCCGCGCTTCTCGGTCACCATGCGGCCGAGGATGTCCGGCAGGTTCAGGCTCTGCAGCGAAGGGATGCTGTGCGGGATGTGGCGGAACACGCCGGCGATCGTGCCGCGCTGGCGAAAGCCCGAAAGCCGGAAGCTGCCGACTCTTGGCACCGACACGGCCATGTTCAGCTCGCCCACCTGGTCCAGCTCGGCCAGGTGCGCGGGCTCCACCACCTCGGAGATCAGCTGCCGCGGCTGGCCCGGACCGAGCAGTTGGTCGGACAGCTGGACGATCTGGCCGTTGATCCGCATCAGCACCGGCATATTGGCCGAGAGGTAGACGTCGGACGCCCCCTTGTCGGCCATCAGCCGCAGGATCCGTTCCATGTTTCCGCTGGTGGCCATGCCGGTTCTCCCTCCGCTCGGCTAACTCGTTATTTGCCTGGTCAGGCGCGCAGCAGGTCGTTGATGCTGGTCTTGGCGCGGGTGCCGGCGTCGACCTTCTTGACGATGATGGCGGCGTAGAGGCTGTACTTGTCGCGCGGCAGGCTGCCGCTGATGACGACCGAGCCGGCCGGCACGCGGCCGTAGCTGACGGTGTCGGTCTCGCGGTCGTAGATCGGGGTGCTCTGGCCGATGTAGACGCCCATCGAGATGACCGAGTTCTCCTCGACGATCACGCCTTCGACGACTTCCGAGCGGGCGCCGACGAAGCAGTTGTCTTCGATGATGGTCGGGTTGGCCTGCAGCGGCTCCAGCACGCCGCCAATGCCGACGCCGCCGGACAGGTGCACGTTCTTGCCGATCTGCGCGCAGGAACCGACGGTGGCCCAGGTGTCCACCATCGTGCCTTCATCCACATAGGCGCCGATGTTCACGTAGGAGGGCATCAGCACGACGTTCTTCGCCTGGTAGCTGCCGCGGCGGGCCACGGCCGGCGGCACGACGCGCACGCCGGAGGCGCGGATCTGCTCTTCGCTTAGGCTGCCGTACTTGCTGGGCACCTTGTCGAAGAAGGTCATGTCGCCGGCGCCCATCAGCTTGTTGTCGTTCAGGCGGAAGGACAGCAGCACGGCCTTCTTGACCCACTGGTGCACGGTCCACTGGCCGACGCTCTGGCGCTCGGCCACGCGCAAGGTGCCTGCGTCCAGCGCGGCGATCACTTCCTCGACGGCGGCGCGCACCTCGGGGGCGTTGGTCGGGTTGATGTTGGCGCGGCCTTCCCAGGCGAGGTCGATCGTGGGTTGCAGGCGGGCGATGTCGGGAGTGCTCATGGGACGGCTTTGAAGGATTGAGTGAAGGAAGCGATTCGGTGCGCGGCTTCCAGGCATTCGGCCGTCTCGGCCACCAGGGCCATGCGGAAACGGCCCGCGCCGGGATTGACGCCGTGGGCCGTGCGCGCCAGCAGGCTGCCCGGCAGGACGGTCACATTGTATTGAGCGAGCAGCTGCTGGGCGAAGGCGATGTCGTCACCGCCGTGGATGTGCTTCGGTACGGCGGCCCAGAGGTAGAAGCTCGCGTCGGGCAGGGCGACGTCCAGGTGCGGCGTCAGCACCGGCATCACCTGCGCGAACTTGGCGCGGTACTGCTCGCGGTTGGCGATCACGTGGGCCTCGTCGTTCCAGGCGGCGATGCTGGCCGCCTGCACCATCGGGTTCATCGCGCTGCCGTGGTAGGTTCGGTAGAGCAGGAAGTTCTTGATGATGGCCGCGTCGCCGGCGACGAAGCCGGAGCGCATGCCGGGCACGTTGGAGCGCTTGGACAGGCTGGTCAGGATGATCAGGTTCTTGTAGTCCGTGCGGCCCAGCTTGGCCGCGGCTTCCAGGCCGCCGAGCGGCGCGTCCTCGCGGAAGTAGATCTCCGAGTAGCACTCGTCCGACGCGATCACGAAGCCGTGCCGGTCGCTCAGCTCGAACAGGGTCTTCCACTCCGACAGCGGCATCACCGCGCCGGTCGGGTTGCCGGGCGAGCAGACGTAGAGCAACTGCGTGCGCGCCCAGGTGGCCTCGTCGATCTGGCCCCAGTCGGCAGCGAAGTTGCGGGCCGGGTCGGAGTTGGCGAAGGCCGTCTCGGCGCCGGCCAGCAGGGCCGCGCCTTCGTAGATTTGATAGAACGGATTCGGGCAGACGACGGTGGCGCCGGGCTGGCTCGGGTCGATCACCGTCTGCGCCAGCGCGAACAGCGCCTCCCGCGAACCATTGACCGGCAGCACCTGCGTGGCGGCATCCAGCTTCAGGCCGTAGCGGCGCTCCAGCCAGCCGGCGCAGGCCTGGCGCAGCAGCGGCTGGCCGGCGGTGGCCGGGTAGGCGGCCAGCGATTTCAGGCTGCCGACCAGCGCGTCTTCCACCAGCTTGGGCGCCGGGTGCTTGGGCTCGCCGATGCCCAGGCTGATGTGGCGCAGGGCGGGGTTCGGCGTGATGTCCTTCGTCAGCGCGGCCATGCGCTCGAAGGGATACGGGTGGAGCTTCTGGAGCAGCGGATTCGTCATGGTTATCGAATCATAGCCAGCCGATGCAGCCCGGCTGACCACAGCGGCAGGCGAGCCGCCCTTCGTGATGGGTCTGGCCGTAGTCCACGGTCAGCTCTTCGCCGGCCTCGATGTCGCGCAGGGCGAAGAACTCGATCGCACCGGCCTCGACGCCGATGCGTGCGTTCGGCTGGCAGGAATGGTTGGTGAAGCGCAGCGGGTCGGCCGAGCGAGTCGCGTCGACGGCGCGGCTGGCCGACAGCTCCACCATCATGATCCGCTGCCGGCCCTGGGCCCGCCGCCGCGCCTCGGCCACGGTGATGGCCTCGCCAGTCAGCTCACCTAACTTGCGATCTGCACTGACCGCCTCGGCCGCGAACACGCCGTAGCCATCGATGCGGCTGCGCGCGATGCGCAGGGCGACAAGCGTGTTGGCAAAGTCGGCGTCGATCGGCAAGTGGCCTGCTTGCTTACTTGATCAGGCCGGTTTCCATCGCGAACGAAGGCAGGTCCACCTTCGGTGCCGGCTTCCATCCCTTCTTGCGGTGCTCGGTGACGATGTTGGTGTAGATGCCGCCGCGCACGTACCACTTGGCGGTGATGCGGATGTAGCGCGGGTCGGTGACCTTGATGATGTCTTCCATGATGGTGTTGGTCACCTTCTCGTGGAAAGCGCCTTCGTTGCGATAGCTCCAGAAGTACATCTTCAGGCTCTTCAGCTCGATGCAGCGCTGGTCCGCGATCATGTCGATCACGAAGTGGGCGAAGTCGGGCTGGCCGGTCAGCGGGCAGTGGCAGGTGAACTCGGGCACCTGGAACTGGATCAGGTAGTCGCGCTCGGGCGCCGGGTTGGGGAAGACGTGCAGTTCCTTGCTCGGCGCCGAGGGCGGGTTCGGCGGCATTTCGCGCATCTTGGGTGCGGCGGCCTTCGAGGCAGTCTTGGATGCGGTCTTGGTGGTTTTTGTAGGGGTGGACTTGGCCATGATGGTGCTCAATTTCAGAGGGCGCGAATGTTATCATCCGGCCAGTCACGAAGCCCCTGCGAAGGGGCTTTTTTGCAGATAAATCAATGGCTTAGATGCGCCACTAATGCGGCTTAACTCGATCAAGCTCTCCGGCTTCAAGTCCTTCGCCGAACACACCGTGTTTCAGTTGCCCGGGCAATTGGTCGGCGTCGTGGGCCCGAATGGCTGCGGCAAGTCCAACATCATGGACGCCGTTCGTTGGGTGCTGGGCGAGAGTAAGGCGAGCGAGCTGCGCGGCGAATCGATGCAGGACGTCATCTTCAATGGCTCCGGCAACCGCAAGCCCGCCAGCCGTGCCAGCGTGGAACTGGTCTTCAGCAACGAGGACGCCCGCGCCGGTGGCCAGTGGAACCAGTTCAGCGAGATCGCCGTCAGGCGCGTGCTGACGCGCGACGGCTCCAGCAGCTACTTCATCAACAACCAGCCGGTGCGCCGCCGCGACGTGCAGGACGTGTTCCTCGGCACGGGCCTGGGCCCGCGCGCCTACGCGATCATCGGCCAGGGCACGATCAGCCGCATCATCGAGAGCAAGCCGGAAGAGATGCGCATGTTCCTCGAGGAGGCCGCCGGCGTCTCCAAGTACAAGGAACGCCGCCGTGAGACCGAGAACCGGCTGAAGGACACGCGCGAGAACCTGACCCGCGTCGACGACATCCTGCGCGAGCTGAACAACAACCTCGAGAAGCTGGAGAAGCAGGCCGAGGTGGCAGCCAGCTACCGCAACCTGCAGGACGCCGGCACCTTGAAGCTGCATCAGCTCTGGTTCCTGAAGCACCGCGACGCGACCGGCGAGGCTGCGCGCGTGAAGGCCGAGCACCTGGAGGCCGTCAACGCGCTGGAGTCGCGCGTGGCGGATCTGCGCCAGGTGGAGGCCGAGCTGGAGACGATCCGCCAGGCCCACTACGCCGCCGGCGACGAGCTGCACGCCTCGCAGGGCCGCTATGCCGAGGCGCAGCTCGAGGTGAGCCGCCTGGAGGAGCGCATCCGCTACGTGGTCGAAGGCCGCCAGCGCGTCGAGGCGCGGCTGGTGGAGCTGAAGGCGCAGAACGAGCAGTGGCAGGAGCGCTCGCTGGCCGCGCAGGCCGAGATGGAGACGATCGCCGAGCTGATCGCCACCGCCGAGGAGCAGAGCGAGATCCTCGCGGCCCAGGCCGAAGAGCAGGCGATGAACCTGCCCAACGCGGAAGACGCCGTGCGCGCCGCCCAGGCGAGGGCGAACGAACAGCGCGCGATGGTCACCCAGGTGCAGCAGCAGATCCAGGTGCTGGCCGCCGACAGCCGCAATATCGACGAACAGTCGCGCCAGCTCCGCACGCGCCGCGAGCGCCTGGCCACCGAGCGCCAGGGCCTGGCCGCGCCTGAGGCCGAACGCCTGGCCGAGCTGAAGCAGCAGAGCGAGGCCGCCGACGAGGCACGCGACATGGCCGACGCGCGGCTCGCCGAACTGTCCGAGCAGGTGCCGGCGATGGAGGACGCCCGCCGCGCCGCGCAGGACGATGCCAACGCTCAATTGGGCAAGCAATCCGCGCTGAGCGCCCGGCTCGACGCGCTGCGCGCGCTGCAGGAAAAGGTCCAGACCGAAGGCAAGCTCAAGCCCTGGCTGGCCAAGCACGGGCTCGACGGCCTGCAGGGCCTGTGGACCCGGCTGCACGTCAAGACCGGCTGGGAGAACGCGCTGGAGGCCGCGCTGCGCGAGCGGATGGGCGCGCTGGAAGTCGGCCGCCTGGAGACGGTGCGCGCCTTCGCGCAGGACGCACCGCCCGCGCGCCTGGCCTTCTACTCGCCGCCGCCGGCCGGCATCGTCAACACGCACGAAACGCTGGAGAAGCTCAGCGACCTGCTGCTGCTCAACGACGCCGGCCTGAAGGCCCTGCTGAACGACTGGCTCGAAGGCGTGTACACCGCGCCCTCGATGGACGCCGCGCTGGCCGACCGCGCCAAGCTGACCCATGGCGAGCTGATCATGACGCCCGAGGGCCATGCGGTGAGCCAGTTCGCCGTCAGCTTCTACGCGCCCGACTCCGAGCAGGCCGGCATGCTGGCCCGCGCGCAGGAGATCGAACACCTGGTGCTGGAGCTCCGCGCCCAGCAACTGATTGCCGAAGAAGCGAAGAGCCAGCTGATCCGCACCGAGGCCGGCTACACCGAGGCCTCGCAGCGCCTCGTGGCATTGCGCCGCGAGGCCGGTGAGACGCAGACCCGCGCGCATCAGCTCCACGTCGAGCTGCTGCGCCTGTCCCAGCAGGCCGAAGCCGCGTCCAGCCGCCGCACGCAGCTCGAAGAGGAACTGGCCGAGATCGATGCCCAGGCCGAGGAACTGCAGGAACGCCGCACCACCGGCGAGGCCCGCTTCGAGGAACTCGACATCCAGCTCGGCAACACGCAGGAGCGCCATGCGGAGCTGGAAGACGGCGTGATCGCCGCCGAGCGCAAGCTCGCCGAGGCCCGCGAGCAGCTCCGCGCGCTGGAGCGCCGCGCCCAGGAATCGCAGTTCAGCGCCCGTGAGCGCGCCGCGCGCCGCGGCGAACTGCAGCGCTCGATCGAGACGGCCGTCCAGCAGCAGCAGACCAACGCCGCGTCCGCGGAGAGCCTGCAGCGCGAGATGGAGACGCTGAACGATGCCGCCGCCCAGGCCGGCCTGCAGGACGCGCTGGCGATGAAGATGGAGCGCGAGCAGGCGCTGGCCGCCGTGCGCAGCGGCTACGACGACCTGACGATGCGACTGCGCAAGGCCGACGAGCAGCGCCTGACGTTCGAGCGCAGCCTCGACCCGCTGCGCGAGCGCCTGACCAAGCTGCAGCTGGAAGAGCAGGCGGCCCAGCTCGGCGGTGCGCAGTACATGGAACAGCTCGTCGCGGCCGAGGTGGACCTCGAAGCGCTGGCGAAGTCGATCGAGGAGGGCGCGGTGAAGCTCTACGGCCTGCAGGGCGAGATCGACCGCATCAACCGCGAGATCGCCGCGCTCGGTGCCGTCAACCTCGCCGCGCTGGACGAACTGACCGCCTCGCGCGAGCGCAAAAATTTCCTCGACGCGCAGTGCGCCGACCTCAGCTCCGCGATGAAGACGCTGGAGGACGCGATCCACAAGATCGACCTGGAAACGCGCGACCTGCTTGCCGCCACCTTCAACCAGGTGAACGAGCACTTCGGCCGCATGTTCCCGGTGCTGTTCGGCGGCGGGCAGGCCAAGCTGACGATGGTGGGCGACGAGATCCTCGACGCCGGCGTGCAGGTGATGGCGCAGCCGCCGGGCAAGAAGAACTCGACGATCCACCTGCTCTCGGGCGGCGAGAAGGCGCTGACGGCGATCGCACTGGTGTTCGCGATCTTCCAGCTGAACCCGGCGCCGTTCTGCCTGCTCGACGAGGTGGACGCGCCGCTGGACGACGCCAACACCGAGCGCTACGCGAAGCTGGTGGCCGAGATGAGCGCGGGAACGCAGTTCCTCTTCATCTCGCACAACAAGATCGCCATGGAAATGGCACAACAACTGATTGGGGTGACGATGCAGGAACAGGGTGTGTCGCGGATCGTGGCGGTGGACATGGACAAGGCCTTGAGCATGGCGGAGCTGGCATGACCCTTACTGTGATGCTGGCGATTCTTGGCGGCTTGGTGCTGGCTGCGGTGATCGGCCACGGCGCCTGGACGGCGCGCAAGGCCGGGCCGCGGCAGGCCGTGCAGCAGCCGCAGGTCGAGCCGCAGCTCGACGGGCAGGGCGAGCGGGTGGAGCCGGGGCTGGCGCCCGAACTGGATGGCAGCGAGCCGCCCGTTGCGGCCGAACCCGGTGCACCGCCGGCCGCTCCGCGCCTGCCGCGCAAGCCCTCGGCCCGCATCGATGCGCTGATCGATGCGATCGCGATGGTCACGCTCGAATCGCCGGTCAGCGGCGAGATGGCGCTGCAGCACCTGCCGCCGAGCCGTCGTGCCGGCACCAAGCCCTTCCACATCGAGGGCCTGAATGCCGAGAGCGGCGACTGGGAACTGCCTTCGCCGGGCCAGCGCTACGGCGAGTTCCAGGCCGGCGTGCAGATCGCCAACCGCAGTGGCGCGCTGAACGAGATCGAGTACTCGGAGTTCGTGCAGAAGATCCAGGCCTTTGCCGAAGGCATCGGCGCGTTCGCGCAGTTCCCGGATATGTTGGAAGTGGTGGCCGGCGCTCGCGAGCTGGACCAGTTCGCCGGTGCGCACGACGCGCAGCTCGCCATGGTGCTGCGCCCGCGCACGGTGGCCTGGACGCTCGGCTTCGTACTGCAGATGGCCGCCAAGCACGGTTTCGTGCCCGGCGCCATTCCCGGCCGGCTGGTGCTGCCGGCGGCCGAGGAGGGCGCGCCGCCGATCCTGATCCTGTCGTTCGACGCGCAGGCCGCGCTGGCCGAGAACCCGCAGCAGTCGCCGCTGCGCGAGCTGGTGCTGTCGCTGGACGTGCCGCAGACGCCGGCCACGCTGGAGCCCTTCGCAGCCTGGCAGGAGGCCGCGCGTGGCCTCTCGCGCGACATTGAAGCTGAAATCTGTGACGACCGGGGCCATGTCTTGTCTCTGCACGCCTTCGCAGCGATCGGCCAGGAACTGAACGGGCTTTACGATGCCCTGGCCGCACGCGATGTGCCGGCCGGCTCGCTGGCAGCGAGGCGCTTGTTCAGCTGATCGGGAGCACGGCGATGGCGATGGGCGAAGGCAGGCTGGAGGCGTTCAGCGATGGCGTGATCGCGATCATCATCACGATCATGGTGCTCGAGATGAAGGTGCCGCACGGCGACTCGATCGAGGCGCTGGCGCCGCTGATCCCGGTGTTCCTCAGCTACGTGCTGAGCTTCGTCTACGTCGGCATCTACTGGAACAACCACCACCACCTGCTGCACGCCTGTACGAGCGTGAACGGCGGCATCCTGTGGGCCAACCTGCACCTGCTGTTCTGGCTCTCGCTGCTGCCCTTCGTCACCGGCTGGATGGGCGAGAACCACTTCGCCGCCTTGCCTTCGGCGATGTATGGCGGCGTGCTGCTGGCCAGCGCCGTGGCCTACTGGCTCCTGCAGCGCGCGATCGTCAATGCGCAGGGGGCGGAGTCGGCGCTGAAGACGGCGCTCGGCGGCGATTGGAAGGGCAAGATCTCGCCAGTGCTGTACGTCGGCGGCATCGTGCTGAGCTGCTACTGGAACGTGGGCGGGATGCTGCTGTACGGCCTGGCCGCGCTGCTGTGGCTGGTGCCGGACCGCCGCATCGAGCGGTCCCTGCACGAATGAGCACGTCAGCCGAACAACTCGGCTAGTCGCTCGACTGCCGCCACCGACTGCGCGCGGTCGATGCTCGCATCGGCATTGCCAAAGTCGTGCTCGCCTTGCGACTGCACCAGCAGGCCGTCCGAGCGCGGCACCATCGACAGGTTGTGGCCGCGCCAGAACACCATGTAGTCCACCTCCGGCTGCGGGATTAGCCGGGCGGTCTGGCCGCGCACGGGCACCAGCGTCTCGTCGCCGAAGAGTGCCCGCGCGCCATAGCCGGTGCAGTTGACGATCGTGCGCTCCGGCAGCCGCGCCAGTTCGCGCGCGTTGGCGAATTCCTGGTGGACGATCTCGCCGCCGTTGCGCAGGAAGTCTTCCAGCAGCAGACGCTGGTAGCTCGCCAGGTTGAACACCATCTGCGTGATGCGCCGCGCGTGCTGCACCTTGAACGGATGCTCGTGCGGCTGCAGGTTCACCGGGCGCGGGCGTAGGTCGGGGATCTGCGTGTAGAGGTCCGGGTAGTCGGGCTCGCCAGGCGGTTCGCTGCCGGGCTGGTCGTCGTTCCACAGCACGTAGCCGTCGCGCCATTGCACCGGCTCGCCGGCGATACCCAGCAGGCTCTGGTAGGTGCGGAAGCCGCTGCGCGCCATCCACTCCCAGCGTTGGCGGAAGGCCGGCGTGGCGTGCTCGGCGGCGCAGATGCGCGAGTCCGGCGTCCACAGGCCGGTGGCGCGCGAGGAGGCCACCTCGGGCGGCCGTTCCTTGCAGTAGATGCGCACCTTCAGACCGGCGTCCTGCGCCACGCGCGCCGTCGTCAGGCCGATCGCGCCGCAGCCGATCACGGCGATGCGCCGCGGCTTGTCGGCCAGGATCAGCGGCAGCGCCACGCGCGCGGAGCCCCAGGACAGCGACCAGCCGCTGCCGCCGTGGCCGTAGTGGTGGACGACATGCTTGCCGTGCAGCTGCTGTGCCTCGATGCGCGGTCCCTGCGGGCGGAACGGGCGGGTGCAGACCTCGATGTCGATCAGCCGGTCGGCGCTGGCGCGCACGGGCGCGAGCGTGGCGGACCGCGAGGGCGCGAAGCGGACTGGTTGCTGCGGCGACTCGGTGTCGGCCTGGGCGAGGGCGGAGGCACCGGCCAGCAGGGCCGGCGCAGCGCGAAGCAGGTGGCGTCGTTTCATTGAGGCCGTTTTATACGCGAGCGCGCGCGGCCGGTCCCATTCCGATGTGTCAGGGGCCCATGCTCGCCATCGATGCCCCGGAGGAGCCGGGTTTCGGCGGCGCAGCCATCGGCGGCGCCGGGCGCGGCAGGAACAACTGCAAGGTCAGCCGTGCCGGCGCGTTGCTCGTCGTCGCGGTGACGCAATGCCACTCGGTGTCGGTCATCAGCGCATAGGCGTTGTGGCGCGGCCGGATCATCTGGCTCTGCACCGGCGGGCCCGACCAGTCGTGTCGCTCGATGCCCACGCCCCAGTCCTGCCAGCAGAAGGCGCCGCCGTGGTCGGGGTTCCACTCGCGGTTCAGGTAGACCGTCATCGAGTACTTGTCGACGAAGTCGCTGTGCCAGGGGATGTAGCTGCCCGGCGGCCAGGCATAGAACATCACCGTCTCGCCCTGGTGCAGGTAGGGCAGCTTGCCGCGCGCATGCAGCTCGGCCAGCAGGTCGTTCGAGAAGCTCTGCTCGATCGGATGCACCAGCACCGGCGCGCTGGCGTGGACGATGCCCTGGTCCCAGAGGTTGATATTGGTGTTCCAGACCGGCTGCTTGCGCCGTTCCTCGAGGTACTGGAGCAACCGCTCCAACGTGCTCTCGCTGAGCGCATCGCGCCCGTGAATGACAGCCACCGCTTCCGTCCTTGCAGATGAAATGTTTCGAGGCTAGCCGAAGGGTTTGACGCCGCCATGACGCTAAGCTGTCTTCGACAAGGACAGGAGACCCTAACGATGAACCTCATCAGCGTCAAGGACAGGCGCGAGCGCTTCCACCAGCTCCACCAGCAGGGCTGCTTCGTCATCCCGAACCCCTGGGACATCGGCAGCGCGAAGCTGCTGCAGGGCCTGGGCTTCCAGGCGCTGGCCAGCACCAGTTCGGGCTTCGCCTGGTCGCGCGGCCATGCGGACGGGCAGATGGGGCGCGACGCCGTGCTGGCCCACCTGCGCGAGCTGGCCGAGGCGACGGACCTGCCCGTCAACGCCGATTTCGAGAGCGGCTATGCCGATACGCCCGAGGGCGTGGCCGAGAGCGTGCGCATGGCCGTCGCCACCGGCGTGGCCGGCCTGTCGATCGAGGATGCCAGCGGCGACCCCGCCGCGCCGATCCGCAGCTTGGACGACGCGCTCGCCCGGCTGCGCGCCGCCCGCGCGGCGATCGACGGCGAGGCTGCCGCGAGTGGCGCCGTGCTGCTGGTCGGCCGGGCCGAGAACTTCCTGCACGGCCGGCCCGACCTTGACGACACGATCGCCCGCCTGAAGGCCTATGCCGCGGCCGGTGCCGACTGCCTCTACGCCCCCGGCCTGCGCACCCGCGCGCATATCGAGGCCGTGGTCGCCGCGGTGGCGCCTAAGCCGGTGAACCTGCTGATCGGCACGACCAGCGAGTTCAGCGTGGCCGACGTCGCGGCGATGGGCGTGCGCCGCATCAGCGTCGGCGGCGCGCTGGCGCGTTCTGCCTGGGGCGGCTTCCTGCGCGCAGCCAAGGGACTGGCCGAGACGGGGCGCTTCGATGCCTTCGATGGCGCGGCGGCGGGTGGTGAACTGAACCGCCTGCTCGGAGGTGATTAGTCACCGCTATCCGCTGAAGTGACGAGTTATGTGAACGTGCTGGCTGGAACTGCCGAAACCCGCTTCCTATAGTCATTGCCAGCGGCGATTTCCGTCGCCAAGGGAGGCGGCGATGGACCTGAAGCTGTTCCTGAGCCACAACAGCAAGTACGTCGACCTGGCGCACAAGCTGAAGCTGTCGCTGCAGTCGCTGGAGCGCGATGAGCACCACATCGACGTGCGGCTGAGCGCCGACATGCCCGGCGGCACCGATTGGCGCAAGTGGATCGAGACCAATGTGCGCGCCGCGGACCTGTTCCTGCTGCTCTATCCGCACGAGGGCATGGACATGGGCTGGTGCAACTACGAGCTGGGCCGTTTTCACGCCACGGAGAAGCCCGCCGTCTGTCTGATGAACACCGACATCCAGCGCCCGCCGCCGGCCTTCCAGCCGGACCAGGCCTACCGGGCCGATGAAGGCGGCCTGTTCAAGATGTTGCGCGAGTTCTTCGTCGAGGGGCGGTTCAGCGACCACCTCGCCCTGAATCCCGAGGTCGGCAACCCCGCGTCGGACTTCCATGCCCGTGCCCGCGATGTCTGCAAGGTGCTGGCCGGGCAGTTCGCCAAGGCGCGCGTGCGCGAGATGTTCTACGACCGGCGCATCGTCTTCTCGCTCAGCTATGGCGCGGACGGCCTGGTCGACCTCGACCGCTCGACGATCCAGGGCAATGCCGAAGGCCTCGGCCTGGTCGGGCTCAGCGATGCCTCGGTTGCGTCCTGGGCGACGCTGCGGCGCACGGTCTCCGAGCATGCCGAGTGGCTCGACGAGTTGCGCGCCGCGCTGCCGGGCATGCCCACCGGCGCCTTGCCGCCGGCGCTGCCGCCGTTTCGCGCCGCCAGCGGCGTGCACCTGCCGATCATCGTGCGCGCGGCGGTGACCGATGGCCGGATCCAGGAGCTATCGGTGATCTTCGTGTCGGCCGGCATCGAGCGGCTGCGGCCGATGCTCGGCTGGACCTTTCCGCAGGCGGCGCCGCCGGACCTGGCCTACCTGGTGCAACTGGTGCGGCACATCTTCGTGGCGCGCTGGGAGATCCTGGAGCCGCGCTACCAGGAGGCCGCCTTCCGGCAGCCTACGGCCGAGCGCCGCGCACAGCTGGTGCAGGAGGTACTTGCCGGCTACCAGCGCATGCAGGAAGACTTCGAGCGCAGCGGCGATGCAGGACTGGGCCGCTTCTACGGCGCCTTCCAGCGCGGCCTGCGGGACGAGGTGAATGCCTGCAGCCAGGAGTACCAGGAGCTGACCGCCAGGCTGCGCGAGCTGGCGCAGCCGCAGGGCGGAGAGCCCGCTGCCACCTTGAAGGGCCTGCTCGTCAACAACGCGCGCTGGCTGAGCCTGATCGCGCGCCAGTTCGACTTCGCGGTGGGCGACCTGTACTGAGCTCAGGCCCCCTGCAGCCGGAACCGGCCCACCACCTCCGTCAGCCGCGCCGCCTGGTCGCGCAGCGATTCGGAAGCGGCGGCGGATTCCTCCACCAGCGCCGCGTTCTGCTGCGTCATGCCGTCGAGATGGCCGATCGCGGTGTTGACCTCGCCCAGGCTCTGCGTCTGCTGCTGGATCGCGCGGGACATCTCGCCGATCAGGCCGCCGACGCGCCGCACGGCGCCGACGACTTCCTCCATCGTCGCGCCGGCATCGGCAACCAGGTGCACGCCGCCGTCCACCTCCTCGACCGAGCGTGAGATCAGCGCCTTGATCTCGCGCGCCGCCTGGGCGCTGCGCTGGGCCAGCGTGCGCACCTCGGAGGCGACGACGGCGAAGCCGCGGCCCTGCTCACCGGCGCGGGCGGCCTCGACGGCCGCGTTCAAGGCGAGGATGTTGGTCTGGAACGCGATGCCGTCGATCACGCCGATGATGTCGCCGATGCGGCGCGAGGTGGCCTGGATGCCTTCCATCGTCGTCACCACGCGCGCCACCACCTCGCCGCCGCGCACCGCCACGCCGCTGGCGGCATCGGCCAAGGTGTGGGCCTGGCGGGCCGCGTCGGCGCTCTGGCGCACGGTGTCGGTGACCTGCTGCATCGCGGCCGAGGTCTGCTGCAGGCTGGAGGCGGCCTGCTCGGTGCGCGTCGACAGGTCATGCCCGCCGCTGGACACCTCGGCGCTGGCCGAGGCGATGCTGTCGGCGCTGAGCTTGACCGTGCCCACCGACAGGTTCAGGGCTTCCTGCATCCGGCCCAGCGCGCGTAGGAGGTCGCCCAGCTCGTCGCCACGGCTGGTCTGGACCCGCGCGCTGAGGTCGCCGCCGGCGATGCGGTGGGCCGCCGCCGCGGCCAGGCCCAGCGGCACCGTCATCGAACGCGTCAGCAGCGCGGCGATCACGCCGCCCAGCGCCACGGCAATGCCCGCCGTCAGCCAGATGCCCCACAGCACCGAGCGGTAGCTCGCGCTGGCGTCGGCATCAGCGCGGGCGACGCCCTGGTCATTGAGATCCTTCAGCGCGGCCATGGCGTCGGTGGTGGAGCGGAAGGCCTTGCGCGAATCGCCGCGCAGGTAGGCCAGCGCGTCCTCGGCCTTGCCTTCGTGCACCAGGGCGAGCAGCCTGGGCTGCGTGGTGCGGTAGCTCTCGATGGCGGCCTTCAGCTCGCTGGCCTTCTGCTCCAGCGCCGAGTCGACCAGCGTCGCCTCGTAGTCCTTCTGCAGCCCGGGCATCAGTTCCCATTGGCGGGCGATGCGGGCGCTTTCGTCGGCGTAGGCCTTCTCGCCGCCGCCCAGCATCAGCTGCAACTCGGCCCGGCGCATCTGGTTCAGCGCCTCGTTCATCGCCGCCAGTTGCTGCGTGCCGGGCAGCCAGCGCTGGGAGAGGGCGCTGACGCTGCCCTGCACCTGGTCGACGCGATCCGCGGCGAACAGGCCCATGCCCAGTACCAGCAGGAGCAAGGCTCCGAAGCCCAGGCCCAGTCGGGGGCCAACGCGCAGGTTCGAAAGAAATGACATGTCTATTCCCTCCCTTTGTCGTATCCGGCGTGAGGAAAATAGCATGGCGCTGGGAAAAACATAACGCCTTTTTTCAGCGGATTGTCGGCAGGCAGGGGCCTGCGCGGCCGGGGCCTAAACTCCGTGGTCCACCACTCCGAGGTCGCTTTTGAGCACAAGCCTGCTGCTGATCTTCCTGCTGATCGCCCTCAGCGCCTTCTTCTCCACCGCCGAGCTGTCGCTGGCCGCCTCGCGCCGCCTGAAGCTGCGGCAGATGGCCGACGAGGGCGATGCGCGCGCCGACCAGGTGATGGCCGTGCAGGAGCAGCCGGGCCATTACTTCACGGTGATCCAGATCGGCATCAACACCCTGGCCATCCTGGCCGGCGTGGTCGGCGAGGGCGCGCTGACGCCGAGCTTCGAGGCGCTGCTGCTGCGCTTTCTGCCGGTGCAGCAGGCGCAGGACGCGGCGTTCGCGCTGTCCTTCATCAGCATCACCACGCTGTTCATCGTGCTGGCGGACCTGGTGCCTAAGCGGCTGTCGATGAATGAACCGGAGCGGATGGCCGTCGTCGTCGTCGGGCCGATGCTGGGCCTGGTGCTGGTGCTGAAGCCACTGGCCTGGGCGCTCTCGGCGCTGACCGGCGCGCTGATCCGCCTGATGGGCCGCCCGGCCGAGCGCGACAACACGATCACGCACCATGACATCCTCGCGCTGGCCGAGGCAGGGAACGAGGCCGGTGTGGTCGACGACGCCGAGCAGCAGGCGATCGAGAACATCTTCGAGCTGGACACGCGGCGCGTGGAGAGCGCCATGACCACGCGCGAGCGCATCGTCTACTTCGCGCAGGACGACGACGACGCGCTGATCCGCACCCGCATCGCCGCGGAGCCGCATTCCACCTACCTCGTCTGCGCCGGCGAGATCGACCAGGTCACCGGCTATGTGGACGCCACCGACCTGTTCCAGCGCGTGCTGCGCGAGGAGCCGATCGACCTGCGCGCGCCGGGCCTGGTGAAGAAGGTGCTGATCGTGCCCGACCGTCTGACCCTGTCCGAAGTGCTGGGCCAGTTCCGCCACGCCCACGAGGACTTCGCGGTGATCGTCAACGAGTACAGCCTGGTGGTGGGCGTGATCACGCTGAACGACGTGATGAGCACCGTGATGGGCAGCCTCGTCGCCACCGATGACGAGGAACAGCAGATCGTCCGCCGCGAGGATGGATCTTTCCTCGCCGACGGCATCACGCCGATCCCCGACGTGAAGCGAGCGCTGGAACTCGAGGCGCTGCCCCATCCCGGCCAGTACGACACCCTGGCCGGCTTCCTGATGGTGATGCTCCGCCGCATCCCCAAGCGCACCGATCAGGTCGTGTGGGAAGGCTGGCGCTTCGAGGTGGTGGACGTCGACCAGTACCGCGTCGACCAGGTCATGATTACCAGAGTGCCGACGTAGGCGAGGCTAGTCCAGGAAGGTCCAGGTATCCGCGCCGTCGAAGCGCCGCACCCGCACCGCTTCCAGCAGCTTCGGATCGAAGTTGTTCAGGTTCACCCCATGCCGAGCCCCGGCCTCGGACTCCATCGGTTCCCAATGCGTGACGACGCCGCAGGTCTTGCAGCGGATCGTGCGCAAGGTCCGGTCGCCCTGGACGTACTCCGCCGTGTTCTGCGGGTGGCCCTCGATCCGTACGCTGCCGAAGCCGTAGTAGGCCCAGGTGCCTCCGACCCGGCGGCACAGCGAGCAGTTGCAGCGCGTTGCCGTCTCGGGCAAGTCGGGCAGTGTCAGGCGGACGGCGCCGCAGTGGCAACTGCCTTGGAGGATGGCTTCGTCGTTCACTGAATGCTCCTGGCTGGTGGTGTCCAGCCCGGAGCATAAGTTCAGTAGGTCAGAGGAACATCCCGCCAGACGCCTCGATGCGCTGCGCATTGATCCAGCCATTGGCCGGCTGCAGCAGCGAGGCGATCACGCCGCCGATGTCGTCGGGCTTGCCGGCGCGGCCCAGGGCGGTGATGCCGGCGACGAAGGCGTTCAGGTCGGCGTTGTCGCGGACGCGCCCGCCGCCGAAGTCGGTCTCGATGGCACCGGGGGCGACCACGTTGACGGCGATGCCGCGAGGGCCCAGTTCCTTGGCCATGTAGCGCGTCAGCACCTCGACGGCACCCTTCAGCGCGCCGTAGGCGGCGTAGCCGGGCAGGGCGAAGCGGGCCAGGCCCGACGAGATGTTGATGATGCGGCCTCCGTCGTTGATCAGCGGCAGCAGCTTCTGGGTCAGGAAGAACACGCCCTTGAAGTGGATGTTCACCAGTTCGTCGAAGACCTGCTCGGTCGTCTCGGCGATGCTGGCGTGCATGCCGATGCCGGCGTTGTTGACGAGGTGGTCGAAGCGCTCGCGCTGCCAGGTCTCGGCCAGCGCCTTCTTCAGGCTTTCCGCGAAGGCGGCGAAGCTGGCGCTGTCGCCGGTGTCCAGTTGCAGGGCCACGGCCTTGCGGCCCAGCTTCTCGATCTCGGCCACGGCGCTCTCGGCGTCGCCGCGGTGGCTGCGATAGGTCAGGATCACGTCGCCGCCGCCGCGTGCGACATGCAGCGCGGCATTGCGGCCCAGGCCGCGGCTGCCGCCGGTGATCAGGGTGATGGTGGAAGTTGCTTGGCTCACGGTGATCTCCTCGTTGCGATGGACCGAACTTTATTGATCGATCCAGAACTGATAAAGAACGAGAATTCGATTTATCTGTTCTGGAATTCAAGACCAATGCCATGAGCCTGATCACACAGATCCAGACCTTCCACCGCGTCGCGGAGCTGGCCAGCTTCACCCAGGCAGCCACCAGCCTCGGGCTGCCGAAGGCGGCGGCCTCCACCGCCGTGCAGGCGCTGGAGGCGCACCTGGGCACGCGGCTGCTGCACCGCACGACGCGCAAGGTACAGCTGACGCAGGACGGCCAGGCCTTCTACGAGCGCAGCAAGGACCTGCTGGACGACATCGACGAGCTGACGACGATGTTCCAGCAGCAGGGCGGTCTGGCCGGCCGCGTGCGGGTGGACATGACGACCGGCCTGGCCAGAAACGCGGTGCTGCCGCGCCTGCCCGAGCTGCTGGCCGAGCATCCGCTGCTGGAGCTGGAAGTGAGCAGCACCGAGCGCCGCGTGGACTTGGTGCGCGAGGGCTTCGACTGCGTGGTGCGCGCCGGCCCGGTGGGCGATGCCAGCTTGATCGCGCGGCCGCTGGCCCAGATGCGCATGGCCAACTGCGCCAGCCCCGCCTACCTGAAGCGCCATGGCGTGCCGAAGGCGCTGGGCGATCTGTCAAGTCACCTGTTGGTGCATTACGCCGGCACGCTGGGCGCGCGACCCGTCGGTTTCGAGCGTGAGGACGGCCCGGCCATTGCGATGACCGGTGCGGTGACGGTCAACAACGCCGATGCCTACCAGGCCGCCTGCCTGGCCGGGCTGGGCCTGATCCAGGTGCCCGTGGCCGGCGTGGCGGAACTGCTGGCACAGGGGCAACTGGTGGAAGTGCTGCCGCAGCACCCGGCGCCGGCGATGCCGCTGAATCTGGTCTACGCCAACCGGCGCAACCTCTCGCGGCGGGTGCGGGTGGTGATGGACTGGCTGGCCGCCGTCATTTCGCAGCACCTGGAAGCGGCTTCGACCCTGCCACCCGCGCCGCCGCGGCCGGCCCGCTCAAGGTCAGCCAGGTCAGCACGAGCGCGATGAGCGCGCCGGCGAACATGCCCATCACCATCGGCAGCGGCTTGCCCTGGATGAAGGGGCCGCTGGCCGCCATCAGCACCGCGCCGGTCAGCATCTGCACGGTGCCGAGCAGGGCGGAGGCGGTGCCGGCCAGCTCGCCGTGCTCCTCCAGCGAGAGCACCGAGGTCAGCGGAATCACCAGGCCCATGAAGGCGCTGGCCACCAGGTAGCCGACGATCAGCACGGCCAGGCTGTCGCCGCCGGCCAGGAAGTAGCCCAGCAGCGCCAGCACCACCAGCGCACAGGCGCTGGCCGCGACCTTGACGACGGGCACCATGCCGAAGCGCTCGCCCAGCTTGCCGCACAGCTGCGAGACGCCGATGAAGGAGGCCGCGTTCAGCGCGAAGGCGAGGCTGTATTGCGTGGGCGTCAGGCCGTAGTGGCCGATCATCACGAAGGGCGAGTTGGCCAGATAGATGAAGAAGCCGCTGATCGCGAAGCTGCCGATCAGCACCAGACCCATGAAGTGGCGGTCACGCAGCAGCAGCCAGTAGCCGCGCAGTGCGCCGCCGAGGCTGCTTTCCTGCCGCTCCTCGGGGCCGCGGGTCTCGGCCAGCACGGTGGCCATCATCACGATGCCCGCCGCGGCGGCGATCGTCACTGCCCAGAACACGCCGCGCCACGAGAAGGCGGCGATCACCGCGCTGCCGGTCAGCGGCGCCAGGATCGGCGAGACGCTGAACACCAGCATCAGCAGCGACATCAGCTTCGCCGCCTCGGTGCCCGTGTGCAGGTCGCGCACGATCGCACGCGGGATCACCATGCCGGCCGCCGCGCCCATGCCCTGGAAGAAGCGCAGCGTGATCAGCAGGTGCACGTCCGAGGTCAGCGCGCAGCCGATGGAGCAGGCCGCGAACAGCAGCAGGCCGAAGTACAGCGGCGGCTTGCGGCCCACCATGTCCGACACCGGGCCGTACAGCAGCTGGCCGAGGCCGATGGCGATGAAGAAGGCCGTCAGGCTCATCTGCACGCTGGCGCCGTCGGCGTTCAGCGCCTGGCCGATCGCCGGCAGCGCCGGCAGGTACATGTCGATGGCGAAGGGGCCGATGGCGGAGAGCAGGCCCAGCACGAGGGCCATCTTGAATAGGCGTGAGGTCATGCAGGCATTCTCCCAGGCCACAATTGCACTCATGAGTCCGACGTCCATCCAAGACCGCGCCGCCGAGTTGCGCGAACTGCTAAACCACCACGCCCACCTGTATTACGTGCTCGACCAACCGGCCCTGCCCGATGCCGAGTACGACAAGCTGTTCCAGGAGCTGCAGGCCATCGAGGCCGCGCAGCCGGAGCTGCTGACGCCCGATTCGCCGACGCAGCGCGTGATCGGCCAGATCCTGCCCGGCTTCACGCCGGTGCGGCATGTGGTGCCGATGCTGAGTATCCGCACCGAGACCGACACCACGGCCAACGGCGCTGTCGCCTTCGACGCGCGGGTGCGCAAGGAACTCGCGCTGGGCGAGGGCGAGCCGCCAGTCGAGTACGCGGCGGAGCTGAAGTTCGACGGCCTGGCGATGAACCTGCGCTACGAGAACGGCCGGCTGGTGCAGGCCGCCACCCGCGGCGACGGCGAGACCGGCGAGGACGTGACGCAGAACATCCGCACGATCGGCCAGATCCCGCTGCGCCTGAAGGGCGTAACGGCACCGATGCTGGAAGTGCGCGGCGAGGTCTACATGCGCCGCGACGATTTCGAGGCGCTCAACGAGCGGCAACTCGCCGCCAACGAGAAGACCTTCGTCAACCCGCGCAACACGGCGGCCGGCGCGGTGCGCCAGCTCGACCCGGCTCAGGCGAAGAAGAAGCCGCTGTCCTTCTTCGCCTACGGCCTGGGCGATGTGCAGGGCTGGGACATCCCGGCCACGCACAGCGCCATGCTCGATGCGTTCGCGGCGATGGGCCTGCCGGTGAGCGATGACCGCGCGGTGGTGCAAGGCGCCGAAGGGCTCGTCGCCTTTCACAAGGCCATGGGCGAGAAGCGCGACTCGCTGCCCTTCGACATCGACGGCATCGTCTACAAGGTCAACAGCCGCGAGCTGCAACAGAAGCTCGGCTTCGTCACTCGCGAGCCGCGCTGGGCGGTGGCGCACAAGTACCCGGCGCAGGAGCAACTGACGCGGCTCAACGGCATCGAGATCCAGGTCGGCCGCACCGGCAAGCTGACGCCGGTGGCCAAGCTGGAGCCGGTGTTCGTCGGCGGCACGACGGTCAGCAACGCGACCCTGCACAACGTGTTCGAGCTGCGCCGCAAGGGCGTGCGCATCGGCGACACGGTGATCGTGCGCCGCGCCGGCGACGTGATCCCGGAGATCGTCGGCAAGGTCGCCACCGAACACGCGGCCTACGTGCCGAACTTCCACATGCCCCGCACCTGCCCCATCTGCGGCAGCAAGGCCGAGCGCGAGAAGGGCGGCATCGACTACCGCTGTACCGGCGGCCTGTTCTGCCCGGCGCAGCGCAAGCAGGCGATGCTGCACTTCGCCGGCCGCCGCGCGCTGGACATCGAAGGCCTGGGCGACAAGCTGGTGGACCAGCTCGTGGACGGCGGCATCGTGACCAGCCTGCCGGGCCTCTACAAGCTGGGCGTGGCCAAGCTCGCCGCGCTGGAGCGCATGGCCGAGAAGAGCGCGCAGAACATCGTCGACGCGCTGGAGGAGAGCAAGAGCACGACCCTGGCACGCTTCCTCTACGGCCTGGGCATCCGCCAGGTCGGCGAGACCACGGCCAAAGACCTGGCGCGCCACTTCGGCTCGATGGACAAGCTGATGAAGGCCAGCATCGAGGAACTGCTGGAGGTCAACGACGTCGGCCCCATCGTCGCGGCCAGCATCCACACCTTCTTCGCGCAGCCGCACAACGTCGAGGTCGTCGAGCAGCTGCGCGCGGCCGGCCTGCACTGGGCGGAAGGCGAGGGCGCCAATGCCAACGTCGGCCCGCGCCCGCTGCTGGGCAAGACGCTGGTGCTGACCGGCACCTTGCCGACCCTGTCGCGCGACGAGGCCAAGGAGCTGATCGAGGCGGCGGGCGGCAAGGTCAGCGGCTCGGTGTCCAAGAAGACGACGTACGTGATCGCCGGCGAGGAGGCCGGCTCCAAGCTCGACAAGGCGCGCGAGCTGGGCGTGGCGGTGCTGGACGAGGCGGGGCTGCGCGAGCTGCTGCAGGCGCTCTCCTGACGAAGCTCGTAACAAGGCTCGTAGCAAAAGTTCACAACTTTGCTGGCAAGTAGCAGCGGGTGGCTGCCGATAAACGAGACAGGTGCCGCCGTTGCCGATGCGAGGCGTGACGGCCGGCCTCTGTCTTCGTTCGATCAACAGCCTCGCCAGGAGCGTCCACCATGATGCTGCTCGATGTGGGACAACGGCTGGATTCGTTCATGCCGATTCGACAGACCACCGATGCCTCCGGCGCGTCCTCGGAGCGCCGCCGGGCCTACGACGATGGTGACAACTCGGTGCAGGGCGGGCATTCGCACGGCCACCGCCGCGACCGCGCCGGCGGCCTGGGGCAGGCGCTGCGGCAGACGCTGGACCAGCTCGGCATCAGCGTCGGCGGCCGGCGGGATGGTGGTTCGTCGGGCGGCACGTCGACCGGTACCACGACGACGACCACCATCACGATCACCATCACGACGAGCACCGGCGCCAACCCGGCCGTGAACACGACGACGGGCGGCTCCGCGCCGACCACCACCACGCCGGTGACCACCCAGCCGGTTGCCACCACCGACGAGCCGGAGACGACGACTCCGATCAAGACTCCCGCGGCATCGACGTCGCCCGTCCCCAATACCGATGGCGACACCGACACCGCTCCGTCCGCCTCCCGCGCCGACCTGCATGCGCTGATGCACGCGCTGTTCCAGGCGGTGCGCAGCGAGGCCCGGCACGGCAGCGGGCACGGCCTGTCCGACGCGCTGGGCAGCCTGGCCGCCGACGCGGCGAACGGCACGGCGCCGTCCGCGTTGCAGGATGCCTTTGATCGCCTGACCGGGGGCGATTCTTCGGATTCGACCTCGGCCGACGGCAGCACCCCGACGCTGCAGCAGTTCCTGCTGGCCCTGCAGCAGAACCTCGGCGGCAGCGACTCGGGCACTGGCCACACCTTGCCCTACCAGCCCACCGGCAACCTGCTGGCGATCCTGGCCTGACCGTTCAGATCCGGCCAGCCTCGCAGGCTGCCACCACCTCGTCGACCCACGCCCGCACCTTGGCCGGCAGGAAGCGGTTGGAGGGATAGAGCAGCCAGCACAGGCCGGCGTAGTCGGTCAGGTGCTCCCAGTCGGACAGCACCTCCACCAGCGCGCCGCTGGCCAGTGCCGCGCGCGCGGTGAATTCGGGCAGGCTGGCGATGCCGAGGTCGGCCAGGGCTGCCTCCAGCCGCACTTCGCTGTGGTTGGCCACGTAGCGCCCGCTGACCTTGATGCTGGCCTGCTCGCCCCCGCGCCGGAAGCGCCATTGCCGGTCTGAATCTACCTCGCCCAGGTACAGGCAGCTGTGGTCGGCGAGGTCTTGCGGGTGCGCGGGCCTGCCACGCCGGGCCAGGTAGCGCGGCGAGGCGCAGACCAGGTGCCGCATCCGCATCAGCGGCCGCCCGGCCAGGCCGGCAGGCGGGGTCTCGGTGATGCGCAGCGCGAGGTCGACGGATTCCTCGAACAGGTCGACCTGCCGGTCGGTGATGACCAACTGCACATCCACCTCGGGATACTTGGCGAGGAAATCGGCCATCAGCGGATGGATCACCTGGCGGCCGATGGCCTTGGGCATGCTCACGCGCACCAGTCCGCGAGGCGTCGCCGCTTGGCTGTCGCTCAAGGCCATCACCTCGCGCGCCGCGCCCATCATGGCCTGGCAGCGGCTGTAGGCCGCTGTGCCGGCTTCCGTCAGGCGCAGCTTGCGGGTGGTGCGCTCCAGCAGCCGCACGCGCAGCACGCCCTCCAACCGCGCCACCTGCCGGCTGGCCGCCGAAGGCGCAATGCCCAGCTCCCGCGCTGCCGCCGAGAAACTGCCCGCTTCCACGACACGGGCGAACACGGCCATGTCGGTCAGGGAGTTCAAGGCGGTATTGATGCTCATGGCGCACAAGTGCTGGATAGATTCTATGGATTATCAATAGCAGCGGTTGAATGAACAATGCCGTCATGTCTGCATCACACCGCCTTCTTCGCCTGTCCGACCTGACCCTGCTGGCCGTGGCGGCGGTCTGGGGCACCAGCTATGGCGTGGCCAAGCTGGCCCTGAGCTTCTATCCGGTGCTGGGCTTCCTGGCGCTGCGCTTCGGCATCACCTTCGTCCTGCTGATGCCTGCGCTGCTGCGGGCAAGCGCTGCCCAGCGGCGCGATGCGCTGCGCATCGGCCTGCCGCTGGGGGCGCTGATGCTGGGCATCTTCCTGTGCGAGACCTTCGGCGTCGCGCACACGCAGGCCAGCAACGCGGCCTTCCTGATCAGCCTGTGCGTGGTGTTCACGCCGTTCGCCGAATGGGCGCTGCTTGGCCGGCGGCCGGTGCTGGCCTTGTTCGGCTTCGCCGGAGTCTCGTTCGCGGGCGTGGCGTTGCTGTGCGGCGGCTTCGGTCGGCTGAATGGGGGTGATGGCCTGATGCTGCTCGCCGCCGTGCTGCGGGCCGTGACCGTCTGCCAGACGGCCCGGCTCACCCGCCGCCGCGAGGTGTCGGCGCTGGCTTTGACCGCGGTGCAGTCGGGTGTGATCGCGCTGGGCTGCCTGCTGCTCGCCTTGGCCACGCCGAGCGGCTTGCCGAAGCTGCCCGAACTGCCCGGGGCTGGCGCGTTCTGGATCGCCACGGTCTACCTGGTGGCTGGTTGCACGGTGTTCGCCTTCTTCGCGCAGAACTGGGCGCTCAAGCACAGCGCGCCCAGCCGTGTGGCCCTGCTGATGGGAAGCGAGCCGGCCTTCGGTGCGCTGTTCGCGGTCCTGTGGCTGGGTGAACGCCTGAGCGCCATAGGCTGGCTGGGCGGCGGCCTGATCGTGCTGGCGGCGCTCTGGGCGACGCTGCGGCCTGAAATGGGCAGCCAGGACGGCAAGGACCTGAGCGAAGCGGCGCTTACAGCTTCGCACTCATCTTTACCTGACGGCCGCCACCGGACTCCCGATTTGTGCTGAACTAAGCGCACGCGCGCCCGGAGCTTCCGGGAATGCGCTCAACGGAGTCGATGATCATGAAGTTCCAACGCAATCTTTCCCTGCGCGCGCTCGCTGCAGCCGCGCTCGCCGTGGCGATGGCCGCGGCGCCTGGTCTCAGCCAGGCCTATGGCCGTGGGTACCACGGTGGATATCACGGCGGCTACCACGGCGGCGGCTGGGGTTGGGGTCCCGTCTTCGGCCTGGCGCTGGGCGTGGACCTGGCGCTGGCCTCGCGACCGTACTACGGCTACTACGACTATCCGAGCACGGTAGTCGTCCAGGCGCCGCCGCCACCGGTCATCGCCTATGAAAGCCGCCCGGCACCGCCGCCCGTCAGCAGCGCGCCGGAACCGGTCATCTACCCGCGCAACGGCCAGTCCGCCGCGCAGACCGAGACCGACATGCGCGAGTGCAACACCTGGGCCACCCGCCAGCCGAAGGCGATGGCCGACGGCAGCGTGTTCCAGCGCGCGACGGCCGCCTGCATGGACGGCCGCGGTTACTCCATCCGCTGAAGTACTGCGTTAGCCACTGACGGCAGCACCGCCGCCGGGCCCAGCAACAGGGCCCGCGCGGCGGTTTGCTTTTGGGCCGGCGTCATCTCCACCAGCGGCGCGAAGTCCCCGGCCACCTGTGTCGCCACCGGCAGGCCGTCGCGGTACAGCACACGGTTGCCGGCGGTGCGCGGCAGCCTGGGCCCAGGCAGCAAGGTGCCGAGCAGGTTGGCCGGATCGGCGGCGGCGAGGCAGATCCACGGCGCGTCCTCGGCCAGCGGCCGGCGGCGGATCTCCCGCATCCGCGCCACCGCCTCCGGCAGCGCGAATTGCTCGCCCGACAAGCCGGCGATGAAGCGTCCGCCGCGCAGGTCTCCGCGTGCCTCCAGCCGTCGGCAGACGCGCACCAGCTCCCGCCACGGCGGCAGCCAGGCCGCCTCGCGCTCCAGCAGGCGCCAGGCGATCACGCCGTAGCGGCGCAGCAGCGTGCGCACCAGGTGCTCGATGTCTTCGGCCGCGGCGTCCTGGTGCTGAGGGCGGATCAAGGACCAGCGGCCGGCGTCCTCGATGCCCACCAGCGGCCGGCGCGAGCGATGCCGCGAGGCTGATTTGCTGACGCTGCGCTTGGACGGCGGCACCATCAGCGCCCGCAGCCCGGCAAAGCTGTCGCAACTGGCGCGCCCGCGCACGACCAGTTCGGCCAGCGCGTCCTCCAGCTCCGAGGGCAGCAGCCGCGTGCCCTGCAGCATCTCATCGAAGAAGGAGGCGCCGTGCATGGCCAGGTAGTCGCCCAGGCGCCGCGCCTTGTGGCCGAACTCTGTCTCGTCGGCCGGCGCCGGCGCGATGCGCGCCCACAACGCGGCACTGCGCCGTGGCAGCAGCAGCACTGGTGTGCCGCGCAGCGAGGTTCCGACGTTGCCGCTTGAACTGGACGTCAGCGGCCGCAGTCGCGTCCAGGTCGTGCGGCCGGCGGTGCACAGCTCATCCAGCCAGGCGCTCGAATAGTCGCGCAGCCGCGCCGGCAGGATCTCGGCCTCCCAGAGCTGGGCCGGCGCCTCGTAGCCCTCCAGCGCGGCCAGCACGGCGGGCAGGGCCTCGGCGCCTTCGAGCTGGCTGCCGGGGCCGATCTGCTGCCAGTCGAACAGGAAGCGCATGAAGTCGCGCGGCTCCACCGGCTCGATCTCGCGGCGCAGCCGCTGCAAGGTGTAGCGGTGGATGCGCGCGAGCAGATGGCGCTCGCACCATTCGACTTCTACGGCGCCTGGCGTGAAGCGTCCGTGCATCACCGTGCCTTCGGCCTGCAGTGCCAGCAGTGCGGCTTCGATAGCGGCGGGCGGGTGCTGCAACTGGGTAGCCAACGCCAATGCGGTGACCGGGCCGAGGCCCCCCAGGCGTGCCCGCAGCAACTCACGCAGCGGGTCTTCCGGCACCGCGGTGTAGCCGGCGGGCGCGTCGATCGGTGGTGCGATCGTCGTCTGCGAATACAGCGCCCGCACGCCGGCCAGCCGCTCCGCCACGGTCCAGAGGCCCATCTGTTCAAGCCGCGTGGCCCGCTGTGCGCCAGCGAGCGCCTGCAGCCAGCCGGCCCAGCCCTCGTTCGCGGCAACCTCGGCATCGGTGACCACGCCCAGCATCTCCACCGCCTCATGCATCTCGTCGGCCGTGCGCGGCTGCGGCCAGGCCTCGTCGCGCACGGCCTGGATCGCCTCGGCATCGAGCCGGCCCAGGTCGTCGCCGCTCTCCGGATCGGCATAACGGCGATTCTGGACGGCCTGCGTGCGGCGCTCCTCGATGGGCGCGTCGTCCAGGTAGGCGTAGGGCTTAGCCGTCAGCGCCTCGGCGGCGAGCGGCGAGGGCGCGGGCAGGTCGCGCGCGATCACCTCGATGCGGCCGGCTTCCAGCTCGCGCAGCAGCGCCAGCCAACCCTCGGCGTCCATCGCCTCGTGCAGGCAGTCGTCCAGTGTCTGCGCGACCAGCGGATGTTCGGGGATCTCGCGCTCGCCGGCGATGTTTTCCAGGCAGGCGACCTGGTCGGGGAATACCGAGGCCAGCAGGTCTTCGGACTTCATCCGCTGGAGCTGCGGCGCCACCTTGCGCCCGCCCTGCATGCGCGGCAGCGCCAGCGCCGTGGTCGCGTTCCAGCGCCAGCGCACGCCGAACAGCGGCGAATCCAGCAGCGCCTGCACCAGCACGTGCTCGGCCGTGGCGCTGTTCAGGTAGCGCGCGACCTCGGCCAGCTCGAAGCTGTGCGCGGTGGACAGCGAGAGCTGGATCGCGTCCTCGGTGGCCGCGGCCTGCAGCTCGAAGTTGAACTGGCGGCAGAAGCGCTTCCGCAGCGCCAGGCCCCAGGCACGGTTCAGGCGGCTGCCGCGCGGCGAATGGACGATCAGCTGCATGCCGCCCGACTCGTCGAAGAAGCGTTCCAGCACGATGCGGTCCTGCGTGGGCAGCACGCCGAGATCCTTCAGCGCGCGGCCCAGGTAGTCGACCAACTGCTGCGCCGCGGCCTCGGGCAGGCCCAAGGTGCCGACGGCCCAGGCGAGCGGGTCGCCCTGGTGCCGCTCGAACTCGGCGCGCAGCCGGGAGACGGCGAACGACAGCTCGTCGCTGCGCCCCGGCGCTTCGCCGAGCCAGAACGGGATGTTCGGCGCCGCGCCCTTGGCGTCTTCCACGCGGACGATGCCGGGCTGCACGCGCAGGATCTTGTAGCTGGTGTTGCCGAGCTGGAACACGTCGCCGGCCAGGCTCTCGACGGCGAAGTCCTCGTTGACGGTGCCGACCTTCTCGGCCTGCGGCTCCAGCATCACCGTGTAGTCGGCCGCCTCGGGGATCGTGCCGCCGGAGGTGAGCGCGGTCATGCGCGCGCCGCGCCGCTCGCGCAGGTGCCCGTGGACCGCGTCGCGGTGCACATAGCTGCCGCGTGGGCCCTGGCGAGTCGAGAAGCCGTCGCTGACCATGCGCACGACCTCGTCGAAGCGTTCGCGATCCAGCGCGCGGTAGGGCCAGGCGCGGCGCACCAGCGCGAAGAGCGCGTCCTCGTCCCACTCGCGGCAGGCGACCTCGGCGATCAACTGCTGGGCCAGCACGTCCAGCGGCGCATCGGGCACTTTCAGCGCGTCGAGCTCGCCCCGGTTCACGGCATCGAGCAGCGCGGCGCATTCGACCAGTTCGTCGCGCGTCTGCGGGAACAGCCGCGCCTTCGGCGTGCCGCCCACCGCATGGCCCGAACGGCCGGCGCGCTGCAGGAAGGTGGCAATCGAGCGCGGCGAGCCGAGCTGCACGACCAGGTCCACGTCGCCGATGTCCAGACCCAGCTCCAGCGAGGCGGTGGCCACCAGCAGTTTCAGCTCGCCGCGCTTGAGCCGCTGCTCGGCCGACAGCCGCGCCTCCTTCGACAGGCTGCCGTGGTGCGCCGCCACGGCCTCCTTGCCGAGCCGCTCGCCCAGGTGCCGGGCCGCGCGTTCGGCCATGCGCCGCGTGTTGACGAAGACCAAGGTCGTGCGGTGCTGGACCGCGAGTTCGACAACGCGGTCGTAGACCTGCTCCCACTGGTCGTTGGACATCACTGCGACAAGCGGCGTCGGCGGCACCTCGAGCGCCAGGTCGCGCTTGCGGGAATAGCCGATATCGACGATCTCGCAGGGCTCGTCCGCATTGCCGGTGAGGAAGCGCGCGACCAGCTCGATGGGCTTCTGTGTGGCCGACAAGCCGATCCGTACCAACGGCCGCGAGCACAGCGCCTGCAACCGCTCCAAGGTCAGCGCCAGGTGGCTGCCGCGCTTCGTCGCCGCTACCGCATGGATCTCGTCGACGATCACCGTGCGCACCGTCGACAGCAGCCGCCGGCCCGATGCCGACCCGGTCAGCACGTACAGCGATTCGGGTGTCGTCACGAACACATGCGGCGGCCGGCGCAGGGCCTGCGCGCGCTCGTTGGCCGGGGTGTCGCCGGTGCGCACGGCGGTACGGATCTCGACGTCGGGCAGGCCCATGGCCTTCAGGTCGGCGCGGATGCCGGCCAGTGGCGCTTCCAGGTTCAGCCGGATGTCGTTGGACAGGGCCTTCAGCGGCGACACATAGACGATCGCGCACTCGTCCGGCAGACCTTCAGGCGTCTCCAGGCCCTTGCGCACCAGCGCGTCGAGCGCCGCGAGGAAAGCCGTCAGCGTCTTGCCGGATCCCGTCGGTGCCGCCACCAGCGTGTGCCGCCCCGCCTGGATCGCCGGCCAGGCGGCAGCCTGCGCCGGCGTGGGCGCAGGGAAGGTCCGGTCGAACCAGGCCTGGACGGCGGGGTGGAAGCTGTGCATGGCAGGAGCTTGCCACGTCGGGGCGCGGGCGGCGGGTTCAAGGGCCCGCGCCCGCGTCACGAACCCCGCCGAGGCGGATCAGGCCGCGACGGCCTCATCCTTCGCCGTCGGCAGCAGAACCCTGCCGAACAGCATCTTCGCCGCCAGCAGCAGCACGCCCGCGGCGCCCACCAGCACCGCATGCAGGCCCCAGAACTGCTGACCAGGCAGCACGTCCAGCAGGCCCGCGAGCCAGCCGACGAAGATGTTGCCGGCGAACAGATGCAGGTAGTAGACGCCGATCAGCAGGCCTTCCATGCGGCGCGGCGCGGCGCGCGAGTAGAGCGCGAGGCCCACCGGCAGGATGTTGGCGAAGCCGAGGTCGTTGACGATCGTGTAGCCCAGGGTCCAGACGAAGCTGACCTTCTCGTGCTGCGCGATGCCGGCGGCGATCACCATCAGCGCAGGCGCGCCGGCGGCGAGCAGCGAGCCGATGGCCATCTTGGTCAGCTCATCGGGCTCCTGGCGGCGGGTGGACCACCACTTCCAGAAGCCGATCGACAGCAGCATCGTCGCCGTGCTGATGAAGGCGTCGACGGCCTGCAGCCAGGTCACCGGCACCTGCCAGCCGAACAGCACCAGGTCCATGTTCTTCTCGGACCACAGCGGGAAGGCGTTGTTGAACTGCTGGTTGCCGACGATGGACAGCATCAGCACCGGCAGCAGCGCCACCAGCAGCACGATAGCGGCCACCTCGCGGCCGCTCATCGGCGCGCGCTTTTCCTTGGCGGCGACGCTGCGCGCGGGTTCCGGCGGTAGGTACTTGCGGCCGGCCAGATAGACGAACAGGCCGATCACCATGCCGACGCCGGCAGCGCCGAAGCCCCAGTGCCAGGCGACCTTCTCGCCCAGCGTGCCGCAGACGATCGGTGCGGCGATGACGGCGATCTGCACCGCCAGCATGAAGATCTGGAAGGCGCTGGCGCGGCGGGTGTCGCCGGGCGCGTAGAGGTCGCCCACCTGCGCGGCGATATTGCCCTTGAAGCAGCCCACGCCCAGCAGCAGGCACAGCAGCGCGATCAGGAAGCTGTATTCGAAGGCCATCAGGAAGTGACCCAGCGCCATCAGCACTGCGCCGATGACGATCGTCTTCGTGCGGCCGAGCAGGCGGTCGGCCACCATGCCGCCGAACAGTGGCGTCAGGTAGACGAAGCCGGCGTACAGGCCGAACACTGCCGAGGCCAGCTGCTGCGGCGAGCGCGGGCCGGTAACGCCCTCGATGACGCCTCGCAACGCATCCATGCCGGCGACGTTGCCGATGTTCTCGGGCTTGAACAGCCAGTTGCTGAGGTACAGCACCAGCAGCGCCTGCATGCCGTAGTAGGAGAAACGCTCCCACAGCTCGCAGAAGGAAAGCCAGCCGAGGCCGACGGGGTGGCCCAGGAAGGCGCGATCGTTGCGCGCGTTCCGGGCATCAGGAGCCAGCGCCGCGGCGCCGACGGAGGGAAGGACAGAGGACACGGGACAACTCGTTCTTGAAACAAAAGTGCCGCGACTGTCCCGGAAAAGGACAGTCGCGGCTACTCGCATTGTCCCGTATCGCTCGGGCCTTACTTCAGGACCGGGGCCGGCGCCGTACGTTCGGCGGCTGCCATCCGCACCGGGCTGGCTTCAGCGTCGGTGCGCAGCAGTGCGGTCAGGGTGCCGGGCGGCAACTGCTTCAGTTGCGAGGCGTCGAGCTTGCCAATGAACTTCCAGCCAGTGGGCAGCTTGATGTAGGCGAAGGCGGTCGGCAGGTCGACGTAGACGTCGAAGTCCTTCACCGGCACCGGGGTCGAGACCGGCTCCTGCGCTTGGGCGAAGGCGGTGGCGGTCAGCAGGGCGGCGATGGCGAGCGAGCGGCGGATCATGATGAAGAACTCCGGAAGAAAGATGTTGCGGTGAAGGCAGTGTCGGCAGCGGCTGATTCAATGGCGCTTCAGTTCGGCCCCCGCTTGTTTCATCTGTTAGCCCGGAGCGGTAATCCTGACCCACCCTATGCCCTCGGGTTATGGCTTTATTTCGTTAGACAGAAGGACCCGGCGTGCCCCGTGAGGCCGTGCGCATGGCGTACTGACCGATAAACTCGCCGCAGTCACGGGGCTCACACGAGGTTTTTCGATGGCGGGGACGGAAGACAGGCGCAAGCGGGCGATTCTGGTCGTTGACGACGAGCCCGAGCTGCGTTCGCTGCTGGCCGAATACCTCGAGCGCTACGAATACGAAGTGCGCACCGCCGCCGATGCCGCAGCCGCCCGGCTGGCTGTCGCCGAGGCGGCGCCGGACCTGGCCATCCTCGACATCCACATGCCTGGCGAAGACGGGCTCTCCCTCTCTCGCTGGCTGCGCGCGGCGCACCCGACGATGGGGCAACTGATGCTGACGACGGCCGGCGAGCCCGTGGACCGCGTCGTGGGCCTGGAGGTGGGCGCGGACGACTACGTCAGCAAGCCCTTCGAGCTGCGCGAACTGCTGGCCCGCGTGCGTGCGCTGCTGCGCCGCGGTGAGGCGATCGCAGCGGCGGCAGCAACGACGGCCGAGGCGCCCCCGCCGCTGCCGGTTCATCGCGTCGCGTTCGGCCACTGCCAGCTGGATCTGGAAGAGCGCCGCCTGTTCGACGCCAATGGCCTGGATATCGAGATCACCGCTGCGGAGTTCGAACTGCTGGCCCTGTTCGCACGCCACCCGAACCGGCCGCTGAACCGAGACCAGATCATGGAGCAGGCCCACAAGCGCGGCTGGGACGTGTTCGATCGTTCGATCGACCTTCGCGTGATGCGCCTGCGCCGCAAGATCGAGGTGCATCCCGACAAGCCGGCGCTGATCCGCACGGTGCGCAACGTCGGCTACGTCTTCGTGCCGGCGGGCAATCCATGAGCACCCGGCGGCGCCCGAAGCTGGTGTCGCTGGGCCAGGCCGAGTGGGGCTTGTCGGAGGCTGCGAAAGGGCTCGATCCGAAGCTGGCCGCGCTGCTGCTGGAGCACAACAGCTGCGGCATCGGCGTTCTGGACCTGGACGGCTACTACCTCTTCCTGAACCGCGAGATGTGCCGCTTCTTCCACCGGCCGGGCGAGCAACTGATCGGCCGGCACGTATCGGAGCTGATCGGGGAGCAGAGCTACGCGCTGTACGCGCCTTTGATCCCGCGCCTGCTCGCCGGCGAGTCGCTGCATGTGGAAGGCTGGATCGACTACGACGGCCATGGCTCGCAGTACCTCAGCGAATCGCTGGTGCCCTACGGCCCGCCGGGCGGTCCGGTGCAGTGCACCGTCGTCTTCGCCCGCGACAGCACCGAGCTGAAGCTGCGAGAGCAGGAGCTGACCGACAAGCTGGCCGAGCTGCACATGGCCGAGGCGCTGAAGTCGGCCATCGTCGACCACGCGCTGGCCGCACTGGTGAGCACCGATGCCAGCGGCGCGATCGTCGAGTTCAACCCCGCGGCCGAGACGATGTTCGGCCGCAGCCGCGCCGCGGTGCTGGGCCTGCAGGTCGGCGACATCATGATCCCCGAGCGCTACCGCCAGGCGCACGACGCCGGCATGTGGCGCGTGCAGCAGGGCGAGCCGGGCCGCGTGATGGGCCGGCGCATGGAACTGGCCGCGCTGCGCGCCGATGGCAGCGAGTTCCCGATCGAGATGGTGCTGTGGCGCACCGACGTGCGCGATACCGCGTTCTACACCGCCTCCATCATCGACATCTCCGAGCGCCGCGATGCCGCCGCGCAGATCGAGCGCCAGCGCGAGGCACTGCGCCAGAGCGAGAAGCTGACGGCGATGGGCAGCCTGCTGGCCGGCGTGGCGCACGAGCTGAACAACCCGCTCTCGATCGTGATGGGCCGCGCCAGCCTGCTCGACGAAAAGTGCCGCGACTTCCCGGAACTGCAGGCCGACGCACGCCGCATCCACGACGCTGCCGAGCGCTGCGGCCGCATCGTGCGCACCTTCATGAACATGGCGCGCAGCCGCCCCGCGCAGCGCGAGCCGGTGGCCTTCAACGAGCTGGTGCGTGCCGCCGCCGAAATGCTCGGCTACGGCTACCGCTCACATGGCATCGCGCTGGAGCTGAACCTGGCCCAGGCCCTGCCGCCGATCAGCGCCGACGGCGACCAGATCGGCCAGATCGTGATGAACCTGCTGGTCAACGCGCAGCAGGCGCTGGCCGGCGTGGACGGACCGCGGCGCGTGCGCGTGCAGACGGGCGTGGAGGCGCGCCGCGAGGGTCGCGAGCCGAGAGTCTGGCTGCGCGTGACTGACAACGGACCGGGTATCTCGCCCACGGCGCGCGAGCACGTCTTCGAACCCTTCTTCACGACCAAGCCGGAAGGCCTGGGCACGGGCCTGGGCCTGTCGGTCTCGCGCTCGCTGGCGCGCGATCATGGCGGCGAACTGGCGCTGGAGCCGGAAGGCCCTTACGGCGGCGCCAGCTTCCGGCTGAGCCTGCCCACCAGCGGCACGGCCGCGGCGGCGGCCGACAGCGCGCCGATGCCGCTGATGGACGAGCGCGGCGCGCATCAGTCGCGGGTGCTGGTCGTCGACGACGAGCCCGAGCTGGCCGACGTGATGCGCGCGATGCTGGAGAGCGAGGGCTACGAAGTCGCCACGGCCGACTCCGGCCTGCTGGCGCTGGAAATGCTCGCCACCGCGCGCTTCGATGCGATCGTGTCCGACCTGCGCATGCCGCAGATGGACGGCGCGGCGCTGTGGCGCGAGATCTGCGAACGCCATCCGGCGATGGCGCGCCGCATCGTCTTCGTCACCGGCGACACCCTGTCGCCGGATGCTTCAGCCTTCCTCAAGCGCTCTCGCTGCGCCTCGCTGGACAAGCCCTTCGCGAAGACGGACCTGCTGGAGCGGATCGAGGCGCTGGTCCGGCAGTAAGGCCGTTCAGGCCAGCGCTTCTTCCCAGGCGTTCATCGCGCCTTCCTTCATGGTCGCGCTGATCAGGCCGTAGGCGGCGATCCAGGCCTTGCGCACCTCGGCACTGAAATCCTCCGCCAGTGCCTGCTCCAGCGTTTCGAGTAGCACGGCGCCGACGATGTCGTAGTGCTCGTCGCGCACGCCGTAGCGCACGTGGCGGGCGCCGAGCTGGCGCAGCACCGGCAGCAGCGCATCGGCGCGGTCCAGCATCGCCACGCCGTTGCCGATCATCGCCATCAGCCGCTCGCCCTGCTGGGCCATGTCGCCCTTGAACATGTGGCGCAGGCTCGGGTCGTTCGCGAACAGCTTGGCGTAGAAGATGGCCCCGGCGGCCGAGGTGACCGGCTGGAGGGTCGAGAAGAGCTTGAAGCTGCTGCGAACGAGGGTGATCTGCTGCGGGGTCATGGGCGGTCCTTTTGAGCTTTCGGAGATGGAGCCCGTCTTGTCGGGCATGGCGTCATCTTCGAAAGCCGGCGTTGCATCGCCGTTTCGTCCGCAGGATCCGCTTGTTTCGTTTGTTAGGGCAGGATTGCCGAAATGGCTTGCGCCATGCGCTCTGCTGCGCCGCGGTGCTGTGCGGCGAAGGCCATCGCGCGGCGCGCCATTGCCTGCTGCTCGGACGGCGCCTCGCACAGGCGCAGCGCCTGGGTCAGCGCCTGCTCGATGTCGGCGGCGCGTAGCGCGGCTCCGGCCGACTCGGCCAGCGTTGAAGCCTCGGCGAAGTTGAAGGTGTGCGGGCCCATCACCATCGGGCAGCCGCAGGCTGCCGCCTCGATCAGGTTTTGGCCGCCGAGCTTGGCGTAGCTGCCGCCCAGCAGGGCGGCGTCGGCCAGGCCATAGTAGAGCGGCATCTCGCGCATCGAGTCGCCCAGCCAGCAGTCGGCGGCCAGCGCCTCGTCGGGGGGCAGGTCTTGCCAAGTGCTGCGGCGGGCCAGCGTCAGCCCGGCGGCCTGGACCAAGGCGGCGACTTCGTCGAAACGCTGCGGGTGGCGCGGCACGATGACGAGCAGCGGCCGTTGACCGTAGACGCGCAGCTTCTTCCACGCATCGAGCAGCATCTGTTCCTCGCCCTCGCGGAACACGGCGGCCAGCAGGACCGGCCGGCCGAGCCGCTCGCGCCAGGCGCGGCCGCGCTCGATCAGGGCCGAGTCGGGCTGCATGTCGTACTTCAGGTTGCCCATCACCTCGACACGCGGCGTGCCCATCGCGCGGATGCGTTCGGCATCGGGCTCGCTCTGCGCCAAGGCCAGGGTCAGGCGCCGAGCCGCCGGCTGCAGCAGGGCGGCGAAGCGGCGGCCCTGGCGCAGGCTCTTCTCCGAGAGCCGCGCATTGGCCAGCACCATCGGCAGTCGGAAGCGCGCGGCCTCGGCCTGCAGGTTGGGCCAGATCTCGGTCTCCATCAGCACGCCGACAGCGGGCTGCCAGTGCAGCAGAAAGCGCCGCACGGCGTCCCCGCGGTCATAGGGCAGCCAGGCCTGGGCGTCACCCTCGCGCAGCAGTTCGCGCCCGGCCTCGCGGCCGGTGGCGGTGCTGTGCGTCAGCAGGATGCGGGAACCGGGTCGCAGCGCGCGCAGGCGCTCGACCAGCGCGGCGGCCGCGCGCGTCTCGCCCAGCGACACGGCATGGATCCAGATCCAGCCGTGCGCCGGTGCCGCCTGCTTGTAGACACCCAGCCGCTCGCCGATGAACTGGCGGTACAGCGGCTCGGCCCGGCCACGCCGCCACAGCCGCAGCAGGTAGAAGGGCGTCAGCAGGCGCAGCAGCGCGCCGTACAGCGCGAGTGCAATACGCTCTTTCAACGATCAGTGACCAGCGGCGAAGGTCGCATCGGGCTTCACGCGCTTGAGCTGCTCGAGCACGTCGTGCTGGATGCGCTCCAGCGCCTCGGGCGTGTGGCCCTCGAAGCGCAGCACGAGCACCGGCGTCGTGTTGGACGGACGCACGAGGCCGAAGCCGTCTGCATATTCCACGCGCAGGCCGTCGATCGTCACCAGTTCGGCACCGGGGAACTCGGCGATCTCCTTGAGCTTCTTCACGACCTCGTGGTGCTCGCCCTCGGCGCAGGGCACGTTGATCTCGGGCGTGTTGAAGCTGGTGGGCAGGGCCTGCAGCACGGCGCTCGGGTCGGCGCTGCGTGACAGGATCTCCAGCAGGCGCGCGGCCGTGTACATCGCGTCGTCGAAGCCGTACCAGCGCTCGGCGAAGAAGATGTGGCCCGACAGTTCGCCGGCCAGCGGCGCACCGGTTTCCTTCAGCTTGGCCTTGGCCAGCGAGTGGCCGGTCATCCACATCGTCGGCTTGCCGCCGTGTTCAAGGATCCACGGGGCCAGGCGCTGCGTGCACTTGACGTCGAAGATGATCTCGCTGCCAGGCTTGCGCTTGAGGATGTCGGCGGCGAACAGCATGATCTGGCGGTCCGGCATGATCATCTCGCCGTCCTTGGTGACGACGCCCAGGCGGTCGCCGTCGCCGTCGAAGGCCAGGCCCAGTTCGGCGCCGGTCGCGTGGACGATCTTCTTCAGGTCTTCCAGGTTCTCGGGGCGCGAGGGATCGGGGTGGTGGTTGGGGAAATCGCCGTCCACCTTCGAGTAGATGTCGATCACTTCGCAACCCAGGGCGCGCAGGATGGCCGGCGAGGAACTGCCGGGGATGCCGTTGCCGGAGTCGACGACGATCTTCATCGGGCGCTTGAGCTTGCAGTCGCGCACGATGCGGGCCTTGTATTCCTCGAACACGTCCATCGTGCCGAGGCGACCGCTACCTTGCGCGTAGTCTTCTGCCTCGATGCGCGCGCGCAGGCCCTGGATCTGCTCGCCGTAGACGGCGGCGCCCTTCAGGACCATCTTGAAGCCGTTGTAGTCCTTCGGGTTGTGGCTGCCGGTGATCATGATGCCGGACGAGCAGCCGTGCTTCTTGCGCGTGGCGGCCACGTAATACAGCATCGGCGTCGTCACCGGGCCAATGTCGACGACGTCGATGCCGGTCGAGCGCAGGCCGCGGATCAAGGCGGCGGCGAGGCCGGGGCCGGAGAGGCGGCCATCGCGGCCGACGGCGACGGCCTTCTCGCGCAATTTCAGCGCCTCGGTACCGAAGGCGCGGCCGAGGTGTTCGGCCATCTCCCCGGTCAGCGTCGTGCCGACGACGCCGCGGATGTCGTAGGCCTTGAAGATCGATGCGTGCACTTGCATGAGGCGGGGTTCCCTGGGTTCGGATTGGAAAAACTGGGCGGATTGTAGGCACCCGGGAACGTGTCCGAAAACGGCGAGTTCGCGGCCGGCGAATGCCTATCATGAGCACATGGCCACCCTGAATACGACCACCGGAACGCTCGATGCCGACGCCTGCTATCCCGCCTTGCTGGCGCGCGACGCGCGTTTCGACGGGCGTTGGTTCGTCGGCGTCACGTCCACCGGCGTCTATTGCCGGCCGATCTGCAGAGTCCGCACGCCCAAGCGCGAGAACTGCCGCTTCTTCGGCTCCGCTGCGCAGGCGGAGGCGCGGGCCTTCCGGCCCTGCCTGAAGTGCCGGCCCGAATTGGCGCCGAAGTCGGATGAGACGCGCTGGTCGGCGATGGACGCCTCGCGCACCCTGGCCCGCCAGGCGGCGGCATGGCTCGATGCCTGCGACGACGCGGAGGCCTCGGTCGAGCAACTGGCCGCCGTCATCGGCGTCAGCAGCCGGCACCTGCGCCGCATCTTCGCGGCCGAGCATGGCGTGACGCCGCTGCAGTACCTGCAGACGCGCCGCCTGCTGCTCGCCAAGCAGTTGCTGACCGACAGCGCCTTGCCGATCGGCGATGTCGCCCATGCGGCCGGCTTCGCGAGCCTGCGCCGCTTCAATGCGGCCTTCGCCGAACACTACCGGATGCAGCCGACGGCCTTGCGCAAGGAGGGCCGCGCGCAGCCCGATGAGGGCACGACCGTCTTGCGCCTGGCCTTTCGCGAACCGTACGACGTTGGCGGCGTGCTGGCCTTCCTGCAAGCGCGCGCCGTTCCCGGCGTCGAGACGGTGGACGTGGCGAACGCCGTCGTGCAGCGCACCGTCTCGGTCGTCCACGCCGGCAAGGTCTGCAGCGGCTGGCTGCGCGCCGATTTCGGGCGGCGGCCGGGCCAGGTCTGGGTCGAGCCGAGCCCCTCGCTGTGGCCGGCCGTTGGCACCTTGCTGCCGCTCTTGCGGCGCTGGCTCGATCTGGATGCCGACCCCCAGGGCATCGCGCTGGCGCTGGGCGAGGGCGCCACGCCGGGCCAGCGCCTGCCCGGCTGTACGGACCGCTTCGAATTGGCCGTGCGCGCCGTCCTGGGCCAGCAGGTGACGGTCGCGGCTGCGCGCACACTGGCGGCCCGTTTCGTCGAGCGCTTCGGCGCGCCGCTGGCCGATGCGCCGCCCGGGGCCGACCGGCTGTTCCCGTCGGCGGCCCGGATGAGCGCGGAGCCGTCGGAGCGGATCGCCGAGCTGGGCATCATCCGCCGCCGTGCCGACAGCATTCTCGAGATCGCCCGCCGCTGGCCCGAATTGCGCTATGCCTCGGGCCTGGGCTCGGCCGACGACGCCGTGGCCGAACTGCAGGGCATCGCTGGCATAGGCCCCTGGACGGCCCACTACATGCTGATGCGCGGCTGGAGCTGGCCCGACACCTTCCCGCCGGGCGACGTGGCCTTACGCAAGGCGCTGGGCCACAGCGAGGAAACGCCGCTCTCGCCCAAGGCCTACCTGGCCGCCGCCGAACGCTACCGGCCCTACCGCAGCTACGCCGTGCTGCACCTCTGGAGAACCTGATGACGACGAGCAAACACGTGGCCCGGGCGAGGGTGCACACGCCGCTGGGCTGGGTCACGCTGACGCGCAGCGCGCGCGGCCTCTCGGGCCTGTGGTTCGACGGGCAGAAGCACTTTCCCGCCGGCCTGGATGCCGTACCGCTGAACGAGACCGACGCGCTGCTGCTGCGTGCCGGGAAGGCGCTGCTCGCCTACTTCGAGGGCAAGCCGTTTCCGGCGGACCTGCTGAAGCAACTGGACCCGCAGGGCACGCCGTTCCAGCAGGAGGTCTGGCGCGCGCTGCTGGAGATCGAGCCCGGCGAATCGGACAGCTACGGCGCACTGGCGCGCAAGCTGGGCCGGCCGCTGGCGGTGCGCGCGCTGGGCGCCGCCGTGGGCCGCAATCCGATCTCGATCCTGATTCCTTGCCACCGGGTGTTGGGCGCCGGTGGCGAGCTGACCGGCTATGCCGGCGGCATCGACCGCAAAACGGCGCTGCTGACGCTGGAGGGCGCCAGCTTCCGGGCTTGAATCAGGCCCTGATGTCGAGGCCCGGTGCGCCTGCCTCGATGCGGCCGATCACGGCCGCGTCGGCGAAGCCATGACGCGCGAAGGTGGCGAGCACGGCGGGCAGGGTCTCGGGATCGCAGGAGACGAGCAGGCCGCCGCTGGTCTGCGGGTCGGACAGCAGGGCCGCGTCTTCGGCCGCGAAGCCGTCGGGCAGGAGCACCTCGCGCCCATAGCTGTCCCAGTTGCGGCCGGAGGCGCCGGTGATGAAGCCCTGCGAGGCCAGCGCCCGGGCGCCGTCGAGCAGCGGCACCTGCTGCCAGTCGACGACCACTCGGGCCTTGGCGCCGCGCGCCAGTTCCAGGCCGTGGCCGGCGAGGCCGAAGCCGGTGACGTCGGTCAGCGCATGGACGCCGTCGATGGCGGCCAGGTCCGGCCCGGGCGTGTTCAGCCGGGTCGTGCACTCGATCATGCGGGCGTAGCCGGCGGCGTCGAGCGCGTTCTTCTTCAGCGCGGCGGACAGCACGCCCACGCCCAGCGGCTTGCCGAGCACGAGCACGTCGCCGGGCCTGGCATCGGCGTTGCGCTTGACGCGCTTCGGGTGCACGAGGCCCAGGGCGACGAGGCCGTAGATCGGCTCCACCGAATCGATCGTGTGGCCGCCGGCGATCGGGATGCCGGCCGCCGCGCAGACCGACTGGCCGCCGGCCAGGATGCGCCCGATCGTCTGCGGCGACAGCACCTTGACCGGCATGCCCACCAGGGCCAGCGCGAGGATGGGCTTGCCACCCATCGCGTAGACGTCGCTGATCGCATTGGTGGCGGCGATGCGGCCGAAGTCGAACGGATCGTCGACGATGGGCATGAAGAAATCGGTCGTCGCGACCAGGGCTTGCTCGTCGTTGAGCTGGTAGACGGCAGCGTCGTCGGCGGTCTCGATGCCGACCAGCAACTGCGGCGGGATCACGCTGCTGGCGCCGCTGTTCTTCAGGATCTCCGACAGCACCGCCGGCGCGATCTTGCAGCCGCAACCGCCGCCGTGCGAGAGGGAACTGAGCCGGGGTTCCGGCGAGGAGGGAGTCGTCGTATCAGCCATGCGGCGATGATACGAGCCCGCCCCCTTTCAGTTTGCGGTAGAGAGTACTGCGGCCGATGCCCAATTGGCGCGCGGCCAGCGAGAGATTGCCGCCGCAGGAGTTGAGCGCGGCCTGGATCGTCTTCAGCTCGGTGTCGCGCAGCGAGAGGACGGTCGAGGCTGACTGGATAGGCGCCGGCGCGGGCACGACGATCGGCAGCGGCTCTGCCTCGGGCTCGGGCGCGACGGCGCCGTTCATCGCCATGCGGTTGAAGCTCAGCTTGGCATGGATCTGCAGTGCGGGCATGCCGTTGCGCAGCAGGGTGAGCGGCAGGCCTTGCGCATCCTGCTGGCGGCTGCGGTCAGCGATGCGGCCCAGCGGCAGGCCGAACAGGCTCTGCACGCTTTCGCGGCGCAGGTGCGGCGCGGTGGCGCCGAGCAGTTCGATCGCGCGGCGGTTCGCGCCCAGCACGCCGCCGGCTTCGTCCAGGGCCAGCACGCATTCGTGCAGGGTGCCCAGGCTCGCCGGGCTCGGGTGGAAGTGCAGGCGCAGGTGCTGGCGGAACTTGTCGGCGAACCACTGCGCCTCGATCAGGCGCGCCGCCATGCCGGCCAGTGCCAGCGTGTGCGGGTGGTAGGAGCGGCGGTCGCCGGAGACGTCGATGACGCCCAGCAGCGCGCCCTTGTGGTCGAAGATCGGCGCGGCGGAACAGGTCAGGAAATGCATGGCCTTCAGGAAATGCTCCTGGCCGTGGACGAGGGTGGGGCGCTCGGTCATCAGCGCGGTGCCGACGGCGTTCGTGCCCTTGCGGGCTTCCGACCACAGCGCGCCGGGCGCCAGCGCCACCGTCTGCGCCTTCTGCAGGAAGCCGGCATCGCCCAGCGCGTGCAGCACGACGCCGCTGGCATCGGTCAACAGCACCATGCTCTGCGCGTGGGTGAGCTGCTCGTGCAGCATCTCCATCACCGGCAGCGCCTGCGCGCACAGGCGTGCGTTGCGGTGCTGGAGTTCCTGCAGCGCGGCGGGCTCCAGGCGGGTGAGATCGGCGGGGTGCTGGGGCAGCAGGCCGAACGCGAGGCTGCGTTCATGCGAGCTGAGGATGGTCTGCGGGTGGGCGGCGTCCTGCGCCTGGATCGGGCCGGCGGCTGCCGCGGGCCGATAGCTGTTTGGCAACTCCAAGACCGTCTCCCCCTTTGCTGTTCTGTGTCGAGCGACCGACTATCTGTGAAGCTCGGCCCGCTGGCAATAGGCATTGAGATGAGCTGACGGCATGCCGGTCATTCCGGCGGCGGGAATCTTCACCGCCGCCGTCCCGGCGCCCGTTCAGGCGTTGCTGGTGGCGCGCACCTCGGCCATGGAGGTATTGCCCTGAAGCACCTTGACGATGCCGTCCTGGCGCAGGGTGCGCATACCCTCGGCCATCCCCGTGTGCAGCAGCTCCTCGGCGCGTGCGCCGGTCTGGATCTGGCGGCGCAGTGCGCGGGTGACGACCAGCAACTCGTGCAGGCCCACGCGGCCCTTGTAGCCGCTGCCGCCGCACTCGCCGCAGCCGCGGCTGTGATAGTGGACGAGGCGGCCGTTCTTGCCGTGGCGCTGGACCCAGCTGGCGAGCAGTTCGTCGCGGTCCGGGCGGGCGTCGTCGGGGAAGCTGCCCAGGAAATCGTCCAGGTACTCGGTCTGGGCCGCTGCCGGCAGCGGCTCGGCCGTCTTGCACGCGCCGCACAGCTTGCGCACCAGGCGCTGGGCCAGCACGGCCAGCAGCGAGTCTGCGAAGTTGAACGGGTCCATGCCCATGTCCAGCAGCCGGGTGACGGTCTCGGGCGCACTGTTTGTGTGCAGCGTGGACATCACCAGGTGGCCGGTCAGCGAGGCTTCGACGGCGATCTCGGCGGTTTCCTTGTCGCGGATTTCACCCACCATGATCACGTCCGGGTCGGCACGCAGGAAGGCGCGCAGTGCCTTGGCGAAGGTCCAGTCGATACGCGCGTTCACCTGCACCTGGCGCAGACCCATCTGCGTGATTTCGACCGGGTCCTCGGCCGTCCAGATCTTGCGCTCGGGCTTGTTGATCTCGGCCAGCGCGGAGTGCAGCGTGGTCGTCTTGCCCGAGCCGGTCGGGCCCACGCACAGCACCATGCCGTAGGGCCGCTCGATGGCCTGGCGCAGTTGCGAGAGGTTGCTCTCCGTCAGGCCGAGCCGCTCCAGCGGGATCGGCTTGGCCGAGGACAGCAGGCGCATCACCACGTCTTCGAGGCCGTTGTTGGTCGGGATCGTGGCGACGCGCAGCTCCAGCTTGTGCTGGGCCGAATACTTGGCGAAGTTGATCTTGCCGTCCTGCGGCTTGCGGCGCTCGGAGATGTCGAGGTCGCACATGATCTTGATGCGCGCGATCATCGCGTTGCGGTAGGTGTGCGGCAGCTCCAGATAGGGTTGCAGCACGCCGTCGCGGCGGAAGCGGATCTTCAGCTTCTCGCGGCCCGGGTGGGTCTCGATGTGGATGTCGGACACGCCCTGCTGGTAGGCCTCGATGATCATCGAGTTGATCAGCCGCACCAGCGAGTTGTCGCTCTGCTCGATCTGCTGCTCTTCCTCGCGCTGGTGGCGCTCGCTGCTGTCGCGCTCCAGCGATTCGATCAGCTTGTCGGCGTTGTCGAAGCTGAAGTCAGGCGTGAAGTCGGGCAGCACCGACTCGGGAGAGAGCTTCTCACCGCCGAAGCGTTCGTAGGCGCGCGGGATCGCGAACTGCAGCGTGCCGATCTTGGTCAGCGTGGGCGTGACCTTGAGCTGCGAGATGAACTCGGCCTCGTCGATGGCGACGCGCCGCGTCGGGTCTTCCATCGCCACGATGAGCCGCCCGTCGCGCACCACCAGCGGCAGGATCTCCAGCCGCCGTGCCACGGCCTGCGGCATCTTGGCGATGGCGTCCGGCTCGACCGGGAAGGTCTCGATGTCCACCAGCGGATAGCCCATCTTGCGCGCCAGCGCCGACTGCAGCTGCTGCCGCGTGACGATGCCCTTGCGCACCAGCAGTTCGCCCAGCGGCACCGAGCGGTCCTGTTGCTGCTGTTCCAGCGCCTGCGCGAGCTGGTCTTCGGAAATCAGGTCCAGCGCCAGCAGGGCCTCGCCGATGCGCACCATCGGCATCTTGGCCTGCTGGGCGATCGCGTGCATCAGCTGGTCGGCCGAGACGACCTGGCGGGCGACGAGGATGTCGCCGACGCGGCGATGGCGCAGGTCGTTCTGCTCGTTCGCCACGGACTCGACCTGCTCGGTCGTGGCCGCCTGGTCGCGCACCAGCACATCGCCGATGCGCTCGCCGATCTCGAAGCGCTCCAGCACCTCGCGCGGCACGAACACGCGCAGCACGGCGTCATCGGTCTCCGAGATGGGCGGGAACAGGAACAGGCCCAGTTCGTCCTCGTGGTGGCCGATCGTCGAGCCCTTCATCTCGCCGCCGCCGATGAAATGCAGGGTGAAGCCGACGCGCGGGCGCTGGTCCAGCTCGCCCTCGGCACTGCCACGCGGCTGGGCGGCGATCGGGCGCAGCAGCTTCAGTGCGCGGAACTGGCTGAACTTCAGCGGCACGGCGCTGCGCGCCGGCGGCACATTGATCTGCGCGACGCGCTCGTGCGCCGCGACCAGGATCACGTGGCCGGTGCTGCGGCTGTTGTTCAGCCCGAGGATCTCGCAGGGTTCGGGCGCCGTCTGCGCTTGCGGCCGGGGGTAGGGCGCGTAGGGCGGTGTGGGCCACTGGAAGCCGTCACCGCCGCGTGATGCGGGAGCGGGTGCGGCGGACGACGGCGCGGGCGCATTGCCGCGCGGCGGCGTGGGGGCTGGGTCCTCAAGGCTCCAGGCCAGCGGTACGGACAGGTCGGGCAGATCGGGCATTCAGCAATTCTCCGGGTGCGGGCCAGCGTGTCGCGCCACTTGCTGCGCCATCATGCACACTTCCGTGATGGACAACGCAAGAATTCTGGTCACCGGCTTCGAGCCCTTCGGTGGAGAGACGGTCAATCCCTCCTGGGAAGTAGCACGTTACCTCAACGGAGTGGCATTTTCCGACGGCGCCGTCATCCATGTGCGTAAGTTGCCCTGCATTTTCGGCGTCGCACTGACGCGGCTGAAGGCCTATCTGGACGAACTGGATCCGGTGCTGGTGCTGGCCCTCGGGCAGGCCGGCGGGCGCAGCGAGCTGTCGCTGGAACGGGTGGCCATCAACGTGGACGATGCCCGCATCCCCGACAACGCGGGCGCTCAGCCCGTCGACGAACCGGTCGTCGCTGGCGGTCCGGCGGCCTACTTCAGCACCTTGCCCATCAAGGCGATGGCGGCCGGCCTGCGGGCGGCGGGTCATCCGGCCGGGGTCTCCCAGACCGCCGGCACCTTTGTCTGCAACCATGTGTTCTACGGGCTCCAGCACCTGCTGCGGGACCGGCCGCAGGTGCGCAGCGGCTTCATGCACATTCCCTACCTGCCGGAGCAATCGGCGCGCCTGCCCGGCGGCCCGTTCGGCGCGGCGCCGAGCCTGGGGCTGGAGGCGATGCGCGAGGGTGTGCGCCTGGCGCTGGAGCTGGCCCTGGCGAACGCCGGCGGCGACCTGCGCGAGGCGGCCGGGGCGATTTCCTGAGCCGGTGCGAAGCTACTCTTCGCTGTAGCGGCGCCAGCGCGCGCTGGCGCGCCGCATCAGCGCCAACTGCTCGGCGAAGGTGGGGCAGGCCTTGCAGATCAGCATGTGGAAGCGCACACCCAGGCGCTCGCGCAGAGAGAGTCGCGTCTCCTCCGCCAGCAGCACCCGCCTCGTCACTTCCCGGCAGTTCGGGCCCAACATCACTTCGCACCTCCCGTCGCCGCGGCGCCGCCAAACCAGTTCAGCTGCAGGCATTCGCGCAGCCTCAGGCGTGCGCGGTGCAGCATGACCCACAGATTGGTCGGGCTGATCGCCAGTTCCTTACAGATCTCTTCGGTCTCCAGCTCCAGCCATTCGCGCATCATGAAAAGGCGGCCCTGCTGGCCGGGCAGGTGCTCGACGCAGGCCTCCAGTACGCGCATGAAGTCCAGCTGGCGCAGCACGTGTTCGGGGTCGCCCCAGTCCTGCGGCTGTTCGCGCCAATGGCCGTCGGCGGCGAAGAGATCGTCGTCGAGGTCCACGCCGTCTTCGGCGCTCGTCGTCGACATTTCCTTGCTGTTGCGGCGGATCTGGTCGATCAGCTTGTGCTTGAGAATGCCCACCAGCCAGGTCTTCAACTGCGACTGTCCGGCGAAGCTCTGCGGCTTCTCGATCGCCGCCAGCAAGGTCTCGGACACCGCGTCCTCGGCCCAGGCCGTGTTGCGCAGTTGCAGTCGCGCGTATTTCAGCAGTTGCGGGCGCAGCGATTCGAGCCGCGAGGCAATGTCGTCATTCATGGTGCGCGCAGTGTAAGGAGTGATGCATGACGCACGACAGAGCCTCGTCTTCCAGACATTTCGAATTCTTTCCACCACCCTCAAGGAGATCATGATGAGCAAGTCTTCCCAACAGCAGATCGTCGCCTCGGCCTTCGCCGCCGTCCTCGCACTGGGCCTGGCCGGCACCGCTTCGGCCGCCGACCAGCCGAAGGAAAAGTGCTACGGCATCGCCAAGGCCGGCCAGAACGATTGCGCCAACCTGAGCGGTTCGCACTCCTGCGCCGGCCAGGCCAAGATGGACATGGCGGCCGACGACTGGAAGTACGTGGAGAAGGGCACCTGCAAGAGCGCCGGTGGCATGAGCGCCGCGGAAGCGAAGGCCAAGGCCAAGAAGTAAACGGACCGAAGCAGGACTCGCAGGGCTTTCAGCGGTGGAATCCATCGGCATCGGCTGGCGCCAGCCGCACTACGAGGCCCTGCTCGAGCGCCGGCCGCCGCTAGGTTTCATCGAGGTCCACTCGGAGAACTTCTTCGCCGAAGGCGGTGCCGTGCTGGCGGTGCTGGCGGCTGGACGCGAACACTATGCGGTGAGCCTGCACGGCGTGGGCCTGTCGCTGGGGTCGGCCAGCGGGCTCGATCCCTGGCACCTGGAGCGGCTGGCCGCGCTGGTCGAGTGGATCGAGCCGGTGCGGGTGTCGGACCACGCCTCTTTCGCTCGAGTGGGTTCCGGTCTGCATGCCAACGACCTGCTGCCGGTGCCTTTCAGCGAGGCCGGCCTGCGCACCATGGTGCGCAACGTCCAGCAGGTGCAGGAGCGGCTGCGCCGGCCGCTGCTGGTCGAGAACCTCAGCGCCTACCTGGCCTGGAGTGATGACACGCTGGCCGAGCCGGAGTTCTTCAACGAGCTGACGCGGCGCAGCGGCTGCGCGCTGCTGCTGGACGTCAACAACCTCGTCGTCAATGCACGCAACGGCGGTGCGGCGCCTGGCGAGGAAGCCGTCCGCCGGGCCTGCGCCTGGATCGACGCGCTGCGCGACGGCATCGAGGTCGGCGAGATCCACCTGGCCGGCCACGCGGAACTGCCCGGCATCGTCATCGACGACCATGGCAGCCGCGTGTCCGACCCGGTCTGGGAGGTGCACGCCCATGCGCTGCGGCGCTTCGGGCGCGTGCCGGGCCTGATCGAGTGGGACACCGATGTGCCGGCGCTCGACGTGCTGCTGGACGAGGCCGCACGCGCTGCCTCGCAACTGGGACAGGGCACATGAGCGACGAACAGGATCTCGCGGCCCGGCAGCAGGCGCTGGTGCAGGCGGTGCTCGCGAGGCAGGGCGATGTTCCGGGTCTTGCTCCACTGGCCAGCATCGAAGGCGGCGTCGCGCGCGGTCTCGACGCTTACCGGCTCAACGCACGGGCGCTGTCCGCGAAGGCGCTCGCCGCCGTGTTCCCGCAATTGCGTGAATGGCTCGGCGCCGACTCCTTCGGCGGCATGGCCTGGGCCTTCTGGCGCCAGGCGCCGCCGGTGCATGGCGACCTCGCGCTGTGGGGGGCAGGTCTTGCCACCTTCCTTGCGGCCCAGCCGGGCGTCGAGGAAGCGCCGCTGGATCTGGCGCGACTCGAATGGGCACTGCACGAAGCGGAGCGCGCGGCTGACACCGCGCTCGATGCAGCGTCCCTGCAGTTGCTGGCCACAGCCGATCCATCGCGGGTGGGCCTGCGACTGCGGCCGGGCTTGCAAGTGCTGGGCGCGCAATCCGCCGGGCCGCTGCTCGTTTGGCGCCAGGGCTGGCGCGGTGCGTCGCGGCCACTCGGCGATGGCGAAGCGGCGTTGCTGCAGGCGCTGCAGTCCGGCATCGATCTGGCGGCGGCGCTGGATGCGGCCCTCGCGGCGCAAGCCGATTTCGACTTCGGCGCCTGGTTGCAGACCGCGTTGCGCGAAGACCTGCTGCAGGCCGCATACCTGCTCTGAACGATCACAACGAACAAGGACACCATGCCATGAACTTCATCGGCGGCATCGCCCGCTTCTTCATCGATCCCGGCCTCGACGAGCCACTGCGCCTGCCGCGCTGGATCCGCCTGGCGCTGAGCCATGTGCAATCGCTCGCGCTGCTGGGCGCGCGCCTCTACGTCGCCCAGGTCTTCATGCTCTCGGGCCTGACGAAGATCCGTGACTGGTCTGTGACACTGGCGCTGTTTCAAGACGAATACCACGTGCCGCTGCTGCCGCCCGAGCTGGCGGCCTATATGGGCACGGCTGGCGAACTGGGCCTGTCGTCGCTGCTGATCGTCGGCCTGGCTTCGCGCTTCGCTGCGGCCGGGCTCAGCGTCGTCAACGTGATGGCCGTATTGAGCCTGGAGGAAATCGCCCCGGCGGCGCTGGCCGGGCATCATTTGTGGGGCGTGTTGATCGCGTGCGTGCTGCTGTGGGGTGGGGGGCGATGGTCGGTGGATGCGGGGCTGCGTCTTTGGACGAAGTGATGACCTGGCTCTCGGCGCTATTCACCGTCCAGGGTTTGCCTGGGTTGCCGACCTGTTGCCTCGTGTTACATAAATTGGGCCTTGATCTAGGGATGTGCAAAGCCGTTCATGAAGCCCCGCAAGCTCCACCTGAAACAGCAGTTATGCGGCGTCGCGGCGTTGCTGCTCGGGTGTCTGGGCTTCGCGCGGACCGGAGTCGCGCAATCGGTTGACGCATCGCGGGCGGTGGTCAGGAACGTGGTGGCAGACGCGCGTGCCGTCCAGGGCAAGGTGGACCTGCGGAGTCCCGACATCGCCTCCACCCGCAAGTTCGCGCTGGTCATCGGCAACGCTGCCTATGCCAATATTCCGCAGCTGAAGAACTCGGTCAACGACGCGCGGGATATGTGCAAGTCGCTGCGCGAGCTGGACTTCGAGGTCAGTTGCTTTTACGACCTGGCGACCAAGGCCGAGTTCCGCCAGGCCGTCAGGAATTTCGCTGTGCAGTTGAACCCGCACACGGCCAGCTTCATCTACTACGCCGGCCACGGCGTGCAGATCAACGGCGAGAACTTCCTGCTGCCGACCTCGGTCAGCGCCGAAGCGTCGCTGGACATGGAAGACGACAGCCTGAACCTCGGCTACCTGCTGCGCAGCCTGGCGAGCGCCAAGAGTTCGCCGAACATCGTCGTGCTCGACGCGTGCCGCGACAACCCATTCGCCGCCTCGGGCAATATGAGCGAAGGCTTGGCGCGCGTCGATCCGCCGCTGGGGACGGTGCTCGTCTATGCCACGGCGCCGAACAGCCGCGCGCTTGACGGCCGCGATAGCAACGGCCTGTTCACCAAGCACCTGCTGGCCCACATCGGTGAGCCCGGGCGCAAGCTGGACGAACTGTTCCGCGTGGTGGCGCTGGGTGTCGAGGACGAGGCGCGCAATCAATACAAATACCTGCAGGTGCCCTATCGCAGTTCGTCGTTCTCGGGTGACTACTGCTTGGCGGGTTGTGAGAACCCGGCTGTGCTCGCCAAGATGGAAGAGATCGCGCGGCAGAGCGCCGAAGCCGTGAGGCGGATTGAGGTGCTCAACGAGGAGAATGCCCGGCTCAAGCGCCAGACCGAAGAGCGGGAGCGCAACATTGCGTCGCTCGAATCGAAGATCGGCCTGCTGAACAAGGACGTGGCTGCTGCCGGCGACAAGACCAGTGGTGACCGCGCCGACCTGGAGCGGCTGAAGGCGGCGTTGGCGGCGGCGCTGAAGGAGCAGAAGGAAGCCGAGGGCCTGAAGGCGGAGGTTGCCCGAAGGAATGCGGAAGTCGATGGCCTGCACCGGCAGATCGAGTCGTTCAAGAGCCAGACGGCCGAACTTGAGAACTACCGCCAGCGCATCGCCGTGCTCGAACGCGAGAACGCCGACCGGCTGCGCGTGACGAAGGAGATCGACGAGGTCCGGCGCCAGAGCCTGGATGCGGAACAGCGTGTCAAGGCGCTGAGCGACGAGAACGCGCGGCTGCGCACCCAGGCCGCTAGCCGTGACGCCAACATCACGGCGTTGGAGCGTCGGATCGAGGCTGCCACGAGCAGTGCCAGCTCGGCTGGCAACGAGTCGGCGAAGGCCAATGCCGAACTGGCGCGGCTGCGCCAGGCGCTGCAGCAGGCCCGGGATGAGCGCAACACTGCGGAGCTGATGGACCGCTCGTCTGACCGGGAGCAGGAAATCGCCGGCCTGAAGGCCCAGATCTCCACCTTCCAGGCCAAGACCTCGGAACTCGAGCAGTTGAGGCAGCGGATCATTGCGCTGGAGAAGACGAACGCCGATCAGAAGAAGATGCTGAAGGACAGGGATTCCGCCGAGAGTAAGGTTCGCCCGGCCATCATCCCGTCCTTCTGACAGGACCATTTCAGCAACGGGGAACGAGGGAGGGATGATGGGACAGGGACAACTGTGTGCGTCGAAAATCCTGCTGGCGGCATGTTCGCTGGCCTCCTGCGGGGCCGCCATGGCGCAAGACGCGCCGGCCGAGGACGCGAAGCCGACCGTGAACTTCTTCATCGGCGAGCGGCTGTGGGTCTCGACTTGGCAGGAATCGATGGCCGATGCCAAGATCGTGATACCGAACCCGGCCAATCCGGTGCCGGTCGTCCAGTCTTCGCTGGCCACGCCGGTGTCGGGTACGACAGTGATGCCGCTGACCGTGTTCGGCCTGCGCTATGGCGCGTTCACGCTGGCGACGACCTTCGCGCCGAGCACCGGCTACTCGAGCCAAGGACTGGCGGTCGGCGACAAGATCCACCGAAAGGAACTGGACGTCAACTTCGCTTACGCGCTGTCGCCGAATTTCGCGGCTTCGCTGGTCTACAAGCACGGCACGATCGACCAGGGCGCCACCGCGGAGGCAACGGCGCTGACGGGCCTGAAGGGCTCGTACAAGCTTGACGGCCTGCTGATCGGCCTGAGCGCTTCATCGCAGTTGCAGGGGCCGCTGGCGCTCTACGGCAACCTGGCCTACGGCCCGCTGAGGGAAACGGCCGACCTGGGAAGCTCGAAGAGCAAGTACCACGGCAGCTATCGCGTCGCAGAGCTCGGCCTGGCCTACAAGCTCGACGGCGAGCAGAAGATGCTCGGCCTCAGCGGCTTGTCCATGCAGTTCGGTTACCGGATCCAGGTGGTGGATATCAACTCGATCGAGTTGCAGACCTTGTCGACCACCACGCCGCCGACGCTGATTTCCTCGCAGAGCGTGAGGGCCCAGAGCACGACGCAGGGCCCGGTCGTCGGCCTGATCGCGTCGTTCTGACTCAATCGCGCGGCCTGAAGCTGATCACGAGCACCGAGGGCACCGTGCCGTCCGTGTCGCGCGGCAGGGTTTCGGTCTTGTCGATCGCGCGCAGCACGGCGCTGTCCCAGTCGGGCAGGCCGCTGGCCTTGATGATCTTGCGGCCGATGATCGTGCCGTCCGGCGCCACGCGCACCTCGACCTCGGCGGCCGGGTTGCCGGCCGGGACGTCGCCGTAGACGATGTTGGGCTTCACGCGGGCGACGACGCGACCGCCGTAGGTTGCCGATGGGCCTGAGCTCTTCTGCGCGGTGCCGCGAGCGTTCTCGCCGCCGCTGGCGCCGGCCATGCCCATGATCCGCTTCAGATTGTCCTGGCGCTGCGCCTCGCGCTTGGCGTCTGCGTCCTTCTGGGCTTTGGCGTCCTTGGCCTTGTCCTGCTGCGCTTGCTGCTGCTGGGCCTTGAGCTTGTCGGCCTTGTCCTTCTCCAGGCGTTCCTTGTCCGCCTTGTCTTTCTCGGCCTTGTCCTTCAGCGCCTTCTGCTTCTTCAGTTCTTCCTGCTCGGCCAGGCGCTTCTTCGCCTCGTCGTCCTCGCGTTGCTTCTTCTGCTTGGCGATGGCGATATCGGCGTCGCGCTGGGCCTTGATCTCTTCGGCGCTGGGCGGCTGCGGCTCGGGCGGTTTCGGGGTGGGCTTGACCTCCGGTTCCGGCTCGGGCGGCGGCAGCACCTCCTTCGGCGCGGCGGCCTGCGGCACGGCGGACCACAGCTCGGCCTCGGCGGTCGGCAGCGTCTTCGTGCGCCACTGGATGTTGGCGCTGATCGCGACCACCAGCAGCACGTGCGCGACCAGCGCGAAGACCATGCCGCGGCCCAGGCCCGGGGCCTCGGGCGGGCGGAACGGATCGCGCCCGCGGCGTTGGAATGCGGCGGCGGTCACAGCTTCTCGGCGGGCGCCCCGGAATTGCGCACCGCCAAGCCGACGCGCGGGATGCCCGCCGTCTGCAGCACGTCCATCACCTTGACGACGGCCTCGTACTTGACGGCCTTGTCGGCCGAGATGACCACCGGCGTCTGGTCGTCGCCGGCCTGCGCGGCCTTGACGCGCTCAGCCAGCACCTTCAACGTGACGCCGGCCTCGTCGCCTTCGTCGACCTTCAGCTTGAGCTTCTCATCGGTGCCGACTGTGATGTGCACCACATGCGCCGGCTGCGCCTTGCTGCGGCCGACGCTGGGCAGGTCGACGACGCCCGTCGTGATCAGCGGCGCGCTGACCATGAAGATGATCAGCAGCACCAGCATCACGTCGATGAAGGGCACCATGTTGATCTCGTTGATCGTGCGGCGGCGGCCCCGGCCGCGGGAGGCGATTGCGGCCATGTCAGGACTCCCGCAGGGCCGCCCCAAGGGAGGCCTGCGCCCCCTCGGGGGGCAGTGAACGAAGTGAGCGTGGGGGCTTCATGTTTTAGTGGTTCGCGCCAGCGGGTGCCGGGGTGCCGGCGTTGCGCTGCAGGATGTTGGAGAACTCCTCGATGAAGGTCTCCAGCGTGATTGCGCTGCGGTCGATCTGGCGGGCGAAGCGGTTGTAGGCGAGCACCGCGGGGATCGCGGCGAACAGGCCGATCGCGGTGGCCACCAGCGCTTCCGCGATGCCCGGCGCCACGGTGGCGAGCGTCACCTGCGTGAGGTTGGACAGGCCGACGAAGGCGTGCATGATGCCCCAGATGGTGCCGAACAGGCCCACGTACGGGCTCACCGAGCCCACCGAGGCGAGGAAGGAGAGGTTGCTCTCCATCGCATCCAGTTCGCGCTGGAAGCTGGCGCGCATCGCGCGGCGCGATGCATCGAGCAGGGCGGTGGCGTCGGACACGCGGCGCTCGCGCAGCTTCAGGAATTCGCGCATGCCCGAGGCGAAGATGCGCTCCAGCGGCGAGCCGTTGTTCTTGCCGGCGACGCCGTTGTACAGCTCGTTGAGGTTCTTGCCGGACCAGAACTCCTGCTCGAAGGCGGCGTTGCTGTTGCTGATCTTCGACAGCGAGATCAGCTTGCCGAAGATCACGCTCCAGCTGGCCAGCGAGACCAGCAGCAGCATGCCGATCACCAGCTGCACGGTGAAGCTGGCATGCGCGATCAGCGCGACGATGGAAAGGTCTTGGTTCATGGACTCTTCTTCTTCAGAGCGTCGAGGATGGGCGCGGGGATGCGCACGGGTTTCAGGTTAGCAGGGGAAACGCAGCCGATGCGGATCGTGCCTTCGGCAAGAAGGGTGCCGTCGAGGCTGGCCTGCTGGAAAAGGGTCATGCTCGCACGGCCCGCTTCGCGGACCTCGACGCTGACCTGTAAAAGATCGTCAAGCCGGGCCGGGCTCAGGTAGCGGATGCTGGTCTCGCTGACGACGAACATCGCGCCGAGTTCCTGCTTCATGCGCTCCTGGCCGAGATCGATCAGGCCGCGCAGCCATTCGGTGCGCGCGCGCTCGAAGAACTTCAGGTAGTTCGCATAGAAGACGATGCCGCCGGCATCGGTGTCTTCCCAATAGACGCGGATCGGGTGGATGAAAGCGCTCATCGCCGCTGCAGGACTCCGGCCAGCCGGGCGATGGCTTCCTGCAGGTGCTCCATGCTGCTGGCGAAAGACAGGCGCAGCCAGCGCTCGGAACCCGCGCGGCCGAAGTCGCGGCCCGGCGTCAGCGCGATCTGCGCGCTCTCCATCAGCTCGAAGGCGAAGTCCCAGGAGCTGTCGGTGAAGGCGGAGCAGTCGATCCAGGCGTAGAACGCGCCGTCGGGCATCACGGGAACCTTCAGGCCCAGGGCCTGAAGGGCCGGCACCACGTAGTCCCTGCGGGCACGGAAGGCCTCGTGGCGGCGCTCGTACTCGGCGATCGCCGTCGGTTCGAAGCAGGCCAGTGCTGCGTGCTGAGCGATGCTCGACGCGCAGATGAAGAGGTTCTGCGCCAGCTTCTCCACCGGCGCCACCAGCGCGGGCGGCAGCACCAGCCAGCCCAGGCGCCAGCCGGTCATGCCGAAGTACTTGCTGAAGCTGTTGACGGAGATCACGTCGTCGCCGAAGGCCAGCGCGCTGTGGCTGAAGCGCTCGTCGTAGCTGAGGCCCAGGTAGATCTCGTCGACGATCGTCACGCCGCCGCGCTCGCGCACCGCCTCGACGATCGCACGCATCTCGTCGGGCTCGATCGAGGTGCCGGTCGGGTTGCTGGGCGAGGCCAGCAGCACGCCGCGGGTCGATTCGGTCCACGCATCGCGCACCTGCGCGGCGCTGGGCTGGAAACGCTGCGCCGCGCCGGCCTGCAGCAGCACGGCCTCGGCATCCGCAGCGGCGACGAAATGCCGGTTGCACGGATAGCAGGGGTCTGGCATCAGCACCTGGTCGCCGCGCTGGAACAAGGCCAGGCAGGCCAGTTGCAGCCCCGCCGAGGCACCGGCCGTGATGACGATGCGCTCGGGTGCGATGTCGAGGCCAAAGTGCTCGCGGTACCAGGCCGAGAGCTTGTCGCGCAGCGCCGGCAGGCCGGTGGCGGGCGTGTACTGCGTGCGGCCGCTCTCGATGCAGGCGGCGGCAGCCTGCTGAACGCCCTCGGGCGCACCGAAGTCCGGTTCACCGATGTTCAGGTAGATCATCGGCCGGCCACCCAGGGCCGGGTCGCACAAGGGACCGCGCGCGATCTCCGCCGCGGCCTTGGCGCACTCCATCACGTAGAAGGGCTCGATGTGGTCGAGCCGGTCGGCCAGCTTCATCCGGTCTGCGTGGGCGTTGCGTGATCAGCGTTTATTCGCTGCGACTTCCTGCGGGCGCAGGTCGGCGGCGGCGCGGTCCAGCACGCCGTTGACGTACTTGTGGCCGTCGGTGCCGCCGAAGGACTTGGCGAGTTCCACCGCCTCGTTGATCGCGACGCGGTAGGGGATGTCGACGCAGTGCTTCAGCTCGTAGGCGCCGATCATCAGCACGCCGTGCTCGATCGGGCTCAGCTCGGTGGTCTTGCGGTCGACGTGGCGGGCCAGCACGGCGTCGAGGTCAGCGGCTTCGGTGATGCAGCCGTTCAGCAGCGCGTCGTAGTGCGCCTTGTCGATCTTGCCGAAGCCTTCCTGTTCGCGCGTGTGGGCGTCGATCGCGCCGACTTCGTCGCCGGTCAGCAGCCACTGGTAGAGGCCCTGCAATGCGGCCTCGCGCGAGCGGCGGCGGGCGGACTTGGCCGGGGCCCGTTTTGCAGCGGGTTTCGCGCCGGTTTTGGCGGCCGGCTTCTGGGTGTTCTCGCTCACTGCAATGCTTCCATCAGGTTGGCCATCTCGACGGCCACGCGGGCGGCCTCGCGGCCGTTGACCTCGGCGCGGACGCGCGCCTGCTCTTCGTTCTCCACCGTCAGGATCGCGTTGGCGATCGGCAACTGGTTGTCCAGCGACACCCGGGTGACCGCAGCGCCGCTCTCGTTGGACACCAGCTCGAAGTGGTAGGTCTCGCCGCGGATGATGCAGCCCAGGGCGATCAGCGCGTCGTACTGGTCGCTGGTGGCCATCACGTCGAGCGCGACGCCCACTTCCAGCGCGCCCGGCACGGTGACGTGACGGATGTTGTTCTCGGCCACGCCGAGCGCCTTCAGTTCGGCGATGCAGGTCTCGGCCAGCCGGCCGGTGATCTCTGCGTTGAAACGCGCCTGGACGATGCCGATCGCGAGGCTGCTGCCGTCCAGCGACGCGGCCTGACCTTTGTCGGAACCTTGCATGGTGTGCCGATCCTTCTAGTTATTGTTCGTTGGGGGAGAAGAAGCCGGTGACCTCGAGGCCGTAGCCGGTCATGCTGGGCATGCGGCGCGGGCTGCCCATCAGGCGCATCCGGTGCACGCCCAGCTCGCGCAGGATCTGCGCGCCGACGCCGTAGGTGCGCAGGTCCATCGTGGCCTTGGGCGGCTCGGACGGCGTGGACTGCAGGCGGCCGACGATGCCGTCGGCGTCTTCGCCGCAGTTCATCAGCACGGCGACGCCGGCGCTGCTCTTGCGGATCTCGGCCAGCGCGGCGGGCAGCGGCCAGGAGTGCGAGCAGGGGCCGGCTTCCAGCAGATCCAGCATCGACAGCGGCTCGTGCACGCGCACCAGCACGTCGTCGGCGGTGGTCCAGGCGCCGTGCGTCAGCGCCAGGTGGACGGCGCCGGTGCGGTCGCGGAAGACCTGGCAGTCGAACTCGCCCTGGGCCGTCTGCAGCTTGCGCTGCGCGACCTTGCGGATCAGCGATTCGTTGCGGCTGCGGTGCTCGATCAGGTCGGCGATGGTGCCGATCTTCAGGCCGTGCTCCGCGGCGAACTTCTCCAGGTCCGGCAGGCGGGCCATCGTGCCGTCGTCGTTCATCACCTCGCAGATCACCGCGGCAGGCTCCAGGCCGGCCATGCGGGCGAAGTCGCAGCCGGCCTCGGTATGGCCGGCGCGCATCAGCACGCCGCCGTCCTGCGCGCGCAGCGGGAAGATGTGGCCGGGCTGGACAAGGTCTGCGGCGACGGCGTTGCGCGCCACGGCAGCCTGCACGGTGCGGGCGCGGTCGGCGGCGGAGATGCCGGTGCTGACGCCGGTGGCGGCCTCGATCGAGACGGTGAAGGCCGTGCCGTGCTTGGTGCCGTTGCGGGTGGCCATCGGCGGCAGCTGCAGGCGATCGCAGCGCTCGTTGGTCATTGTCAGGCAGATCAGGCCACGGCCGTACTTGGCCATGAAGTTGATCGCTTCGGGGGTGACGTGATCGGCGGCGATGACGAGGTCACCTTCGTTCTCGCGGTCTTCCTCGTCGACCAGAATGATCATGCGGCCGGCCGCCAGTTCGGCGACCAGCTCGGAAACGGGTGATATGGGCATGGGGCGGGATTGTAAGTGGCCCGCGCAAACCCTTAGATCTTGCGAGCCCTCAGCCGCAAGTCGGTGCCGACGGGCGTGCAGTCGACGAATTGCCAGTCGTCGATCGCGTCGGCCAGTGTCGTGAACGGCCCGAGCGCCGCCATGCCGCGGCCATCGCCGATCAGCTTGGGCGCGAGGTAGACCAGCAACTCGTCGACCAGGCCCTCGCGCAGCAGCGAACCGTTGAGCTTGTGGCCGGCTTCGACGTGCAGTTCGTTGATGCCCCGCCGGCCCAGGTCCTCCAGCACCGGCAGCAGGTCGACCTTGCCGCTGGCGTTGGGCAGGGTGACGATCTCGTTGTGCAGATCGGGGCGCGCCGCGCGGTCCACGGCGGCGTAGAGCAGCACCTCGCCGGGCGGCGCGAGGATCTTGGCCGCGGCATCGATCTCCAGTCGCGAATCGATGACGACGCGCAGCGGCTGCCGCGCGGTCTCCACCAGGCGCACATCCAGCCGCGGGTCGTCCTCGCGCACGGTGCCGATGCCGGTCAGCACGGCGCCGGCGCGTTTGCGCCAGGCGTGTCCATCGGCCCGCGCGGCCGGGCCGGTGATCCATTGGCTGACGCCGTTGTCCAGGGCCGTGCGGCCATCCAGCGAGGCGGCAACCTTCATCCGCACGAAGGGCCGCGCGCGCTGCATCCGCGAGAAGAAGCCGATGTTCAGCTCGCGCGACTCCTCGGCCAGCAGGCCCATCTCGGTCGCGATGCCGGCGGCAGCCAGGCGCGCCATGCCCTGGCCGGCCACCTGCGGGTTCGGATCGCCGACGGCCGCGACGACGCGCCCCAGGCCCGCTGCAATCAACGCGTCGCAGCAAGGTGGCGTGCGGCCGTGGTGGGAGCAGGGCTCCAGCGTCACGTAGGCGGTGGCGCCACGGACGTCGGTCCCGCGGGCCGCCGCATCGCGCAGTGCCATCACCTCTGCATGCGCCTGCCCAGCCGGCTGCGTGTGGCCGGCACCGAGCAAGCGGCCATCGGGCGCCACGATCACGCAGCCGACGCGCGGGTTGGGATCGGTCAAGCCGATGGCCTGTTCCGCCAGCGCGAGCGCGTGGCGCATGGCGGCGAGGTCGTCAGGGAAAAGGGTGGACTGCGGCTCGGACATGTCCGGCAGTCTAGAGCCTGTTGGCGCGAGGGCTGGGATAATGCCTACCCTTGATCTTGCCCGGGAAAAGTGCGCGCGCCACTGCGATGCGAAGCGCGCGAATGTGAAATGTCCGATCCGTTGTCCTCCCTGTCGAACCCAAGCACCGCCAGTCCGTGGAGGCTCAGCGTCGCGCCCATGCTCGACTGGACCGACCGCCACTGCCGCTACTTCCACCGCCTGCTGACCCGCCACACCTTGCTCTACACCGAGATGGTGACGACCGGCGCGCTGCTGCATGGCGACAAGCCGCGGCATCTGGATTTCAACGACGAGGAGCATCCGGTTGCGCTTCAGCTGGGCGGCTCGGAGCCGGCCGATCTGGCGGCCTGCGCGAAGCTGGCAGAGCAGTGGGGATACGACGAGGTCAACCTGAACTGCGGCTGCCCCAGCGAGCGGGTGCAGAAGGGCGCGTTCGGCGCCTGCCTGATGGCCGAGCCGGCCCTGGTGGCTGACGGCGTGAAGGCGATGCGCGATGCCTGTTCGATTCCGGTGACGGTCAAGCACCGCATCGGCATCGACCGCATCGAGAGCTACGACTTCGTGCGTGACTTCGTGGGCCAGATCGCGGAGGCCGGCTGCGAGGTCTTCATCGTCCATGCTCGCAATGCCTGGCTGCAGGGCCTGTCGCCGAAGGAGAACCGCGAGATCCCGCCGCTGCGCTACGAACTTGTGCACCGGCTCAAGCAGGAGTTCCCGGCGCTGACGATCGTGCTGAACGGCGGCGTCAAGGGCGACGATGAGATTGCCGAGCAGCTGCAGCACGTCGATGGCGTGATGGTCGGCCGCCAGGCCTATCACGAGCCCTGGCAGATGACCGGCTGGGACGAACGCTTCTTCGGCACTGCCGGTCCCGCCCTCAGTCGTGAGCAGGTCGAAGCCGCCTGGGTGGCTTACCTGGAGCGCCAGGGCGAGCGCTGGCCGCAGGCGGTGCGCCATTCGCTGGGCCTGTGGAACGGCCAGCCCGGTGCGCGGCGCTGGCGGCAGGTGTGGTCGGACCACAGGCTGAAGACGCTGGCGCCCGCGGCGGTGGCCGCGCTGGCGACGAAGGCGCGGCTGGAGCAGGTCGAGCGCGTGGCGGCCGAGCCGTCACGCGAGCTGGTGGCCTGAAGCAAGCTTGAGCGCCACCATCGAATTCCACTGCTATGACACGCCGCTGGGCGCCTGCGGCATCGCCTGGGACGCGCGCGGCGTGATCGTGGGCTCGCAGCTGCCTGAAGCCACGCCCGGCGAGACGCGCGACCGCATGCGTGGCCGCTTCCCAATGGCCCGCGAATCGGCCGCGCCGCCGCCCAGCGTGCTGCGCGCGATGATCGCCGTGCGCCGCCTGCTGGCCGGCGAGACCAACGACATCGACGAGCTGCTTGCCGTCGAGCTGGACGACAGCGGCGTGCCCGAGTTCAATCGCCAGGTCCTCGCGTTGACGCGCCGCATCCCGGTCGGCCAGACGCTCACCTACGGCGAGGTCGCCGCGCGCCTGGGCCAGCCCGGCGCGGCGCGCGCGGTGGGTCAGGCCGAGGGCCACAATCCGTTTGCACCGATCGTGCCCTGCCACCGCGTGATGGGCAGTGGTGGCGTCGGCACCGGTTTCTCCGCACACGGCGGCATAACGACCAAGCTGAAGCTGCTGGGCATCGAAGCCCGCGCCGCCGGCCAGATGGCCGGCGAGCAGACCGATCTTTTCTGAAAGCAACGATGTCATTCCACACGCTGGGCCTTGCGCCCGCACTCGTGCGCGCCGTGCGCGAGCAGCAGGGCTATCACGCCCCCACGTCGATCCAGGAGGCCGCCATCCCGGCGATCCTGCGCGGCGCCGACGTGCTCGGTCTGGCCCAGACAGGCTCGGGCAAGACGGCCGCCTTCGCGCTGCCGCTGCTGCAGCGGGTGATCGAGCGCCAGGGCCTGCGGCAGCTGACTGCCATCGTGCTGGCGCCGACGCGCGAACTGGCGGTGCAGACCGGCGAGGTGCTGCGTGAGCTGGCGCGTTCGTTGCCGCAGCGCCTGAAGATTGCCGTCGCCTTCGGCGGCGTGTCGATCAACCCGCAGCTGATGGGTCTGCGCGGCGGCTGCGACATCGTCGTCGCGACGCCGGGCCGCTTCCTCGACCTGGTGGACCATAACGCGCTGCGCCTGGACGGCGTGCAGATGCTGGTGCTCGACGAGGCCGACCGCCTGCTCGACCTCGGCTTCAGCGAGGAACTGCAGCGCATCCTCGCGCTGCTGCCGGCGCGGCGCCAGAACCTGTTCTTCTCGGCCACCTTCGCGCCGGCCGTGCGCAGCTTGGCCGATGGCCTGCTGCACGAGCCCGAGCGCATCGAGATCGCGCCGGAGCCGGTGCGCACCGACGCGATCCAGCAGCGCGCGATCCATGTGGACACGGCCGACCGCACGCCGCTGCTGCGCCACCTGCTGGAGACCGAGGGCTGGACCCGCGCGCTGGTCTTCGTCGCCACCAAGTACGCCACCGAACACGTTGCTGACAAGCTGTGGGCCAAGGGCATCAAGGCCGCGTCGTTGCACGGCGAGCTGAGCCAGGGCGCCCGCACCAAGGTGCTGGCCGCGCTGAAGAGCGGCGAGGTGGCCGTGCTGGTGGCGACCGACCTCGCGGCCCGCGGCCTGGACATTCCCGAGCTGCCAGCCGTCGTCAACTACGACCTGCCGCGCGCCGCTGCCGACTACACGCACCGCATCGGCCGAACCGGCCGCGCTGGCGCCACCGGCGTCGCGGTGAGCTTCGTCCCGGCCGACGCCGAAGCCCACTTTCGCCTGATCGAGAAGCGCCAGGGCCAGCGCGTGCCGCGCGAGCAGGTGGCCGGCTTCGAGCCGAAGGAAGTCGCCAGCGAGGCGCTGGCCACCGGCGGCGTGAAGGGCAAGCGACCGAGCAAGAAGGACAAGCTGCGGGCCGCGGCTGCTGCAGCTGGGGCGGCCGGTCGGGAACTCTAAGGCCGCCGCAGATTCGCTTGGGGGGTTGTCCATCCGGCGCGGACGCATGCGCCGGATGGATGCGGTGCGTCATGGACCTGACGCTTCCCGCCGGTAGTTTCAGGCGCAGGCATCCCGCCTGCATCACTCCCCAAGAGACTCCCATGAACGCAAAAGCAGTTTTCAAACCCCACCTGTCCAAGGCGCTCTGCGTCGCCGCTATCGCCGTGATGGCGGGTAACGCGCTCGCCGAGACCTGGGTGCAGACCGGTGTGGACCGTTTCACCGGCTCGGCCGCCAGCGCCAAGGGCCAGGGCCTGGTCTGGACCGGGTCGTCGTGGATCTTTTCCTCGAGCAACGGCCTGGAGCGCACGGACGCCGCGTTCAACCGCGTCCAGAACGTCAATCCGGCGATTCCGGCCGAGCTGTTCAACCCGTCTGCAGCGGCGCCGAAGGGCTTGAACCACATCGGTGACCTGGACGTCGCAGGCAACACGCTGTACATCGCACTCGACTCTTCGACCGCCGACCAGCCAGGCGGCGGCAAGTACAACACGCCGGTCATCGCGCTGTATGACGCGACCACCTTGACCTATACCGGCCAGTCCTACGCGCTGACCGCGCCCGGCGGCGTGCAGGACATTGCCAGCTGGGTCGCCGTGGATGCGGCTGCCGGCCTGGGCTACGGCATGGCGTACGACAACGCAACGCAGTTGAGCGTCTACAACCTGGCCGACTGGAGCTTCAAGGAATACGTGCCGCTCTCGCACAACCTCGATCAGGTGCAGGGCGGCAAGCTGTTCGGCGACTGGATGTACATGTCGTCGGACGGCGCCGAGAAGGAGATCTATCGCACCAACGTGAAGACGGGTGCGGTCGAAGACTTGTTCAGCATCAACCTTGGCGCGCCGCAGGAGATCGAGGGCCTTTCGTTCGCGCAGGACGCCAGCGGCAACGTCACGCTCAATGTGCTCAACCGCGAGGCCGTCGACGGGGTCAGCGGCGTGGCGCTCTATCACTTCAGCATCGCGGCCGTGCCGGAGCCGGCCACCTTTGTGCTGATGTTGACGGGCTTCGCGCTCGTCGGCGGTGCGGCCCGGCGCTCGCGGAGCAGGGCGCGGCAGGCCTGACGCGGCCGGGAGTCTTTCGCACCGTAGAATCCGCCCCGTTGGTGCTCGCGGCGTGGTTCACGCGCCGCAGTTCAACGGGAATCAGGGAGGACCGGGCCGCATCGCTGGCGAGGTCCCAACCTGAGCTGCCCCCGCAACGGTAAGTGGACGAATCCTCGCGGATTCAACTTTCCATCACACAGCCACTGGGCGTTCTGAACACGCGCCTGGGAAGGCTTTGGCAAGTCTGTCCACCAGCCCGGATACCGGCCAACGAGGCGCCGCGCGTTCGCGCGCGGCACGTACGCCCACAGGCCGTCGGGGAAGACGGTGAGGGCATGGAGGCTGGTCGGTCGTTCTCGGCAGCCGGCCTCTGCAGAAGAGACTCTCCGATGGAAATCGAAACTCCGCCGGTCCTGCGCGATACCCCGAAGCCGCAGGGCGAACGCCGTGGCCTGGTCATCGTGCACACCGGTACCGGCAAGGGCAAGAGCACGGCCGCCTTCGGCCTGGCGCTGCGCGCGCACGGCCGCGGCAAGAAGGTCAAGGTCTACCAGTTCATGAAGGTGCCGTCGGCCCGCTTCGGCGAGCACCGGCTGTTCGAGCAACTGGGCATTCCGATCGAGGGCCTGGGCGATGGCTTCAGCTGGAAGAGCCGCGATCTGGACCACTCCGCCGAACTGGCGCTGGCCGGCTGGACCAAGGCCGAGGCCACGATCCGCGCCGGCGAACACTTCATGGTGGTGCTGGACGAGATCATGTACCCGCTGCGCTATGGCTGGGTGCCGCTGGAGCCCGTGCTGGCCTGCCTGCGCGAGCGCCCCGCCCACGTGCATGTGGTGCTGACCGGCCGTGGTGCGCCGCAGGAGCTGGTGGACCTGGCCGACACGGTCACCGAGATGACGCTGATCAAGCATCACTTCAAGGCCGGTGTGCCCGCGCAACGCGGCATCGAAGACTGATCGATAGAGAGTTCCCATGAAGACCCAACTGACAGCCCTTGGCATGGCCATCGGCACGCTGGGCGCGAGCCTGCCCGCCTGCGCGCAAAACAACAACACCCTGCCCACCGTCTCCGTCACCGCAACGAGCCTGGGTAGCCTGGGCCTGGACCAGCCTTCGGCCACCGGCTCACGCCTGGGCCTGACGCCGATGGAAACGCCGGCGAGCATCGCCACGCTGGACGCCGACGCCATCGCCGAGCGCAGCATCACGCGCGCGCAAGACGCGGCTGTGCAACTGCCCGGCCTCAGCCAGGCGCCCGAGCCCGGCAACGGCGGCAGCTCGCTGAGCGCACGCGGCTTCGCCGGCCACAGCTCGGTGGCGCAGATGATCGACGGCACGCGGCTGGTCGTCGCCTTCGGCACGGTGACCTATCCGTTCTCGACCTGGCCGCTGGCCTCGGTCGACGTGCTCTCGGGCCCGGCCTCGGTGCTGTACGGCGACGGCGCGATCGGCGCGGCCGTCAACTACGTGACCAAGCGCCCGGTGTTCGACCGCACCGAGCGTGAGGCCTTCCTCAGCTACGGCTCCTTCAACACGGTGCAGGGCGGCGTCGGCCTGCGCGGGCCGATCAACGAGGTGGCGGCCTATTCGGTCTACGTGGATGCGAGCAAGAGCGACGGCGAGCGCCGCGACAGCGCCTATGAGCGGCAGAACTACGCGCTGGCGCTGAGCCTGCGGCCGAGCCGTGACCTGAACGTCACGCTCTCGCTGGACGGCGGCCGCAACAACGATGCCCGCTACTACGGCACGCCGCTGCTGCCCGACGGCAGCGTGGACAAGCGCCTGATCGACACCAGCTTCAACGTCGGCAACGCGCTGGTCCGCTACAAGGACGATATGTGGCGCGCCAAGGTCGAGTACCGCGTCAACGACGACGTGCAGCTGCACAACGAGACCTACTACCTGACGGCCAAGCGCCACTGGCGCAACAGCGAGGACTACTACTTCGACGACAGCGGCACGCAGGTCGTGCGCGACTCCTTCCTGGAGATCCTGCACGACCAGAAGCAGACCGGCAATCGCACCGACCTCAGCATCAGCGGCACGCTCGGCGGGCTGAAGAACCAACTGGTCGCCGGCCTGGACTGGTACCGCACGACCTTGCTGCACACGAACAACTCGCCCTATGTGGACGGCGACAGCGTCGTCGACCCGTACAAGGTTGTGCCCGGCGTGTTCGACAGCCTGTCGCCGACGGCGCCGGGCCGCCACTCGGCGCTCAGCAACACCGCCGTGTTCGCCGAAGACGTGCTGAGCCTGAACCCCCAGTGGAAGCTGGTGGCCGGGCTGCGCCGCGAGTCGATGTCGCTGGAGTACGACAACCTGCGCACGAAGGTCAACCAGCACCAGAAGTACTCGCCGACCACCGGCCGCCTCGGTGCCGTCTGGTCGCCGAGCAGCGCGCTGTCCGTCTACGGCCAGTTCAGCACCGGCACCGACCCGCTGACCGGTTCGTTGACCTTGCCGGCCGGCGCCACGAATGTCGAGCTGACCCGCGGCCGCCAGGTGGAGGTCGGCGCCAAGGGCGCGCTACCCGCCATTCGCGGCCAGTGGACCGTGGCGGCGTACCGGATCGTCAAGGACCACCTGTACTCGCAGGATCCGCTGAACCCCGACCTCACGCAGCAGATCGGCAAGCAGTCGTCCACCGGCATCGAGCTGGCCGTCGGCGCGGAGCCGGTGCGCGGCTGGACCATCGACGCCAACCTCGCCGCGCTGCGCGCCCGCTACGACCGTTTCGACGAGCAGCAGGACGACGGCAGCTTGATCTCCCGCGCCGGCAACACGCCCTACGGCGTGCCCGAGCGCACCGCCAATGTCTGGTCGACGGTGCGCGTGGCGTCGCAGTGGAAGCTGGGGCTGGGGGCGCGCTACGTCGGCAAGGTCCAGTACGACGCCGCCAACGAGGGCCATCTGCCGTCCTACACGGTGCTGAACGGCTCGGTCGCGTTCGCGTACTCGCCGGCCACCAGCGTCACGTTGAGCGTCAACAACCTCGCCAACAAGGTCTACGCGACCTCCGGCTACAGCTACCTGTGGCTGCTGGGCGAGCGGCGCAACGCGCAACTGACGGTTCGTTCGTCCTTCTGAGCGCGCGATGAGGCCCTCCATGTTCGCGCTCGGGCTGCTCGGCAGCCTGGCCGGCGCGCCGCTCCAGGCGGCGCCGCAGCGCATCGTCACGCTGTCGCCCTCGCTGACCGATGCGGTCTGCGCGCTGGGCCATTGCGAGCAACTGGTCGGTACCGACCGCTACTCCACCGGGCCCGGCGGCGTGGCCGCCTTGCCCAAGGTGGGCGGGCTGGAAGACGTGCAGATCGAGCGCATCGTGACCCTGCGGCCGGACATGGTGCTGCTGGGCCCGCGCAGCCGCGCGGCCGATCGGCTCGGCGCGCTGGGTGTGCCGTTTCAGGTCTTCGACGCCCGCACCCATGCCGACCTGAAGCGCATGCTGCTGGCCCTGGGCCAGTCGCTGGGCGAGGACGCGCGGGCGGCCGAGCTGGTGCGCCGCATCGACGAGCAGATCGACGCCCAGGCGCGCCGCATCTCCACGGCGCTGCGCGGCCGCAGCGTCTTCATCGAGGTGGCTTCCGGCCCCTATGCGGCCAGCGACAAGAGCTTCATCGGCGAGACCGTGGCGCGGCTGGGCCTGGTCAACATCGTCGGCGGCGAGATGGGCCTGTTCCCGAAGATCAATCCGGAGATGGTCGTGCGGCGCGCGCCGGAGCTGATCATCGGCCCCCGTTCCAGTCTTGCGAGCCTTTCCAACCTGGCGGACCGCCCCGGCTGGGCGGCGCTGCCCGCCGTGCGCCGGCAGCAGGTCTGCATGTTGGAGCCCGAGCAGTGGGAGCTGATCGCCAGCCCCGGCCCGCGCCTGGGCGAGGCGGCGAAGCTGCTGGCCGACTGCCTGCTGGCGCTGCCGACGGCGAAATGACGATGAAGCCCGCGCTTGACCTCCACTCGGCCTCCCTGCAGCTGCAGGGCAGGGCGGTGCTGGACGAGGTCTCGGTGTCGGTGCCCTTCGGCACGCACTTGGCCGTGGTCGGCCGCAACGGCGCCGGCAAGAGCAGCCTGCTGCGGCTGATGGCCGGGCGGTTGAAGCCCACGCGGGGCCAGGTCTTGCTCGGCGGGCTCGACCTCGCCGCGCTGCCGGGGCCGCAGCGGGCGCGGCAGATCGCCGTGGTCCACCAGCACGAGCAGGCGCACGGCCAGCTGCGCGTGCGCGACTACGTGGCGTTGGGCCGCATCCCGCATGCGGCGGCCCCGCCCTGCGAGAGCGCACAGGTGGTGGACGCATCGCTGGCGCATTGCCGCCTCACGGCGCTGCAGGACCGCCGCGTCGGCACCTTGTCGGGCGGCGAGCTGCAACGCGCCGTCATCGCCCGCGTGATCGCCCAGCAGCCGCGCGTGCTGCTGCTGGACGAGCCCACCAACCATCTCGACCTGCGCACCCGCGCCGACATGCTGGACCTGCTCGCCGCGCTGGACGTGACCGTGATCGCCGCGCTGCACGAGCTGAGCCTGGTGCAGCGCTTCGCTCACCGCGTGCTGCTGCTGGACGCGGGCAGGGTCGCGGCCGACGACGCGCCGGCCCGGGTGTTCACGCCGGAGCTGGTGCGCGGCCATTTCGACATCGACGTGTTCCACCTGCCGCTGCCGGATCGCGCGCGGCCCGTGGCCGTCTTCGAAGCCCCCGAACCGGTTCGATCGTCATGAAGCAACTCTTCGCACTGCTGCTGGGGCTGGCCATGTTCGCTGCCGCGCAGGCCCAGACCTTCCCGGTTACCGTGGACAGCTGCGGCGCCAAGCTCACCTTCGCCGCGCCGCCCAAGCGCGCGCTGATCCACGACCTCAACATGACCGAGATGGCGCTCTCGCTGGGCTTGCAGAAGCAGATGGTGGGCGTCAGCGGGATCACCGGCTGGTACAAGTCGCGCCCCGGGCTGCGGCAGGCGCTGGGCAGCATCCCCGAGATCGCCGCCAAGCAGCCGAGCCTTGAAAATGTGCTGGCCGCCAATCCGGACTTCTTCTTCGCCGGCTGGAACTACGGCATGAGCGTCGGCGGCGACCTGACGCCGGCCATCCTGCAGCGCTACGGCATCCCGACCCTGGTGCTCAGCGAAAGCTGCAACCACGTGGACAAGAGCCGTCCGCGCGCCTCGCTGGAGCTGCTGTACGGCGACTACATCAAGCTCGGCACCATCTTCGGCAAGGAGGCGCAGGCGCGCGCTCAGGTGGCGGAATGGAAGGCGCGCGTGGCCCGGCTGGCGAAGCCCGCCGGCGGCCCGGCGCTGCGGATGTTCCTGTACGACTCGGGCGAGGACAAGCCGCTCACGGCCGGCAAGTTCGCGATGCCCACCGCGATGATGGAAGCCGTCGGCGGCCGCAACATCATGGACGACGTCGACTCCAGCTGGACCAGCGTCTCCTGGGAGGCCGTGGCCGCGCGCAATCCGCAGTTCCTCGTGCTGCTGGACTACCAGAACGACGGCGGCGCCGCCCGCCTGATGCAGTTCCTGCGCCAGCACCCGCTGATGCAGCACACCGATGCCGTGCGCAACAGCCGTTATGTGGCGCTGCGCTACGAGGAGCTGACGCCCGGGCCGGCCAATATCGAGGCGATGGAGAAGATGGCCGCGGCCATGGCTGGGGCTAAGCCGTGACGATGCAGCTCCGCGCGCTCGCCCCCGGCCTGCTGCTGGCGCTGGCCTGCGTCGCCACCGCCTCGGTCGTCGTCGGCGCCACGCCGGTGAGCCTGGCGCAACTGGGCCACAGCCTGCAGGTGCTGCTGGCTCATGCCGACCCCACGGGCTGGTCGATGACGGACCGCATCGTGCTGGACCTGCGGATGCCGCGCACGCTGCTGGCCGTGCTGGTGGGCGCCGGCCTGGCCCTGGTCGGCGCGCTGTTGCAGACGACGACGCGCAACGAGCTGTCCGATCCCTTCCTGTTCGGCCTTTCGTCCGGCTCCGCCGCCGGCGCGGTGGCGGTGATCACCTTGAGCGGTGAACTGGCCTCCGCGATGGGCATCTGGGCACTGCCGCTGGCCGCCTTCGCCGGCGGCATGACCTCGGCGGCCGTGGTCCTGCTGCTGCTGCGCCGCTTCCGCAGCCATGCGCCGGAGCAGATGATCCTGGCGGGCCTGTCGGTCTCCTTCCTGTTCACCGCGCTGACCTACTACTTCATCTTCCTGGGCGACCAGCGCGCCGCGCAGTCGGTGCTGCACTGGACGATGGGCGGCCTCGGCGCCGCGCGCTGGGACAGCCTCTTCGTGCCGCTGGCCGGCCTGCTGGCACTGGCCGTCTTCGCCTGGCGCCGGCTGCCGGCGCTGGACGCGATGCTGGCCGGCGAGAACACCGCCCACAGCTTGGGCATCGATCCGCAGCGCCTGCGCGTGCAGGTCTTCATCGCCTGCGCCTTCGCCACGGCCTGCTTCGTCGCCGTGTCCGGTGTCATCGGCTTCGTCGGGCTGATGGTGCCGCACCTGGCCCGCCGCCTGGCCGGCGCGCTGCACCGCGGCGTGCTGCTGCTGTCCGCGCTGATGGGCGCCACCCTGCTGCTGCTGAGCGACCTGCTCAGCCGCACGGTGCTGGCGCCGCAGGAGCTGCCGGTGGGCATCGTCACCGCCGGCGTCGGCGCGCTGTTCGTGATGCGCAACCTCTTCGTTCACGCTGAATAAGGAACTCTCATGCAAACCCGCAAGATCCCCGCCACCATCGTCACCGGCTTCCTGGGCAGCGGCAAGACGACCCTGCTGCGCCACCTGCTGACCAACGCCAAGGGACGCCGCATCGCCGTCATCGTCAACGAGTTCGGCGAGCTGGGCATCGACGGCGAGCTGCTGAAGGGCTGCGGCATCGGCTGCGACGAAGAGGGCGAGGAGAACGGCCAGCTGTTCGAGCTGGCCAACGGCTGCCTCTGCTGCACGGTGCAGGAGGAGTTCGCGCCGGTGATGGAACAGCTCGCCGCGCGCCGCGACCAGATCGACCATCTGGTGATCGAGACCTCCGGCCTGGCCCTGCCCAAGCCGCTGGTGCAGGCCTTCCAGTGGCCGGCGCTGCGCAGCGTGTTCACCGTCGATTCGGTGATCACGGTGGTCGATGCGCCGGCCGTGGCCGCCGGCGATTTCGCGGACGACCCGGTGGCCGTCGACGCGCAGCGCCGCGCCGACGACAACCTCGACCACGACTCGCCGCTGCACGAGCTGTTCGAAGACCAGCTCGCCACGGCCGATCTCGTGATCGTGCACAAGACCGATGGCATGGACGCCGCCGCGCTGCAGGGCGTGGAGGCCGCGATCCGCGCCGAGACGCCGGCCGGCGTGAAGCTGGTCCATGCGCAGCATGGGCGCATCGACCCGGAGGTGCTGCTGGGCCTGGAGCGCGCGGTCGAGGACGTGATCGACCAGCGCAAGACGCATCACGACGAAGAAGAGGACCATGACCACGACGCCTTCGACTCGGTCTCGGTGACGCTGGACGTCAGCGACCGCGAGAAGCTGCAGCGCGCACTGGTCGCCCTGGTGCAGCGCCACGAGATCTACCGCGCCAAGGGCTTCGTGGCGCTGCCGGGCGCGGCGATGCGCCTGGTGGTGCAGGGCGTGGGCCAGCGCTTCGACAGCTACTTCGACCGCGCCTGGCGGGCCGGCGAGGCGCGCAGCACGCGCCTGGTGCTGATCGGCGATCACCTGGACGGCGCCGTGCTGCAGCGCGAACTCTCCGAAGCGCTGGCCTGATGCATCTGCTGTCGACTCGACCCGGAGGCCACGTCGAGGACGACGGCCAGGGCGTCGTGCGTATCGAGCAGACGCCGGGCGACATCGTCGTGCTCAGCGCGGCCGACACCACGCTGTCGCTGCTGGCCGAGGTGGCGGCGGGGCTCGATGCCGACTACCCCGCGGTGCGCCTGGCCAACCTGATGTGGTTGCGCCAGCCCGCCAGCACCGACCTGTACGTGGACGACGTGCTGCGCCATGCCCGCGTCGTCATCATCGACCACCTCGGCGCGCCCAGCGACTGGGCCTACCTGGTCGAGCAGGCGATGAGCCTGGCCGGTGCGCGCGGCCAGTGGCTGGCGATGTTCTCCGGCGACTTCGGCGAGGACCTGCAACTGCTGATGCGCAGCACCGCGCCGGCCGAGGACTGCCGCCACCTGTGGCACTGCCTGCGGGAAGGCGGCCGCGCCAATGCAGAGAACTTCTTCGCGCTGATTGGCCACGCCGCGTTCGGCCGCGGCGCCCGGCCGGCTGCACCGGTGCCGCTGCCGCCGGCGCTGCAGTACCAGCCGAAGGAAGCCCCGCCCTGGAAGACCGGCGCCCCCACGGCGCTGCTGGTGTTCTACCGCGCCCATCTGCAGGCCGGCAACACGGCGGTGTTCGACGCGATGCTGGCGGCGCTGGCCGAGGCCGGCCTGAACGCGCTGGCGCTGGCCGTCGATTCGCTGAAGACCCCGGCCAGCCTGGCGCTGCTGCAGGCGCTGGCGCGCGAACACGGTGTGGCCGTGGTGCTCAACGCCACGAGCTTCGCGGTCTCCTCGCTGGAAGGTGGAGACGAGGCGCCGTTCGCCCTGGCCGGCGACGCCCCCGTGCTGCAGCTCATCACGGCCGGATGCGCCCAGGACCAATGGTTGGCGGACCCACACGGCCTCGCGCCGCGGGACCTGGCCATGCAGGTCGTGCTGCCCGAGGTCGACGGCCGCATCGGTACCCGCGCGATCAGCTTCAAGGGCCTGGAGCGGCGCTGCGAGCGCACCGAGGTGGACGTGGTGCGCTACCAGCCCGAGCCCGAGCGCATCGCCTTCGTCGCCGAGCTGGCGCGCCGCTGGTGCCTGCTGCGCGACAAGCCCGCCGCGGACAAGCGCGTGGCCCTGGTGCTGGCCAACTATCCGAACGACGACTCGCGCCTGGCCAACGGCGTCGGGCTGGACACGCCGGCCTCCACGGTGCTGATCCTGCAGGCGCTGCGCGAGGCGGGCTATCCCACCGGCGCCGTGCCGCCCGACAGCGACGCGCTGATGGCCGACCTGACGCGCGGCATCACCAACAACCTCGACGCCAACGACGAGCGCGCCGCGGCGCAGAGCTTGTCGATGGCCGACTACCTGGCCGACTTCAGCGCCTTGCCCGTGGAGAACCAACAGGCCGTCAACACGCTATGGGGCCGGCCCGAGCAGGACCCGATGGTGCGCGCCGGTCGCTTCATGATCTCCGGCCAGCGCTACGGCCAGGTCTTCGTCGGCAACCAGCCCGCGCGCGGACGTGACCTGGACCTCGTCGCCAGCTACCACGATGCCGACCTGGTGCCGGCCCACAACTACCTGGCCTTCTACTTCTGGCTGCGCCGCGTCTTCGCGGTGGACGCGGTGGTGCACGTGGGCAAGCACGGCAATCTCGAATGGCTGCCCGGCAAGAGCGTGGCACTGGGCGCCGCCTGCTGGCCCGATGCCATCCTCGGCCCGCTGCCGCACTTGTACCCCTTCATCGTCAACGACCCGGGCGAGGGCAGCCAGGCCAAGCGGCGCACGCAGGCGGTGATCATCGACCACCTGATGCCCGCGCTGACCCGCGCCGAGACCTACGGCCCGCTGCAGGCGCTGGAGCGCCAGATGGACGAGTACTACGAGGCGCTGTCGCTGGACCCGCGCCGCGCGAGGCGCCTGCGGGCCGACATCCTCGATCGCGTGCTGAAGGAGAACCTGCACCAGGAGCTGGGCTTCGTACGGCCGGCCGACGACGCCGCCCGCGAAGCCATGCTGCAGCGCCTGGACGCCTACCTCTGCGAGATCAAGGAATCGCAGATCCGCGACGGGCTGCACATCCTCGGCCGCTCGCCGCAGGGCCGGCAGCGCACCGACACGCTGGTGGCGCTGGCGCGCTTCCCGGGCGGCAAGGGAGCAGGTCAGCAGAGCCTGCTGGCGGCGCTGGCGCAGGACCTGCAGCTCGGCGAGGTCGACGTGCTGAGCCCGGACTGGGCCCAGCCCTGGACCGGCCCGCGCCCGCCGGCGCTGCAGGCGATGGGCGACGAGCCCTGGCGCCACCTGGGCCATCTGCGCGAGCGGCTCGAACGGCTGGCCGCGCGTCTGGTGGATGAGTGGCAGGACCTAGCCCCCGATGACTGGCCGCACACGGCGCCGGTGCTGCAGCGCATCCGCCGGACGCTGGCCCCGCGCCTGGATGCCTGCGGCCCGAACGAGGTCGAACAGCTCTTGCGCGGCCTGGCCGGGCGCTTCGTGCCCGCCGGCCCGAGCGGCGCACCCTCGCGCGGCCGGCCCGACGTGCTGCCCACCGGGCGCAACTTCTATTCGGTGGACACGCGCGCCGTGCCCACGCCCACGGCCTACTCGATGGGCAGCGCCGCCGCCGAGCGCGTGATCGAGCGCCACCTGCAGGACCACGGCAGCTTCCCCGCCTCGGTGGGCTTGTCGGTCTGGGGCACCAGCACGATGCGCACCGGCGGCGAGGACATCGCCCAGGCCTTCGCGCTGCTGGGCGTGCGGCCCAAGTGGGCGGCCGGCAGCACGCGGGTGGTGGACATCGAGCTGCTGCCGATGTCGATCCGCAACCGGCCGCGGGTGGACGTCACCTTGCGCGTATCCGGCTTCTTCCGCGATGCCTTCCCGAACGTGATCGACCTGTTCGACACCGCGGTGCGCGCCGTGGCCGCTATTCCCGAGGAAGACGAGCCCGACGAGGTGAACCCGATCCGCGCGCGGGTGCGGCGCGAGGCGGCCGAAGCCCAGGCGCAAGGTCTGACCCCCGAGGACGCCGAACGCCAGGCCAGCTGGCGCGTGTTCGGCCCGCGGCCCGGCGGCTACGGCGCCGGCTTACAGGAGCTGATGGCCAGCGGACGCTGGAGCGGCGGGGCCGACCTGGCCCAGGCCTATCTGCGCGCCGGCGCCTTCGCCTACGGGCAGGACGAGCACGGCAAGGCCGCGCGCGGCGCCTTCGAGCAGCGCCTGAGCGGACTGGACGCGGTGCTGCACAACCAGGACAACCGCGAGCACGACATCCTCGACTCCGACGACTACTACCAGTTCCAGGGCGGCATGGCGGTGGCGGTCGAGCAGCTGGCCGGCCGTCCGGCGGCGCTGTACCACGGCGACTTCAGCGTGCCCGGCGCGCCGCGCATCCGCACGCTGGGCGAGGAACTGGCCCGCGTCGTGCGCTCGCGTGCCGTCAATCCGAAGTGGCTGGAGGGCGTCAAGCGCCACGGCTACAAGGGCGCCTTCGAGATCGCCGCGACGGTGGACTACCTGTTCGCCTTCGACGCCACCACCGGCACCGTGGCCGACCACCAGTACGCGATGGTGGCCGATGCCTATCTGCACGATCCGGCAACGCGGGAGTTCATGCAGCAGCACAACCCGCTGGCGCTGAAGAGCGTCGGCGAGCGCCTGCTGGAAGCGATGGACCGCGGCCTGTGGGCCGAGCCGGGCGATCACCGCGAACGCATCGAAGAACACCTGCTGGCGCTGGAACAGCGCCTGGAGTCTTGAGCATGACATTCCCCTTCACCGCCCTGGTCGGCCAGCCGGAACTGCAGCGCGCGCTGCTGCTGGCGGCCGTTGATCCCGCCATTGGCGGCGTGCTGGTCAGCGGGCCGCGCGGCACTGCCAAGTCCACCGCCGCTCGCGCCTTGGCCGCGATGCTGCCGCAGGCGCCTTTCGTGACCCTGCCGCTGGCGGCCAGCCTGGAGCAACTTGTGGGCACGCTTGATCTGGAAGACGCGCTGCGCGACGGCCGCGTGCGGCTGAAGCCCGGCCTGCTGGCGCGGGCGCACGGCGGCGTGCTCTACGTCGACGAGGTGAACCTGCTGCCCGATGCGCTGGTCGATGCGCTGCTGGACGTGGCGGCCAGCGGCGTCAACACGATCGAGCGCGACGGCATCTCGCAGCAGCACGCGGCGCGCTTCGTGCTCGTCGGCACGATGAACCCGGAGGAGGGCGAGCTGAGGCCGCAGTTGCTGGACCGCTTCGGCCTCTCGGTGGTGCTGGAGAACCCGCGCGACGCGGCCCTGCGCCAGGCCATCCTGCGCACGCGTCTGGCCTTCGACGAAGACCCGCAGGCGCTGCTGGATCGGCACGCGCCGGAGCTGGCGCGCCTGGGCGAGCAGGTGGTGGCCGCGCGCGCGGCGCTGCCAGGCCTGGGCTGGTCCGACGAGGTGCTGGCGCGCGCCGCCGAGGCCGCGCTGGCGGCCGGGGTCGACGGCATGCGCGCCGACCTCGTGATGCTGCGCGCGGCACGCGCGCTGGCTGCGCTGCAAGGGCAGGGCGCCGTGACGCCCGCCGACGTGGATGCGGTGGCGGAGCTGGCGCTGGCCCATCGGCGCAGCGAACGCGCCGCCCCCGCGCCGCAGGCCGCGAAACCGCCGATGCCTGCGCCGGCCCCCTCCAGCAAGCCCGCCCCGGCCGACGATGACGGCGATTGGGGCGCGCTGCCGCCCGAGCCGGTGGGCACGACCCGCGTGCTCTCGACCGGAGCCTGGCCACCAAAAAAAGCCTGAGCCACCCCGGCCGCCAACTCCAACCCGGACGCGGCGGCCGGCGGTGGCGCCAGCCGGCCGCGGGCGCCGCCATCGCGTGGCTGCCCACGCTCGTCGCGAAGGGGCCGAGCCAGCTGCGGCGCGAGCACCTGCGCCATCGCCCGGTGAACGAGCAGCCGCCGCACCTGCACCTGATCGTGCTGGACACCTCCGGCTCGATGCGCCAGGGCGGCCGCCTGGCCCTGGCCAAGGGCTATGCCGCCCGCCTGATCGAGCAGGCGGCGCGGGCGGGCGAACAGGTGGCGCTGCTGTGCTTCGGCGGCAGCGGCGTCGAGCTGCTCCTGGCGCCGTCGCCGGCGCGCGCGGCCGGCGGCCAGCGCGTCCGGCAACTGGGCGGCGGTGGCGGCACGCCGCTGGCGGCCGGCCTGCGTGAGGCGGAGCGCCTGCTGTTGCGGGCCCAGCGCCGCGATCCCCGGCTCGGCGCGCAGCACTGCTGGCTCTGGTTGCTCAGCGACGGCCGCACGCTGGAGCAGCCCGCCGCCCCGGCTGCCGCCGGGAACATCGTCATCGTCGACTTCGAACCGTCCACCCGATCCTTCGGCCGCTGCGCCGCCTGGGCCCGCCAATGGGGCGCCCGCCATCTTCACGCGCCAAGACAAGCATGACCACAACCACCACCGAACTCATCATCTGCACCAGCTGCCGCCCGGCCGGCACCGACCGCTCGCAAGCGACACCCGGCGAGCAACTGCTCGAAGCCGCGCAGGTAGCGCAGCTGCAGGACGACGAAGGGCGCTACGCCCAGGTCCGCGTGCGCGGCGTCGACTGCTTGAGCATCTGCACCCGCGTCTGCTCGGTGGCCTTCCAGGCCGCGGGCAAGCACAGCTACCTCTTCGGCGATCTGGCGCACGACGAGGTCACTGCCGAACAACTGCTCGATTGCGCCGCGCTGCACGCCCGCAGCCCCGATGGCACCTTGCTGCGCAACGAACGCCCGGAGCGCCTGCGCAGCGGCATCCTCGCGCGCCTGCCGCCGCTGGGTACCTGAGATGGCTGCCCGCGCCCTGATGATCAGCGCCCCGGCCTCCGGCCAGGGCAAGACCAGCGTCACCGCGGCCATCGCCCGTTCCGCGCGGCGGCGTGGCGAGCGGGTGCGCGTCTTCAAGACGGGGCCGGACTTCCTCGACCCGATGGTGCTGGAGCGTGCCAGCGGCCGGCCGGTCTACCAGCTCGACCTGTTCATGGTGGGGCTCGAAGGCTGCCGCGCGCTGCTGGCGGAAGCTGCGGCCGAGGCGGACCTGATCCTGGTCGAAGGGGTGATGGGCCTGTTCGACGGCGCGCCGAGCAGCGCCGACCTCGCCGCCGCCTTCGGCCTGCCGGTGCTGGTGGTGATCGATGGCTCGGCGATGGCGCAGACCCTGGCCGCCGTGGCGACCGGGCTGCAGCGTTTTCGCGATGACATTGCGGTGCGTGCGGTCGTCGCCAATCGCATCGCCGGGGCGGCCCATGCGCGCATGGTGGCCGAGGCGCTACCGGCCACGCTGCCGCTGCTGGCGGCCTTGCCGCGCGCCGAGGCGCTGCGCCTGCCGGCGCGCCATCTGGGGCTGGTGCAGGCGATGGAGCTGCCCGGCATCGACGCGCTGCTGGATGGCTGGGCCGACGCATGGGATGCGGCCACGAGCGAGACCGGCGTGGGCCTGGACAGCCTCGACCTGGCCCGCATCGAGCCGGCTCCCGTCGAGTCTCCCGGCGCGACGCCGCTGGCCGGCCGCCGCGTGGCCGTGGCGCGGGATGCCTGCTTCTCCTTCATCTATCCCGCCAACCTGGACTGCCTGCGCCGCCTCGGTGCCGAGCTGCTGACCTTCTCACCGCTGGCTGGTGAGCCGCTGCCGCCCTGCGATGCGCTGTGGCTGCCGGGCGGCTACCCGGAGCTGCATGCGCAGGCGTTGGCCTCGAACGAGAGCTTCTTCGCAGCCCTGGTCGCGCACCTGGAAGCGGGCCGGCCGCTGCTGGCCGAGTGCGGCGGCATGCTGGCCCTGCTGGACAGCCTCACCGACCTGGAGGGCCGCACGCACCGCATGGCCGGGCTGATCCCGGGCGAGGGCCGGATGCAGACGCGACTGGCGGCGCTGGGCCTGCAGCAGATCGACTGGCCCGAGGGACCGCTGCGCGGCCACAGCTTCCACCATTCGACGATGCAGACGCCGTTGCAGCCCGTTGCCCGCGCCACCCATCCGAGCGGCGGGTCCACGGCCGAGGCGCTGTACACCCACGGCAGCCTGCGGGCCAGCTATGTGCACCACTACTTCCCGTCGAACCCGGCCGCCATCGCGGCCTTCCTCGGGAGCAACTCAGCCGGGCAGGCCGGTCAGGTCCTGTGAGACGGCCCAGAGGTCGACGCTGCCTTCCTTGGCATGGAGGTCGATCTCGGCCAGCTCTTCGGCGCTGAAGTCCAGGCGCTTCAGCGCGTCCAGCGAGTTGTCGAGCTGCTCGACGGTGCGCGCGCCGATCAGCGATGAACTGACGCGCGGATCGCGCAGCGTCCAGGCGATGGCCATCTGCGCCAGCGTCTGGCCGCGACGTTCGGCGATCGCGTTGAGGGCGCGCACGCGGGCGAGGTTCTCTTCGCTGATCATCGTCGTGGGCAGCGAGCCGGCGCGGGTCGCGCGGCTGCCGTCGGGCAGGGTCGGCTGCAGGTACTTGTTGCTCAGCAGGCCCTGGGCCAGCGGCGAGAAGGCGATGCAGCCGACGCCCAGGCCGCCCAGCACTTCCAGCAGGCCGTGCTCGATGCGGCGGTTGAGCATCGAGTAGTTCGGCTGGTGGATCAGCAGCGGCACGCCCTCGGCCTTCAGCATGGCCGCGGCCAGGCGCGTCAGCTCCGGCGAGTACGAGGAGATGCCGATGTAGAGCGCCTTGCCTTCGCGGTGCAACTGGGCCAGCGCGCCCATGGTCTCGTCCATCGGCGTGTTCGGATCGACGCGGTGCGAGTAGAAGATGTCCACGTAGTCCAGGCCCATCTTGCGCAGGCTGTTGTTGCAGCTGGCGATCAAGTGCTTGCGCGAGCCGGTCGGGCCGCCGTAGGGGCCGGGCCACATGTCCCAGCCAGCCTTGCTGGAGATGATCAGCTCGTCGCGGTGGGGCTTGAAGTCCTGCGCGAACCAGCGGCCGAAGTTCTCCTCGGCCGAGCCCTTGGGCGGGCCGTAGTTGTCGGCCAGGTCGAAGTGGGTGACGCCGCGGTCGAAGGCGCGGCGCAGCATCGCGCGGCCGGTCTCGAAGACGTCGGTGCCGCCGAAGTTCTGCCAGAGGCCCAGCGAGATCGCCGGCAGGGTGAGGCCGCTGCGGCCAACGCGGCGGTAGGGCATGCGGCCGTCGTAGCGGGCGGGGTCGGCGAAGTAATCCATCGGTGTTGTTCTCGGGTGGTCGTTTGACATCGTTGATTGTTCAACGGACAGTGTTGAGCTGCATTCAACGAACCATTGAGCGCCGCACATGCCCCTGCCGAGCCGCAGTGAATTGGCCGACCTGAACGTATTCCTGACCATCGTGCGCCGCCGCAGCTTCCGCCTGGCCGCGCTGGACCTGGGGCTGACCACCTCCGCCGTGAGCCATGCGATGCGCAAGCTGGAGGCACGGCTCGAAGTGCGGCTGCTGCACCGGACGAGCCGCTCCGTGTCGGTGACCGCGGCCGGCGAGGATCTGGCCGAGGCGCTGGCGCGCGGCTTCGACACCATCGGCGCGGCGCTGGACGCGCTCGATTCGCACCGCAGCGAGCCGGTCGGCCGGCTGCGCATCAACGTGCCGCGCGATGCCTCGCTGCTGCTGGTGAGCCCCGCGCTGCCGGACTTCTTCGCCGGCTCGCCGCAGGTGCATCTGGAGGTGGTGGTGGAGGACCGGATGGTGGACATCGTCGCCGAGGGCTTCGATGCCGGCATCCGCTACGGGGCGACGGTACCCAAGGACATGGTGGCCGTGCCGCTGACGCCGCCGCTGCGCTGGGTGGTGGTGGGCTCGCCGGCCTACTTCTCTGCGCACGGCCGGCCGACAACGCCGGACGAGCTGTACCGGCACTCCTGCATCCAGGTGCGTATCGGCGACAACTCGACCTATGCCTGGGAGCTGGGCAACGAGCCGGGGCAGGTGCGTATCGACGTGCCCGGCCCGATGCGGGTCAACGACAGCGATGCGCAGGTCGACGCGGCGCTGCGCGGCATCGGCCTGGCCTACTGCCTGGAGGCGCGGGTGGTGGCGCAGCTGGCCTCCGGCGCGCTGGAACTGGCGCTGCCGGACTGGGTCTGCGTCGGCGCGCCGCTGTGCATGTACTACGCGAGCCGGCGCCAATCGACACCGGGGCTGCGCCCGCTGGTCGATGCGATGCGGCGGGTCGCGCAGACCCTGGGTGGGAAGCCCGAGTAAGGGGGCTGAATCAGTCCCAGGGCGCGGCTTCGGCCAGCACCGGGGCTTCGCCGGCCGGCGCGTCCACTGCAGGCGCGGGTGCCGCTGTCGCGGCGAGCGCCGCACCGGCAGCGAAGAAGTCGTGCTCGCCGCCCAGGCCTTCGATCAGCGCCGGGATCAGCTCGCCCAGCTCGCCGCTGGCGATGACCGCGTCGGCGTCGAACTGCTCGTCCTTCTCGACCTTCTCGTGGCCTTCGAACACCAGGTCCAGGAAGGCGATCTTCTTGAGCTGCAAGGTGTCGGTCAGCATGAAGCTGACGCGGTCCTTGTAGCTCATGGCCAGGCGGGTCGGGCGCTTGCCGGCCTGCAGATGCTGGCGCACCTCGTCGATGTCCAGCGCGTGGCGGGCGTAGCGCACGGCGGACTTCATCTCGTCTTCGCTCTTCAGCTCGCACTCGCGGTCGATCGTGAAACCCTCGGGCGGCACGCCGTCCATCAGCCAGGCGGCCATGCAGGTGGAGGGCGCCTCGGCCGTCTGCACCAGGTGCAGGGCCATGCCGTCGAGCGTCTTCACCAGCAGGCTCACGACCTCCTCGCAGCGCGCGGGGCTGGAGGCGTCGATCATCAGCAGGCGCTGGGCCGGCGCGATCCAGATGCGCACGGCGCTGCGCTTCTTGAAGCACAGCGGCAGCAGCTCGTGCGTCGCCTGCTCCTTCAGGTCCTTCATCGCCTTCTTGCCGGGCTTGCGGCCGGTCTGCTCCTCGATCTCGGCGGCGATCTCGTCCACGCGCTCCTTGACGACGGAACCGGGCAGCACCTTGGACTCGATCTGCAGTTTCAGGTGCAGGTGGCCGTCGATCACCTCGACGAGCGGCGCATGCTCGATGCCGCGCGGCGGCACCCAGCCCACGGCCAGCGGCTCGCTGGGGCCGCAGGGCAGGAACTGGCCCTTGGCCAGTGCGGTTTCAACATCCTCGCGGCTGGGCTGCCAGTCGGCGCCCAGGCGGTAAACGGTCAGGTTCTTGAACATCCGGGTCAGTCGCGCATCAAAACAAGGGCGCGATTGTGACTCAGGCTGTCTCTTGTTCCGCCAGTTGACGCAGCGCGCGTTCGAACACCTCGGGCGGCTGGCCGCCCTGGATCAGGTGGCGGTCGTTGATGATGATCGCCGGCACGGAGTTGATGCCGTTCTGCTGCCAGAAGGCCTCGGCCTCGCGCACGTCGCTGGCGTAGGCCTGGCTGTCGTCCAGCACCGCTTGTGCTGCCGTCATGTCGAGGCCGGCTTCACCGGCCATCTTCACCAGCACCGCGTGGTCCGACGGATCCAGGCCACGGCTGAAGTAGGCATCGAACAGCGCCAGCTTCAGCGCGCGCTGCTGCGCGGCGCCCAGCGTGCCGGCCCAGTGCAGCAGGCGGTGCGCGTCGAAGGTGTTGTAGATGCGGCTGCGGGCGCCCATGTCGAAGCGGAAGCCCAGCGCCTCGCCGCGCTGGCGGATGTTCTCGCGCGAGGCCTGCGTCTGCGCGGCGCTGGCGCCGTACTTCTGCGCCAGGTGCTCTTCGATGTCCTGGCCCTCGGGGCCCATCTTCGGGTTCAGCTCGAAGGGCTGGAAGTGCAGCTCGGCCTTCAGCTCGGGCAAGCGCTCGAGCGCCTGCTCCAGGGACTTCAGGCCGATGATGCACCAGGGGCAGGAAACGTCGGAAACGAAATCGATCTTCATGAGGCAGGACCTTAGCCGATTTGTCGATCGCTTGCCCGCGCCAGGTAAAACCACTCCGAGCCCGGTGTGGCATTGGCGGCGGGGAAGACGATGCGGCCATCGTCCGGCGCGAGCACCGGCTCGCCGCTGGCGCGGGTGCCGATGCGCTGGCCCTTGGTGACTTCGTCGAAGCTGGCCCAGGCGTGCTCGAAGCTGTCGCCCTCGTGCTCGCGGTCGATCACTTCGTAGAGCTGCAGCAGTTCGGGCTTGCCGGCCGGCCGCGGCGTCGCGGCCTCGGGGGCGATCAGGCCCAGCAGGGCCATCACGCGCAGGATCGCCTGGTAGGCGAACTCGGGCGCCTCGGGGTCGGCATGCTGGCCGCACTCGAGCGTGATGCCGTAGCCGCGCTGCGAGCGCTTGTACTCGGTCGTGCCGACGCCGTAGTGCGGGTCCTGCTGCAGGCTGGCGCGGCGCGAGCCATCGCCGGTGCGCTCCGCGCGCCGCGCAAGGCCCAGGGCGTAGGTCGACAGCCAGCCCTCGACGATGCGCTCGGTGCCCACGCTCAGCGCCAGCCGGCCTTCGGCCTCGGCGTGCATGAAGGGTTCCAGCGCGCCGTCGTTGTTGCGCGGGCCCAGCATCGCGAAGGGCTTGCCCTGGCCCTGGAACGAGTGCAGGTCCAGCAGCACGTCGCAAGCGGCCAGTTGCGGGCACAGCTGCGTGTTGATGCGGTCCTCGAAATCCTGCGGGATCACCGGCGGCCGCATGTTGCGGTTCAGGTTGCGGTCACCTTCGCGGCGGCCGAGCCGGTTCGCCAGTTCGTTGACGACGGGGATGAAGGTGACGCTGCCCTTGAGCAAGGTCAGCGCGCCGCTGTCGAGCTGCTCGATCACGCGGCGGATCGCGGCGATGCCACTGACCTCGTTGCCGTGCACGGCGGCCGAGACGAGCAGCTTCGGGCCAGGTTGGAAGCCGGCGAATTGGTGCAGGCGCAGGTGGGTGGGGTGAGTCGTCATGTTCACAGGAACCAGGAGGTTTGCAATGCGAGGCTGGCCGGGCACAGGCGTGCCGGCAGCTCATGCTCGCGGCCGTCGCGCCACAGGCTCAGGCGGTACAGCGTGGCGAAGGCGTAGTCGGGCACCGCGCTGCCGGCGCCGGCGATCAGCTCGCCGCCGCGGCGAACGTTGTCGGCCATGAAGGCGGGGAGGCGGTGGTGGTACGGGTTGCGCTGCACTTCACCGACGTGACGCGCCAGGGCCTGGATCAGGCGTGCGGTGTCGGCGGCGGAGGTCTCGACCATCCAGTTCGGCGCCGGCTGGGTGCTCCAGAACTCGGTCTGGGCGACCACTGTTTGAACGCCTGCGGCTGCCAGCGCATCCATCACCAGCTGATGCACGCCGATGTGCGTCGCGTTGCCGTCGTGCTCGTGCGGCAGCAGGATCAGCGCCGGCCGTTCGGCCTTCAGCAGCGCGGCGACGGCCTGGACCTGCTCGGCCCACAGCGCGGGCTGCTGCGCGGCGGTCTCGGGCTTGACGGTCTCGAAGCCGTCCTCGCGCAGGCGGATGTTGGCGAAGCCCAGCACGGCGCAGGCGGCTTCCAGCTCGGCCCAGCGCTCGGCCCGGCGGGCCTTGTTGCTGCCCAGGGTGACGGCGACGTTGGTGACGCGCCAGCCGGCCTCGCGCTGCAGGCGCAGCGGCAGGGCGCCGACGATGCATTCGTCGTCCGGATGCGGGGCGAAGACGAGGCAATGGCCGCCGGTCTGCGGCTCCAGCTTGGGCGGTGCGGTGGCCGGCGCGCCGAGCATCTCGGCGAAGCGGGCGACCCAGGCCTGCCAGCGGGCCAGGTCTTCGGCATCGCTCAGCGGGTGGTCGGGAATCAGTGGGGGAGGGAGCATCGCGAGATCGTAGGTCAAGGGGTCGGGCGGCCGGCGCCGCGGGCCATAGCTTTTCGTTCTGAAGTTATGCCGTGGTGGCCAGCACGACGCCGGCCAGCGCCATCGCATAGGCCAGCGCCTGCGTGAGGCTCAGCGTCTCGCCGAGCAGCAGGCCGACGAGGCCGGTGGCGATCGGCAGGAAGACCATGAACACGCCGGCCCGCGCCGCGGGCACGCGCTTCAGGCCGGTCATCCAGAGCCAGACGGTCAGCATGCTGGCTGCGCCGGCGTAGAACAGCAGCAGCGCCCACATCGGGGCGTGCACGGCGGCGTAGTCGAAGCTGATGCCCTGCCAGATGGCAAAAGGCGCGACCAGCACCAGGCCCCATAGATTGATCAGCGCGCTGATGCGCTTCGGGCTCAGATGCGCGGTGAGCTTCTTGCCGATGACGACGTAGCTGGCCTCGCAGAACACCGCGCCGACCAGCAGCAGCGCGCCCAGCGGCGTCGTGCCGCCGCCGGAGGCGCCGTCGGCCTTGTGCAGCGCCACCAGCGCGATGCCGGCCACGCCCAGCGCGATGCCCAGCAGCACGCGTGGTGCGATCCGCTCGCGCAGCAGCACGAAGCTCAATAGCGCCACCGCTGCCGGGATGCCGGCCATGATCACGCCGGCCGCCACGGCCGAGCATTGCCTGACCCCGAACAGCAGGCAGATCGAGAACAGGAAGTTGCCGAGGAAGGACTCCACGAACAGTAGCCAGCGCGAGCGCGCGTCGAGAGGTGCCTCCTCCGGGCCCTTGCGCAGCCAGCCCAGCATCATCAGCGCGGCGATGCCGAAGCGCAGGCCGGCCAGCAGGAAGACCGGGAACACCAGCACCAGCAGCTTGGACAGACCCAGGTAGCTGCCGACGATGGTGGTGCTCAGCGCCAGGCAGCCATAGGCGAGCAGCGGAGGGTGGGGCTTGGTGAGGGCTTCGGACATCGGGCAGGGATCATAGGGAAAGGACCGATAGGAAGCGTCGGCGGTCGCGTTAACGTTGCTTTACAAAAGAACGAGCTGGAGGAGACGGCCATCGACACGCATCCTGCCCCGATGCTGGAGGTGCGCGACCTGACGGTGCGCTTCGGTGGCATCACTGCGCTGGATCGGGTCTCGTTCAGCGCGGCGGCGGGCCGCATCGTGGGCTTGATCGGCCCCAACGGCGCGGGCAAGACGACCTTGTTCAACTGCCTCTCTCGCCTGTATCGCTGCGACGAGGGCGACATTCTCTTCGAAGGCCGCTCGCTGCTGCGCACGCCGGCTCACGGCATCGCCGCGCTGGGCATCGCACGCACCTTCCAGAACCTGGCGCTGTTCCGCACGATGAGCGTGCGGCAGAACATCCTGCTGGGCGCGCACAGCCGCGCGGCCGGCGGCTTCGTCGCCCATGCGCTGCGCCTGCCGCGGGTGAGGGCGCAGGAGCGCGCGCTGGCGGCGCAGGCGGACGAAATCGTCGAGCTGCTGGAGCTGGGGCCGGTGGCCGGGCGCCGCGTGGCGGACCTGCCCTTCGGCACGCTCAAGCGCGTGGAACTCGGCCGCGCGCTGGCCAGCCGGCCGAAGCTGCTGCTGCTGGACGAGCCGGCCGGCGGGCTGAATCACGAGGAGGTGGGCGGCCTGATGGAGCTGCTGCGCGGCATCCGCGAGCGCCTCTCGCTGAGCCTGCTGCTGGTCGAGCACCACATGAACCTGGTGATGCGGATCTCGGACCAGGTCGTGGCGCTGAATTTCGGACGCAAGATTGCCGATGGCACGCCCGATGAGGTGCGGCATGACGCCGAGCTGGTGAAGGCCTATCTGGGGAACGCGCCATGAACGAGGCGCCGCTGCTCGAAGTGCGCGGCCTGCATGCGCAGTACGGCGCCACGCAGGTGCTGCACGGCATCGACTTCAAGGTCGAGCGCGGCGGCGTGACGACCCTGCTCGGCGCCAACGGGGCCGGCAAGACGACGACCTTGCGGGCCGTCTGCGGCATGCTCGCTCGCACGCGCGGCGAGATCACGCTGGACGGCTGCCGCATCGAGGCGCTGCCGACCGAAAGCATCGTGCGCCTGGGCGTAGCCCACGTGCCCGACGGGCGCGGCACCTTCGCCGAGCTGAGCGTCGACGAGAACCTGCGCCTGGGCGCCTACACGCGGCGCGACAAGGCGCAGGTGGCGCAGGACTACGAGCGCGTGTTCGGCTACTTCCCGCGGCTGAAGGAGCGCCGGCGCCAGCAGGCCGGCACCCTGTCGGGCGGCGAGCAGCAGATGCTGGCGGTGTCGCGCGCGCTGATGCTGCGGCCGCGCCTGCTGCTGCTGGACGAGCCTTCGTTCGGCCTCGCGCCGCTGATCGTGCAGGAGCTGTTCGAGATCCTCGCGAGCATCAACAGGACGGAGGGCATGGCCATGCTGCTGGTCGAGCAGAACGCGGCGCTGGCCCTGCGCCTGGCGCAGCAGGCCTGCCTGCTGGAGACGGGCCGGGTCGTGATGACTGGCACGGCGACGCAGGTCGCGGGCGACGAGGCGGTGCGCCGCGCCTACCTGGGGAGCTGATGGCGATGGGCAACGTGCTCCTGCATCAGGTCATCGCGGGCCTTGCCACCGGCGGCATCTATGCCAGCATGGCGCTGGCCCTGGTGATGATCTACCAGGCCACGCATCTGGTGAACTTCGCGCAGGGCGAGCTCGCCATGTTCGCCACCTACATCTGCTGGAGCCTGCTGCAGGCCGGCGTGCCGTACTGGGCGGCCTTCTTCATCACAGCGGCCGGCGCCTTCGTGCTGGGCGTGCTGGTCGAGCGGCTGATCGTGCGCCTGGTGGACGACGCGCCCATCCTGGCCGTGGTGATCGTCTTCATCGGCCTGCTGGTGATCTTCAACAGCATCGCGGGCTGGATCTTCGGCTACGCGATCCAGCCCTTTCCGAGCCCGTTTCCGGCCGAGCCGCCGTTCGGCAACTCCTACGTGTCCTCGCACGAGCTGGGCTCGATCGCGATCACGCTCGTCGTGCTGGCGCTGCTGTTCGTGTTCTTCCGCTTCACGCCGCTGGGCCTGGCGATGCGCGCCGCGGCGCAGAACCCGCAGTCGAGCCGGCTTGTGGGCATCCGCGTCGGCTGGATGCTGGCGCTGGGCTGGGGCCTGGCCGGTGCGATCGGGGCGGTGGCCGGGATGATGATCGCACCGACGGTGTTCCTGGAGCCGAACATGATGTCCGGCATCCTGCTGTACGCGTTCGCGGCGGCGCTGCTGGGCGGCATCGACAGCCCCGGCGGCGCGGTGCTGGGGGGCTTCATCGTCGGCGTGCTGGAGAACGTCGTCGGCATGCTGCTGGGCACCGAGCTGAAGCTGACGGTGGCGCTGGTGCTGATCGTCGGCGTGCTGGTGATCCGGCCGCAAGGCCTGTTCGGCCGCGTGCACGTGACCAGGGTCTGAGATGAAGCTGCAGCGCTTCCTACCGATCCTCTTCATCGCGCTGGCTTGCGTGCTGCCCTTCCTTGTCAGCAACTACCGCGTGTTCCAGCTGACGATGGTGCTGGTCTACGCCATCGCGCTGCTGGGGCTGAACATGCTGACCGGCTTCAACGGCCAGATCTCCCTGGGCCACGGCGCCTTCTATGCGATCGGTGCCTACACGGCGGCGGTGCTGATGGACCGGTTCGGCCTGCCGTACTGGGCCGTGGTGCCGGTGGCCGGCGCCGTGTGTGGCATCGCCGGCTTCCTGTTCGGCCTGCCGGCGCTGCGGCTGGAGGGCTTGTACCTGTCGCTCGCCACCTTCGCGCTGGGCGTGGCGATGCCGCAGATCCTGAAGTACAAGGGCCTGGAGCCCTGGACCGGCGGCGCGATGGGCGTGACCTTGACCAAGCCCGACCCGCCGGAAGGCCTGCCGCTGAGCCAGGACCAGTGGCTGTACTTCGTCGTGCTGGCCTGGCTGGTCGTGCTGTTCCAGCTGGCCGCCAACCTGCTGGACGGGCGCATCGGCCGCGCGATGGTGGCCATCCGCGACCAGCCGATCGCCGCGCGGGCGATGGGTGTGGACACGGCGATGGTGAAGACGCTGACCTTCGGCGTATCGGCGCTCTACACGGGCATCGCCGGCGCGCTGGGCGCCGTCGCCGTGCAGTTCGTGGCGCCGGATTCCTTCGGCGTCTTCCTGTCGATCAGCCTGCTGGTGGGTGTCGTCATCGGCGGCCTGGCCTCGGTCTCAGGTGCCATCTACGGCGCGCTGTTCATCCAGTTCGTGCCCAGCGTGGCCGAGAGCGTCTCCAAGTCGGCGCCCTGGGCCATCTACGGGCTGCTGCTTATCGTGTTCATGGTGCTGATGCCGGGCGGCGTGGCCGGCGGGGTGCGCGCGCTGCTTGCGCGCGTGGTTGTCGATGGCAAAAGGAGACGATGATGAAACGCAGAACCCTCTTGCTGGGCGCGACAGCGCTGGGCGGCAGCACGGCCTGGGCGCAGGGCGCGAAGAAGTACGGCCCCGGCGCCACCGACGCCGAGATCAAGCTCGGACAGACCATGGCCTACAGCGGCCCGGCCTCGGCCTACGGCACGATCGGCAAGCTGCACATGGCCTATTTCCGCATGCTCAACGAGCAGGGCGGCATCAACGGCCGCCGCATCAACCTGATCAGCCTGGACGACGGCTACAGCCCGCCCAAGACGGTGGAGCAGGTACGCCGGCTGGTGGAGCAGGACGAGGTGCTCGCGTTGTTCCAGACCTTGGGCACGGCGGGCAACAGCGCGATCCACAAGTACGTCAATGCGAAGAAGGTGCCGCACCTGCTGGTGGCCAGCGGCGCCAGCAAGTGGGCCGACCCGAAGAACTTCCCGTGGACCCTGGGCTTCAACCTCAGCTACCGCGCCGAGGGCCAGATCTACGCGCGCTACCTGCTGAAGAACAAGCCCGCCGCGAAGATCGCCGTGCTCTACCAGAACGACGACTTCGGCAAGGACATGCTGAACGGCCTCAAGGAAGGCCTGGGCGCACCCGGGGCGAAGATGATCGTGGCCGAGGCCAGCTACGAGGTCACCGATCCGACCATCGACTCGCAGGTGCTGAGCTTGCAGGGCTCCGGCGCCGATACCTTCATCAACATCTCGACGCCGAAGTTCGCCGCCCAGGCGATCCGCAAGGCCTGGGACTCGGGCTGGAAGCCGCTGCACATCGTCAACAACGTCGGCACCTCGGTCGGCGCGGTGCTGACGCCGGCCGGCCTGGACAAATCGGTGGGCCTGCTGACGCTGCAGTACTACCGCGACCCCAACGATCCGCAGTGGAAGGACGACCCGCACATGCTGGAGTGGCGCGCCTTCATGGGACGCCACTACCGCGAGGGCGATCCGCGCGACGCCTCCAACCTCTACGCCTACCTGACGGCGCAGACGATGGTCCACATCCTGAAGGCCTGTGGCAACGAGTTGACGCGCGAGAACCTGATGCGCCAGGCCACCAGCATCAAGGCGCTGAAGCTGCCGCTGATGCTGCCCGGCCTGATGCTCAACAGCTCGCCGAGCGACTACGTGCTCGTCAAGCAGGCGCAGCTCTCGCGCTTCAACGGCAAGCTGTGGGAGGGCTTCGGCGACGTGCTGTCGACGGTGGGTTGAGTGCTCAGGCTTCGCGCAGGGAGACGCGGGAGTGCAGTTCGGCTTCGAAGCGCTCCGGCGTCCAGCCCTCGTCCAGCGCCTGGTTCATCAGGCCCTGCTGGCTCTGCGGCGCGAGGCCGCCGATCGGCGGGTCGCGGTCGAGATTGGTCGGGAAGGCGTAGCCCTCGGCGCAGCATTTGATCGCGAGTGTGGCCTGCGCGCGGGTCAGGCGGCCCGTGGCGATGCTGTCCTGCAGGGCGGGGTAGAGGGCGAGGCTCATCCTTGCGCGGTCCACCGATTCCATCGCGCGGCCGAAGGCGGAGGAGACCTGCAGCAGATTGGCCAGGCGCAGGATGTCGGCGGAGCGGTTGTGGCCGGCGGCGTGCATCAGGGCGGGGTTGAAGAACACCGCGTCGCCCTTGGCGAGCGGGAGCTGGACGTGGTGCTGGTCGAAGAAGGCCTGGAAGTCGGGGCGGCCGGGCGCCATGTAACCGTTGGGATACTTTTGCGAATGCGGCAGGTACAGGGTCGGGCCGCTGACCAGGGGCATGTCCACGTGGGCGACGGCGCCCTGCAAGGTCAGCATCGGCGACAGGGCCGTGTGTACGTGGGCGGGGAACAGGGCGGCCTGCTGCGGCGACATGAAACCGAGGTGGTAGTCGCGATGGGCCATCTGCGCGGCGCCGCCGGGGTTCACGCAGTTGACCTGGGCGGTCATCTGGTAGTGCGGGCCCAGCCAGGCTTCGCTGACGAGGTCGATGATGCCGTTGGCGTAATAGGCGGCGAAGAGGGCCGGATCGCGCAGGCACATCTTCTGCAAGGCGTTCCAGACGCGGTCGTTCGCGCCGGGCTTGGCGAAGTGATCGCCGCCGCCGGTGCCGGCCTTGCGTTCGGCTTCGATCAGTGCGCGGAAGAGGGCGGTGGCGGCGTCGAGGAGACCTGCGTCGGCGTAGGCGCCGCGCAGCGCGAGCACGCCGGCACCGTCGGCGAAGACCTCGGCCCATTCGGCTTGCAGGCGGTGGCGGAAGGCCGGATCCGCGGCAAGCCGCGGGCGCAGGGCCGCGCAGTCGTAGATGGGCACGCCGCGCAGTTGCTCGGCCGCCAGCGGGGTGGGCGGCGGTGTGGCGTCCAGCACCAGCCTGGACAGGTCGTCGACCCGGCAGTCGTCGGGATTCAGGAAGCTCATGGGGCTACACCTCCGCGCGTGCGTCCGTCCATTGCCCGGACTTCGTGCTCTGCACCGCGGCCTCGATCAGGCGCAGGCCGCGCACGCCGTCCAGCGCGCCGGGGAAGTCCAGCGCCAGCGGGTTGCAGGGCTGGCCGCTGATCCTGGCCGTCACCGCCTCGGCGAAATCGCGGTAGAGGTTGGCGAAGGCCTCCTGGTAGCCCTCGGGATGACCGATCTCGATGCGCGAGGCCCACTCGGCGGCGGGCGCCAGCGCACCGTGCAGGCGGCGGGTCAGCGTCTGCTCGAAGCCGTCGAGGCGGCGGTGCTTAAGCTCGTTCGGATACTCCTGGTGCCATTCGAGGCCGCCCTGGCTGCCGAAGATGCGCACGGCCAGGCCGTGCTCCGAGCCCGCGGCCGAGTTGGTGACCCAGATCGTGCCGCGCGCGCCGTTGGACCAGCGGGTCAGCAGCGCGCCGTAGTCGTCCACCGTGCGGCCGGGCACGGTGGGGCCGACGTCGGCCATCACCTGCGTCAGCTCCAGCCCGGAGATGTAGGCGCCGAGGTGATGGGCGTGGGTGCCGATGTCTCCGATGACCAGGGATTCGGTCGTGCCGGGGCGGGTGTCGAAGCGCCAGGTGCGGTTCTTCTCATCGGCCTCGACCAAGGTGGCGAAGTAGCCTTGCACATAGGTGGCGTGGATCTGCCGCACTTCGCCGATCACGCCGGCCTCCACCATGGCGCGCGCCTGCTTGACCATCGGGTAGGCGGCGTAGCAGTGCGTCAGGCAGAAGACCAGGCCGGTGGCTTCGACCGTGTTCATGATCTCGACGGCGTCGGCCACGGTGGTCGTGACCGGCTTGTCGCAGATCACGTGCAGGCCGGCGCGCAGCGCTGCCATCACGGCGGCGTGATGCTGCACATTGGGCGTCATGATCGCGACGGCATCGATGCCGTCGGGCCGGGCCTTCTCGGCGGCGATCATCGCCTCGACGGTGGCGTAGCTTCGCTCGGCCGGCAGGCCGATGGCGGTGGCCGCGGCGAGGCCGCGTTCGGCATCGGAGGAGAGCACGCCGGCGCAGAGTTCGAAGCGGTCGTCGAGCCGCGCCGCGGTGCGGTGGACCGGGCCGATGAAGCCATGGCTGCCGCCGATCAGGCCGAGCCGGAGCCGACGGCCGAGCCGCTGGAGTGTCGTGTTGCTCATGCGCTTTTCTCGTGTGCTTTCCGTTGAATCTGCAGGTCCTGCCAGAGATCGCGGATCCAGTCGCGCATCAGCAGCGATTCGGCCCAGCGGTCGGTCGTGTCGTTGCCGTCGCGGCCGATGATGGCGTAGGGCTTGGGGCCCAGCTCGCAGGTGAAGGTCAGCGAATCGTCCGGTCCGGCGCGGCGCTGCCAGGATTCGAAGCCGTAGCGCCACCAGCCCATCGACAGGTCGACCCAGGGCTTGTGCGGCGGGAAGGAGATCTCGATCTGTACCTGCTCGCGGGTGGCCACACGGCCGTGGAAAGCCCAGGAGCTGTCGAGGATGCGGTGCATCAGCGCGTGGTTCTCCTCGCTGACCGGCCAGGCGAACTCGCGGCCGACGAGATAGTGCGAGATGTCGCCGAGCAGCTTCAGCTCGGGCCGCGCGTCGAGCAGGTCCAAGGTGAAGTACAGGTCGGTCGTCATCCGGTCGCGATGCGTCTCGATGTAGACCGGAAAGTCGACCTGCTCGGCCAGTCGCGTCCAACCGTCCAGCAGTTCCAGCGATTCCTTCAGGGTGCGCGGGCGAACGTCGGGCTGCAGATCGATGTGATGGACGCCGAACTCGGTGGCGATGTCGAGGATCGGCTTCAGCTCGTCGACCGTGCGCGGCACGCACTGGCCTTCGGCGCGCAGCCCCAGCGGCTTCAGCAGTTCGGCGATGCGGCGCACCCGGCCGCGATCGTTCCAGAGCGTGCTGATGCCGTCGAAGCCGGCCTCGTGGATCATCGAGATGTTCTCTTCGATGCTGCGCTCGAAGCCATCGGTATGGCGGCGTTCCATCGCCCACAGCGATTGGTAGATTTCCAGTGTTTGCATGGGCTGAGGCCGCCGCTAGGAGGCCTAGGTTTCAGGCGGCGATGCGGCCTTCGAGTCGGTCGACCAGGTTCTGGATCTCCACGCCGCCGGCCATCATGTCGAGGACCTTTTCCTTCGTGATGTCGCTCTTGGCGAAGGTGCCCATCGACTGGCCGCGGTTCAGCAAGGTGAAGCTGTCGCCGATCGGGTAGGCGTGGTGGACGTTGTGGGTGATGAAGATCACCGAGATGCCGCGCTGCCGCGCCGTGTGGATCAGCTCCAGCACCTTGCAGCTCTGCTTGACGCCCAGTGCCGCGGTGGGCTCGTCCAGGATCAGCACCTTGGCGCCGAAGTGGATCGCGCGGGCGATCGCCAGGCATTGACGCTCGCCGCCGCTCATCGTGCCGACCGGCTGGTGCGCCGAGCGCACCTTGATGCCCATTTCGGCCAGCTTCTCGGCGGCCACGCTGGCGGCCAGCTCGGTGTCCATCACCGGCACCAGGCCCATCAGCTTGCGGCGCGGCTCGCGGCCGGCGAAGAAGTTGCGCGCCACGCTCATCAGCGGCACCAGGGCCAGGTCTTGATAGACGGTGGCGATGCCCATGTCCAGCGCCTCGCGCGGCGACTTGAAGCGGACCTCGCTGCCTTCGACAAGGTAGCGGCCGCGGCTCGGCATGTGCACGCCGGCCAGCGTCTTGATCAGCGTGGACTTGCCGGCGCCGTTGTCGCCCAGCAGGCAGTGCACCTCGCCGCGGCGCAGGCGCAAGGTGACGTCCTGCAGCGCGATGGCGGTGCCGAAGAACTTGCTGACGCCGTCGAGTTCGAGGATGAATTCGGGACTGCTCATTTCGCGCGGCTTCGGATGTAGTGGTTGAACAGCACCGCGAGCAGGAGCATCGCGCCGAGGAAGATCCGGTAGAAGTCCGAATCGAAGTTCGTGTAGGAGATGCCGATCTGCACGACGCCGAAGATCAGCGCGCCGAAGCAGGCACCGAGCACCGAGCCGAAGCCGCCGGTCAGCAGCGCGCCGCCGATGACCGCGGCGATGATGGCCTCGAACTCCTTCTGGATGCCGCGGTCGGCGGCGGCGGAGCCGACGTCGGCCACCTGCAGCACGCCGAACAGGCAGGCGGTGAAGGCGGTGAAGACGAAGAGACTGATCTTCACGCCGTTGACCGGCACGCCGACGTTCTTGGCCGCGTTTGCGTCGCCGCCGACGAGGAAGATCCAGTTGCCCATGCGGGTACGCGACAGCACGAAGCCGGCCGCCAGCGCCACGCCCGTCCACCACAGGATCACCTTCGGCAGGCCGGAGACGACCGGCGAGCCATCGGGCAGCTTGTCGATCAGGCCGGCATCGGCCAGCGAGCGGAACACGCCGGGGAAGGCGTTGCCCTGGAACAGCAGGTGGGTGAGGCCGTCCTTGGCGATCGGCTCGGCCAGGCCAGAGACGATCGTGCTGTTGGAGAAGTGCGTGGACAGCACGATGGTGGCGCCGCGCAGGATGAACATGAAGGCCAGGGTGACGATGAAGCTGGGCAGCTTCGTCCTCACCACCAGCCAGCCGTTCAGCCAGCCCAGCGCCATGCAGGCCGCGAAGGCGAACAGCACGGCCGCCCACATCGGCCAGCCCATGAACATCGACGGCACGCTCATCATCATGCCGGCGAAGCCGATCATCGAGCCGATGGACAGGTCGAACTCGCCGCCGATCATCAGCACGCAGGCGCCCACGGCGATGATGCCGAGGTAGGCCGTCACCTGGCTCCAGTTCATCACCCCGTCGAGGTTGAACATGCCCGAGCCGCGGGCCAGCACGCCGAACAGCGCGAAGACCAGCAGCGTGCCGGCGATGGAGCCGAACTCCGGCCGGTTGACGAAGGCGCGCCAGGGCGAGATGGCCCTGACTCTTTCATCGGTGGCAGGGGCGGCGGGAGGAGATATGACGGCCATCGTCGGCGTACTGCTGATCGTGTTCATCGGTGTTCGACTTCCTGTCCTTTGACTACCAGGATCAGCGGTACTGGCCCGCGTACTTCTCGACCTTCTCGATGTTGTCCTTGGTCACGAAGCCCGGGCCGGAGCTGACGCCGGCGGCCGTGTAGACCGGGGCCAGGCCGTATTCGTTCAGGCGGGCCTGGAACTTCGGGTTGGCCTTGAGCTTGGCGATGATGGCTTGCGGATCTTGCGTCTTGTCCTCGTGCGCGATGACCAGGGCGGCGATGCCCATATAGCCTTGCAGGTAGGGCTGCTGGTCGATCGCGAAGTTGATCGTGCCCTTCTTGATCGCGGCGACGATGTCCTTGGACAGGTCGAAAGTGCCGAAGTACATCTTGCCGGCCAGGTTCATCTTCTCCAGCGCCTTGATCGTCGGCTCGGCGGCGTTGGGGCCCAGCGCCAGCACGGCCTGCGTCGTCGGGTTGCTGCGCAGGTAGGCGGTGACCTTGCTCTCGACGACGGTCGGGTCCTGGCCCGAGTCGATCATCGTCTTCTTCGCATCGACGCCCAGCGCGTCGGCGAAGCCGCGGCAGCGCTCGAACGAGACCGCGTTGGTGGCGTAGTGGTTCACGCAGACGAAGCTCTTGATGCCCGCCGCCTTGGCGCGCTCGCCCGCGCCCTTGCCGGCCTCATATTCGGGCTGGCCGATGTGCATGATGGCGCCGACCTGCTTGCTCTGCTCGGCGGTGCCGGAGTTGACGGTGACGATAGGGATGCCCTTGGCCTTGACCAGCGCGGCCGGCTTGGCCAGCACGTTGATGTCGGCGATGGTGAAGGCGACGCCGTCGTAGCCGCGTGCGGCGGACTGCTCGATCAGGCGGGCCATGCCGGCCAGGTCGCCGTCCGGCGGGTTGCGGTAGTCCACGGTCACGTTGAAGTCTTCGCCGACCTGCTTCAGCGAGTTCTTGATCGTGTTCCACCACGAGTCCGCATCGGGGGCGTGGCTGACAAAGGCATAACGTCCCTCTGCATGGGCGCTCGTCATGGGCAGCAGGGCCGCGGCCGTGCCGATCAGGGCGGTCAACAGGGCTGACTGCTTGGTGGTCACTCGCATGTTTGTCGTCTCCGGTATGTTGATTCGTGGGCGCCGCGCGGCCGTACACCGCAAGCCTGGCGTGAGACGACTATAGGATTTCGGCTGCCTGTTGTGGAAAATATTTTCTACGGGCTTGCACTAAGAGAAACCAAATTTCTGAGTCGGGCCGAGACGCCGATAGAATGGAATTTCCAAACTCCAGCAGAAAAAGAACCATGACGGAGCAGAGCAGCAGCACCAGTGCCGGCGCGCCCCGGCCGACCGCCGATCAACTGATCAAGCGCATCTCGGCCGAGTACGAGAACCTCAGCAAGCAGCTGAAGGTGATCGCGCTGCACGTCGAGAAGAACCGCGACCACATCGGCATCGAGGGCATCCAGGAGCTGGCGCGGCAGTGCGAGGTCCAGCCCTCGGCGGTGGTGCGCTTCGCCAAGCACTTCGGCTTCTCGGGCTTCTCGGAACTGCAGGCGATCTTCCGCGACAGCCTTTCCCGACAGCTGGCGCCGGGCCGCAACTACAAGTCGCGCATCCGCGACCTGATCGTGTCGGGGCAGAAGAAGCTGTCCAGCGTGGACATCGCGCGCGAGTTCCTGGCCGGCAGCGTGGCGGGCATGCACGAACTCGAAGGCAGCCTCGACGCGGCGGCGTTCAAGAAGGCGGTGGACCTGCTGGTGGGCGCCGACTGCATCTGGATCGCGGCCTCGCGCCGCTCCTTCCCGATCGCCGCCTACCTGGACTACGCGCTGCAGCACACCGACAAGCGCATCGGCCTCGTCACCGCGATGGGCAGCATGCACGCCGGGCAGATGCGCTCGGTACGCAAGGGCGACGTGATGATCGCGATCTCGTTCGCGCCCTATGCCGAGGAGACGCTCGCCGTGGCCAAGCTGGCCGAAGACCGCGGCGCCAAGCTGCTGGCGCTGACCGACAGCCGCATGAGCCCGCTGGCCAAGTTCGCGGAGGTGTCGCTGGTCGTGCAGGACAACTCGACCTTGGGCTTCCGCTCGCTCAGCAGCACGATGGGCCTGGCGCAGAGCCTGTTCATTGCGCTGGCTTATGCGCTGGAGCTGCCGTCGGCGGTGGCGGCGGGTTGAGTGACTGATTGAGGGCCGCGGCGCGCTGAGCCGCGCGCCAGCGCGCCGGCGTCACGCCCACATGGCGCTTGAACGCGCGCTGGAACGCGGCCTCGGACTGGTAGCCGGCCGCTTCGCCGATCGCGGCGACGGAATCCTGCGACGCGGCGAGTTCGCGCAGCGCCTGTGCCATCCGGATTTCATTGAGCAACTCGGCCGGCGAGCGGCCGGTGGCGTCGAGGAACTGGCGCACGAAGGTGGCGCGCGACAGGTGGCACAGCGCGGCCAGCGCGGGCAAGGTCCAGTCGCGGCCGGGGCTGTCGAACATGGCCGTCAGCGCCGGCTGCAGGCGCGGCTTCGAGGCCAGCGCGAGCAGGCTGCGCTGGCCGGCATTGGCCTCGGTCTCGCTGGCAGCGGTGCGCAGGCTCAGCGAGAAGAGGGCGGCCGATAGGTGACCGATCAGCGCGGCGCTGCCGGGACCCTGCTCGAGCGACTCCTCGCGCATCAGCGCGACGACCCGGCCCAGCCGCCCGGCCGCCTCCGCGGCGGAAACGATCAGGCGCCGCGGCAGGAAATCGCGCAGCAGCCGCTCGGCCGGCGCGGCGAAGACGAAGCGCCCGCACAGCACCTCGGCCGGCGCGCCGCGGCCGCCGTTGGTCACCACCGTCAGCGCGGCGCCCGGGGCCGCGCGTAGCGGGCGCGGCTTGGCGCCGCCACCGTCGTGCAACCGGTGCGCGCCGCCGGCGGGGAACAGCACGATGTCGCCGGCTTTCATTGGCGTATGGCCGTCCGCGTCCTCCAGCACCGCCTCGCCGTCCAGCAGCGCGTGATAGCGGATCACCAACGGCGCGGCCGGCGGCTCATCCAGCAGCCAGGGCGCGCCGAAGTGGCAGCGGATGTCCAGGTGCCCGGTCACCGGTGTCAGTGCCAGCAGTTGGCTCAGCAGGTCCATGGTGTTTGCGTTGTGAGTCGAATGAGCATGTTTTTGAGAATATACGGCATTCAAAGTCTCGCCGTGCGGCAATACAGTGAACCCCGTCGATTCAACTTGTTGCCAAGGAGCACACCATGTCCCGCATCCAGAACCCCGTCGAAGTTTCCGAATCCGCCACCGCGCTGTTCGAGCAGATCCGCCGCGCCGCCGGCAAGGTGCCGAACGCCTACGCCACCATCGGCGGCTACAGCCCTGCCGTGCTCGCCACGGTGCTGGGCGCCGACGCCGCGCTCGCCAAGGGCGCGCTGAGCCGCCAGGAGATCGAGGCGATCCGACTCGCTGTCAGCGAGATCAACGATTGCGACTACTGCGTCGCCGCGCACAGCTTCATCGGCGGCAAGGCCGGCCTCTCGGCCGACGCGATGCACCAGATCCGCGAGGGTGTGGACACCGGCGAAGCCAAGCGTGATGCGCTGCTGCGCTTCGTCCACACGGTGCACACCACCCGCGGCACCACGCCCGCCCCGGTGCTGGAAGCGGTGCTCGCTGCCGGCTACACGCCGCAACAGGTGATCGAGGCGCTGCTGGTCGTCGCGATGATCGGCTTCACGAACCTGTTCAACCGCGTGAACGACACCGACGTGGACTTTCCGCGCCCGGCCTGAGTCGTTTTAGTTGGGGGAAACACGGAATCCAGCACGGTTCCGGTTTCCTGCCCCCTGTGAGCGAAGGTGTCTGCTGCATAAAATTTTTGCTAGAGGCCGGAGGACCAGCGGGCCCGCTGGCGGCATGACCAAAGCAAAGCGATGAAACTGAACGACCTGAAACTCTCCACCCGACTCGGCCTTGGATTCGGCGCGCTGGCCGCGCTGATGGCGCTGCTCGGGGCCCTGAGCATCGTCAAGCTCTTCGAGCTGCGCGACGAGTTCGACACGGTCATGAACGACCGTTACGTCAAGATCGGGTTGGCCACGGGCATCCGCGGGGTGAATGCGGACGTTTCCGTCGCCCTGCGCAATCTGTTCATCGTCACCAACCCGGCCGAGGTGAAGGCGCAGTTCGACTTGATCGAGTCGGGCAGCAAGCGCACGCAGACGGCCTTCGAGACGCTGAAGAACACCGTGCACAAGCCGCGCGGCGTGGCGGCGCTGGCGGCGCTGACCGAAGCGCGTGCGGCCTACCGCGGCCCGCGCGACAAGCTGATGAAGCTGCTGCGCACCGGCGATTTCGACGAGGCCAAGGACTTGCTGATCCGCGAGGTGATGCCGACGCAGGCGGTCTACATGGCCCGGGTCGACGACTTCGTCAAGCTGCAGGAAGAGCAGATGATCGAGGCCGCCGGTGACGTGCGCGGTTCGGTCACCAGCACCGCCACCCAGGTGGCCGTCCTGCTGCTGGCCAGCTTCGTGCTGGCCGGCGTGCTCGCCTGGCAACTGATCCGCTCGACGACCAAGCCGCTGAACCAGGCGGTCGACGTGGCTCGCGCCGTGGCGGCCGGGGGATCTGGCGATCGAGTTCAATGCCGAAGGTACGAACGAGACCGCACGCCTGCTGCGCGCGCTGCACGACATGAAGACCCGGCTGGCCCAACTGGTCGGCCAGGTGCGCTCGAGCGCCGAGGGCGTGGCCACGGCCAGCATGCAGATCGCCCAGGGCAACAACGACCTGTCGGGCCGCACCGAAACCCAGGCCAGCGCGCTGCAGGAGACCGCCGCGGCGATGGACGAGCTGGGCAGCACCGTGCAGCAGAACGCCGACAACGCCTCGCAGGCCAACCAGCTCGCGCTGCAGGCTTCGAAGGTGGCGGTCGAGGGTGGCGAAGCGGTCGGCCGCATGGTCGACACGATGCGCGGCATCCACGACAGCTCGCGCCGCATCGGCGACATCATCGCGGTGATCGACGGCATCGCCTTCCAGACCAACATCCTGGCGCTGAACGCGGCCGTCGAGGCGGCGCGGGCCGGCGAATCGGGCCGCGGCTTTGCCGTCGTGGCCTCCGAGGTGCGCAGCCTCGCGCAGCGCAGCGCTGAAGCTGCGCGCGAGATCAAGACGCTGATTCTGGCCAGCAACGAACGGGTGGAGCAGGGCAGCGCGCTGGCCGATGCAGCCGGCACGACGATGGGCCAGGTCGTCGATTCGATCCGCCGCGTCAGCGACATCGTCGGCGAGATCAGCTCGGCCAGCACCGAGCAGGCGGGAGGCGTCGGCCAGATCGGCGCAGCCGTCGTTCAGATGGACCAGGCCACGCAGCAGAACGCTGCGCTGGTCGAGGAGAGCGCCGCCGCCGCGCAGAGCCTGCAGCAGCAGGCGGCGGACCTGGTGTCGGTGGTTTCGCAGTTCCGGCTGGCGACCACCCGATAGTTCAGACGGCGGTGATCTCCACGGCGATTTTGCCGCGCGCCGTCCCGCTGCCCATCAGCGCGTAGGCCTGCTCGGCCTCGTCGAGGCCGAATCGATGCGTATCGAGCCAGGGGCGCAGCAGCCCCTGGTCGGCGAGGCGAGCCGCCTCGGCCAGGATCTTGCCGTGATGCGCCAGGCCTTCGCCGGTCAGCAGCGGCAGCAAGGTGAACACGCCGGAATACGTGGCCCCGCGGAATGACAGCGGCGCCAGCGAATGCGAGCCCCAGCCGAGGCTCGTGAGCACATGGCCGGTGTAGCGGCGCACGGCCTGGAAGGACTGGTCCAGCGTCGCGCCGCCTACGGTGTCGTAGACGATGTCGAAGCCCACGCCTCCAGTGGCATCGGCGACGTAGCGCTCCAGCGTCGTGGCGCGGTAGTCGATCGGTGTGGCGCCCAACGCGGCGATCGCGTCGAGGCTGTCGGCACGGCCGGTCGCCCAGACATGCGCGCCGCGTGCGCGCGCCAGTTGCACCGCCATCTGGCCGACACCGCCCGCGCCGCCATGCACCAGCACCTTGTGGCCGGCGCCGACGCGGGCGCGGTCCACCAAACCCTCCCACGCGGTGATGAAGGCCAGCGGCAGCACCGCCGCCTCACGCGGCGCCAGCGCCACCGGGCGACGCGCCAGCAGCCGCGCATCGGCGGCGACGAACTCCGCCAAGGTGCCCGGGTGCCCGCCGACGCCACCCACCATGCCGAACACCTCGTCGCCGATCCGCCACTGCGTGACACCGGCGCCGACGGCGCGCACCGTGCCGGCCATGTCCAGGCCCAGCACCGCGGGCAGTGGCTGCTTCGCATGAGCGGCCTGACCGGCGCGGATCTTGGCGTCCAGCGGGTTCAAACCGGCGGCCTCGATCTGGACTAGCACCTGGCCGGGGCCCGCTACGGGCAGCGGGAGGCGGCGCGATGCGAATGCGGCACCGGCGGTCTCGACGAATGCGGCCCTCATCGTGTCGTGGGTGGAAAGCTGGGTCATGTTGAACTCCTGTCGTTGCGTATGCCTTCAGTGTTGGTCATGCACAAACGATGTTCAATCGACAAGAATGATCGCCTTACAAACAAAAATGAATGGGTAGCCGGTCATGGAGTGGAGCGACCTGAAGATCTTCCTGGCGGTGGCGCGCGCTGGCACGCTGGGCGGCGCCGCGCGGCTGACCGGCCAGACGCAGCCGACGATGGGCCGGCGGCTGCGCGCGCTGGAGTCGGCGCTGGGCCAGGCGCTGTTCCAGCGCGGCACCAGCACCGGCTTCGTGCTGACGGAGGAGGGGCAGGCGATGCTGGCCCACGCCGAGCGCGTCGAGGAAGAAGCGCTGGCGATCGAACGGCGCCTGCTCGGCGGTGCGCAGCCGGGCCTGGCCGGGCTGCTGCGGATCTCGTCGTCGGACTGGTTCGGCGTGCACGTGCTGGCGCCGTGGTGCGCGGCCTTCATCAAGAAGCACCCGGATGTCGGGATCGAGCTGATCACCGATGTGCGTCAGTTCAGCCTCGCGCGCCGCGAGGCCGACGTGGCCTTCCGCATCGCGCCGTTCCGCGAGTCCGAGGTGGTGCAGCGGCGCTTCATGCGCTTGAGCTATGGGCTCTACGTCGCGCGCACGCGGCGCGGCGCACTGCCGCCGCGCGGTCGGGGCCTTGGTCTGGTGACGATGGACAGCGCCTTCGAGGAACTGCCTGACGTCGCCTGGCTGCGCGCCGCCTTCCCGGAGGCGCGCACCGTCTTCGGCAGCAACAGCCGTGAGGCGCAGGCCCGGCTATGCGCGGCCGGCGCCGGCGCGGCCGTGCTGCCGGATGCGCTGGCCGGCGCGATCAGCGGCCTGCGCCGCGTGGCACGCAGTCCCGAGCCGCCGGGCCGTGAGGTCTGGGTCGGCTACCACCAGGACCTGCGCAGCAACGCGCGGCTGCGGGCCTTCCTGGAATTCGCGCTGGAGCAGGCGGAATCTGTGACCTCAATGACCTGACCGCGGGCTGCGCGGAATCCAGTAGGCCAGTTGAGCCGCCGCCGCGAAGGCCAACAGCCCGGTGGCGCCGATGGCCGCGCCCAGGGTCAGCGAGGCGGTGATGAAGGACAGCAGCGCCGGGCCGGCGGTGGAGCCCAGGTCCGCCATCAGCCGCCAGACGCCGAGGAAGTGCGCGCGCCCGTGGCGGGGCGAGTGGTCGGCGCCCAGGGTCATGATCAGCCCCGAGCCCATGCCGTTGCCGAAGCCCACCACGGCCGCCGCCAGCAGCAAGGTGTGGCTGCCGGTCGTGAACGGCATCAGCAGCAGCGGGATGCCCATCGTGATCAGCGAGGGGATGGCGACCCACAGTCGGCCCTTCTTGTCCATCACCTTGCCGGCCGGGTAGAAGACCAGCATCTCGACGCCGCCGGCGATGCCGTAGATCAGCGCAGCCACCGAGGGCGCCAGCGCCAGGTGATCGGCCCACAGCGGGATCACCGCCTGCCGCGTCGTGCGCACCGCGCTGACCAAGAGCACGCCGATGCCCAGCGTGTAGAACAGATGCTTGTGCTCGCCGACGACGCCCAGCAGAGAAGGCTTGGCCACCGGCGCGTCGCCGGCCGGGTGCGGCGCATGCACGAGATCCGGAATGCGCGCGCCGAGCAGCGCCGCGCAGATCAATGCCGCGATGCCCACCGCGTAGGCCGCGCCGATGCCGTACTGGTGGATCGCCGCTGCCGCCAGGAAGGGGCCGATGAACAGGCCTACACGCATCGAGCCGCCCAAGGTGGACAGGGCCCGTGCGCGGTGCTCGGGCGGCACCGCCTCGGTCAGGTAGCTCTGGCGTGCCAGGCTGTAGACCGCCTGCGACATGCCCACCATGAAGGCGCCCGCCGCGAACAGGCCCAGGTGCCCGGTCAGCGCGCACATGGCCAGCGCCGCGATCGACCACAGCGCCGCCGCGACGATCGCCCAGCGCTCGCCGCGCTTCATCGTGATCAACGACGCCGGGATGTTGCTGACCAGCGAGCCCACGCCGATCAAGGTAACGATCAGCGCCGCCGTCGGCACCGAGGCCCCGAGATCCCGTGCCGTCAGCGGCGCCACCGGCAGGATCGCGCCTTCGCCGATGCCGAACAGCAGCGAGGGGCCGAAGGCGGAGACGGCGATGCGGCGCAGCGAAAAGGGTTCGGCGGAGGCGACGGAGGACGAGGACATGGACCGGAAGTACGAAAGATGGCGACGAACGCGCCATCATCGTTGCATATGGTTAACCCTCGATTTTCGGTGTGCGGAAACCGCCCGGATCGACGAAAAGACCCTTCGGATCTCGTTCATCGAGGCCCGCTTGCCCGGCGAAGGGAGCGCGTACGCAGCTCGCGAGAGGCGCTCCCTCAGGGCTCGAACAGATTCGCGCAATGCCCGGCCGCCGCCGGCGCGTCCTCGATCACCCCACCGCGCCGCACGCACTGGCTCGCTGGCAGCGGCGCGCGCTGCTCCACGTGGCGCACCAGCAGGTCGAAGGCCCGCTGCGCATGGGGCTCGATCAGTTCCAGCTGCGGGAAGGTGTCCTTGTAGGTCTCGATGTGGTTGCCGTTCTGGATTTCGTACAGGCGGTAGGCGGGATCGCGGTCGCGGTGGCCGCCGTGATGGCGGCCGTGGTCGTCGTTGTTGTTGTCGTCGTCTTCAGCCACGCGGCGCGCGTAGGCGCGGGCGTGGTGGTCGATCGGCAGCAGGCCGTCCATCGTGCCGGCGACGGTGATCAGCGGGCGCTTGATCTTGCCGGTGGTGGCGAAGGCGGCGAGCTTGTCGTCGACGCTGGAGGCCGCGCGGCGAGCGACGTAGTTGTAGGTGCCGGTGCCTGCGCCGTAGGTGTCGTAGCCGGGGTCCAGGCGCTTCTGCCACTGGCACTGCGTGACTTCCCAGAATGAGGCGGAGTAGCTACCCCACAGCGAGGCTGTGCCGGCGACGATGTCGGGCGGGTAGCCGGCGGCGACGATGTTCCTGGCTGCAGTGCTGGTCGGCGAGAAGCTGGCGGCGACGTAGTCGGGGAAGTTGCGGATCGCGGCGGGCAGGTCGGTCAAGAGGTTGGGCGTGTCGGGGTCGACGAAGGTGCCTTCCCAGTCGACGCCGCCGTCGAAGTAGTCGGGCGCGGTCTCGATCGCCCGGCGCACCTGGTAGCCGCCGTTGGAGGTGCCGACCGCGTACGTGTTGCGCGGCGCCTTGCCGTAGCGGGCCTGGATGCCGCGGCGGGCGGTATCGGCGGCCAGCACCATGAAGTCGCGCCAGCGGGTGAATTCCTGGCCCGGGTCGTTGTCGTAGAAGTGCACGAACAGTGGCGAGTCGGGGTTCAGCCGGCAGGCCAGTGGATCGGCCGCGGTGCTGAACTGCAGGTTCAGCACGCCCTTGTTCTGCGAGGCGTAGGCGTAGCCCTTCTGGATCACGTAGTCGCTCCAGGCGAAGTCGCCGTTGAACTCGCTGCGCGTGCCGGAAGCGCCGGCGACGACGAGGCTGCCGTTCCAGTCGTTGGGCAGCCGCAGCAGGAAGCGGCCCTGGCCCAGCGGGTCGCTGGCGAAGCGGGCATTGATCTGCAGGCCCGGCACGGCCTTGGTGATCGGCGTCTTGCTGGCGGCGTTTGGCGCGATCGTGGCGCGGTCGGTCTGCGGCGTGAAGGCGAAGGCGGGCAGGCCCGGCAGCGAGTTGTTCTGCGGCGTGGTGTTCGGGTTGTTGGTCGTGAGGTCGGGGCTTTCGGTGCAGGTGGCGTCGGCCAGGCGATTGCCGAGCAGGCGCAGCACGCGGTCGCAGGGGCTTTCTGCAGCGCTGGCGGCGCCGGCCAGGGTGAGCAGCAAGAGCGCGCCGAACGTGATCGTCTTCTTTCGCATGGGTCTGTCTCCTTGAGTCCGATGGACGGCGGGGCAAATTGGACGCCGGCCCGAGCGCCCGGGTGCGGTCTCCATCCTCAAATGGACTACGCACCGAGTGAAATTTGTTTCTACTTTAATTTCACATGAAAAATGCTTTTCAAATGATGAGGCCGCCCCTATAGTCGGCCGGACCCCTACAACGCCCCGTCAGACGGAGACAAGTCCCCCATGAAGAACGTCGCCCTTTTCGGCGCCGGCCGCATCGGCCGCATCCATGCCTCGAACCTGGCCGCGCTGCCGGGCGTCAAGCTGAAGTACGTCAGCGATCCGATGGAAGGCCCGGCGCGGGAGCTGGCCCAGCAGCTCGGCGCCGAGGTGGCGAGCGTCGAGGCGATCTTTGCCGACAAGAGCGTGGACGCGGTGGCGATCTGCTCGTCGACGACGACGCACAGCGACCTGATCCTGCGCGCCGCCGCGGCCGGCAAGAACATCTTCTGCGAGAAGCCGGTCGACCTGTCCGTGCAGCGCGCCAAGGCCTGCGCCGATGCGGTCAAGGCGGCGGGCGTGGCCTGCATGATCGGCTTCCAGCGCCGTTTCGACCCGACCTTCAACGAGGCCTCGCGCCGCCTGGCCGCCGGCGAGATCGGCAAGCCGGAAATGCTGGTGATCACCAGCCGCGACCCGGGCGCGCCGCCGGTCGATTACATCAAGGCCTCGGGCGGCGTGTTCCGCGACATGCTGATCCACGATTTCGACGTGTTCCGCTGGATCCTCTGCGCCGACGGCGACGAGGCCGCCTGGATCAGCGCCACCGGCTCGGTGCTGACCGAACCGGCGCTGGAGGGGCTGGACTTCGACAGCGCGGCCGTCACCATCCGCACTCGCCGCGGGCGCATATGCCAAATCGGTGCCAGCCGCCGTGCGGCTTACGGTTATGACCAACGTTTCGAGGTGCTGGGGTCGGAGGGGTTGCTGCAGTGCGCGAACCAGACGCCGACCAACGTCGTGCAATGGAACGGCAGCGGCATCCACACCGACAAGCCCGAGCACTTCTTCCTGCAGCGCTACGCCGCCGCCTACAAGCTGGAGATCACGCACTTCTTCGACTGCCTGCAATCGGGCCAGCCCTTCCGCACGACGGTGGCGGACGGCGTCGCCGCCCAGATGCTCGCCGACGCGGCGACCGAGAGCGCCAGGACCGGCCAGCCGGTGGCGTTCTGATCATGGAGTCCCATCAGAGCAAGAAGCAGGGCGGCCAGCCGCTGCGCGTCGGCATCGCCGGCCTCGGCCGGCTCGGCGCGCGCCATGCGCAGGCACTGGCCTACGGCACGCGCCACTGCACGCTGGTGGCGGCCTGCAGCCCGGTGGCCGCGGAGCGGGCCTATGCGGCCGAGCACTGCGGCGTCCAGCAACTGTACGAGAACCTCGACGACATGCTGGCGAATCCGGACATCGACGCGGTCGCCTTGGTCACGCCGACTTCGATGCACGCGGGCCAGACGATCGCCGCGCTGCGTGCCGGCAAGCATGTCTTCGTCGAGAAGCCGCTGGCGCTGAACGTCGAGGATTGCGAGGCGGTGCTGAAGGTGGCCGAGCAGCACCTGCAGCAAGTCGCGATGGTCGGCTTCGTGCGCCGCTTCGATCCGCACTACCAGGCGGCGCAGCGGGTCATCGCGCAGGGCGAGATCGGCCGGCCCTTCATCGTCAATTCGCAGACCTGCGACCTGAACGACCCGGAGGGCTTCTTCGTGCGCTTCGCGCCGACCTCGGGCGGCATCTTCATGGACTGCAGCATCCACGACATCGACCTCGCTCGCTGGATGCTCGGCAAGCCGCGCGCGCTGCGGGTGTTCGCCTCGGGCACCAATGCGCTGCACCCGGCGCTGGCCGAGCACGGCGACGTGGACAACGGCCTGGCGATGATCGAGTTCGAGGGCGGCGCCCGCGCGGTGCTCTATGCCTCGCGCACGATGGCGCACGGCCATGAGACCAGCACAGAGATCATCGGCACCGCCGGCAAGCTGCAGATCGGCGAGCATGGCGCCAAGGACCGCATCCTGCGCAGCGACGGTCATGGCGTGCGCCACGCGGTGCTGCGCGATTTCTACGAGCGCTTCGAGGCCGCCTTCCAGGCCGAGATGGCGGCCTTCGTCGCCGCATGTCGCGGCGAGAAGGCGCTGGAACTGGAGTTGGCCGATGCCGTCGAGGCGACGCGCATCGGCCTGGCGATCACGAAGGCCTATCGGACGGGGCAGGTGGTCGAGGTCGGTTGAGCAGATCGTCTTCGTCCTGCTCCTCGGCGCGGCGCGAATCGAATTCACTGACCGGCCACAGCGAGGAGGCTTCGAACGAGGTCTCCTGCGCATCCTGCTCCCGCAGCGTCTTGCAGCCGTCGCAGAAGAAGCGGCGCGAGCCCGCCTTCCAGGCTTCGCGCGTGCGGATGCCGTGTAGCGTGCGCGTGGCGCAGTGCGCGCAGTAGTAGTAGGCGTTGATCGGCGCGGCACGGCGGCGCTGGATGCGCCTCCTGCGGCGCCCGCGGCGCGTGCGCTTCTTGACCATCATGTAGAGCAGGGTCAGCAGCACCGCGATCGTGATCGCGGCGAACACCTGGGTGAGCAAGGTTTCGTAAGTCATGGACGGCACCTGCGGGACGCAAGGCCACAGGATGCCGGCCCTCGCGGCCCAGCCGGCTCCTCAAGATAGGGATCTGCCGGCGCTCCGTCCTCCTGTAGAAAAGAGAAAAACTTTTCTACGTGAATACCCAAAGAGAAAATCATGTCCGATTGGATTACAGTGCCTGCATCGCACCAGCGGTGCCTTCATAAGTGGCCCTGCGCATGACAGCCCCAGCTCTCTCATTCCCTGCCGGACGGCGCATCGACCTGGCCTGCCTCGGCCGCATCGGCGTCGATTTCTACGCCCAGCAGTTCGGCAGCCGGCTCGAGGACGCGCGCAGCCTGGCGATGTATCTGGGCGGTAGCTCCGCCAACCAGGCCTTCGGCGTGGCGCGGCTGGGCCTCAGGAGCGCGATGCTTTCGCGCGTCGGCAACGAGCAGATGGGCCGCTTCCTCACCGAGACGCTGCAGCGCGAGGGCTGCGACGTCAGCCAGCTCCAGGTCGACCCCGAGCGGCTCACCGCGATGGTGGTGCTGGGCCTGAAGGATCGCGACACCTTCCCGCTGCTGTTCGTGCGCGAGAACTGCGCGGACATGGCGATCGACGCCGAGCAGATCAGCGAGTCCTTCATCGCCGACTGCCGTGCCCTGGCGATCACCGGCACGCACCTCTCTACCGACAAGACGCGCCACGCCGCGCGCACCGCGCTGGCCTATGCCCGCCAGCACGGCGTGACGACGGTCTTGGACATCGACTACCGACCGGTGCTGTGGGGCCTGACCTCGCGCGGCGCCGGCGAGAACCGCTATGTGCCCGATGAGCGGGTCAGCGCGCAGCTGCGCGAGATGCTGCCGGCCTTCGATCTGCTGGTCGGCACCGAGGAGGAGTTCTTCATCGCCGGCGGCGTGCCGAACGACCTGATCGGCAGCCTGCGTGCGGTGCGTGCGGTGTCGAGTGCGACCTTGGTCGTCAAGCGCGGCGCGCTCGGCTGCTGCGTGATCGAAGGCGCGATCCCCGATGCGATCGAGGATGCGCCGACCTTCCTCGGCGAACGCGTCGAGGTGCTGAACGTGCTCGGCGCCGGCGACGCCTTCCTGGCCGGCCTGATGGCGAGCCTGCTTCAGGGCAAGGACTGGACCGAGTCGACCAAGATCGCGAACGCCTGCGGCGCCATCGTCGTCTCGCGCCATGCCTGCTCCGCCGCCATGCCCACGCCGGCCGAGCTGGCGCACTGGTTCGGCGGCAGCCGCAACCCGAAGGTCGATGCCGACGAGCAACTCGCCCATCTGCACCGCGTCACCGTGCCGCGGCCGGACTGGAACGAGCTGTGCGTGATGGCCTTCGACCACCGCAGCCAGTTCTACGACATGGCGCGCGAAGCCCGTGCCGACGAGGCCCGCATCCCGAAGCTGAAAAGCCTGCTGGTGCGCGCCGCCGAGCAGGTGGAGCGGAGCCACGGCTTGCAAGGCCATACCGGCGTACTGATCGACGGTGGCGACTACGGCAGTGCGGCGCTGGCCAATGCCACCGGCCGCGGCTGGTGGGTGGGCCGGCCGGTCGAGCTGCCCGGCTCGCGGCCGTTGCAATTCGACGGCGTCCGCTCGATCGGCAGCGCGCTGATTCACTGGCCGACCGAGCAGGTCGTCAAGTGCCTGGTGCACTACAGCCCGGACGATGCGGTGGACCTGCGCCTGGCCCAGGAGCAGTCGCTGCTGGAGCTGTGGGAAGCCACGCGCGAGAGCGGCAACGAACTGCTGCTCGAAGTGATACCGCCGCGCGCGATGACGCCCGTGGGCGGCGAAGACGAAGCGGTGCTGCGCGCGATCACGCGCTTCTACAACCTGGGCCTGAAGCCCGAGTGGTGGAAGATCCCGCCGATGCTGCCGGAGGGCTGGGTGGCGCTCGCGCAGCTGCTGCAGGATCGCGACCCGCATTGCCGCGGCGCGGTGATCCTCGGCCTGAACCAGCCGCTGGAGTACCTGGTGGAGAGCTTCAGCCAGGCGACGAACCCGGTGGTCAAGGGCTTCATGGTCGGCCGCTCGCTGTGGGGCGATGCCTCGCTGCGCTGGTTCAAGGGCCTGATCGACGATGGCGAACTGGTCGAGGCGGTGGCGCGCAACTACGCGACGCTGGTGGAAGCCTGGCAATCGCGGCACGGAAAAATGGATCTGGAACGGAGGGTGGCATGACGAGGAAAACCCAACGCCTGACGATGGCCCAGGCGCTGGTGCGCCGGCTGGCTGCGCAGCAGGTGGAAACGGCCGCGGGATCGATCGAGCCCTACTGCGCCGGCGTGTTCGCGATCTTCGGCCACGGCAATGTGGCCGGCCTCGGCGAGGCGCTGTGGGCCGAGCGCTCGCGCCTGCCGACCTATCGCGCGCACAACGAGCAGGGCATGGCCCACGCCGCCGTCGCCTACGCCAAGGCGCAGATGCGCGAGCGCGTGATGGCCGTGACCAGCTCGATCGGCCCCGGTGCTACGAACCTGCTGACCGCGGCGGCCGTGGCCCACGTCGACCGGCTGCCGGTACTGCTGCTGCCCTCCGACACTTTCATCAGCCGCGCGCCGGATCCGGTGCTGCAGCAGATCGAGAACTTCGGCCAGGGCGACATGAATGCCAATGACGCGTTCCGCCCGCTGGTGCGCTACTTCGACCGCATCTCGCGGCCCGAGCAGATCCTGACCGCGCTGCCGCGCGCGATCCAGGTGATGACCGATGCCGCGCTGTGCGGCCCCGTCTGCCTCGCGCTGCCGCAGGACGTGCAGGCCGAAGCCTTCGACTGCCCGGAAGACTTCCTGCAGCCGGATGTGATCCGCTTCCGCCGCCTGGCGCCCGATGCCGGCGAACTGGCCCGCGCCGCGGCGCTGCTGCGCACCGCCAGGCGGCCGCTGCTGGTGGCCGGCGGCGGTGTGCTGTACAGCCACGCGAGCGAGGCGCTGCGCGCCTTTGCCGAGGCGCACGGCATCCCGGTGGCCGAATCGCACGGCGGCAAGAGCAGCCTGGCCTGGGACCATCCGCTGAACGCCGGCGCGATCGGTGTCGACGGCGGCCCCGCCGCGAACGAGCTGGCGCGCGAAGCAGACCTGGTGATCGCCGTCGGCACGCGGCTGCAGGACTTCACGACCGGCTCCAACGCGCTGTTCCCGCAGGCGGCGCTGCTGTGCATCAATGTTCAGCCCTTTGACACGATCAAGGGCCGCGCCACCGGCCTCGTCAGCGATGCGCGACTGGGCCTGCAGCAGCTCGGCGCTGCGGCGGCCGGCTGGCATGCCGACGCAGCCTGGACCGAGCGCTCCAGGAAAGTTGCGGCCGGATGGAATGCACGGGTCACTGAGATCACGACGGCGACGGTTGCTGCCGGTGCGCGGCCCTATGACGGCGAGGTGATCGGCGCGGTGCGCGATTCCGCGGCGGACAGCGCGGCGAAGGACATCGCCGTCTGCGCCGCCGGCACCTTGCCGGCCGAGCTGCACAAGCTGTGGCGTGCCTCGGCGCCCGGCGGCTATCACGTCGAGTACGGCTACTCCTGCATGGGCTACGAGATCGCCGGCGGCGTCGGCATCAAGCTGGCGCAGCCGGAGCGAGAGGTGATCGTCTTCGTCGGCGACGGCTCCTACATGATGATGAATTCGGAGATCTCGACCTCGCTGCTGCTGGGCACGAAGCTGATCGTCGTCGTGCTCGACAACCAGGGCTATGGCTGCATCGAGCGGCTGCAGGGTGCCACCGGCTCGGCTCAGTACAACAACATGCTGGAGACCAGCGTGGCCGAGGGCGGCGTCCACGTGCCCATCGACTTCGCCGCTCACGCCCGCGCGATGGGCGCCGAGGCGGTCCACGTGAAGAGCCTCGGCGAACTGAAGAGCGAGATGACACGCGCCCGCAAGGCCACGCGCACGCAGGTGCTCGTCATCGACACCACTCACAAGCGCACGACCGAGGGCGGCTGCTGGTGGGAGGTCGGCGTGCCCGAAGTATCCACCCGGCCCGAGGTCCAGGCGGCCCACGAACAATGGCAGCAAGGCAAGCTGCAGCAACGCATCTGAAGCGAGAGACAAAGACATGAACTGGAACGTTCGCATCGGCATCAACCCCATCGGCTGGATGAACGACGACCTGCCCGAGCTGGGCGGCGACACGCCGCTGGACACCGCGCTGCGCGAGGGCGCGGAGATCGGCTACGAGGGCTTCGAGCTCGGCAACAAGTTCCCCAAGACCGGCCCGGCGCTGAAGGCCAAGCTCGACGAGTTCGGCATCGCCTGCGTGTCCGGCTGGTATTCCGGCATGCTGGCCGAACTGCCGGAAGGCATGAGCAACGGGCAACTGCTCGATGTCGAGATGGCCAACTGCGTCGCCCACATGGAGAAGCTGGCCTACAACGGCGCCAAGGTCGTCGTCTACGGCGAATGCGCCGGCACCGTGCAGGGCCAGATCAACACGCCGGTCGGCCGCCGCCCGCGCTTCGCGAATGACGCTGAATGGCAGGGTTATGCGCAGCGGTTGAACGCCTTTGGCGAGCACATCCAGAAGCAGTACGGCATTACGCTGGCCTACCACCACCACATGGGCGCCTACGTCGAATCGCCGGAGGAAGTGGACCGGCTGATGGCGCTGACCGATCCGAAGCACGTGGGCCTGCTGTTCGACACCGGCCATGCCTTCTTCGGCGGCGCCGGCGATCCGCTGGTGCCGCTGAAGAAGCACCTGTCGCGCGTTGTCCACGTGCATTGCAAGGACGTGCGGCCGGCCGTGATCGCGCAGGCTCGAAACGATGGCTGGAGCTTCCTGACCAGCGTGCTGAACGGCGCCTTCACCGTGCCGGGCGACGGCGCCATCGATTTCGGCGGCATGCTGCGCACCTTGAAGGCGGGCGGCTACGAAGGCTGGCTGGTCGTCGAGGCCGAGCAGGATCCTGCCGTGGCGCCCAGCTATGCCTACGGCAAGAAGGGCTACGAGACCTTGCGCGGCATCGTCGACCAGATCAACAAGGGAGCCTGAACATGGTGAGCCCGCTGCTGGCCAAGGCCGCGAAGACCGGCCGCGAGATCGTCGACGTCACGCCCGAGCGCGCCGGCTGGACGCACGTGGGCTTCCGCGCGCTTCGCCTCGCCGAAGGCGAGAGCGAGACCGTGCAGACGGGCTCGCGCGAGCTGTGCCTGGTCGTGCTGACCGGCACGGTGGACGTCACCATCGACGGAACGCGCCACGCGGGCCTCGGCGCCCGTGCCAGCGTGTTCGAACCCGTCTCGCCGGCGGCGGTCTACGTCGGTGCCGGCAAGACGCTGAGCATCCAGGCGCGCGGCAATGCCGAGGTGGCGCTGTGCACGGCGCCCAGTGATGGCGCCGACCGGCCGGTCAAGGTGCTGGATTCCACGGCAATGAAGCGCAGCGTCCGCGGCGCCGGCACCAACACTCGCTACGTGTGCGACGTCCTGCCACACGACGACCCGACCGCGGCGCACCTGCTGGTTGTCGAAGTGCTGACCCCGGCCAGCCACTCGTCCAGCTACCCGCCGCACAAGCACGACGTCGAGCAGCCGCCGGTCGAGACCCAGCTCGAAGAAACCTACTACCACCGGCTGAACCCGCCCCAGGGCTTCGCCTTCCAGCGCGTCTACACCGATGACCGCAGCCTCGACGAGGCCTGCGCCGTCGAGGACCACGACGTCGTGATGGTGCCCCGTGGCTACCACCCGGTCGTCGCCCCGCACGGCTACGAGCTGTACTACCTGAACGTGATGGCCGGGCCTCATCGCTTCTGGGTCTTCAAGAACGACCCGGCGCATGAGTGGATGCTGGCGAAGAAGTAGACGAGCGCAGCGTTTGAACCCTGCGCGTGCCGGGCGGAACCTACCGGCATGCCCCCGACCTCGAATGAATGGCTTGACCCGGCCGCAGCGGCGCCTGACGCCACAGCGCGCTTCTACGATGCCGTCGCGCCGGGCTACGACGCGCAGGTGGACGGGCGGACGGATGTCGACAACCTGAGGCTGCGCGAGGCGTTCTGCCAGCGTGTCGCCGCCGCGGCTGGCCCCGGCGCTTCGATCCTGGATTTCGGTTGCGGCACCGGGATCGACGCGGCCTGGTACGCGGCGCGTGGGCACCGGGTCCATGCCTATGACCTCTCGCCCGGCATGATGGCCGTGCTGCGGGAGCGCTGCAGCGGCGAGATCGCCGCCGGCCGCATCACGACCGCGGCCGGGCCATTGGAGGCCATGGAGCGCGCGCTCGGTGCTGGCGACCCGGTGGCGGCCATCGCGGCCAACTTCGCCGTCCTGAACCACGTGCAGGATCCCGGCCCCTTGCTGCAGCGGCTCGCCGTCCATCTGCAGCCGGGCAGCGCTCTGGTCGCCAACGTCCTCAACCCCTTCTACGGCCGCGACATGCGGCACGGCTGGTGGTGGCGCAGCGCCTTGCGGTCGCTGGGGCAGGGCGCGATCCGCATGGAAGGCCGGGTGACGACCTACCGCCATTTCATCGGCAGCCTGCGCCGGGCCGCGGCGCCCGCGTTCGCCATCGAGAGCGTTTGCACTGCCGATGGCCGCTCGCTGTTCGGATCGCTGGGCGCCAATCACCTGTTCGTCCAGTTCCGCAGGCGGTCGTGAGGCGACTGCTGTCCCTGCTGCGCATCGGCAAGGGTCTGCGCCATGCGCCGGTGGTGCACGACGAGGTGTCGAAGCTGCAGCTCCGCGTGCTGCTGTGCGGACTGCCCGGCGGCCCGATCGACGTCAGCGACGATCACTGCCTGGTCTCGCTGCGGCCGTTGGTGCTGGGTGTGGCGGGCTCTTTCGTTGTGCAGCGTTCTCTCTGGCTGGAGATTTGCGTTGCCGATGAAGAGGCGACACCGCTGGCCCGCCTGGCCTTGAAGCCGATGGGCACGGTGCCGCTGGGGCAGGGCGCGCTGCATCTCTTCGGCGTGGATCGCACGATCAACCGCTGCCTGCCGCCCGCAGTGCTGGGGTGGCGCTACCTGCTCGCCTGGCAGAACGCGCGCACCGCCGCGCGCCGGCACGATGCGTTGTGCATGTCCGCGGCCGACCTGCGCGCGCTAAATGCGTACTACATCGTGGCGCGACCGGTTTTTCTCGTCGGCGTGGGTCACGGGGACCCGCGGAACATCTTCCCGATGGACCTCGTGGCCCGGCTGTCCTCCGGTGAACAAGTGCTGGCCTTGCGCGCCACCAGTCCGAGCGTGGCGCTGATGGAGGCCTCGCGACGCATCGTCATGAGTAGCGCGCCCGCGCAAAGCCTGGAGGCGGTCTACGCGCTGGGTCGCCAGCATCGGCAGGCTTCGCTCGATCAGGCCAGCTTGCCGCTGCAGCTCTCGCGCTCGCCGCTGTTCGGGCTCCCTGCGCTGGACCCGCCCCAGCTCGTCCGCGAGCTTTCCGTCGAGCAGGTCGAGCGCATCGGCTCGCACGTGCTGTTCCATTGCCGCGTCGTGCACGAGACCGGCCGGGCCGAGCAACAGCTCGCCCACGTCAGCGGAATGTATGTGGAGTGGCTGCGGCGTCATCGCCACGGCTGCGACGTGCTCGCGCCGCTTTAGCGGCGGACGCCGTCGACTACTTCAAGCCACCGCTCAGGAACTGCTGCAACCGCGCGCTCTGCGGGCGCACCAGCACTTCCTTCGGATCGCCGGCTTCCTCGACCACGCCCTGATGCAGGAACAGCGTGTGGTTGGAGACCTCACGGGCGAAGCCCATTTCGTGGGTGACGACGATCATCGTGCGGCCTTCGGCGGCGAGGTCGCGCATCACCTTCAGCACTTCGCCGACCAGCTCCGGGTCCAGCGCGGAGGTGGGCTCATCGAACAGCATCACTTCCGGTTCCACGGCCAGCGCGCGGGCGATCGCGACGCGCTGCTGTTCGCCGCCAGAGAGCTGGGCGGGGTAGACGTCCTTGCGGTGCGATACGCCGACGCGCGCTAGCAGCGCCTCGGCCTTGGCGATGGCCTCGGCCTTGGGCACGCCCAGCACGTGGATCGGCGCCTCGGTGACGTTCTCGATCACGGTGCGGTGGGCCCAGAGGTTGAAGTTCTGGAACACGAAGGCCAGGCGCGCGCGCCAGTGCTGCAACTGCTTCGCATCGGCCGCCTTCAGGCTGCCGTCGCGGTCGCGGGCCAGCTTCAGTGTCTCGCTGCCGAGCGAGAGCGAACCCTCGTGCGGCTGCTCCAGCAGATTCAGGCAGCGCAGGAAGGTGCTCTTGCCGGAGCCGCTCGAGCCGATCAGCGTGATCACGTCGCCGGGTTGCGCGGTCAGCGACACGCCCTTGAGCACCTCGCGCTCGCCGTAGCGCTTGTGCAGGTTGTCGACGACGAGGCTTGCGTGGCTCATCGCGCTCAGGCTCCCAGCAGCTTGCCGGTGCGTGTCGCCTCGACGCCGGCCACCTTAGCGACGCGCATGCCGGCCGTCGTGAAGCGCAGCGAATCGCGGGCGTAGAGCAGGCCGTCGACGGGGCTGGTGAGGTCGGTGACCGCGGCGCTGATCGGGTCGATCACCTGGGCGAGCACGTCGCTGGCCTTCACCGTGTCGCCGGCCTGGCGCAGGAAGGTCAGCACGCCGGCCACCGGCGACTTGATCGGCATGCTGCCGGCCAGCGGGCGGGCATCGCCGACGGCCTCTGGCATGGCAGGTGCTTCACCCGAGACAAGGCCGCGATGCGTCAGGTAGTCGATCAGGCGCTGCGCATCGGCCTCGGCCATCTCGTGCTCGACGTCCACATAACCGCGCAGCTCGACGGTCACCGCCAGGCAGGCCTGCGGGATCGGGAAGCGGTCGCCGAAGTGGCGCTTCCACTTCCACCAGACCTGCGAGCAGGCTTCGTCGAAGGGGTTGTCGCCGGAGTCCTGGGCCAGCAGCGTGACGCGGGCGCCGAGGTAGCGCGCCAGCGGCTCGCACTGCGGCCAGCAGGGCGTCTCGGTGTAGAGGTGCAGCACGGCCTGGGCGTCGCAGTGCAGGTCCAGCACGACGTCGGCGTCGCAGGACAGACCCATCAACGTGCGTCGCAGCGATTGCAGCTCGGTGTCGACCGCTTGCGCGTCCACGGCCTTCTTCAGCTCGCGCCGCAGCACCTGGACGTTGTGCGCCGCGTCCTGCGTCAGTTGCGGCTCGGCCGCGGCGGCCGCGGTATTGATCTGGTCCGGGTAGTGGCGGTTGAAGTTCTCACCGCTGGTCAACTCGAAGCGGCCCTGGTGGCCGTGCAGCAGGTGCTGCGAAAGGCCGATCGGATTGGCCATCGGCACCAGCACGATCTGGCCGGTGATGCGGCCGGCGGCTTCCAGCGCATCGAGCTTCAGCCGGAGGTGGTGTGCCACGAGCATGCCGGGCAGTTCATCGGCGTGCAGCGAGGCCTGGATGTAGGCCTTCAGCGGCCCCTGGCCGTAGTGCAGCGAGACGAGTTCGCGCTGCGTGCCGGGCGCGGGAGAGAGCAGGGCGTGGTGTCGGATTTGCATGAGAGTCACCTGGGCATCAGCGGTTTGAGCCACTTCGCCTCGGCCTTGTGGAACAGGCCCACCAGCGTCGTCGTCATCAGGAAGTAGAAGACGCCGGCGGTGATGAAGGCCTCGAAGGGGATGTAGTTGGTGGCGTTGACGGTGCGCGCGGCGCCGGTCAGGTCCATGATCGTGACGATGCTGGCCAGCGCTGTGCCGTGCAGCATGAAGATCGCCTCGTTGCTGTAGGCCGGCAGCGAGCGGCGCAGCGCGGAGGGCAGCACGATGCGGCGGAACATCACCGCGCGGCTCATGCCCATGGCCTTGGCCGCCTCGATCTCGCCGTGCGGTAGCGCGCGGATGGAGCCGGCGATGATCTCGGTCGTGTAGGCCGCGGTATTCAGCACGAAGCTCAGGCAGGCGCAGAACCAGGCGGAGCTGAGCCAGGGCCAGGCGAAGCTGTCGCGCACCGCGTCGAACTGCGCCAGGCCGTAGTAGATGAGGAAGAGCTGCACCAGCATCGGCGTGCCGCGGAACACATAGGTGTAGCACCACACAGCCCGCGAGACCCAACTGCCGCGCAGGCTGCGCAGCACCGCCAGCGGAACCGCCAGGGCCAGGCCCAGCGCCAGCGAGATCAGCAGCAACTGCAGGGTCTTCAACGCGCCCTCCCAGTAGAGAGGCAGGTTGTCCTGGATGGCCTGGAAATCGAACATCTCAGAGATTCCCCACGCGCACGCCGATCGCCAGCCGCCGCTGCAGCCAGCTGAACATCAGTTCGGAAAGGCTGGTGAAGGCCAGGTAGAACGCAGCCACGGCCAGGTAGAACGAGAAAGGCTCGCGCGTCGTGCCGGCGGCCTGCTGACCGCGGGTCATCAGGTCCGACAGGCCGATCACCGAGACGATGGCCGTGCTCTTGATCAGTACCAGCCAGTTGTTCGACAGGCCCGGCAGCGCATGGCGCAGCATCTGGGGCAGGGTGATGCGCCGGGCGATCTGCCAGGGCGTCATGCCGAAGGCCAGACCCGCTTCGCGCTGGCCAGGCGGCACGGCCAGGAAGGCACCGCGGAAAGCCTCGGTCAGGTAGGCGCCGAAGATGAAGCCGATGACCAGCACGCCGGTCACGTAGGGATCCATATCGACCGGATCTTCATAGCCCAGCTGCAGCGCGATCGCGTTGACCGCCACCTGCCCGCCGAAGAACAGCAGCAGCATCAGCACCAGGTCCGGCACACCGCGGATCAGCGTCGTGTAGACCTGCGCCACGCCACGTGCCGCGCGCCATTTCGACAGCTTGGCCAGCGCGCCCAGCAGGCCCAGCACGACGGCCAGCGCCATCGCGCTGAGCGCCAGGCTCAGCGTGACGGCGGCGCCTTGCAGCAAGCTGGGCAGGAAGCCGTGCAGCATCGATCAGTGCTTGGGCGAAATGTCGTAGGGGAAGTATTTCGCGGCCATCTTCTTGAAGGTGCCGTCCGCCTGCAGTGCCTCGATGGCCGCGTTGAACTTGGCGGCCAGAGTCTTCTCGTCGGCCTTGCGCATGGCCACGCCGGTGCCCGTGCCGAAGTACTTCGGGTCGTCGAAGACGGGGCCGACCATCGCGTAGCCCTTGCCCTCGGGCTTGCTGAGGAAGCCCTGGTCGATGGCTGGGGAGTCGGCCATGGTCATGTCGATGCGGCCGGCTTTCAGGTCCAGGAAGATCTGGTCCTGCGTGGCGTAGCGAACGATCTCGCTCTGCTTGAACTCGCCGTTGACGCAGGCCTCGAAGATGGTGGCGCGCTGCACGCCGATCTTCTTGCCCTTCAGGCCCGCGGCGGTGAAATCGAACTTGGCGCCTTCCTTGGCGACCATGCGGGCCGGCGTAGCGTAGTAGGGCCGGGAGAAGGCGACGACCTTCTTGCGCGCCTCGGTGATCGAAACGGAGGCGATGATCGCGTCGATCTTGCGCGTCTGCAGCGCGGGGATCAGGCCGTCGAAGTCCTGTTGCACCAAGGTGCATTCGGCCTTCATCTGCGCGCAGTAGGCCTGGGCCAGTTCGATCTCGAAGCCCTTGAGCTTGCCGTCCGGGCCGATCTCGGAGAAGGGCGGGTAGGCGCCTTCGACGCCGATGCGGATCTTCTTCCACTCGGGGGCCTGGGCATGGGCCGTGACGGCGAATAAGCCCAGCAGGCCCAGCAGGCCCAATAGACCCACGGCGATCAGGTGTCGTCGTCCTTCTTGCATGCTGTGTACTCCTTGAGGGTCAGGTCTTGTCTTTGATCGATTCGAGGAAGGTCTTCACCGGCACCAGCGTCGCCTGCGGGTCTTCCTCTTGCGGCACATGGCCGAGTGTCTCGAATGTAACCAGCCGGCTGCCCGGAATCTCCTGCGCGAAAACCCTGGCCGCGGCGATCGGGATCAGCCGGTCGCGCGCACCCCACAGGATCAAGGTCGGCTGCCTGATCTTCGGCAGCAGGGCGATGAACTTGCCCGGCGTGCGCTGGTCCATGCGCCGGCCCAGAGCCTCGCGGTTGCCCTCGCGCACCGTCATCTCGAAGTAGCGATCCACCAGCGCGCCGTCGACCTTGGACGGATCGCCGTAGACGTTCTTCACGCTGCGTTCGATGAAGGAGCGGGGCAGCACGTACTGGGCGATGTGGCGCACGAGCGGCATCTGCGCGAGCTTGAAGCCGTCCGGCACCGATTGCGCCTCGACCGCCTGGCCACCCGCGTCCACCAGGATCAGCGCGCTGACGCGCTCCGGATGCAGCGCGGCCAGTTGCCAGGCGATCTGCCCGCCCAGCGAGTTGCCGGCGAGCACCACGTGCTGCAGCTTCAGCCGGTCCAGCATCGCCAGCACGAAGGCCTGGTAGGCCTCGTCGCGGTAGTCGCCGCTGACGGCCGGTCCGGTCAGGCCGAAGCCGGGCAGGTCGAAGCTGATGACGCGGCGGGTCTTCTTCAGCTCCTCAGCCCAGCCTTCCCAGGTGTGCAGACTGGACGAGGTGCCGTGCAGCAGCACCAGCGGCGTCGGATCGGTCTGCTGGCCTTCGTCGCGCAGGTGCACGACCTGGTCACCCAGCTCGATGAATTCGGAGGGCGGCGGCGCCCAGCGCGGCACCAGGCTCTCCAGCGTGCGATCCGGCGCCCGGATCGCCGCGTAGCCGAGCGAAGACAGCATCAGCAATACGCCGAACAGGCGCACGGCCCATCCCGCGAGTCCGCCCATCAGGCCGGTTCCTTGTGATCCGGTGCTCGGTGCGCCTCGCTGGCGGGGCGGACGATGTCGGCATCCGGCGCCAGCCCGGCGTCCAGCGACTCGCGCTGGTCGAAGACGAAGCAGCCGCCGTGGTAGTGCGGCGCGCCCTTCGTTTCCTCGAAATACTTCAGGATGCCGCCTTCCAGCTGGTAGACCGGCGCGCCGAGATCCTGCTGCTGCAGGTAGATGGCAGCTTTCTCGCAGCGGATGCCGCCGGTGCAGTAGCTGACGACGGTTTTGCCCTGCAGCTCGGCGCGGTGCTGCTGCACGGCCTCGGGGAACTCGCTGAACTTGGCGATGCGCCAGTCGATCGCGCCGTCGAAGGCGCCGTAGTCGACCTCGAAGGCATTGCGCGTGTCCAGCATCACGACGGGCCGGCCGGCGTCGTCATGGCCCTGGTTCAGCCAGCGGGCCAGGGTCGTGGCGGTGACGGCCGGCGCGCGCTCCAGCGCATCGGGCCGGATCGCCGGATGGTTCATGCGGATGATCTCGGGCTTGACCTTGACCAGCAGCTTCTTGAACGGGACCGCTTCGCTCCAGCTCTCCTTGGGCGCCAGATCGGCGAAGCGGGCATCGTCCTTCAGCGCCACGACCCAGGCGCGGACAGCCTCGGCGGGGCCGGCCAGGAACAGATTGATGCCTTCTTCGGCCAGCAGCACCGTGCCCTTGAGGGCCAGCGCCTCGGCGCGTTCGTGCAGGGTGTCGCGCAGCGCCTGCGCGTCGGGCAGGCGCACGAACTTGTAGGCCGAGATGTTGAGGATGGATGCGGTCGTCATGGGAAGCGGCAGATTGTAGGTGCGGCCCTGGTGTCCAATAGCGCTCCTATGGATACCGAACACGATGTGGACGCCCGCCTGACCGAGCTGGAGATCAAGGCCAGCTTCGCCGAGGACCTGGTCGAGCAGCTCAACCAGATCGTGATCCGCCAGCAGGAGCAGATCGATCTGCTGATGCGGGAATTGGTGGAGCTGAAGCGGCAGGCGCCGGCCGAAGGCGGCCCGGCGTTTCGGAGCTTGCGGGACGAGTTGCCGCCCCACTATTGAGGCGTTCGGCTCACCATTTGCAACCCTTGTCCCGCGCGGTGTCCACCGCCAGCGGGACCACGGCCAGCAGCCCGTTGGCCGCATGCTCGTCGCGGCAGTCGCCGCGGCCGGCCTTCTTCATGTCCTCGCCGAGCTTGGCCTTGGCGTCGGGCGGGTGGGGCATCAGGTTCAGCATGCTGTCGCCGCCCTGGCGCGCGACCGGGCGGTTGACGGGCATGCGCAGGTCCAGCGGCGTGCGTGGCGAGCTGGCTGAGGCCGAGGGCGATGTCGCGACGTCGTGGCCGCGCTGCGTGCCGGCGTCGGGCGCGCCGACCGGAGGCAGGGCCGGGACGAGGCTGGGGGCCGCCGGCTGGCTGGTGTTTGCCGAGGGCGCGGCTCCGGGCGCGACTTGCGGCGTCACGCCCGGATTGATCGGCGCCACCGGCGCGGTGACCTGGGGCTGGGCCTTGGGCGCGCTCAAGGGCTGCGATTGAAGGGCGGGCGGCGTGATCGTCTGAGGCAGCTCCGCGGGCGCGCGGCGGGCGGGGATGGCCTCTGGCTCGGGCAACGTGCGCAGGTCGGGTGGAGCGGGCACCGGCGCCGGCGGGGCTTCCACCGGTGCTGCGGCGGGTAGCGGCTTCAGCAGGTCGGGGGCGGACTTGTTGTCGGTGCTGCTGCGTGACGGGGCGGGCAAGGCCGGCTTCTGCAGCCGCTGCACGGTGACGGGCGCCGCTTCCTGGGTGCGGATCGTCGGTTCGGGTTCGGGCGCCGCAGCCGGTACAGGCGCAGGTGCTTCAGGTTCGGGCGCCGGGCCATTCAGCTGCTCGGCGGGCGTGGCGTTCCAGCGCCCCAACTCAGCGGCGCCCGGGCTCGGCGCCGGGCGCTGGACGGGCCGCACGCTGCCGCCCTGGCGGCGCTTCGGCGCGGCGCCGGTGGGGCCGGAATCGACGGGGATCGGTGCGGCTTGCGGCGGCGTTTCCACCGCCGGGCTGGGCGGGCCGGTCAGCGTGATGCTCAGCGCCGTGTTTAGCCGGCCCCACACACCTTCGCCCGGCGCTGCGCTGCCGCCCGGCGCGGTGCCGATGGTCAGCACCAGCCACAGGTGCAGCAGCAGCGCCAGCGCCAGGCACTGCCCCAGGCGCGTCCGCGGCAGCGGCAGCGGGGGCCAGACGCTGATGGTCGGCCCGCGGCGGGGCAGGGCCAGGATCACGCGCCGGGTGCTCCTGGCGACTCCGCGGCGTGGCGATCACGCAGCTCGCGCTTGAGCACCTTGCCGATCGCGCTGCGCGGCAGTTCGTCGATGCTGCGCAGCTCGGAGAGCCGCTGCGTCTTGCCGACGCGCTCGTTGAGCCACAGCCGCAGCGCGCTGTCCGTCGTCTCTTCGTGGCCTGAGCGGCGCACCACGTAGGCCACCGGCGTCTCGCCCCAGATGTCGCTGGGCACGCCGACCACGGCCACGTCCGCCACGGCCGGGTGCTCGCGCAGCAGTGCCTCGAGGTCGCTCGGGTAGATGTTGAAGCCGCCGGAGATGATCATGTCCTTCTTGCGGTCGGACAGGATCAGGAAGCCGTCGGCGTCGAAGCGGCCGACGTCGCCGGTGCGGATGAAGCGCTTGCCGTCCGGCGCGAACCACTCGGCCTCGCGGGTCTTGGCGGGTTGGCCGTGATAGCCGCTCATCATGCCGGCCGAGTGGCCGACCACCTCGCCGGTCTGGCCGGGCTCGGTCAGCTCGCGGCCCTCGTCGTCGATCAGCCGGATGTCGTGGCCGTCCGCCGGCTGGCCGACCGTGTGCAGCTTGTTCGGGTTGGCGCGGGCATCGAGGATGCAGGTGCCGCCGCCTTCGGTCATGCCGTAGAACTCGACCAGCGCGCCGGGCCAGCGGCTCAGCACGTCGGCCTTCAGCTTGGCCGAGAAGGGTGCGCTGGTGCAGAACTTGGCGAGGTAGCTGCCGAGGTCATGAGCGTCGAAATCGGGCCGCGCCATGATGCGCTGGTACTGCACCGGCACCAGCATCGTGTGCGTGATGCGCTTCGCCTGGGCGAGCGCCAGGTAGGCGCCCGCCTCGAAGCGCGGCATCAGGTAAACCGTGCCGCCGAAGGCCAGCACCGGGAAGAAGACCACCAGCGTGGTGTTCGAGTACAGCGGCGTGGCGAGCAGCGCGCGGGAGTCTGCGTTGTAGCCGTAGCGGGCACCGCGCGCCACGTGCGTCCAGCGCATGCCGTGCGGCTGGACGATGCCCTTGGGCGTGCCGGTCGTGCCGGAGGAATAGATGATGTTGAACGCATCGCCCGGCGCTGGCGAGACCGGCTCGGGTTGCGCGCCCGGCGGGGCGAGCCAGGCTTCCAGCTCGGCGGTGTCGATGCGGATCGTGCGCACGTCCGCCGGCGCCAGCGCGGCGGCCGATTCGTCGACGAACAGCAGCCGCGCCTGCGCATCGGCCAGCATGCCGTCGAAGGAGGCCGGCGTCACCGAAGCGGCCAGCGGCGCGACGACCGCGCCTGCCCGCAGCGCGCCAAGGAACAGCGCGCCCTGCATCGGCGTGGACATGCCGGACACGGCCACCGCGTCACCGGGGCGGACGTCATCTCTCTGCAGCGCGGCCGCGATGCGATCCATCAGCGCGTCCAGCGCGGCATAGCTCAGCGATTCGCCGCCGTCCTGAACGATCGCCGGCTGCTCGGGCCGCGCGCGGGCGTGCTCGCGGATCAGGTCGGCGATCAGGTGGAAGTCGGCTTCGTTCATCGGGCGGCTCGTGGGTGGACGAGCCGCCTTTTTACCTCAGCGCGGCGCTTGTGCTTCGACCTTGATGGAAGCGAACCAGGCGGCGAGGTTCGCGATGTCCGCATCGCTCAACGGCTTGGCCATCACGCTCATGATCTCGTGCTTGCGCGTGCCATCGCGATACGCACGCAGCTGAGCGGTGAGATAGACCTCGGGCTGGCCGGCCAGGTTGGGCGCGTCCGGCGCGGTCGCGATGCCCTGCGGGCCGTGGCAGACCGCGCAGGCCTGCGCCTTCTGGCGCCCGACCTGCGCGTCCTGGGCCTGGGCGGGAAGGCCCCCCCAGGCCAGGGCTGCTGCTGCGAACAGGAGCAGGCTCTGCCTCATGGGGCGGTGTAGGTGACGCGGTAGATGGCGCCGGCAAAGTCGTCGCTGATCAGCAGCGAGCCGTCCTTGGCCACGGCCACGTCCACCGGGCGGCCACGGTACAGGCCGGTATCGTCCAGCCAACCTTCGGCGAAGACCTCGGTCTTGTCGGCCGTGCCGTCAGGCTTCAGCGAGGTGAACAGCACCTGCGCGCCGACCGGCTTGGTGCGGTTCCAGGAGCCGTGCTGGGCCGAGAAGATGCCGCCCTGGTACTTCGCCGGGAAGGACTTGCCGGTGTAGAAGACCATGCCCAGGTCGGCCGCATGGGCGATGGTGTAGACCTGCGGGTCGACGATGTTGGCCGGCAGCGGGTCCTTGTCGTAGCCGAATTCGGTGATGCGGGTCTTGCCCTGTTTCCAGGGGTAACCGAAGAACTGACCGGCCTTGGTGGCGCGGTTGATCTCGCCGGCGGGGATGTCGTCGCCCATGCCGTCGGTCTGGTTGTCGGTGAACCAGAGCGTGCCGTCCTTGGGGTTGAAGTCCATGCCCACGGAGTTGCGGACGCCGGTGGCGTAGACCTCGCGCTTGCTGCCGTCGAGGTTCATGCGCACGATGCCGCCGATGCCCCACTGCTTGTACAGGTCGAGCTTGTCGCGCGGCGGCACGTTGAAGGGCTGGCCCATCGTGATGTAGAGCATGCCGTCCGGCCCGATGCGGCAGGTGCGCGCGCCGTGGTTGAAGGACTCTTCCTCGGGCGGGATCAGCTTGCCCTGCGGCAGGATCTCGCCGACGGCCACGTCCGGGCCTTCATAGAAGAACTCCGCGGCCGGGAAGCTCAGCACGCGGTTGTGCTCGGCGACGATCAGCACGCCGTCCTTGGTCCAGCAGACCCCGTTCGGGTTGCTGAACTTCAGGCTCGGCGCGAAGGACTTCACCTCCGTCGCCGCGTCGCCGCTGTTGCGGTTGGTGACGGCCCAGACGGTGGTCTTGCGGGTGCCGACGAAGAGCATGTTCGTGCTGGGCGCCACGGCCATGTGGCGCGCATCGGGCACGACGGCGTAGAGGCTGATCTGGAAACCCGGCGGCAGCTTGATCCGCTTCAGGTTGGCCTTGATGGCATCGGCGTTCGCACCTGTCTGGGGCACCAACGGGATGTTGAGGTCAGTGCTCGCGACCTTCATGCCCTTGAGCTTTTCCATATTGGGCTGGGCAGAGGCGGGAACAGCGAAGCAGGCGAGGGCGGCGGCAAGGGCAACTGCATGAGCCGCGGACGTCTGCCGTGGGGAATCGATTCGCATGGCAAGTCTCCGGTCGGTGCGTTATTGGTCTAACCCTGAGCCTCGACGGGCTCCTGGCTTTTCAATTCTTAACGTCCGGAGTGCGAAGTCTCAAGGGATTTCTTCCCGGGGACTTTCCTGGGGGCCTGCGTACCACTGCAGCGCGGCAGGGTGGGTTGCCACGCTTGCGGTGCAACGATGCTTGTGCTGGCTGGGCTTCCGCGGGCCGAGCGCCGGGCCGCTCCCAAGCCGGCCCACATGGCGATGTGCTTGCGGCTCGATGCCGCAAGCATCGCCGTCCCCTCGGGGGACCGACTGGGCCCGCCCGCGTTCAGCGAGGCGAGACCAGGCGAGGGGCTTACTTCCCTGGGCGGGTGGGTACCGTTGCGCTGCAGACGTCGATGTGCTTCGGGTTGTAGACGAACCAGCCGGTGCGGTTGCGCCGAGCGTCCAGCAACTGGGGCCAGGTCTTGCTGTCCGTGCGCAGCACCTGCAGGTGCGGGCGCTCGGCCTCGGGCATGTCGGCCAGCAGGCGCACGCGCTTGATCGCGGTGCGTTGCTCGGCCTGGTCGTAGAAGCCCATGTTCGGGCCGCCGCGTGGCAGGCTGGAGAGCAGTTCGATGCCCGACAGCACGCGGCCGACGACGGTGATGTTCAGATCCAGCCCACGCGGCGCCTGGCCGATCACGGCATAGAGCTCGCCACCGGTGCTGGAATCAGCCTCGTTGCCGCGGCCGGCGCCGACCATCCCGTAGCAGTGGGCCAGCCAGGCCTGGCCGGTCTTCGGGTTGGCGGCGACCGGGAAGCCGTCGACGAAGCCGGTGACCGGCGCCCAGCCGTCCACGTCGGGCAGCTTCTTCAGCGGCAGGCCCTTCAGCGGGATCGAGAATTCGGCCGGCAGGTGCGCCTCGGCCTTGCCCAGCGACCGGGCCTTGGCCGGGTCGTCGCCGTCCGGGTCGCCCCACTGGGCGACGAAGTTGTCCTGCACGCGCACGACGGCCAGGCCGTCGTAGAAGCCGGTGTGGGCCATCTCGCGGATGTTGGCGGCGTGCTTCGGTGCGAAGCGCGGTGCCAGTTCGATCAAGACCTGACCCTGGGCGAATTCCATCAGGATCGTGTTGTCGGGGTCGAGCTCACGCCAGTCGCCGTCGGGCGAGTCCTTGATGATGTCGGCGCTGCTCTTGGTCGGGACGGCGGGCTTCTTCGCCGCCGGGTGCTTCGCGGCAAAAGCCGGAAGGGCGGCGATCAGCAGGGCGGCCAGCAGGGTGGCGAGTGGGGCTTTCTTCATGGGAAGTCTCCTTGTCGGGCGGCAGCATACCCGCGGCCTCCTAAAATCCAGGGATGTCTTTCGTTCACCTGCGCACCCATACCGAGTTCTCCGTCGTCGACGGCACCCTTCGCGTCGACGACGCTGCCGCCGCGGCGGCCAAGGACGGGCAGGTCGCCCTGGGCCTGAGCGACCTCGCCAACCTGTTCGGCGGCGTCAAGTTCTACAACGCCTGCCGCAAGAAGGGCGTGAAGCCCATCCTCGGCGCCGACTGCTGGCTGGAGCCCGAGGGCTCCGACAAGAACCCGAGCCGCATCCTGCTGCTGGTGCAGAACACGCAGGGCTACCTGAACATCTCCGAACTGCTGTCGCGCGCCTGGATTCAGAACGTGATCCGCAACCAGGCCTGCCTGAAGTGGGAATGGCTGCAGGAGCTGGGCGAGGGGCTGATCTGCCTCTCCGGCGCGCAGCACGGCGGCCTGGGCCAGGCGCTGCTGATGGGCGACAAGGCGCGGGCGAAGGACTGGGCGGCGCGGCTTTCGGCGGCCTTCCCGGGCCGCTTCTACATCGAGCTGCAGCGTGCGGGCCTGCCGGGGCAGGAGGCGCTGGTGCAGTCCAGCGTGCCGCTGGCGGCTGAACTGGGCCTGCCGGTCGTCGCCACCCACCCGATCCAGTTCCTGACCGAGGACGAATACGGCGCGCACGAGGCGCGCGTCTGCATCGCCGACGGCGAGACGTTGGCCAACCCGAAGCGCATCAAACGCTTCCTGCCGGGCCAGTATTTCCGCGACCAGGCGACGATGGAGAAGCTGTTCGCCGACATCCCGAGCGCGATCACCAACACGGTGGAGATCGCGCGGCGCTGCAGTCTCTCGCTGGTGCTGGGCAAGCCGCAGCTGCCGGACTTCCCGACGCCGATCCTCGACGACGGCAAGCCGATGCCGATGGACCAGTACTTCCGCCAGTTGTCCTTCGAAGGCCTGGAAGAACGGTTGCATTTGCTGTACCCGGACGAGGCCAAGCGCGACGCCCAGCGCCCGCGCTATGTCGAGCGGCTGGAGTTCGAGCTGGAGACCATCATCAAGATGGGCTTCCCGGGCTACTTCCTGATCGTGTCGGACTTCATCCGCTGGGCCAAGAACAACGGCTGCCCGGTCGGCCCGGGCCGGGGGTCGGGCGCGGGCTCGCTGGTCGCCTACGCGCTGTCGATCACCGACCTGGATCCGCTGGAATACAACCTGCTGTTCGAGCGTTTCCTGAACCCCGAGCGGGTCTCGATGCCCGACTTCGACATCGACTTCTGCCAGGGCAACCGCGACCGCGTCATCGACTACGTGAAGGAAAAGTATGGCCGCCCGGCGGTGAGCCAGATCGCCACCTTCGGCACGATGGCGGCCAAGGGCGCGCTGCGAGACATCGGCCGCGTGCTGGGCATGGGCTTCGGCCACGTGGACTCGATCGCCAAGCTGGTTCCGGCGCCGCCGGGCAAGACGGTGACCCTGGCGCCGCTGCCGGACGACTTCGACCCCAACAAGGCCAAGATGATCTACGCCCGCCACGAGGCGCCGGAGATCAACGACCGCGAGCAGGCCGACGAGGAAGTCGCCGCGCTGCTGGCCCTGGCCACGCAGGTGGAGGGCACGGTGCGCTCGATCGGCATGCACGCCGGCGGCGTGCTGATCGCGCCCGGCAAGATCACCGACTTCTGCCCGCAGTACCAGCAGCCTGGCTCGACCAGCGCGGTGAGCCAGTACGACAAGGACGACGTCGAGGCGATCGGCCTCGTGAAGTTCGACTTTTTGGGCCTGGCCACCTTGACCATCATGGAGATGGCCAAGGAGTTCATCGTCGCTCGCTATCCCGAGCAGAAGGACTTCGCCTTCGAGAAGATCCCGCTCGACGACCGCCGCACCTACAAGCTCTTCTCCGACGGCCTGACCGAATCGGTGTTCCAGTTCGAATCCCCCGGCATGCAGAAGATGCTGAAGGAGGCGAAGCCCTCGCGCCTGGAAGACCTGATCGCGCTGAACGCGCTGTACCGGCCGGGCCCGATGGACCTGATCCCCACCTTCGTCGCGCGCAAGCACGGCAAGGAGAAGGTCGAGTACCCGCACCCGCTGGCCGAGGCCGTGCTGTCCGAGACCTACGGCATCATGGTCTACCAGGAGCAGGTGATGCAGACCGCCCAGGTGCTGGGCGGCTACACGCTGGGTGGCGCGGACATGCTGCGCCGCGCGATGGGCAAGAAGAAGGCCGAGGAAATGGCCGCCCACCGCGAGCTGTTCCGCAAGGGCGCGGCCGAGAAGGGCCTCGACACGGCCAAGGCCGACGAGGTCTTCGACCTGATGGAGAAGTTCGCGGGGTACGGCTTCAACAAGTCGCACGCCGCCGCCTACTCGCTGCTGGCCTATCACACCGGCTGGCTGAAGGTCCATTTCACCGCGGAGTTCTACGCGGCGAACATGACCATCGAGTCGGACGACACCGACAAGCTGAAGGTGCTGCTGAACGATGCCAAGCTGTTCGGCATCGAGTTCGAGCCGCCCAACGTCAACCTGGGCGTGCACCGCTTCGAGCCGCTGTCCAAGACGAAGATCAACTACAGCCTCGGCGCGATCAAGGGCTCGGGCCAGAACGCGATCCACGCGATCGTGGCGGCGCGCAATGCCGGCGGGCCGTTCAAGAGCTTCTTCGACTTCTGCGCGCGCGTGGACCGCAAGCAGGTCAACAAGCGCGTGACCGAGGCGTTGATCAAGGCCGGCGCCTTCGACTCGCTGGAGCCCAACCGGGCGCGCCTGCTGGCGAGCGTCGGCCTGGGCTACACCTTCGCCGACAACCTGACGCAGAACGCCGACCAGGGCGGCCTGTTCGATTTCGACGACAGCGCGCACGGCTCCTCCACCGCCGAGCCGCCGCTGGTCGAGGCCGCCGAATGGAGCATCAAGGAGAAGCTGAGCCTGGAGAAGACGGCGATCGGCTTCTTCCTCTCCGGCCACCTGTTCGACCAGAGCGGCGAGGAAGTGCGCCGCATGGTCAAGCGCCGCATCGGCGACGCGCAGGACAGCCGCGAACCGCAGATGCTGGCCGGCATCGTCGGCGACATGCGCATCATCAACGGCAGCCGCGGCCGCGTGGCGATCTTCAAGCTCGACGACAAGAGCGACGCGATCGAGGCGGTGGCCAACGAGGAGCTGATCAACGCGAACAAGGAACTGCTGGCGGAAGACGAGCTGATCATCGTCTCCGGCAAGGTGCAGAACGACCGCTTCTCCGGCGGCCTGCGGCTGACGATCCAGCAGGTCTGGTCGCTCACGGCGGCCCGCGCGCGCTTCGGCAAGTATTTCTACGTGCCGGTGCGCGGCAAGATGCCGCCGCTGAAGGAAATCGTCGCCGGCTTCCCGCCCAAGCAGATCGAGACCGACCAGGGCACGGCGCGCCAGGGCCTGCGGGTGATGACGCACCATTTCCTGAACGGCGCCAGCGGGGTCGATGGCCAGGCCGAGTTCAAGATCGAGCTGGGCGAGGCGAGCAAGTTCTGGCCTTGCGACGAGGCGCTGGAGAAGCTGCGGACGGTCGTGGCTGCAGGGGATGCGAAGCAGGTGGCGCAGATCGTGTACGGTGAGTGACGGCGATGAATTCGGCGATGATTGATCGCCCGCTGCCATCGCCATGCAAGACGCCTCCGCGCCGAATCCCAGCACAACGTCACCGTCCACCGGCCTGATCCTCTCCGGCGGCGGTGCCCGCGCCGCCTACCAGGTCGGCGTGCTGGCCGCGCTGGCGCAGTTGCGGCGCGATGCGGGTGTGGCAACGGCGACCAATCCGTTTCCGATCATCTGCGGCACCTCGGCCGGCGCGATCAATGCGGCCACCTTGGCCAGCCATGCGGACGACTTCGATTCCGCCGTCGATGGCCTGGTCTACCTCTGGCAGAACATCCACGTCGACCAGGTCTACGCGGCCGACTCCTTCGGCGTGATCCGCACCGGCGCGCGCTGGATGACGATGATGAGCCTGGGCTGGGCGCTGACGCGCTGGCGGCGCTCCCATCCGAAGAGCCTGCTGAACAACGAGCCGCTGGGTGACCTGCTGCGCCAGTGGGTGCGGCTCGAGCGGCTCGGCGAGATGCTGGAGGCCGGCCACCTGAGCGCGCTGGCAATCAGTGGCTCCAGCTACACCTCGGGCCAGCACGTCACCTTCTTCCAGACCGGCCACGAGGTGAAGCCCTGGCTGCGTTCGCAGCGGCTCGCGGTGCGGACCGAGCTGACGATCGGACACCTGCTGGCGTCATCGGCGATCCCCTTCATCTTTCCGGCGCAGCTGCTGGACCTGGACGGCCAGGCCGAATGGTTCGGCGACGGCTCGATGCGCCAGAGCGCGCCGATCTCGCCGGCGGTGCACCTCGGCGCGGAACGGGTTCTCGTGATCGGCGCGGGCCGGATGAGCGAGCCGCCGGGTCGCCGCGTGCCGCTGGCCGAGGGGCATCCGAGCATGGCGCAGATCGCCGGCCATGCCTTGTCCAGCATCTTCCTGGACGCGCTGGCGGTGGACGTGGAGCGGCTGCAGCGGGTCAACAACACCTTGTCGCTGCTGCCGCCGGAGGTGCGCAGCAAGACGCCGCTGCGGCCGATCGACGTGCTGGTGATCGCGCCGAGCCGGCGCATCGACGACCTGGCCGCCGAGCACCAGGGCAGCCTGCCGGCGCCGATCCGTGCGCTGCTGCGGGGCGTGGGCGCCACCGGCCAGGGGCAGGGCGCCAGCGGCTCGGCGCTGACCAGCTACCTGCTGTTCGAGCCCTCGTTCACCAACGAGCTGATCAACCTGGGCATGAGCGACACGCTGGCGCGCCGGGACGATGTGCAGCGCTTTTTCGGCTGGCCCTCGGCGACGCCGACGACAGACCCGGCAGCGATGCGCAGGCGCCGCGGCGGCTTTGCTGAATCAGGCATCTGAGAAGGCCTGGCCCTCGACGCGCAAGCCCTGGTCGGACAGCTTGCGCGCGAGCTTTGGCCCCATGCCGGAAACCCGGCGGCGCAGGTCGCTCCAGCCGCTGAACGGCGCCTTGGCCCGCGCGGCGAGGATGCGTTCCGCCAGCCCCGGGCCAATGCCGTCCAACTGTTCGAGCTGAGCCTGGCTGGCAGTGTTGATTTCCAGCGTGGTGTCGCCGGCGAGCGCCGTGAGCGGCAGCGCCGCAATCAGCAAGGCGCGCCGCTTAAGCATCTCTATTCGCCGTTCTGTGCCCGCACCATCGCGGCGTAGGCGCCGTCGCGCGCCAGCAGCTCGTCGTGCGAGCCGCTCTCGATCACGCGGCCGTTGCCCATCACGTGGATCGCGTCGGCCGAGCGGATCGTCGAGAGCCGGTGGGCGATGACGATCAGCGTCTTGCGGCCCTGCCACTGCTCCAGCGCCTGCTGGACCGCGCGCTCGCTCTCGGTGTCCAGCGCCGAAGTCGCTTCGTCGAAGACCCAGATCGGCGCGTCCTTGTACAGCGCGCGGGCGATCGCCAGGCGCTGGCGCTGGCCGCCGGAGAGCTTGCTGCCGTTGGCGCCGACCATGGTGTCCACGCCCTGCGGCAAGGTCTGCGCGAAGTCCCACAGGTGGGCGGCACGCAGTGCCTGCTCCAACCGTGCCTCGTCGCGCGGCTGGGCGTAGGCGATGTTGTCGGCCACCGAGGCGTCGAACAGCACGATGTCCTGCGAGACAACGGCGAACTGGCGGCGCAGGCTGGCCTTCTTCAGGCTGTGCGTATCGGTGCCGTCCATCAGGATGCGGCCGGCATCCGGCTGGCCGAAGGCGAGCAGCAGGTGGACGATCGAGCTCTTGCCGGCGCCGGAGGAACCGACCAGCGCGGTCGTCTGCCCGGCCTTGAAATCCAGCGTCAGTCCGTCCAGCGCCGGGCGCTCGGCGCCGGGGTAGCGCAGGGTCACGTCCTGCATCTCCACGTGTCCGTGGCAGTTGACCATCTCGCCGGTGCCGGTGTCGACTTCCTGCGGCATGTCCATCAGGCTCAGGCAGCCGCGTGCCACTACCAGTGCGGTGTTGATCGGCTGAGTCAGATCGCTCAGGTGGCGAAGCCGCGAGCTCAATAGCCCCAACGCAAAGACGAAAGCGGCGAACTCGCCAACGCCGGTGTTTGCGTCGCGCGCCTGTACCAGCGCCAGGCAGATGATCACCGAAAGGCCGATGCTCATGATGAACTGCGACAGCGGCTGCGTCAGCGCGCCAGCGGCCGTGGTCTTCAGCGAGTTGCGCTGTACTTCCTTGGCGAGCTGGCCGAAGGATTCGCGCTCGTGCTCGGCGGCGTCGAAGCTGCGCACGACGCGCCACGCGCGGGTGACGTCGTCGACCTTGTTGACCAGGTGCAGTTGCGCGTCGTAGGTGCGGCTGCCCATCTGGCGCACGCGCTGGTTGAGCTTGCGCACAACCACCGCCATCACCGGCGTCGTGATCATCGACAGCAGCGTCAACTGCCAATTCAGATAGAAGAGGTAGACCAGCATCGCTATGGCGGGCAGGCCGTCGCGCAGCAAGTTGATCACCGTATTGCCGAGCAGTTGCAGGATCTGCTGCGGGTCGTTGACGACCTTGGTGACGGCCGTGCCCGGCTGCAGGCTCGTGAACACGCGTGCGTCCGCGCGCAGCAGCGAATCGAGCAGCGCGGCGCGGAAGTCCATCACGGTGCGCGATAAGGTCCAGTTGAACAGGTACTGGCCGAGGAAGGAGAACAGCCCGCGCAGCGCGTACAGGCCGATCAGCACCACTGGCACCCACCAGACCGCAAACGATTCTTTGCCGAAGCCTTTGCCGAACACGGTCTCGATCAGCTTCGGGATCAGCGGCTCTGTGGCCGCCGCGCCGATGTAGGCCAGCACGGTCAGGACCAGACCCCAGCGATGGGGTTTGACGAAATGCGCGAGGCGCAGCGCGATCTGGCGCAGCGGGGTCTCGGAGACGGGGGGCAGCGAGGTCATAACCCGCCATTGTCGCCGTAACGTCATCGATAATCCCCGCCATGAATTCCCTGTTCCTGCGCAACCTCGAAGAACACCAGCAACTGATGGCCGCCTTGCCGGCGCTGGACGACGCCATCGGCGCCGCCGGCCGCCAGCTCGCGGCGCTGCTGGCCGGTGGCGGCAAGCTGATGTTCTGCGGCAATGGCGGCTCTGCCGCCGACAGCCAGCATCTGGCCTCCGAGCTGACCGGCCGCTTCATCAACGACCGCCGGCCGCTCGCCGGCCTGGCGCTGAGCACCGACAGCTCGGCCCTGACCTGCATCGGCAACGACTACTCGTTCGACGAGGTGTTCGCCCGCCAGGTCGCCGGCCTCGGCCGCGCGGGCGACGGCCTGATCGCCATTTCCACCTCCGGCAACTCGCGCAACGTGCTGCGCGCGGTGGCCGTGGCGCGCGAGGCGGGCATCTGGACGCTGGGCCTGCTCGGCCGTGACGGCGGCAAGCTGCGCGAGGCCTGCGATGCGGCCATCGTCGTGCCCAGTCAGGTGACGGCGCGCATCCAGGAAGCCCACATCCTGATCGGCCACACGCTGTGCGGCGTGATCGAGGCGGAACTGGGCATCGCAGGATGAGCGCCGCGCCGGGCCGCCCCAAGCAAGCTCGCTCCCCCTTGGGGGGACAGGCCGCAGGCCGAAGGGGGCATCAATGAGCGCGCTTCCGACAGCAGCGGCGCTGGCGCAGCGCCGCATCCTCGTCGTCGGTGACGTGATGCTGGACCGCTACTGGCACGGCGCCGTCGACCGCATCTCGCCTGAGGCGCCGGTGCCGGTCGTGCGCGTGCAGCGCGAGGAAGAGCGCCTGGGCGGCGCGGCCAACGTGGCCTTGAACGTCAAGACCCTGGGCGCCCGCGCGACTTTGCTGACCGTCGTCGGCGCCGACCACGCGGCCGAATCGCTCGGCCGGCTGCTGGCGGCGCGCGGTATCGAGGCCGTGCTGCGTACCGATCCGCAGCTGTCGACGATCGTCAAGCTGCGCGTGATCGGCCGCGCGCAGCAGCTGATCCGCATCGATTTCGAGAACGAGCCCGACCACGAGGTGCTGGGCCAGATGGTCGATGCCTTCGCCGAGCAACTGCCGCTGCACGACGTGGTGCTGTTCTCCGACTACGGCAAGGGCGGCCTGGCCCACATCCCGCGGATGATCGAGCTGGCCCGTGCGGCGGGCAAGCCGGTGCTGGTCGACCCCAAGGGCAGCGACTACCGCCGCTACGCCGGCGCCACCGTCATCACGCCGAATCGGAGCGAGCTGGCGCAGGTCGTCGGCACCTGGCGCGACGAAGCGGAACTGCAAGGCAAGGTCGACGCACTGCGCGCCGACATCGACGTCTCCGCCGTGCTGCTGACGCGCTCGGAGGAGGGTATGACGCTGTTCGAGGCGGGCGGCGCGACGCACGAGCCCGCGCGCGCCTACGAGGTCTTCGACGTGACCGGCGCGGGCGACACCGTCATTGCCACCCTCGCCGCGATGCTGGGCAGCGGCATGGCGCTGCGCGACGCGGTGCCCATCGCCAACCGCGCCGGCGGCATCGTCGTCGGCAAGTTCGGCACCGCCACCGTGAGTTACGAGGAGCTGTTCGCGTGAGAGTCGTCGTCACCGGAGCCGCCGGTTTCATCGGCGCCAACATCATCCGCGGCCTGAACGCGCTGGGCATCGACGATGTGATCGCCGTCGACAACCTGAGCGACGGCCCGAAGTACCGCAACCTGCTGGGCGCGCAGATCTCCGACTACTTCGACAAGACCGAGTTCTACGAGCGCTTCGCGCGCGGCGAGTTCGGGCACGTCGATGCCGTCATGCACGAAGGCGCCTGCTCCGACACGATGGAGCACGATGGCCGCTTCATGATGGAGACCAACTACCGCTGCTCCAAGGGCCTGCTCGATGCCTGCATGGCCCAGGGCACGCGGCTGCTGTATGCCTCCTCGGCCGCCACCTACGGCGCGAGCGAGACCTTCCGCGAGGAGCCCCGGTTCGAGCGTCCGCTGAACGTCTACGGCTACTCCAAGCTGCTGTTCGACAACGTCGTGCGCCGCATGCTGGCCCAGGCGCCGCACCAGGTGGCGGGCTTCCGCTACTTCAACGTCTACGGCCCGCGCGAGCAGCACAAGGGTCGCATGGCCTCGGTGGCCTACCACCACTACCAACAGTTCAAGACCAACGGCCAGGTCAAGCTGTTCGGCGAGTACGGCGGCTACGGGCCGGGCCAGCAGGCGCGCGACTTCGTCTTCGTGGACGATATCGTGGCGGTGAAGCTCTGGTTCCTCCAGCACCCGGAAGCACGCGGCATCTTCAACCTGGGCACGGGTCGGGCACAGCCGTTCAACGACGTCGCGCTGGCCAGCGTCAACGCGGCGCTGTCGCTGCGCGGCGAGCCGACGCGGCCGATGGCCGACCTGGTCCGCGACGGCCTGGTCGAATACATCGCCTTCCCCGATGCGCTGGTGGGCAAGTACCAGTGCCACACGCAGGCCGACCTGAGCCGGCTGCGCGCCGCCGGCTGCGACCATGTGTTCACCGATGTCGCCGCCGGCGTGGACCGCTACGTGCGCTGGCTGCATGCCAGCGAGTCGGACCCGGTGGGTGTGGCATGAGCCAGGCGCTGCTGGACAAGATTGTCCTGGACGACGCGGCGATCGAGGCGCGTGTCGCCGCGCTGCCGGGCCCCGTCGTGTTCACCAATGGTGTGTTCGACATCCTGCATCGGGGCCACGTCGGCTACCTGCAGGCCGCGCGCGAGCTGGGCGGCTCGCTGGTGCTGGGCCTCAACAGCGACGCCTCCGCGCGCCAGCTCGGCAAGGGGCCGGACCGGCCGCTGAACGCGGAGCTGGACCGTGCCTTCGTGCTGGCCGGCCTGGCCTCGGTGTCGCTGGTGCTGTTCTTCGATGAACGCACGCCGGTGTCGCTGCTGCGCCGCGTGCACGCCGACATCTACGTCAAGGGTGGCGACTACGACATGGAAGCGCTGGAGGAAACGACCGTCGTCCGTTCCTGGGGCGGCCGATCGCTGGCGATCCCCTTCGTGGACGGCTACTCGACCACCTCGCTGGTGCGGCGCATCCGGGGCGACGGCGCGTGAGGCCGGCCGCCTTTCTCGACCGCGACGGCGTCATCAACCTCGACCACGGCTACGTGTCGCGCTGGGAGGACTTCGAGTTCGTGCCCGGCGCGGTCGAGGCGATGCGGCGCCTGCAGGCCGCTGGCTATGCGCTCGTCATCGTCACCAACCAGTCGGGCATTGCCCGCGGCTACTACGACGAGGCGGCGGTGCTGCGCCTGCACGAAGCGCTGAGCGTGCATCTCGCGCAACAGGGCGTGACGCTCGCGGCCATCGAGTACTGCCCCCATCTGCCCGATGGCAGCGTGGCGCGCTACGCCGTGGAGTGCGACTGCCGCAAGCCTGCGCCGGGCATGATCCTGCGCAGCGCCGCGGCGCTGGGCGTCGACCTTGCGCGCTCGCTGATGTTCGGCGACAAGCCGTCGGACGTCGAGGCGGGTACGCGCGCGGGTGTCGGTCGCTGCGTGCGGCTAGCGACGAATGGCAATGCGCTAGACAGCGATCCGGACATCGATTTTCCTGACCTGCCACGGGCGCTCGATGCGCTGGGAATCGCCTGAAATGGAAGCGTCTAAGCCGACGATCTACCTTGACGTGACCGACCTGCTGATGTGGGTCCGGCAGCACGCGACCGTCACCGGCATCCAGCGCGTCCACCTGAACTACGCCCTTCATGCCCTGGGCAAGGGCGTCAAGTTCATCATGTTCCACGGCCGGGCCTGCGAGCATGTGGGCCTGGTGGACGATGCGGTGATCGAATACATGGGTCGGCTGCTGTCCGGCCGGATCGAGCCCGACCCCGCCCAGCTCTACAAGCTGTGCCCGAATGCGCGGCTGAAGCCGTGGCGGGACTACCGCGAGAAGTATCTCGGCCAGCCGGCCAAATACATGTGGCACACCTTCGCCGGCGGCGTGGTGTTCCACCTCACCCATCTGCTGTTCCAGCGCCGCATGCCGGCGCCGCCGTTCAAGCCGGGGGACGTGCTGCTCAACGTCGGGCGCAGCTGGATCATCGGCGGCTACGTCGAGAACATCGAGCGGCTGAAGCGCAAGCACGGCATCTCGGCCCAGTTGCTGCTGCACGACGTCATTCCGATCGAGCACGGCCAGAAGCCTGCGGAAAGCCTGCTGTTCACGCAGTTCATCAAGGAGAGCTTCCAGGCCTTCGATCGCTTCTTCACCAGCTCGGAATACAACCGGCGCGAGATCCTGCGGTTCATGCACCAGTTCATCGGTACGGAGAAGCCGATCGAGAAGTGCCTGTTCGGGCAGAACATCAACTCGCAGGGTGCGGCAACCGCGACCCTGCCTTACGGGCTGTCGCAGGGCCAGTACCTGCTATCGGTCGGACGGGTCACCGCGTACAAGAACCAGCTGCGCCTGCTGCAGAGCTGGGCCCAGGTGATCGCAGCCGGGCAGGACGCGGGCCTGCGGCTGGTGATCGTCGGCAAGACCAGCAAGGCCTACCGGGCGCTCGACGAACTGCTGGAGGCCGATGCGGCCCTGCGCGAACGCGTGTTGTTCCTGGGCGATGTGTCCGACGCGGAACTCGACGCGCTGTACCGCGGCTGCCGCTTCACGGTGTTCCCATCGCTGATCGAAGGCTACGGACTGCCGGCGGCCGAATCGATCAGCTATGGCAAGTTCTGCCTGGCCTCCCATGCGACCTCCATCCCGGAGGCAGCCGGCGAGCATGCCGGCTACTTCGACCCGCTGGACGTGAACGACATCCGCGCCCAACTCGCACGCTTCATCCAGGACGAAGCACTGTTGCATGAACGCGAGGCCCTGATCCGGGCCATGCCCCGCATCTCGTGGGCCGAGGCCACGGCCGATCTGCTGGAGAAGGCGAGCCGGCCGATCTTGGCCCAGCCTTAGGCCAGCCCTGCCAGCACCTGCGCCTCGACCGCGGCCGGGCTGATGTCGGCCAGGCTCGCGCCCTCCAGCATCTTCATCCTGCTGGGGTCGTGCATCAGCGGCGGGCGCGCGCCCATCAGCACCCAAGCCGGCGTGCCGACGGCGGCGGCGATATTGGTGGCGCCGGTGTCGTTACCGATGCAGGCCCGCATCAGCGACATGGCAGCCACCGTGTCGGCCACCGGGGCGTCGGTGAGGCTCAGCACCTGCGGACGCAACTCGGATGCAATGCCGGCGGTGATGGCCTGCGCCAGCGCCGTTTCGGACGGACCGCCGACCAGCAGCACCCCGGCGCCTGTCCGGGCCAGCCGCGCGGCCAGTTCGGCGAAGTTCTCCGCCCCCCATTGCTTGAAGGGCTCCGACGAGCCGATGGACAGCGCGAAGCCGGGCTGGGACCACGCGGCCAGCCGCTCGCGCATGCGTGCCAGCGCGTCGGGCCGTACGTTGATGTGGGGCACGAGGGGCGCGCTGCAGAAGCCCTGCGCGATCGCAAAGGCCGTCGCGTCCAGGTAGGTGCCGGTGACGGGCGGGCCGTCGTACATCGCGATGCGCGGTGCCTTGGTCAGCAGCAGTCGCTGCAGCCAGGTCGCGCCATAGCCCAGCTTCGTGCGGATGCCGGCTCGCCAGCAGACGATGACGGCGCGGCCCGGGTGGTCGGAGAACATCACCATGCGGTCCAGGCGCTTCGGTGCCAGTTCGGCGCCCATACGCATCAGGCCGTCCAGCCCGCTGTGCCGGCCGCGGCGGCCGTTGCGCGGGCGGCGGTCGAAGTCGATGACCTCGCGCAGCCAGGGCTCGTGACCGATCAGGTCGCGCGCCATCGTCGTCGGCGCGGCGATCACGGTGACCTGCCCGCCCTGGCTCTGCTCGGCGATGCAGCGGAAGTACTCGGCATGCCAGACGAGGTCGCCCATGCCGTTGGTCTGCAGTTGCACCGCGGTGCGCGGGCGCGTGTCGGTCGTCATCGTCATGCGTTCAATACGGTCTGGGCCACGGCTTCCGGCCGGATGGCCTCCAGGCTCGGAGCGGCGATGTTGTGCAGCGTCTTCGGGTCGTGCTCCAGCAGCGGACGCGGCCCGAGCACTACCCAGGTCGGCGTGCCGACGGCGGCGGCGATCTGGATGACGCCGGTGTCGTTGCCGGTGCAGCTGTCGGCCAGCGCGCAGGCGGCCACGCTGTCGGCGACGCTGCCGTCCACCATCGCGGCAACGCGTGCGCGCAGCGCGGGCTTGATGCGCGCGAGGATGGCGTCGGCGAAGGCCCGCTCGGCCGGTCCGCCCAGCATCAGCACGCCGTGGCCGGCCTGGGCGAGTTCGGTTGCGAGGGCAGCGAAGTTCGCGTCGCCCCATTGCTTGTACGGCTCGGAGCAGCCGATCGCCAGCACGTGCAGCGGGCGCGGCAGGTGGGCGAAGCGTGTCTGCATCCGCGCCAGTGCGTCCGGTCGCACGACGAGGCTGGGCACGATGGGTTCGGCGCACCAGCCCTGCGCGATGGCGAACGCAGTGGCGTCCTTGTAGGCACTGACGGCCGGGCCGCGGTAGCGCTCGATGAAGGGCCCATGGCTCAGAAACCGGCGTTGCAGCCAGCTGGTGCCGTAGCCCAGGCGCTCGGGAATCTTCGCGGCCACGGCCACCAGCGAGCGGTTGCCATGGTTGGTGAACAGCACGATGCGCTCGAAGCCCAGCGGCCGCAGTTCGACGCCCATGCGCCACAGGCCCGCCACGCCGGCATGGCGGCCCTTGCGACCTTCATGGCGGCGCGGGTGGCGGTCGAAGTCGATGATCTCGCGCACCCAGGGCTCATGGCCGATCAACTGCGGCGCGAACACGGTGGGCGATGCGATCACCGAGACCTGGCCATCGCGGCTGGTCTGCGCGACGCTGCGGAAGTAGGGCACGTGCCAGACCAGGTCGCCCATGCCCACCCATTGCAGCAGGACGGCGGTGCGGGGGCGGGTGTCGGGAGCGGGAGAGGCGTCGAGAGGCATGGCGCGCGATTCTAGGGCGGCCCCGGTGGTCGATAATTTCCCGATGCATACAAGAATCATCGAGCTACCCGGCAGCGACTGGGCACACATCGGCAGCGATCCGTCCTGGATCGCCGCGCTCGAGGCCGGCAAGGTGCTGTACTTCCCCCATCTGGCCTTCCAGCCGACCGCGGCCGAGCGCTCGCTGCTGCGCCCGGACATCCGCGATCCCAAGTCGCGCAACATCAGCCTCAATGCCGATGGCACGCTGAAGGGCGCCACCGGCGACGCGGCCACCCAGGCAGCGCTGGCCGCGATGGTCGGGCGCTTCCGCACGCAGGCGCGCGGCCTCATCGACGCGCTGCTGCCCAAGTATGGCCCGGCACTGCGGATGGCGCCGACCAGCTACCGGCCCACGCAGGTCGAATCGCGCGTGCAGAGCTGGCGTGCGGACGACCGGCGCCTGCATGTGGATGCCTTCCCTTCGCGGCCGAACTATGGCGAGCGGATCCTGCGCGTGTTCGCCAACGTCAACCCGGACGGGCAGCCGCGGGTGTGGCGCGTCGGCGAGTCGTTCGAGGCGATCGCGCAGCGCTTCGTGCCGCGCGCCAAGCCCTATTCGGCCTGGCAGGCGAGGGCGCTGAAGGTGCTGCATGTCACCAAGTCACTGCGCAGTGAATACGACCACCTGATGCTGCAGTTGCACGACGGCATGAAGAGCGACATGGACTACCAGCGCGATTGCGAGCAGGTCACGATGCCCTTCGCCGCGGGTTCAGTCTGGGTCTGTTTCTCGGACCAGACCGCGCATGCGGTGATGGCCGGCCAGTACATGATGGAGCAGACGCTGCACCTGGCCGCCGACAAGCAGTACGACCCGGCGGCCAGCCCGCTGGGCATCCTTCAGAAGCAGACCGGGCGAGCGTTGGTTTAGTCAGCCGCCCGCCAGCTTCGCGCCCAGGTGATCGACGAACACGCGCACCTTGGGCGACAGCTGCCGGCTCGATGGCCACAGCGCGCTGAAGCGGCCGCCGGCGCCCATGCGATCGTCCAGCACCGCGACGACGCGGCCCTCGGCGAGGGCGGTGCGCACCAGGAAGTCGGGCATGCAGGCGATGCCCAGGCCGGCCGTGGTGGCGGCCAACAGCGCTTCCATATTGTTGAAGACGACGGCGGCGCGCGGCCGTGGTTCGGGCTCGCCTTCGGCCAGACGCAGCGGCCATTCGAGCAGCTTGCCGGAGTTCGGGTAGCGGAAGCGGATCGCGGCGTGGCGGTCGAGATCGCAGGGGCGCTGCGGCGTGCCATGGCGGGCGAGATAGTCCGGCGAGGCGCACAGCATGAAGCGGTAGACGTGCAGCGGACGCGAGACCAGGCCGGAGTCCGGCAGGTCGCCGCTGCGGATCACCACATCGATGCCTTCCTCGATCAGGTCGACGATCTGGTCGTTGAAGTCGACGTCCAGATCGACCTGCGGATAGCGCGCGAGGAAGTCCGGGATCAGCGGCATCAGGAAGTGGTAGCCGATGATGGGCGCGCTCACGCGCAGCCGACCGCGCGGTGCTTCCAGGGTCTGCGACATCATTGCGTGGGCGTCGTCCAGATCGTCCAGGATGCGCCGGCAGCGCTCGTGGAACAGCCGGCCTTCCTCGGTGAGCTGGATGCGGCGGGTACTGCGCTGCAGCAGGCGCACACCGAGCTGCTGCTCCAGTCGCGCCACCGCCTTGCCGACGGCCGAGGCGGAGATCTCCAGCACGCGCCCGGCAGCCACGAAGCTGCCGAGGTCGACCGTTTTCACGAAGGCGGTCAGGCCGCTCAGTCGGTCCATCGGGTGAAGCCTATTGCGGACATTTATTCCTGCAAGAACGATCTGACGCCTTGTTTATCGAAGATTGAAGCGAGTCTAACGTGAGTGGACGGGGCTGCTGATCTGCCGGCCCCATCCTCTCGGACGACTCGATATGACTCCATTGCAAGATTTTTCGGCCGGCCGACGCTGGCGCGTGCTCGCCGGCGTGTGCCTGGCCTCGGCGGCGATGCCCATGACCTTCACCGGCCCCGCGGTCGCCCTGCGCGAGATCGCTGCCGGCCTGGGCGATTCGCCGGTGGCGCTGGCCTGGGTGACCAATGCTTTCATGCTGGCCTTCGGCAGCTTTCTGATGGTGGCGGGCGCGCTGGCGGATCGACATGGGCGGCGCCGCGTGTTCGTCTGCGGCGTCGTTGGCTTCATCGGGACATCAATGGCGCTGCTCGCGGCACCGGGCATCGTCGTCTTCGATCTGTTGCGCGGCCTGCAGGGGCTTGCCAGCGCCGCGGTGTTCGCCGGCGGCGCTGCGACACTGGCACAGGAGTTTGACGGCCCGGTGCGCCTGCGTGCCTTCAGCATGCTGGGAACGAGCTTCGGCATCGGCCTCACGCTGGGCCCGCTGGCGGCCGGCTGGCTCACCGCCGCCTGGGGCTGGCGCGCGATCTTCCTGCTCGTGATCGGTTGCGCCACCGTCGCGCTGCTGATTGCGCGGCCGGCCATGCGCGAATCTCGAGATCCGGCGGCCCATGCGCTCGACTGGCCCGGCGCGCTCACGTTCACGCTGACGCTGTCCATCTTCACTTGGGGCGTGCTGCAGGCGCCGGAGCGCGGCTGGAGCAGCGCCTCGACGATCGGCAGCCTGGGTGCTGCCGCGGTGTTCCTGGCGTGGTTCGTGCGCATCGAGCGCCGAACGGCACGCCCGATGCTGGATCTCGACCTGTTCCGTTACCCGCACTTCGTTGGCGTCCAGTTGCTGGCCGCTGCTCCCGCCTATGGCTTCGTGGTGCTGCTGGTGTTGCTGCCGATCCGCTTCGTCGGCATCGAAGGGATGGGCAGCGCGCAGGCCGGCCTCGCGATGATGGCCTTGTCGGCACCGCTGGTCGTGCTGCCGCTCGTGGCCGGCCTGCTCGCGCAGCGCGTGCGTCCGGGCATGCTCTGCGGTGGCGGACTGCTGGCGGCGGCAGCGGGCCTGGTCTGGCTGGCCGGCGCCCACGATGCGCACGCGGCACTGGCGCCGATGCTGCTGATCGGTGCCGGCATCAGCCTGCCTTGGGGATTGATGGATGGCCTGGCCGTCAGCGTCGTGCCGCGGGAGCGGGCCGGCATGGCGACCGGCATCTTCAGCACGACGCGTGTGGCCGGCGAAGGTCTTGCGCTGGCGATCGTGGGCGCCGGCCTCTCCGCACTTGCGGCGCTGCGGCTGGCACCCCTGGGCTGTCCGGTGCCCACATCGCTCATCGCCCAGCGACTGGTTGCGGGTGACCTGGCCGGTGCTGCGGCGCAATGCCCGACGGTGCCGGCGCAGATCCTCGCGCACGCGTTCCAGGACGCGTTCTCGACGCTGGCCCTGGTGCTGGCCGCCGTCACGACGCTGACAGCGCTCGTGGTGTTCGTGTTCCTGGCGCGCGGTGCCGAAACCGGGGCCTCTTCGACGCTCGCGCAGCCGAGCTAGGCCTCAGCGGCGATTCATTCGCGCCAGTGCTCGGCGATCCACGGCGCCGGGCGCATCTTGCGCCAGACGCTGTTCGAGCGGCCGACCAGCGCGTCCGGCGGATTGGCCGGGCCGTGGAAGATCAGGATGCGCGAGCCCTTGGGGATGATCGGATCCTTGACGTAGCTCAGCGGCCAGGCGGGCACGCAGTGGTACTTCCAGCTGGCGCACCAGGCATCGTCCCAGTACTGCAGCAGGCCCTGCTTGTGCAGTTCGTCCGACAAGTAGGCCTGCTCGTTGCGGAACTCGCGGCGCAGCGCCTCGTGTTCCTTGCGGAACTTGGCCAGCACGTCGGCATGGGCGCCCAGCTCGAAGCGGTAGACCGAGGAGTTGCCGGTGACGCGCCAGGGGCGCTTCCAGTCGTGGATGATGAGGAACTTGCCCGGCACCTCGAAGAAGGGCGTGATGTCGTCGACGATGACGACGTCGAGGTCCAGGAACAGGGCCGTGCCGCGCAGGCCGTAGAGATCGGCCTCGAAGGTGGTGAGCTTCTTCCAGGCGCCATCGCGCTTGGCCTCGGCGATGTTCATCTCCGGGATCGGGAAGCACTGCACCTCGGCACGGATGCCTTCGGTGCGATCGGTCAGGCAGACGAACTTGAACTCGCCCTTCAGATGCCGGCGCACCATCGCGTACAGACGATTGACGTACTCGGGGCCGTATTTCGTGCCCCACTTCATGCAGAGGATGTGTCGCATCAGAGCTCTTCTACGTGGCGAGGCGGGTAGCTGTCCCAGTTGAGGCAGCCGGGGCATTGCCAGAAGTAGTGGCCGGCCTCGAAGCCGCAGGCGGCGCAGCGGTAGCGCTGCAGCGGGCGGGCGGCGCGGTCGATCGCGGCGCTGACGAGAGGCTTTTCTTCCTCGTTGAGCTTGGCGCCACTGAAGGCCACCAAGCCGCGGACGGCCGAGAGGGTCGGATGTGCGCCGAGGTGGCGGATCCATCGAGCACGCTGCTGAGCGCTGTCCGGCTCCAGCTTGCCGATCGCGAGCATCAGGTCGACGCCCGGAGCGCGCTGGTAGCGGCTGTCCAGCACCGCCAGTGCCCGCTCGGCCTGGCCGGCGGCCAGCGCGGCGTCCGCATAGTCGCCGGCGACCAGATTGAAGGCCTCCGGGTTCAGGGCCAGCAGCTCGGCATAGGCCGCCATCGCCGCGTCGGGCTGCTGGCGGCGGGCCAGCATCTGGCCGGTCAGCACGTGGGCGCGGGCTGCTTGCGGGGCGGTAGCGCGGGCCTCGGTGAGCAGCGCCAGCGCGAGGTCGTCGTCGTGCCGGGTCTGGGCCTCGAGGGCCAGTTCGCACAGGTAATGGGCGATCCGCGAGGCGAACGAGCCGGTGCCGCGCTGCTCCAGGCGGCGCGCCACGTCGACGGCCTTGCGCCACTCGCGCGAGCGCTCGAACAGCGACAGCAGCGCCATCTCGGCCTCGTTCTCGAAGGGCGTGCCGCGCAGCTGGGCATAGGCTTCCTCGGCATGGTCGAACAGGCCGGCCTTGAAGAAGTCCTGGGCCAGCGCGTACTGGGCCCGTTCACGTTCGGCCTTGGGCAGGTCGCCGCGCTGCAGCAGGTGGCGGTGCACGCGCACCGCGCGTTCGTACTCACCGCGGCGGCGGAACAGATTGCCGAGCGCGAAGTGCAACTCGGAGGTGTCGGCGTCGTTCTGGACGGCTTCGATGAAGGCGTCGATGGCCTTGTCCTGCTGCTCGTTCAGCAGCAGGTTCAGGCCCTTGAAATAGGCCTTCGGCGCGTCGTGCTGTTCGCGCTTCCACTGCCGGGTGTCGAGCTTCGATGCGAGCCAGCCGAGCGCGAAGGCCACCGGCAGCACGATCAGCAGCCAGCGGGGATCAAATTCCATCGTAGGGCATCGGAACGTTGGGGGTGGCGGGCGTGGTGGCCGGCGCGACGTCGTGCGCCTCGTCGGGCACGGCGCGGCGCGCGATGCGGCGGTGCTTCCACCAGGCCGGCACCATCGCCAGCACGCCAAGGGCACAGCCCGAACCGAAGGCGACCAGCACGACGATCACCAGCGGCGCGCGCCAGGCGTGGCCGAAGAACCAGCGCACGATCACCTCGTGGCTGTTGTTCAGCGCGAAGGCGAACAACGTGAAAAACAGGAAGGCCCGGAAGGCCCAGACGAGGATTCGCATGAGGGCGAATTCTAGGCGGGTGCGTTCACTCTTCCGCGGAGGAGTCGGCCGGTGCGCGGGCGTCCACCGCTTCGCGCAGCGCCTTGCCTGGCTTGAAGTGCGGTACCAGCTTTTCGGGGATCAGCACCTGCTCGCCGCTGCGCGGGTTGCGGCCCATGCGGGGCGGGCGGCGGTTGACCTGGAAGCTGCCGAAGCCGCGGATCTCGATGCGGTGGCCCTTGGCGAGCGCATCGGACATCGCGTCCAGGATCGTCTTGACGGCGAACTCGGTGTCGCGCTGAGTGAGCTGCGGGAAACGGTCCGCGAGCAGGGCGACGAGATCGGATCGGGTCATGTTGGTCTTGGCATGAGAAGTGAAAAGGCTCGCCCTCGGGACGAGTGGCGAGCCTCTGTTCCGGCAGGCCCGAAGGCCCACCGCAGGATAACAACGATTTAGTTGTTGCCCTGGTCCAGCTTGGCGCGCAGCAGGGCGCCCAGGCTGGTCGTGCCGGCGTTTTCGCGCTCGGACTGGGCCGACAGGCGCTGCATGGCTTCCTGGTTGTCGGCGTTGTCCTTGGCCTTGATGGACAGCTGGATGTTGCGGGTCTTGCGGTCGATGTTGACGATGACCGAGGTGACTTCGTCGCCTTCCTTCAGCACATTGCGGGCATCTTCCACGCGGTCGCGGGAGATTTCCGAAGCGCGCAGGTAGCCGATGATGTCTTCGCCCAGGTCGATCTCGGCGCCACGCGCGTCAACCGTCTTGACCTTGCCGGTCACCGACATGCCGCGGTCGTTGACCGAGGTGTAGGTGGTGAACGGGTCGCTGTCCAGCTGCTTGATGCCCAGCGAGATGCGCTCGCGCTCGACGTCCACGGCCAGAACGATGGCTTCGACTTCCTGGCCCTTCTTGAAGTTGCGCACGGCAGCTTCGCCAGTTTCGTTCCACGACAGGTCGGACAGGTGCACCAGACCGTCGATGCCTTGAGCCAGGCCAACGAACACGCCGAAGTCGGTGATCGACTTGACGGGGCCCTTGACGCGGTCGCCGCGCTTGACGTTCTCGGCGAACTCTTCCCACGGGTTGGCCTTGCACTGCTTCATGCCCAGCGAGATGCGACGCTTGTCTTCGTCGATCTCCAGGACCATGACTTCGACTTCGTCGCCCAGGGAGACGATCTTCGAAGGAGCGACGTTCTTGTTGGTCCAGTCCATTTCGGAGACGTGCACCAGGCCTTCGATGCCCGGCTCGATCTCGACGAACGCGCCGTAGTCGGCGATGTTCGTGACCTTGCCGAACAGGCGCGTGCCGGTCGGGTAGCGGCGCGAAACGCCGAACCACGGGTCGTCGCCCAGCTGCTTCAGGCCCAGCGAGACGCGGTTCTTCTCGGCGTCGAACTTCAGGACCTTGGCGGTCAGTTCCTGGCCGACCTGAACGACTTCGCTCGGGTGGCGGACACGGCGCCATGCCATGTCGGTGATGTGCAGCAGGCCGTCGATGCCGCCGAGGTCAACGAAGGCACCGTATTCGGTGATGTTCTTGACCACGCCGTTGACGATGGCGCCTTCCGACAGCGTTTCCAGCAGCTTGGCGCGCTCTTCGCCCATCGAAGCTTCGACCACAGCGCGGCGCGACAACACGACGTTGTTGCGCTTGCGGTCCAGCTTGATGACCTTGAACTCCATGGTCTTGCCTTCGAACGGGCTCATGTCCTTGACCGGACGCGTGTCCAGCAGGGAACCCGGCAGGAAGGCGCGGATGCCGTTGACCAGGACGGTCAGGCCGCCCTTGACCTTGCCCGACACGGTACCGGTCACGAAGTCGCCCGACTCCAGTGCGGTTTCCAGGCTCAGCCACGAGGCCAGGCGCTTGGCCTTGTCGCGCGACAGGATCGTGTCGCCGTAGCCGTTCTCGATGGCGTCGATCGCCACGGAGACGAAGTCGCCGACCTGGACTTCGATCTCGCCCTGGTCGTTCTTGAATTCCTCGACCGGCACGTAGGCTTCAGACTTCAGGCCAGCGTTGACGACGACGAAGTTGTGCTCGATGCGAACGACCTCGGCGGAGATCACTTCGCCGGCGCGCATGTCGGACTTCTGCAGCGACTCTTCGAACATCGCGGCGAAGGAGTCCATGCCGGCTGCGGTTTGGTTCTGGGACATTGTGTTTCCTGTGCGTCGGACCTGGGCGTCAGGTCAAGCGCGGTTGTTTGCAGGTTGCCCTGCGGTTAGGTTGTCGGAATCGCCGCCCTCGATGAACTGACGTTCGGAGGGAAGGGCGGCGGGCCCTGGCCAAAACTCGGTTTTAACGCGATACCTTGAATGGCCGGCGCCGAGCCCACCAATCCAGCACCAGTTCAACCGATTCTTCGATCGTCTGGGCCGAGTTGTCGAGCATCAACGCATCCTGCGCCGGATGCAGTGGCGAGGCCGACCGGTTCTTGTCCCGGGCGTCCCGCGCTTCCAAATCCGCGCGCAAGCTCTCGATATTAGCCGAAATTCCCTTGGCAATCAATTGCTTATGCCGTCGCTCGGCCCGCGTGGCGGCGCTGGCGGTGAGGAAAACCTTCAGGCCGGCGTCAGGGAAGACGTCCGTGCCCATGTCGCGGCCATCGGCCACCAGGCCCGGGGCGCGGCGGAAATCGAGCTGGAGCTGGTTCAGCGCACGGCGCACCGGCGGGTGGGCGGCCACGCGAGACGCGTTCTGGCCGCTGGTTTCAAGGCGCAGCGCATCGCTGATGTCCTCGCCGGCAAGGTAGACGCGGCCCTGGGCGAAACGCAGGTCCAGCGCGCGGGCCACCGCCGCCACTTCCTTGCCGTCGTCCAGGTCGATGCCGGCGCGGCTGGCCGCCAGGCCGGCGGCGCGGTACAGCGCGCCGGAGTCCAGCACGGCATAGCCGAGCTTGTGGGCGATCTCGTCGGCCAAGGTGCCCTTGCCGGACGCGGTCGGACCGTCGATCGTGATGACCGGGATGTCGCTGACGCTGGCGGAGACCGTGTCGAACAGGGTTTCGAAATACTCCGGGAAGGTCTTGGCGACGCAGGCCGGGTCCTCGATCCGTACCGGCACCGGATGCTCGGTGACGAGCCCGTTGAAGGCCGCCAGCGAGAAGCACATGGCGATGCGGTGGTCGTCGTAGGTGTGGATGGAGGCGGGCTTCCAGTCCTGCAGCGGCTGCACGCGGAGCCAGTCCGGGCCTTCATCCACCGTGGCGCCGAGCTTGCGCAACTCGGTCGCCATCGCGCTCAGGCGGTCGGTCTCCTTGACTCTCCAGCTGGCGATATTGGTCAGCGTCGTCGGGCCGTCGGCGTAGAGCGCCATCACGGCCAAGGTCATCGCCGCATCGGGGATGTGGTTGCAGTCGAGCGTGATGCCCTTCAGCGGCCAGGCGCCGCGGCGCACTTCCAGCCAGTTCGGGCCGGACTTGACCTCGGCGCCCATCTGCTGCGCGGCTTCGACGAAGCGGACATCGCCTTGCATCGATTCGCTGCCGACGCCTTCGATGCGCACCGGCTGGTCGACAGCAGCGATCGCGCCCAGGCCGACGAAATACGAGGCGGAGGAGGCGTCGCCCTCGACGTGCACCGCGCCCGGCGAGCGGTAGCGGCTGCCGGCCGGGATCGTGAAGCGCTCCCAGCCGTCGCGCTTCACCGCGATGCCGAAGCGTTCCAGCAAAGTCAACGTGATCTGGATGTAGGGCTTGGAGATCAGCTCGCCGACGACCTCGATCTGCACGTCATCGGTGGCGACCAGCGGCAGCGCCATCAGCAAGGCGGTCAGGAACTGGCTCGACACGTCGCCGCGCACCTTGACCGGTGCATCCAGCTTCAGTGCCGACGGGCCCGTCAGCTTCAGCGGCGGGTAGCCTTCGTTGCCGAGGCAGGCGATCTCGCAGCCGAGCGCGCGCAGCGCATCGACCAAGTCGCCGATCGGCCGCTCGTGCATCCGCGGCACGCCGCTCAGCTCGAAGCTGCCACCCTGCGTCGCGGTCAGCAGGGCCAGCGCGGCGGCCAACGGGCGCATCGCCGTGCCGGCATTGCCGAGAAACAGTTGCGCGGCCTGTGTGCCCAGCTTGCCGCCGATGCCGGTGACGTTCAACACGCCATCGGCCTGCGCTTCGATCTGGCCACCCAGCGTCTTCAGCGCGGCCAGCATCACGGCCGTGTCGTCGGAATCCAGCAGGTCGTGGACGGCGGTCGTGCCTTCGGAGAGGCCGGCCAGCAGCAGCACGCGGTTGGAGATGCTCTTGGAGCCCGGCAGGCGCACGGTGCCTGCTGCCGCCCGCAGCGGGGGCAGGTCGAGAAAGGGGATCTTGTACATAGCGGTGGGGTTCAGCGGCAGATCGCTGCCGGTCAACGGCGCGGGGCGCCCATCTGCCAGTTCGCGCGCCCGTCGGAAATCTGGCGGATGCGATCCTCCAGTTCGGTGGCGTCGCCGGACTTGAGCAGGGCTTCCAGTCCGTCCAGCGCCTGGCGGAACAGTCGTGACTGGGCCAGCACCTCGGTCTTGTTGGCCATCAGGATGTCGCGCCAGACCGAGGGCTCGCTGGCGGCGATCCGCGTGAAGTCGCGGAAACCGGGGCCGGCGAGGCTCAGGTAGTCGCGGCCGGCCGGCTGCGCGGCCACCGACTGGAAGAAGGCATAGGCGAGCAGGTGCGGGAAATGGCTGACGGCGGCGAAGGCCGCGTCATGGTTCGCGGCGGACATCTTCAGCACCTGCGCGCCGAGTGCGGACCAGACGTCCGTCGCTTTCTGCACGAGGCCGGGCGTCGTCTCGGGCAGCGGCGTCAGGATCACCTGGCGGCCCTTGTAGAGCTCGGCTTCGGCATGCTGGACGCCGCCGCTCTCCTTGCCTGCGATCGGGTGCGCCGGCACGAAGCCGGGCAGGGCCTTGCCGAGCGAGCGGCGCGCCGCCTCGACGACATCGCATTTGGTCGAGCCGACGTCCATGAAAAGCACGTCGGCCTTGAGGATGTGCCGCACGGCCTTCATTGTCGACTCGGTCGCAGCGACCGGCACGGCCAGCAGCACGATGTCCGAGCCGGACACGGCCAGCAGCGCCGATTCGGCGATCACGTCGATCACACCGAGCTTCTTGGCTGTCTCGGTGGTGGACGGAGACTTGCTGTAGCCGACGACACGCCGGACCAGGCCGGCCTTCTTCATCGCCAGCGCGAAGGAGCCGCCCATCAGGCCGCATCCGATCACGCCGAGTTGCTGGTACATCTGGAAATCCTTGTCAGGCCTTCACGGGGTAGGCGCCGATGACCTTGTAGAACGCGCAGATCTGCTTCAGCTCGGCCAGCGCGGCCGCCACATGGGGCTGGCCCGGGTGGCCGTCCAGGTCGATGTAGAAGTAGTACTCCCACTGGCCGTTGCGGGCCGGGCGCGATTCGAGGCGCGTCATCGAGACGCCGTGCGTCTTCAGCGGCACCAGCAGGTCGTGCATCGCGCCGGGACGGTTCGCCACGGAGACGACGATGCTCGTGCGGTCGTTGCCGCTGGCCGGCGGCAGTTCCATCGTCTGCGGCAGCGTGATGATCGCGAAGCGGGTGCGGTTGTAGGCCTCGTCCTGGATCGCGTGGGCCACGATGTGCAGGCCGAACAGCGTGGCCGCGCGCTCGCTGGCGAGCGCCGTCCAGGCCGGGTTCGTTGCGGCCAGCCGCGCACCTTCGGCATTGCTGGAAACGGCGCGCCGTTCGGCGTTTGGCAGGTGCTTGTTCAGCCAGTTCTGGCACTGGGCCAGCGCCTGCGGATGCGCGAGCACGGCCTCGATGTCTTCCAGCGAGTCTTCCTTGCGTAGCAGGTTGTGGCGGATCAGCAGGCTCACCTCGCCGACGACATGCGTGGGCGTGTGCAGGAACAGGTCCATCGAGCGCGTGACCACGCCTTCGGTCATGTTCTCGACGCCGACGACGCCATACTGGGCGCTGCCGCCGGCGGTGGCGTGGAAGACCTCGTCGAAGCTGGAGCAGTAGATCAGGTCGGCGGCGCCGCCGAAGTATTCGATCGCAGCCTGCTCGCAGAAGGTGCCGACCGGGCCCAGCACGGCCACGCGCTGCGGCGATTCCAGCGCCAGGCAGGCGGACATGATTTCGCGCCAGATCGCCGCCACATGCTCGCTCTTCAGCGGGCCGGGGTTGGCGTTCTTAATCTTGGCGATGACCTGGGCGACGCGGTCGGGGCGGAAGAAGGGCGTGCCGTCGCGGCGCTTGAGTTCGCCGACCTGCTCGGCGACGTGGGCGCGCTCGTTCAGCAGCGTCAGCAGTTGCTTGTCCAGCGCGTCGATCTGCTGGCGCAGGCTCAGCAACTCCGGCGTGGCGACGGGTTCAGGGAGTGGGGTTGTCGGGGTGGCGTCTTCAGCCATGTTGCTTCTCGAAGTCCTGAAGGTAGCTCACGAGCGCTTTCACGCCCTCCAGCGGCATCGCGTTGTAGATCGATGCCCGCATGCCGCCCACCGACTTGTGGCCCTTGAGTTGCAGCAGACCGCGTTCCTTGGCGCCGGCCAGGAACGCATCGTTCAAGCGTTCGTCACGCAGGTAGAACGGAATATTCATGCGCGAGCGGCAGTTCGCCGGCACGCGGTTGTCGTAGAAACCGGAAGCGTCGAGCGCTCCGTACAGCAGTGCGGCCTTGTCGATGTTGCGCTGCTCGATCGCGGCCACGCCGGTCTTGCCGGCATAGCTGAAATCCTTCAGCCACTGGAACACCAGGCCGGCGATGTAGATGCCGTAGGTGGGTGGCGTGTTGAACATCGAGTCCGCTGCCGCCACCGTGGCGTAGTTGAACGCGCTGGGGCAGATCGGGAGCGCTCGACCCAGCAGATCCTCGCGGACGAAGACCAAGGTGACGCCGGCCGGGCCGACGTTCTTTTGCGCACCGGCGAAGGCCAAGCCCACGCGCGACCAGTCGATGAAGCGCGACAGCACGTGCGACGAGCAGTCGACGACCAGCGGCACGCTGCCGCTCAGTTGCGGCAGTTCGTGGAATTCGATGCCGTCGATCGTCTCGTTCGAGCAGATGTGCAGGTAGTCCGCGTCGTCGCGCCGTTGCCATTGCTCGACCGGGGCAAAGCCTTCGGCGACGACCTTGACGTCGGCATAACGCGCCGCCTCGACGGCGCTCTTCTTCGACCACGAGCCGCTGACGACGACGTCGACGCGGCCGGTGCGCGCCAGGTTCATCGGCACGATGGCGTTCTCGCCGAGACCGCCGCCCTGCATGAACAGGATGCGGAAGTTCGGCGGTACGGCCAGCAACTCGCGCAGGTCGCGCTCCGCCGCTTCGTAGATCGAAATGAATTCCCGTCCGCGATGGCTCATCTCCATCACGCTCATGCCGCTGCCGTGCCAGTCCAGCATCTCGGCGGCCGCTCGCGCCAGCACTTCTTCGGGCAGGGCGGCGGGGCCGGCGGAGAAATTGAACGGACGGGAACTCATTCGATCGACGGAATTACTTCTTGGCGGGGGCCTTGGCGGGAGCCGTGGAGGCGGGTGCCGAGGCTGCGTTGGCCGGGCGCGGCTGGATGCCCAACTGCTTGGCGACCGAGGCTTCCAGTGCGCGGTACTTGGGTTCCAGGATCGACTTCGTGTCGTTGAACATCTTCGGCGGCAGCGCATTGCCCATCTCGATGGCCGATTGCTGGTACTTCTTGCTGACTGGCGACTCCAGCCACGAGATGATGGCCTTCAGTTCGTCTTCGCTGAAGCGCTCGTCGATGACGGGCGTCCAGGTCGGGGCGGCGACCTTCTGACCGCGATCCTTCAGCGTCGCGACGGCCTCTTCGGCGAACTTGTCCATCTCGGCCTTGATCGACTTGGCCAATGCCTCGCGCTTGTCGGCCGGCTGCTGCGACAGCGCCTGATTCGCTGCCTGGGCGACACCCGACAGCATCTGCTGGACGATGCCCTTGGCGATGGTTTCGATGCCGGGCTGCTGGATCTGGATCAGCTTGTTGATCAGCGCCAGCTTGGCCGGCGCGATCGCCGGGGCCGATGCAGCCTGAGCCAGCGCGCTGCCGGCAGCGACGATCAGCGCGGCGGCGATCAGGCTCTTCTTCATCATCATCTTCGCTTGAATCATGGTCGAGGTTTATTCCTGGTTCGAGGAGTCTTCATCGGCGGAGCCAGGAGCGGCACCGTCGTCGGAGGCAGAGTCCGCCGCATCGTTCTCGACGATGCGCTGCAGGCCCGAGAGCTTGGCACCGTCGTCCAGCGCGATCAGCGTCACGCCCTGCGTGGCGCGGCCGAGTTCGCGGATCTCCGACACGCGGGTGCGTACCAGCACGCCCTTGTCGGTGATCAGCATGATCTCGTCGTCGGCGTGAACCAGCGTGGCCGCGACGACGCGGCCATTGCGCTCGCTCTGCTGGATCGCGATCATGCCCTTGGTTCCGCGACCATGTCGTGTGTATTCTGTGATGGCCGTGCGCTTGCCGAACCCGTTCTCGGTGGCGGTCAGCACGCTCTGGTTCTCGTCCTCGGCCACCAGCATCGCGATCAGGCGCTGGTGTTCTTCCAGCATCATGCCGCGCACGCCGCGCGCGGTGCGGCCCATCGGGCGCACATCGTCCTCATCGAAGCGCACCGCCTTGCCGCCATCGCTGAACAGCATCACGTCGTGCTTGCCGTCGGTCAGCGCGGCGCCGATCAGGTGGTCGCCCTCGTCGAGGTCCACGGCGATGATGCCGGCCTTGCGCGGGTTGCTGAAGTCCTTCAGCGAGGTCTTCTTGACCGTGCCCATGGCGGTGGCCATGAAGATGAAGTGATCTTCGGGGAAGGTGCGGAATTCACCGGTCAGCGGCAGCACGACGGTGATCTTCTCTTCCTGCTGCAGCGGGAACATGTTGACGATCGGCTTGCCGCGCGAGTTGCGCGAGCCCTGCGGCACCTCCCAGACCTTCAGCCAGTAGACGCGGCCGCGGTTGGAGAAGCACAAGATCCAGTCGTGCGTGTTGGCGATGAAGAGCTGGTCGATCCAGTCGTCTTCCTTGGTCTGCGTGGCCTGCTTGCCGCGGCCGCCGCGCTTCTGCGCGCGGTACTCGCCGAGCGCCTGGCTCTTGATGTAGCCGGTGTGGCTCAGCGTGACGACCATGTCGGTCGGCGTGATCAGGTCCTCTGTGCCGAGTTCCTGCGCGTTGTGCTCGATCACCGAGCGGCGCGCGCCGAGCTTGGTCTGGCCGAACTCCTGGCGCACGGCGATCAGTTCCTCGCCGATGATGACGGTGACGCGCTCGGGCTTGGCCAGGATGTCCAGCAGGTCGGCGATGACGGACATCACTTCCTTGTACTCGCCGACGATCTTGTCCTGCTCCAGGCCGGTCAGGCGCTGCAGACGCATTTGCAGGATCTCGCTGGCCTGGTCGTCGGAGAGGCGATAGAGGCCGTCTTCCTGCATGCCGTAGATGGCCGGCAGGCCTTCGGGGCGGTAGGCCTCGCGGCCGCCTTCGACGCGGCTCAGCATCTCGCGCACCAGACCCGAGTCCCAGCTCTTGCTCATCAGCGCCGCCTTGGCGACCGGTGGTGTGGGCGACTGCTTGATCGTCTCGATGAACTCGTCGATGTTGGCCAGCGCCACGGCCAGACCTTCCAGCACGTGGCCGCGATCGCGCGCCTTGCGCAGCTCGAACACCGTGCGACGGGTCACGACCTCGCGGCGGTGTTCCAGGAAGACGGTGATCAGGTCCTTCAGGTTGCAGAGCTTGGGCTGGCCGTCGATCAGCGCCACCATGTTCATGCCGAAGCTGTCCTGCAGCTGCGTCTGCTTGTACAGGTTGTTCAGCACCACTTCGGGCACTTCGCCGCGCTTCAGCTCGATCACCACGCGCATGCCGGACTTGTCCGACTCGTCCTGGATATGGCTGATGCCCTCGATCTTCTTCTCGTGAACCAGCTCGGCGATGCGTTCCAGCAGCGTCTTCTTGTTCACCTGGTAGGGGATCTCGTCGACGATGATCGCCTGGCGCGCGCCCTTGTCGATGTCCTCGAAGTGGACCTTGGCGCGCATCACGACCTTGCCGCGGCCGGTGCGGTAGCCGTCGCGCACGCCGGCCAGGCCGTAGATGATGCCGGCCGTCGGGAAATCGGGCGCCGGCACGATTTCCATCAACTCGTCGATCGAGCAATCGGGATTCTTCAGCGCATGCAGGCAGGCATCGACAACCTCGTTCAGGTTGTGCGGCGGGATATTCGTGGCCATACCCACGGCAATACCCGACGAGCCATTGACCAGCAGATTCGGCAGGCGCGCCGGCAATACCAGCGGTTCCTGATGGCTGCCGTCGTAGTTCGGCCCGAAATCGACGGTTTCCTTGTCGATATCGGCCAGCATTTCGTGGGCGATCTTGTCGAGGCGGATTTCGGTATATCGCATCGCCGCGGCGTTATCGCCGTCGATCGAACCGAAATTGCCCTGGCCATCGATCAGCATGTGCCGCAGGCTGAATGGCTGCGCCATGCGGACGATCGTGTCGTAAATCGCCGAGTCGCCGTGCGGGTGGTACTTACCCATGGTTTCACCGACCGCCTGTGCCGACTTGCGGTACTTGGCGTTGTAGGTGTTGCCCATCTCGTTCATCGCGAACAGCACGCGGCGATGGACCGGCTTCAGGCCGTCACGGGCATCGGGGAGGGCGCGGCCCACGATCACGCTCATCGCGTAGTCGAGGTATGACCGCCGCATTTCCTCCTCGAGGCTGATGGGCAAGGTTTCTTTGGCGAACTGGGTCATGCGATCGTGCGAGGTTCGCGCGGTTGCGGGCGCAACTGCGTCGTTTAGGGCAAGCTCGTCATTCTAGGGCCACGCTGCTGTAGCAGCCGAGCAACAGCCGCCGCAAGAGCGTCACGCTGCACCGCCACAATGCAAGCCGCTCCGTGCCCCCGTGGCACAATCGATGAGTCCCTAGGAGAAACCCGTATGAAAATGTTTCGTCGGAAGTCTCCGAAGGTTTTGGTACCTGGACACTCGCAGGGCAACTGCAGCCATCCTTGAGAGGAGAATCAATGAAGAAACTGACCCGCGTGGCGACGCTTGCTTCCGTCGCTGCCGCCGCTGCTCTCGCAGCGTCGGGCGCATTTGCGCAGCAGACTATCGATAACTGGCGCTCGACCGATGGCACCGTCTGGAAGAACGGTACCAACGAACTGTGCTGGCGCGACGCCTTCTGGACGCCGGCCACGGCTGCTCCGGGTTGCGACGGCGAGATCAAGCCGGCTCCGAAGGCCGAGCCGGCACCGACTCCGGTCGCTCCGCCGCCGGCCGCTCCGGTCGAAGCTCCGAAGCCCCCGCCGCCGCCCCCGGCGCCGGTCAGCGAGAAGGTTACCTTCGCCGCTGATGCGTTCTTCGACTTCGACAAGTCTGTTCTGAAGCCCGAAGGCATCGCCAAGCTGGATGACCTGGTCTCCAAGACCGGTGGCATCGCTCTGGAAGTCATCATTGCCGTGGGTCACACCGACTCCGTTGGCACGGATGCCTACAACCAGAAGCTGTCGGTGCGTCGCGCTGAAGCCGTCAAGGCCTATCTGGTGAGCAAGGGCGTCGAGAAGAATCGCGTCTACACCGAAGGCAAGGGCGAGAAGCAGCCGGTCGCCGACAACAAGACCGCCGAAGGCCGCGCGAAGAACCGTCGCGTCGAGATCGAGGTGGTTGGTACGCGCAACAAGTAAGTTGCGCAAGACGCCGGGCGGCCTTACCGCCGCCCGTTCGTCAAGCCCCGTTCTGGCGATGCCGGACGGGGTTTTTTACGCCCGTACGCGCCGCACGCTGCACAGAATTCCTCGCATCCAGCACAGATGTCGAGGAGCTTCAATATGCGCAAACGCCAGTTCACAAGCGCGGCAGCATTGCTGACGGCCGGCGCCTTCGCGGCGTCGCTGTTTTCACGGAGCGCGCTGGCCAAAAAGGGCGCCGAGCCCGCGCTGCTTCTGGCGCAGAAGGCACCCGATGACCTGGACGTGAGCCGCTACCTCGTCAGCGAGAAGTTCGACGGCGTGCGTGCTTACTGGGATGGCCAGCACATGTGGACGCGCCAGGGGCAGCCCATCGCGGTGCCGGCGGATATTGCCGCGCAGTTGCCGGCAAAGGCGCTGGACGGCGAGCTCTGGATGGGCCGTGGCCGCTTCGAAGAAACCTCCGCCGCCGTGCGCCGCGCCGAGCCGCGGGCGGCCGAGTGGGCGCAATTGCACTACATGGTCTTCGAGCTGCCCGCGGCGCCTGGCAGCTTCGAGCAACGCTACGCCGCGCTGCGCGAACTGCTGGCGAGCCCGATCTGGCCGGGCCTGCGCGTGGTCGAGCAGGTACGCGTCGGTGATCGTCATCAGCTCGATGCGCGCCTCGCCGACACGGTGCGCGGCGGCGGCGAAGGACTAGTGCTTCACGAGGCCTCCGCACCCTATCTCAGCGGACGCAGTCCGGCGTTGCTGAAGCTGAAACCGCAGGATGACGACGAGGCGGTCGTCATCGCGCATGAACCGGGCGAAGGACGCTTCCACGGCCTGATGGGCGCCTTGCTGGTGCGCAACGCTGCTGGCAGGACCTTCCGGATCGGCACCGGTTTCAGCGAGGCGCAGCGCCGCTCGCCGCCGCCGGTAGGGGCAACCATCACCTACCGCTATCGCGGACTGACGAGCAGCGGACTGCCGCGCTTCGCAAGCTTCCTGCGGCAGTCCGAGTCCTGACGCGCGAGACGTCGTTTCGGGTTTTCTGTGTAGCCTTAGTCTTGGACACCTGCCATAGTCGCAACTGTCCCAGGAGAAGCTGATGCAGCAAGCAATGCCGCCCGAACCGAACGAGACCGCGGAGTCGGTACAGACCAAGATGCAGGACCGCATGCAGGCCGTGCTGACCCGAGCGCCGACCGCCATGGGCTTCGTCCGCGAGGGGCGTTTCGCGCTGGTCAGCGATCCTCTGAACCACCTGTTCGGTCATGGCGATGAAGAGGGCGGGGGCGAACTGGTTGGCCGCGAGATTCGCAGCGTGCTTGTCTCCGATGCCGCGCATGCTGGATTGCTGGAGCGCACGGCTGCCGCCTTCGCGGCCGGTCGTCCTTTCGACGAGGAAATCGAATGCGTGCGCAGTGACCGTTTCCGTTTCTGGGGCCGCTTGCAGATCAGCCCGCTGGACTGGAACGAGCCGGCCGGCGAAACCTTCTGGATCGTCGACGACGTGACCGTTGCCCGCCAGGCCCGGCTCGCGCCGACCTGGACCGCCAAGCATGACGCGCTGACCGAGTTGGCCAACCGCCGCGAATTCGAACGGCGCCTGTCCACTCACGTCGGCAGCCGGCGCCTGGAACCGGTGTCGGTGCTGTGGGTGGATGTGGACAAGTTCGGCGAGGTGATCCGCGCGATGGGCACCGAGGTCGGCGACCATTTCCTCTACGGGCTGGGCCAGTTGCTGATCACCAAGGTCCGCGCGTCCGACCTGGTCTCGCGGCTGGAAGAAGATCGCTTCGCCGTGCTGCTGCCGAACTGCGATCTGCACTATGCGCAGATCGTCGCCGAGAAGATGCGCTCGGCCGTGGCCGGCTACCGGCTGCGCTGGGGCCTGCACCGCACGCGCGTCAAGGCCTGCATCGGCGTCGTTCAGCTGCAGGAGACGCTGGAGACCGTCGACGCCGTGATGGGCGCCGCCGAACTGGCCTGCGCTGAGGCGAAAGCGGCCGGCGGCGACAGCGTGCGGGTGTTCGTTTCCTCGGGCGGATACGAGGAATTGGCCGGTTAGGCAGGTATCCAGCCGGTTCTGGTGCGAAGAATTGACGGATTTTTCTCCCCCAGTTCCCCCGTTTGAAGCTGATTTAGGCGATAGTCGGGGCATGTCTCCCGACCTGTCCACCGCGCTTTCCGGCATTTCGGCCGCCAACGAGCGTCTGCGCGCGTCGGCGAGCAATATCGCGCGGCTGTCGACCGGCAATAACGCGCAGCGTGAGCAGGTCGACCAGAGCAGCGTGCTCGGCGGCGGCGTCAGCACCACGACCCAGGTCGTGAACCAGCCGGTAGAAGCCTCGAACGAGATCGTCGAGCAGCAGTCCGCCACCTACGCCTACGTTGCGAACCTCCGCGTGCTGCAGACCCAGTTGCACACCGAAGGCTCGATGCTCGACATTCACGCCTGACGGCACCGCGCTGCCCGTTCAGGGCAGGTGCAACTCGAACACCGCTCCGCCATCGCGCTCGCTGCGAAGCGTGCAATGGCCCTTGAGGCCTCGATTTCGGTGCGCCGCGGCCACCGCTTCGCAGACGCGCAGGCCCAGCCCCGTCGAACTGGCGCCTGGCATGGCCTGGACGCCCGGCCCGTCGTCGCGGATGGAAAAGCAGATGCCGCCGGCCGTGGCGCTCGCGCCCAGCGTGATTCGGCTGCGGGCGAAGCGCAGTGCGTTGTACAGCGCCGAGTCGAGCGCCAGCAGCACCAGGTAACGGTCGTAGAACCAGAAGCCCGGCGCGCCCGCGGCATCCACCAGCACCTCGACGCGACCGCCGGCCAGCGAGAGCGCATCGGCCTGCAGTTCCTCAAGTAGCAGCGCCGGCGTGTCCTCCTGCGTATCGGCGCGCAGGCCCCCGGGCGCGGCGGCGCGGCGCAAGGTCAGGTACTCGACCAGCTTGTGAGTGACGGTGCTGGCCTGTTCCCGCGCGGACAGCGCGTGGCGGCGAGCCTCGGGCGGCAGATCCTGCTCGTTCAAGGTCGCCAGTTCGCTGTCGAGTATGGCGAGGCGGTTCTTCAGGTCGTGGATCACCGCGGCATCGAGCTGCGCCGCGAGCATGGACTCGTCGGCCATCAGAGCGCGCCCACTCGCTCGCGGAAGAAGCGGCGCGCAGCGGCCACCCGATCATGGTCGGGGTTGATGCCTTCCAGCCGGGTCAGCAACTCGCGAGCGCGGTCCGCGTGTGTACCGTCATCGCTGCGCTTCATCGCGATCAGGTGCAGCGTGCACAGTTCGATCTGCACCGTGAAGTGCTGCGGCGACATCGACAGCGCTTCCTCGCCCACGGTGAGCGCCCTGGCCAGATCGCCGCTGCGCTTGGCCGCCTGCAACTGTTGCAGCGTGCCCTCCAGCACCTTGCCGGCGGCGGCCACCTGGTCACGGCATTCGGCTTCCTTCGCCGAGCCCGCGGCGGCGCGCATCGCGGCGGCCAGCATCATCGGCCGGTCGCTGTTGTTGCGCGCCACCTCGATGATCAGCTGCTGGCCGAACTCATCCTGACCGGCCGCCAAAGCCGCCTTCGCCAGCACCAGCTTGCCGTTCTCATCCAGATTCACCTCGTCCGCGTGGCTCTTCAGCTCGTCCATCAGTGCGGTCGCGGCGGCCTCGTTGCCGAGCTTGCTCTGCGCTTGCGCGCTCAGCGCCTTGGTGAGGAACTGAGTGCTCGTCTGGTCCGGAAAACGCTTGGCGGTTTCACCGGCGAGCGTCAGGGCCCTCTGGGCCTCTCCGCCGTTGACCAGCGCCTGGCTCAGCAGCAGCGGCTCGTTCGGCGTCGGGGTGACGGCATACCGGCTCTTGGCGACGGCCGTCTCCAGCGCCTTGATCGCCAGTTCGTTCTCGCCGACGACCAGGGCCACCGCGCCGAGCTTGAGCTTGCGCTTCGCGTTTGGCACGAGGTCAGCGATCTTGCGCGCCAGGTCCAGCGTCTGGGCCTCGTCGCCGGCGTCTTCGGTGATTTCCATCAGCGTGTCGTAGGCCGCGGCGTAGGAGGGCTGGTCGATCGTCAATCGCTTCAGCAGCTTCTGCGCCTCGGCTGCCTGGCCCTGCGCTCGCAGCGCCTGCGCGCGGCCGAGCTGCGCCCAGGCCAGCTCGGAATTCATCGAGAGCATCTGCTCGTAGAGGGCGTGTGCCTCCTCGAAACGAGCCAGGCGCATCAGCGCGTGCGCCTTCTGGCGGTGCCCTTCCACGCTGAGCGCGTCGCTGCGTTGCGAATATGCATCCGCCACTGCCAGCACATAGTCCCAGCGCCGCGAGTCGACGGCCATCAGCAGCGGCGCCAGCGCCTGCTTGCGGGCCGACAGCGACTCGATGTAGCGCGACAGCAGCTGGTCGGTGAACGGCTTGACGATGTAGCCGTCCGGCATGTAGTCGCCGGCGGCCAGGATGTCGGCCTTCAGCGAGTTGGCCGTGATGAAGATCCAGGGCACGACCGGCGTCAGCAGGCGGCCGCTGCGCGCGGCCTCCAGCAGTTGCTGGCCATCCGTGCCCTCGCCGAGGTTGTAATCGCTGAGGACGAGGTCGATCTGGTCGCTCTTCATCGCGCGGATCGCGTCCGCTGCATTCGCCGCCATCACGACGCTCTTGATGCCGAGCCGATACAGCGACTCGCGAATGATCTGCCGCACCTGCTGCTGATCGTCGACGACGAGGACCTTCAGGGCCGAAGTGGGCTTCGGCTGAACTGCCGCCATGCGCTAGCTCCCCACTGCGCTCGCCTGGAGCGTTAGCGCCGACTGTAAGGCAATCCGGGCGGGCTTCGGCCGTGACCGTTCAGCGGGCCGCGCGCAACGCCGCCAGGCTGCGGCCGAGCTCGACGACGGCCATCGCGTAGTAGGCCGACCAGTTGTAACGCGTCAGGGTGTAGAAGTTCTCGGTGCCGAGCACGTAGGTCGGCCGCTGTTTGGCGCCGTTCTGCAGCTCGACGACGGCCAGCGGGCCGAGGTGCTCGCGCGCCACGTCGGGCAGCGCCAGTCCCGCTGCCTGCAGCTCGGCGCTGCCGAAAGTGGGCTTGATGTCCGGCAGCAGTAACTGCGCCGGCATGCCGCCGGTGGGCGCCGAGATCGTGTAGCTCACCGGCATGTCGCGCTTCCAACCATGCTCGGCCAGGTAGTTCGCCACGCTGCCGATCGCATCGGCCGGCTCGGCGACCAGGTCGACGTGGCCGTCGCCGTTGAAGTCGATCGCATAGCGGTTCCAGCTGCCCGGCATGAACTGCGGCAGGCCCATCGCGCCGGCGTAGGAGCCCTTGACTGAGAACGGATCAAGGTGCTCGCGCCGGCACAGCTTCAGGAACTCCGTCAGCTCGCCGCGGAAGAACTCGCTGCGGTCGCTGCGGCCCGTGGGGAAATCGAAGGCCAGCGTGGCCAGCGCGTCGACGACGCGGAAGCCGCCCATGATGCGGCCGTAGAAGGTCTCGACGCCGATCAGGCCGGCAATCACCTCGGCCGGCACGCCGAATCGCTGCTCGGCCTGCGCGAGCGCCGCCTCGTTCTCGGCCCAGAAGGCCAGGCCCGCCTGCAGCCGCCGCGGCTCGACGAAACGGGCGCGGTAGGCCGCCCAGTCCTTCGCCGCGCCGCTGGGTGCCGGCATGATCAGCCGCTGCACGACCGGCAGCGACTGCGCCTGCGCCAGTTGCCCCTGCAACTCGGCCGCGTCCCAGCCCTGCGCTGCGGCGAGTTCGGCCGCGTAGCGCATCATGTCCTCGCGCGGGCCGAAGGCGTGGCCGGGCTTGTCGCGCGGCGCAGCGCTTGCGGCCTTCTTTGCGGGCGTGCGATGGGTCTTGCGGTGTTCGGCAGCCTGGACGGGCAGCGAGATGGCTGCGGAGAGGAGGAGTAGGGTGGCGATTCGAGACGGGAACGGCATCGAGGCGGCGGCAACTACGGTGGATTCCTGCGCAGCATACGTCCTGCGCTGCGGAACTCCCGCAGCCAGCGGCGGCGCTCGCGCCAGCCCGGCGCGGTGGTGGCTTGTGCTGGTGCGTAACGCTGAAGTTCCAGAGATCGCAGCAGCGAGCCGGCCGGTGCCGCCCGTGCGCCGAAGCGCTCATCCAGCAACGCCGCCCAGCGCGCGGGCGCCTGATGCGCGGCGGCCGGCACGCCGAGCGCGCGCAGCTCCCGCAGCACCGTCGCGCGCTGGCGCGACCAGGCGTCGTGCGGGCGCGCCTGCCGCAGCGTCCAGGCGCTGCCGATCAGTGTCAGCACTGCGATCACGCCGGCACCCACCTGGCCGAGCGCGCTCCAGTCCGGCTGCGAGAAGCCCAGCCGCTTCAGCAGGTCAAACTGGTCCTGCCGCGAGTAGTTCAGCACCAGCTGCTGCCAGCGGTTGTCCAGGATCTCCCAACCCTGGCGCAGCTGCGTCCACAGTGCTGGGCTCAGTTGCTCCAACGCGCTGGGCGCCGGGCGCAGCGCGCGGCTGAATTCCACCCGTTCCGGCGCGACGGCAGCCGTCGGATCCGCGCGCAGCCAGCCGCGGCCTTCGACCCAGTACTCGGCCCAGGCGTGGGCATTGCTGTTGCGCACGATCCACCAGCCATCCTGCTCGAGCGGGTCGACGCCCTGGAAGCCGGTGACGATGCGCGCCGGCACACCCATCGCGCGCATCACCACGACGAAGGCGGCGGCGAAGTGCTCGCAGAAGCCCAGGCGCCGGTCGATCCAGAACTCGTCGATCACATCCGGCGAGGTCTCGCCATAGCGGCCCGGCGACAAGGTGTAGGTGAAGTCGCCGGCAGCGATGTGCTGCATCACGGCCTGAGCCAGCGCGGGCGGGCGGGCGTCGTCGGCGAGCTCGGCGAAGCGCGGCTCCGCACGCAGCGCCGCGGCCCAGGCCAGCGTACGCGGGTTGCGGCCGCGCGGCAGGTCGAGGTTGGCGGCGCGCGTCGATGGCGGCAGCGAGGTGCCGACGCGATAGTCGGCATAGGCCTCGGCATTCAGGCGCAGCCGCTCGGTGATCGGCCGCGGCGCGGACCAGCGCAGGTCGGCCTCGCGGCGCAGCGTCAGCGCGTCGATGGACAGTTGCGTACCGACCGCCTGCGGGCTCATCTCCAGCAGCGGCAGCACGCGGATGCGCAGCGGCTCCATCGTCACCTCGTAACGGATTGCCGTGCCGCGCGGCTCGATCGCCGGCGGCCGTGCCGGCGTCTCGTCCGCCGGGCGCCAGGTGCGTCCGTCGAAGCGCGACAACACCGGCCCGCGGAAGTACAGCGTCTTCAGCGGCGGGCGCGCGCCGCCATTGAAGCGCAGCCGCATCGCGATGCTGTCGTCGTTGGCGATCTCGGACATGCCGCCGAAGTCCAGCTGGTTCGACAGCCCGGTGCGCCCGACGATGTCCGATGGCACGCCCCACAGCGGCGCGATGCGCGGGAACAGCGCGAACAGCAGCAGCATCGCCGGCAGGCCCAGCGTCGTGGTGCGTGCTGCCTGTCGGGCGGCCAGCGCCAGGCTCGGCAGGCCCACCGGCATCTGCGCCAGCACGACCGAGGTCAGCAGCGCCCACACGGCGCCCAGCATCCACAGCGCCGACAGCAGCGACTGCGAATACAGGAAGTGCGTCAGCACCAGGAAGAAGCCGAGGAAGAACACGACGAAGGCGTCGCGCCGCGCGCGCAGCTCCAGCGTCTTCAGCGCCAGCAGCATCACGACCAGGGTGATGCCGGCCTCGCGCGTGATCAGGCTGCGGTAGGTCAGCGCCGTCAGCGCGATGCAGGCCGCCACCACGGCGACGACGATGATCCGCCCCGGCAGCGGATCGCCACGCCAGGCCAGCAGGCCGCGCCAGCCCAGCACCAGCACGACGATCGCGCTGGCCCACAGCGGCAGGTGCTGCGCGTGGGGCAGGGCGATCGCGGCAATGGCGGCCAGCAGGAACAGCGTGTCCCGCGCCTCGCGCCCGAGCTGCCGAAGACTGCTGCCGAATTTCACGACAAGGACTCCGATGCCAGCGCCAACTGCTCCAGGCATAGCTGCTGCTGCGCAGCGCCCAGGCCGGGTTCCCACGACGCACCGCCGAGCCGCAAGCCGTAGGGTTGCTGCAGCCGCTCGGCAGCTAGCACCCAGGCCGCCAGCCGCGACAGGCGGGTTTCCCAGTCTGCGAGGCCGGCGGTGGCGCGCGCATCGAGCCACAGCGTCTGGGATGCCGGCGCCTGCGTCTCGCGCACCCAGGGCGGGGTGCCCTGGTCCAGGCTCAGCGCCGCCTTCTTCCACACGACCTGGCGCAGCGTGTCGCCGCGCCGGTACAGGCGTACACCCTCGAAGTCCTGGCCCTGCTGTGCGAGGCCGGCCGGGATGGCGGAAACGGCCTCGTCGCCCTCGTCTGCCGCCTGCATCGGGAAGGGCGCGGCCGGCACCTCGGGCTGCGGATAGACCCAGACCTTGGCGGCCGGTCGCCAGATGCTCCAGGCACGGAACAGACCCAGCGGAAAGCGGGTGATGATCTGCAAGGTCGGGATCGGCTGGTGCCCGCGGGCCGCAGACGGGTAGCGCAGCGCGAGCAGCGCATGGCCCTGCGCCGGCACATCGGTCCAGGCGATCTCGTCCGCCTTGCCGCCGAGCACATGAATGCCGATACCGAAGCGCGCCCGGCCGGGGTTGTGCAGGCGTACCTCCAGCTGCACATCGTCGCCGGCGTAGACCGGCACCGGCTCCCGCAGGTCCAGGTTCAGGCCGCGCAGGTTGCCGTGCGTGGTCTGCATCGAGGCAAGACCTGCCCCCGCGAGCAGGAAGGTGAGCATGTAGCCCAGACTCAGCTGGTCGTTGATCGAGGCAAGCAGCAGCACGGCCAGCACCAGGCAGAAGAAGAAGCCCGGGCGACTGGGCACGATGTAGATGTTGCGCTGGCCCATCTCGTGGACGTCGCTCGGCTTGTGCCGGGCGTCGAGCCAGGCCTGCCAGCGGGCCCGCGGACCTTTCATGGAAGCGGGATGGCTTCGATCATCGCGCGCACCTGCTCACGCGAGCCGCGGCCAGCGCCAGCCCTCGGCCGCAGGCGGTGCGCGATCGTCTGCGGCAGGATCGCCTGCACGTCGTCCGGCGAGACGAAATCGCGGCCCTGCAGCAGCGCCAGCGCCCGCGCGGCACGCAGCACGGCCAGGCCGGCACGCGGGCTCAGGCCCTCGACGAACCACTGGCCCGAGCGCGTTGCCGCGATCAGCGCCTGCAGGTAGTCCAGCAGCGCGGCTGAGGCATGGATGCCGCGCACCGCCTGCTGCGCGGCCAGCAGTTCGCCCGCCTGCATCACCGGCTGCAGCTCGCGCAACGCCTCCCGGCTGTCCTGGCCCGCCAGCAACTCGCGCTCGGCCACGGCATCCGGGTAGCCGAGCGAGATCCGCATCAGAAAGCGGTCCAACTGCGATTCGGGCAGCGGGTAGGTGCCGAGCTGCTCGCTGGGGTTCTGCGTCGCGATCACGAAGAAGGGTTGCGGCAGCGCGTGGCTCACGCCGTCGATGCTGACCTGGTTCTCCTCCATCGCTTCCAGCAGCGCGCTCTGCGTCTTCGGGCCGGCGCGGTTGATCTCGTCGGCCAGCAGCACCTGGGCGAACACGGGGCCCGGGTGGAAGACGAAGCCCGCCTGCTCGCGCTCGTAGACGGACACGCCCACCAGGTCGGAAGGCATCAGGTCCGCGGTGAACTGCAGCCGCGAGAACTTCAGTCCCATCGAGATCGCCAGCGCGTGCGCCAGCGTGGTCTTGCCGACGCCGGGCAGGTCCTCGATCAGCAGGTGGCCGCCGGCGATCAGGCAGGCGACGCAGTCGCGGATCTGCGCCGGCTTGCCCTTGATGATCGTGCTAATCTGGCGCTGCAGGTCCGCCAGCTGCCGCGTCAATATGCCGTGATGTTGCTGCTCCATCCGGCGACCATAGCGCAAAACGACAGCCCGTCCCCCCGGAGCGAGACATGCCCACCGCCTACATCAGCCATCCCGACTGCCATCAGCACGACATGGGCCGCGGCCACCCCGAGTGCCCGCAGCGCCTGGCAGCGATCGAGGACTGGCTGATCGCCAGCGGCATCGACGTGGCGCTGGAGCGGCACGAGGCGCCGCTGGTGGACTTGGCCGACGTGGAGCGCGCGCACAGCAAGCTCTACATCGACAGCATCTCCGGGCTGATGCACGAATGCGCCGACTTCGGCGAGACCCGCGCGATCGATCCCGACACCTTCGCCTCCCCAGGTACGCAGGCGGCCGTGATGCGCGCCGCCGGCGCCGCCGTGAAGGCGACTGACCTGGTGCTCGACGGCAAGGCGGAGAACGCCTTCTGCGCCGTGCGCCCGCCGGGCCACCACGCCACGCGCGACCAGGCGATGGGCTTTTGCTTCTTCAACAACGTGGCCGTCGCGGCGCGTCACGCGCTGGACGTGCGCGGGCTCAAGCGTGTGGCGATCATCGATTTCGACGTCCACCACGGCAACGGCACCGAGGACATCATCGCCAACGACGAGCGGGTGCTGATGGTCAGCATCTTCCAGAACCCGCTCTACCCGTACTCGGGCACGCGGCCGCTGGGCGACAACATGGTCAACGTGCCGGTCCCGCCCTACACGCGCGGCGGCGAAATCCGCGAAATGATCGAGGCCGAGTGGATGCCGGCGCTGGAGGCCTTCAAGCCCGAGATGATCTTCATCTCCGCCGGCTTCGACGCGCACCGCGACGACGATCTCGGCCAGTTGGGCCTCGTCGAAGCCGATTACGAGTGGATCACCTGGCGCATCAAGGACGTGGCGCAGCGCCATGCCAAGGGCCGTATCGTCTCCTCGCTCGAAGGCGGCTACAACCTGGCCGCGCTGGCCCGCAGCGTCGGCGTGCACCTACGCGTACTCGCGGGAATCTGAACGTGCGCGTCTGGTAAGGTCTGCCTCACCCGCAGTACCTCACAGGACGAATGGACAAGCCGCTCAACCAGGATGAACTCGAGGCGCTCGGCGCCGCTCTGCTGAAACCCGCCGCGCTGACCGAGATCGGTCTGTTGCTGGTCGTGATGGGCCTGGCCTGGCTGATCGTCTGGCGCCTGAAGCGCGCGACCGAGGCGCACAACGGTGCGCACCCGATGCCGGTGATGTTCGGCCGCAATGTCTTCGACGGCGTGCTGTTCCCGGTGCTCTCGCTGCTGCTGGCGCTGGCCGCGCGGCCGGTGCTGCCGCGGCTGGGCGTGGCGCCGGCGGTCTTCAAGCTGGTGATCCCGGTGCTGATCGCGCTGGTCGTGATCCGGCTGACGGTGCGCGTGCTGCGCGCGGGGCTGCCCAGCTCCAAGATCATCAAGCTTGTCGAGCGCAGCGTCTCCTGGATCGCGTGGATCGGCTCCATCCTGTGGGTCACCGGCGTGCTGCCGGTCCTGATGGACAGCCTGGACGACGTGCGCTTCAAGGTCGGCAATGCGCACGTCACCGTGCTGGACCTGCTGCAGGGCGCGTTGACCGCGCTGGTTGTGCTGGTGCTGGCGCTGTGGGTCTCCTCCGCGGTCGAGGCGCGCCTGCTGCGCAGCAATGCGCTGGACCTGTCGCTGCGCAAGATCGCCGTCAACGTGACGCGGGCCTCGCTGCTGTTCATCGGCCTGATGTTCTCGCTCTCGGCCGCCGGCGTGGACCTCACGGCGCTGGGCGTGCTGGGCGGCGCGGTGGGCGTGGGCATCGGCTTCGGCCTGCAGAAGCTGGCCTCGAACTACGTGTCGGGCTTCGTGATCCTGGCCGAGCGCTCGCTGCGCATCGGCGACATGGTCAAGGTGGACAACTTCGAGGGCCGCATCAGCGACATCAAGACCCGCTACACGGTGATCCGCTCGCTGGGCGGCAAGGAGTCGGTGGTACCCAACGAGATGCTGATCACGCAGCGGGTGGAGAACAGCTCGCTGGCCGATCCGCGCGTGTCGGTGAGCACCGTCGTGCAGGTGGCCTATGGCACCGACCTGGACGTGCTGATCCCCCAGCTCGTAGACGTGGTCAAGACCTGCAAGCGCGTGCTGGCCGATCCGGGCCCCTCGGTGCAACTCAGCAACTTCGCAGCCGACGGGCTGGAGCTGACCGTCTACTTCTGGATCGCCGATCCCGAGAACGGTACCGGCGGCGTCAAGTCGGACGTGAACCTGGCGATTCTGCGCACGCTCAACGGGCTGGGCATCGACATCCCGTTCCCGCAGCGGGTGATGCACCACATCACCGAGGCCGTGCCGCCCGAAGCCAAGGTCGAGGCGGCGCCGCCGGCATCCTGATGCTTTCCTAACGAGGCGCTGGATAGGCTGACCGCACCTCAACAGGCAAGCGGACCCGGCTCCGCCTCCCCATGGATACAGCGTCAGTCTTCATCGGCAGCTACTTCGGCTGGTTCATCGATTTCTTCGTCCTCGTCCTGCTGATCGTCTTCTACAAGCGGGTGCTGAGGCTCTTGGGCATCTACATCGTGCCGGACGACTCGATCGGCACCGTGGTCAAGAAGTTCGTGCTGTTCGGCGAGCATCGCCAGCTGCCGCCGGGCAAGATCGTCGCGCTACGCGGCGAGGCCGGCATCCAGGCCGCCACCTTGGCGCCGGGGCTCTACATGGGCCTGTGGCCCTGGCAGTACGAGATCAACATCGTGCCGCAGCTGGTGATCCCGACCGGTGAGGTCGGCGTGGTGGAAAGCTGTGATGGCCGCGTGCTGCCGGACGGCCGAATCCTCGGCCGTCAGGTCGCGTGCGACGACTTCCAGGATGCCGTCGCCTTCCTCGAAGGCCATGGCGAGCGCGGCGCGCAGATGGCGCTGATCCCGCCGGGCACCTGGCGTATCAACCCGCTGGTGTTCAAGGTGAGCACGGTGGCGATGACGGTGATCGGCGCAGGCAAGATCGGCATCGTCGAGGCACGCGATGGCCGCCCGCTGGCCGAGGGCCGCGTGATCGGCCGCCAGGTCGACTGCGATTCCTTCCAGGATGCCCGCGCCTTCATCGACGGCGGCGGCGAGCGCGGCCCACAGATGGCCATCGTCCCGCAGGGCACCTACCGCATCAACCCGATGCTGTTCAAGATCGAGTTGGCGGACGTCACCGACGTGCCCGAAGGCCGCATCGGCATCGTGACCACGCGCGAGGGCCGGCCGCTGGCCACCGGCGAGATCGCCGGCCCCGAAGTGCCCGGCCACAACCTGTTCCAGGATCCACAGCGCTTCGTCGACAACGGCGGCAACAAGGGCCTGCAGGAGCAGGTGCTGCTGTCCGGCCGCTACTTCATCAACCCGAAGTTCGCCGTCGTCGAGATGGTGGAGCAGACGAACGTGCCGATCGCCAATGTCGGCGTCGTCGTCGCCTATGTCGGCCGCGAGGGCCGCGACGTGACCGGCGAGGACTTCCGCCACGGCAACCTGGTGGCGCGCGGCGAGAAAGGCGTCTGGGTCGAACCGCTGGACCCCGGCATGTACCCGATCAATCCGCACACGCACAAGGTCAAGATCGTGCCGACGGCCAATGTCGTGCTGAACTGGGCCACCGGCCGCACCGAGGCCCACAACCTGGATGCCAAGCTCTGCACGATCAAGGTCCGCTCGTCCGACGGCTTCTCGTACAACCTCGACGTCTCGCAGATCATCCACATCCCGCGCAACGACGCGCCGCGCGTGATCGCGCGCTTCGGCAGCATGGATGCCCTGGTCACGCAGGTGCTGGAGCCGACGATCGGCAACTACTTCCGCAACGCCGCGCAGAAGTCCGACGTGATCGACTTCCTCAGCAGCCGCTCCGAGCGCCAGGCTCAGGCCAAGGCCGCGATCGCTGCGGCGCTGGCGCAGTACAACGTCGGCGCGGTGGAGACGCTGATCGGCGACATCAACCCGCCGGAAGAACTGATGAAGCCGCTGACCGACCGCAAGGTTGCCGAGACGCAGAAGGCCACCTTCGTCACCCAGCAGCAGGCGCAGACCGAGCGGCAGAAGCTGGAGCAGGCCAAGGCGCTGGCGGACACACAGCCGCAGGTCGTCGCCGCCGAGCGCAAGGTGGCCATCGCCCGCTTCGATGCCGAAGCCTCGGTCCACGCGGCCGAGGGCATGGCACGCTCGAAGACGATCAATGCCGATGCCGATGCCCGCGTGACGCGCGTCAACGGCGAGGCCGAGGCGACGGTGATCCGCCAGGTCGGCGAGGCCGAGGCTGTGGTCGTGCAGCTGAAGACCAACGCGGTCGGCGCCGGCAACTACGCGAGCATCCAGGTTGCCGAGGCCTTCGGCCGCGCCGGGCTGAAGCTGGTGCCGGAGGTGATGGTGGCGGGCGGTGGAAGCTCCGGCGGCACCTTGGTCGACGCACTGCTCGGTTCGATGCTGGCCTCGAAGGCGACGGGCACGAATACATCCGGAAATATGCCCTGAACTCCGCGGCCGCGTTGCCCTAACTCCTGATTCAAGCGGTATCGGGACCCTTAGCATCGGCTCGAACAATCGACAAGGCTCAGGGGAGGGCATATGAGGTTCACGCAGAGGGTGATGGTTTCGCTGGCCGTGCCGGCCGTGCTGGCGGCGGTCCTGGGAACGGTGGTCTGCCTGGGCACCGTCGGCATGGACCGCCAGCTCGGCGACTACTTCGCCCACGAGGATTCACTGGCCGCCGCCACCAACGAGATGTACGCCCAGGGCCTGCAGATGGGCCAGGCACTGCGCAACACGGTGCTGGACCCGTCCAACAAGAAGGCCTACGAGAACCTCGAGAACGCCATCAAAGGCTACGACAAGGCCGCCGAGGAAGCCCGCGCCGCCGCCACACCGGCCCAGCAGGAACAGCTGCGTGCGATGGAAGCGGCGCGCGGCAAGCTGGCCGAGGCACAGGACGCAGTGCTGAAGTTCGTCAAGGCCGGCGACACCGCGGGCGCGACCGAGGCGGTGAACAAGAAGGAGACGCCGACCTGGCGCGACCTGCGGGCCCAACTGCTCGACATGAAGAAGGCCACCAATGCCGAGAAGGACGTCGCGCGCGCCCGCGCCGGCGCGGCGATGAGCACGGCGCGCGGCTGGGTGATCGTGCTGGTGCTGGCGACGATCGTGGTCTGCATCGGCTTCGTCATCAACCTGCGCGCGACGATGCGGCGCGAGCTGGGCGGCGACCCCGCGCTGGCCCGCGACGTGCTCGAACGCGTGGCGGCCGGCGACCTGGTCGTGGCCGTGCCGGTGCAGCAGGGCGATGGCGGCAGCCTGATGTCGGCGCTGCTGCGCACTCGCGATTCGCTGCGCTTGCTGGTGGCCGACGTCAACGGCGCGGCCGGCTCGATCGCGATGGCTTCCGGCGAGATTGCTGCCGGCAACCACGACCTGTCCAACCGCACCGAGAGCCAGGCGGCGAGCCTGCAGCAAACGGCCGCGTCGATGGCGCAGCTGACCTCCACCGTCCAGCAGAACGCCGAGGCCGCGCAGCAGGCGACGCAGCTAGCGAGTGCTGCCAGCAGCGCCGCGGCGCAGGGCGGCCGGGCCGTCGGCGATGTCGTGCAGACGATGGAGTCGATCAGCGCGCAGAGCAGCAAGATCGCGGACATCACGTCCGTCATCGACGGCATCGCCTTCCAGACCAACATCCTCGCGCTGAACGCCGCGGTGGAGGCGGCGCGTGCCGGCGAGCAGGGACGCGGCTTCGCGGTCGTGGCCAGCGAAGTCCGCTCGCTGGCCCAGCGCAGCGCGCAGGCGGCGCGCGAGATCAAGCAACTGATCGCCGAGAACGTCGAGAAGGTGGACAGCGGCACCCGCCAGGTCCAGCAGGCCGGCCAGACGATGAGCTCGCTGGTGGCGGAGGTGCAGCGCGTCTCAGGGCTGATCCACGACATCTCCAACGCCACGCAGGAGCAGAGCGGTGGCCTGCAGCAGGTCTCTCAAGCCGTGGGTCAGCTCGACGAGGTGACGCAGCAGAACGCCGCGCTGGTGGAGGAGAGCACCGCCGCCGCACAGAGCCTGAACACTCAGGCCGAGCGCCTCACGGCACTCGTCCGCGTCTTCAAAGTCGCCTGAGAGCCGTCCGGATCGCGCCGATCAACTGGTCGATCTGGTCGCGGGCGATGATCAGCGGTGGCGACAGTGCGATCGTGTCGCCGGTGGTGCGGATCAGCACGCCCTGGTTCCAGCAGTCGAGGAAGGCGGCGAAGCCGCGCTTGGCCGGCTCGCCAGCGATGGGCGTGAGTTCCACGCCGCCGACCAGGCCGACGTTGCGCACGTCGATCACGTTCGGCTCGCCCTTCAGCGAGTGCAACTGCTCGGCGAAGTAGCCTTCCATCTCGGCGGCGCGGGTCAGCAACCCGTCTTCCTCGTAGGTGTCCAGCGTGCCCAGCGCGGCGGCGCAGGCCAGCGGGTGGGCCGAGTAGGTGTAGCCGTGGAAGAACTCGATCAGGTGCTCGGGCCCGTTCATGAACACGTCGTGCACCGATTGGCGCGCGAACACGGCGCCCATCGGCACGCAGCCGTTCGTGAGGCCCTTGGCTACCGTCATCAGGTCCGGTACGACGCCGAAGGTCTGCGCCGCGAACGGCGAGCCGGTGCGGCCGAAGCCGGTGATGACCTCGTCGAAGATCAAGAGGATGCCGTGGCGGTCACAGATCTCGCGCAGGCGCTGCAGATAGCCTTGCGGCGGGATCAGCACGCCGGTGGAGCCGGCGACCGGCTCGACGATGACGGCGGCGATGGTCGAGGCGTCGTGCAGCGCGATCACGCGCTCCAGGTCGTCGGCGAACTCGGCGCCGTACGCGGGCAGGCCGATCGAGAAGGCGTTGCGTGCCAGGTCATGCGTGTGGCGGATGTGGTCGACGCCGCCGAGCATCGTGCCGAACATCTTGCGGTTGGTGCTGATGCCGCCGACCGAGATGCCGCCGAAGTTCACGCCGTGGTAGCCACGCTCGCGGCCGATCAGCCGGGTGCGCTGGCCCTCGCCGCGCGCGCGGTGGTAGGCGATGGCCATCTTCAGCGCGGTCTCCACCGCTTCGGAGCCGGAGTTCGTGTAGAAGACCTTGGTCAGTTCCTCGGGCAGCAGCTTTACCAGGCGCTCGGCCAGCTCGAAAGCCTTCGGGTGGCCCATCTGGAACGGCGGCGCGTAGTCGAGTTCGGCCGCCTGCTGCTGGATCGCCTGGACGATCTTCGGCCGGTTGTGGCCGGCGTTGACGCACCACAGGCCGGCGGCGCCGTCGAGCACCTGGCGGCCCTGGTCGTCGATGTAGTGCATGCCCTCGGCGCGGGTCAGCAGGCGCGGCGACTGCTTGAACTGGCGGTTCGCCGTGAAGGGCATCCAATAGGCGTCGAGTGCGGTGCTCACGGGCGGTCTCCTGATTCGCTATGAAGCCTGCAGTCTACGGCCGGGCAGCAGCGGCAGAAGCTGGACTGCGAGCATCGCAGCCAGGATCAGGCTACAGCCGAACAGGCCGGCGTCGTCGAGCCGGTCGCCCATCAGCAGGTAGCCGAACACGGCGGTGAAGAGTGTCTCGGAGGACAGGATGATGGCCGCGTCGGCCGCCTGCGCGTAACGCTGCGCAATGACCTGACCGGTGTACGCGATGGCCACCGACATCACGCCGGTGTAGACGATGGGCCAAGCGGCGCCGCGCAGACCGGCCAGGCTCAGCGGCTCGGTGCCCAACGCGATCGCCATCGACACGAGGCCGCAGACGAGGAACTGCCCGCAGGCGACGGTGAACGGCGCAGCCATCCGGTCGGCCACGCGGCCGACGACCAGCACGTGCAGCGCCCAGGGCAGAGCGGAGGCGATCACCCACAGGTCGCCCGGGCCGATGTTCAGTTCCTGCGCGCCCGACAACAGAAAGGCGCCGACCAGGCAGGCCAGTGCACCAGGCCACACCGACCAGTGCGGCAGCTGATTCAGCAGCAGCCAGGACAGCACGGGCACCAGCGGCACGTACAGCGCCGTCAGGAAGCCGGCGTTGGTGATCGAGGTGGAGACGAGCCCGATCTGCTGCATGGCCGCGCCCGCGGTGATCAGGAGGCCCAGGCCGGCGATCGTCAGGCCGTCGCGGCGCGTGAGCGTGCGGCCGTGGCCGGCGAGCTTGCGACGCTCGGCCCACGCGAGCGGCGCCACTACGGCGGCGCCGAGCAGGAAGCGTACGCCGGTGAACAGCATCGGGCCGACGTCGGCCATGCCGTGGCTCTGGGCGACGAAGGCCGAGCCCCAGATCAGCGAGATGGCGAGCAGCAGCAGGTTGGCTTGGATGCGGGTCACGGAATGCGGCTTTCAGGAGAGCCCGCGATTGTCCTTCAAGCGCCGAGGTAGGCGAGTTCCTCGGGGCTGAAGCCCGCCAGCTCGCGCGCCTCGAGATTGAACGGCGGCCGCAGCCGCGGCGCTTCGTAGCGGGCCACCAGTTCCGGATAGAGCGCGATCGGGTCGAGGCCGCGCTGCCTGCACAGCTCCCGGTACCAGCGATTGCCGATCCGCACATGGCCGACCTCGTCACGCAGGATGATGTCGAGGATCTCCACCGCCCGCGTGTCGCCGGCCCGCGCCAGCTTGGCCTGCAGCGGCGGCGTCGCGTCCAGGCCGCGCGCCTCCAGCGTGCGCGGCACCAGGGCCATGCGGGCGAGCACGTCGCCGGCGGTGCGTTCGGCCATGGTCCAGAGGCCGTCGTGCGCGTCGAAGTCGCCGTAGCGGAAGCCTAGACCTTGCAGGTGCTCGTGCAGCAGCGTGAAGTGCAGCGCCTCCTCGCCGGCGACGCGGATCCAGTCGAGATAGAACTCGGCGGGCATGCCTTCGAAACGCCAGACGGCATCGAGCGCCAGGTTAATCGCGTTGAACTCGATGTGCGCGATCGCATGCAGCAGCGCCGCGCGGCCCTCGGTCGTGAACGGCGAGCGCTTGGGCACCTGCAGCGTGGGTACCAGACGCGGGCGCTCGGGCCGGCCCGGCACGCCGCTCGGCCGCTCGATGTGGCGGCCTGCATCCAGCGGCAGATCGGCCGCCGCCGCATGGAGCGCGCGTGCCTGTTCGGCCTTGGCGGAGGGCTCCGCTTCGCACAGCGCGGCCAGGGCCTGGAGTCGCAGATCGTTCATGGACGCGATTGTCCCGCAGCAGGCTTTGCTGCCAGAATCGTTCGCACAGCGAAGGCGGGGACGATGACAGCAGACGGCGCGGACGAAGACGAGTTCCTGGTCCTCGCGGACGACGACGAGGCACCGGAGCCGGAAGCGCCCGGCGATCCCTGGTCCGTGTTGATCGTCGACGACGACCCGACCATCCACCTCGCGACCCAGTTCGCGCTGCGCGACTTCCGCTTCACCGGCCGCGCCGTCGCCTTCCTGAATGCGTACACCGCCGCCGAGGCCCAGGAGGTGCTGGCCCGTCATCCCGGCATCGCCTGCGTGCTGCTCGACGTGGTGATGGAGACCGAGTCCGCCGGGCTGGATCTGGTGGCCCACATCCGCGGCGAACTGAAGAACGGCGAGATCCGGCTGATCCTGCGCACCGGCCAGCCCGGCTATGTGCCCGACATCAGCGTGATCCAGGACTACGACATCAACGACTACAAGGAAAAGTCGTACACGACCGGCGAGCAGTTGCAGACCTCGCTGAGCGCCGCGCTGCGCGCGTACCAGCAGATCATGGCGCTGCGCGAGAGCCGGCAAGGCCTCGCGTTCGTCGACCCGCTCACCGGCTTGCCGAACGTCCTCACGCTGGTTCGCCACATGTCCGATGGTTTGGACCCGGCGCGCAGCCATGTGCTGGGCCTGGTGGATATCGATAACTTCGAATCGGTCAACGAGAGCCTGGGCCGCGAGATCGGTGACCAGTTGCTGCGCCACGTCGGCCGCGAGCTGAGCCGCTTTGACGGCATCGACTTCGTGGCCCGGGCCGGCGGCAACGTGTTCGGCGTGCTGATGTCGGTCGCGGACAGCGCCGCGGCGCTCGACAGGCTGCAACGCGTCTGCGCCGACTTGAAGAGCACGCTTCCTGTCGGCGGCGCCTATGTCGCCGTCGGCGCCACGATGGGCGCCACCCTGTTCCAGGCGGGCGCGATCAACCCGAGCACCGTCATCGGCAATGCGGGCATCGCGCTGAAGAAGGCCAGGCAGGACCGGCCCGGCGGGGTCATGCTGTTCGAGGACTCGATGAGCGCTTCGCTGAGGCTGCGTCAGCATCTCGGCGCAAGGGTGCATCGAGCGATCGAGGAGCAGGCTTTCTTCCTGCTGTACCAGCCGCAGCTCAGCCTGGCCACCGGGCGCGTGGTGGGCGTCGAGGCGCTGCTGCGCTGGCGCGATGGCGAGCAGGTTGTGGCGCCGGAGCAGTTCATCGACGTGGCCGACAGCGCCGGCCTGATGCAGCCGCTGGGCCGATGGGTGCTGGACACGGCGCTCGCGCAGCAGCGGCGGTGGCGCGAGCAGGGCTGGCGCGTGCGGATGGCGGTGAATCTATCGACGCGCCAGATCATCGAGGACGACAGCTTTGTCGACTTCGTCCGCAGGTCGCTGCTGCAGCACGGCGCGGCGCCGGGTGAGCTGGAGCTGGAGGTCACCGAGACGATGGTGACCGAGGACATGGCGTCCGGCAGCGGCCGGCTGCGCCAGCTGCGGGACATGGGCGTGCAGATCGCGATCGACGACTTCGGCACCGGCTATTCGTCGTTGGGTCAGTTGCGCCATCTGCCGGTCAACCGGCTGAAGATCGACCGGGTGTTCATCCAGGGCCTGGACACCGACCCGCAGGATCGGCACATCGCCGAGATGATCATCCGCATGGGCCATGCGGTCTGGCTCGGCGTGCTGGCCGAGGGCGTGGAGACCACGGCGCAGCGTGAGGTCCTGAAGGAACTGCACTGCGATGAAGCGCAGGGCTCCCTGTATGCCGAGCCGCTGGACGCCGACGAACTGCCGGCGCTGTTCCAGCGGCTGGGTGTGGCTTAGTTGATCAAGCCGCGGCGACCGGGATCTTCACCGCCTTGCCCGAAGCGATGCGCTCCTTCCACTCGGCCGGGCCGGTGGTGTGGGCGTTGGTGCCGCTGGAGTCCACGGCCACGGTGACGGGCATGTCGACGACGTCGAACTCGTAGATCGCTTCCATGCCCAGGTCTTCGAAGGCCAGGACCGGCGCGGCCTTGATAGCCTTGGACACCAGGTAGGCGGCGCCGCCGACGGCCATCAGGTAAGCGGCCTTGTTGTCGCGTATCGCTTCGACGGCGACCGGACCGCGCTCGGACTTGCCGATCATCACGGTCAGGCCGGTCTTCTCCAGCATCATGCGGGTGAAGCCGTCCATGCGGGTGGCCGTCGTTGGGCCGGCCGGGCCCACCACTTCATCGCGCACCGGATCGACCGGGCCGACGTAGTAGATCGCGCGATTGGTGAAGTCCACCGGCAGCTTCTCGCCCTTGGCGAGCATGTCGGCGATGCGCTTGTGCGCGGCATCGCGGCCGGTCAGCATCTTGCCGTTCAGCAGCAGCGTGTCGCCGGCCTTCCAGCCGGCGATCTCTTCGCGGGTCAGCGTGTTCAGGTCGACGCGCTTGCTCTTGTTGTAGTCGGGCGCCCACTTCACGTCCGGCCACAGGTCCAGGCTCGGCGCTTCGAGATAGCTCGGGCCGGAGCCGTCGAGCACGAAGTGCGCGTGGCGGGTGGCGGCGCAGTTGGGGATCATGGCCACGGGCTTGGAAGCCGCGTGGGTCGGGTAGGTCTTGATCTTGACGTCGAGCACCGTCGTCAGGCCGCCCAGGCCCTGGGCGCCGATGCCCAGCGCGTTGACCTTTTCGTACAACTCGATGCGCAGCTCTTCCAGCTTGTTCTGCGGGCCGCGGTCCAGCAGCTCGTACATGTCGATGTCGTCCATCAAGGACTCCTTCGCCATCAGCATCGCCTTCTCGGCCGTGCCGCCGACGCCGATGCCCAGCATGCCCGGCGGACACCAGCCGGCGCCCATCGTCGGCACCGTCTTCAGCACCCAGTCCACCAGCGAATCGTTCGGATTCATCATCACGAACTTGCTCTTGTTCTCGGAGCCGCCGCCCTTGGCCGCGACCATCACGTCCACCGTGTTGCCCGGCACCAGGTTCATGCTGATGACGGCGGGTGTGTTGTCCTTGGTGTTCTTGCGGGTGAACAGCGGATCGTCCAGCACCGAGGCACGCAGCTTGTTGTCCGGATGGTTGTACGCCTGGCGCACACCTTCGTTGACGGCCTCCTCGATCGAGCCGGGGAAGTCCGGGAAGCGGCAATCCATGCCGATCTTCAGGAACACGTTGACGATGCCGGTGTCCTGGCAGATCGGACGGCGGCCTTCGGCGCACATCTTCGAGTTGGTCAGGATCTGCGCGATCGCATCCTTGGCGGCGGCGCTCTGCTCGCGCTCGTAGGCACGGGCCAGGTGCTGGATGTAGTCAGCGGGGTGGTAGTAGCTGATGTACTGGAGGGCGCCGGCAATGCTGTCGACGAAATCGGCGTAGCGGATCGTGGTGCTCATGGAATTCACGGGTTGACGCGGGACGGGCGGGATTATCCCGCAAGGCCAAAACCCCCGTCGCGCTTCGTCGCCGCGGATTGCGATTCATCGGCTGTTCCCAGCAGCTTGTCGCAATCCGCTCGGCTAACGAGTTATGCCGACGCACATTCACGTCCATGCAGCGGGCAGCGTTCTTGTCCGCGACACCCGAGGAGGTCGACATGAGCAACGCCACTACCGTCTACTGCTATGACCGCTACACCGCCCACAAGCGCTTCGGCGCGGTGGCGTTCGCATCCCTGCTGCTTGGCGCCGGCGCGCTGCTGGCGGCCGGCAAGGCCGAAGCGGCGCCGATGAAGGTGGAGCGGCTGCCCAGCGTCGTTGTGACCGGCAAGGCGGTGAAGGCCGTGAAGCTGCCGACGGTCGTTGTCGAAGGCCGCCGCGCACCGGATGCTCCGATGGTGGCTGCGGCCGAGGGCAAGGCGGCGCAGCTCAAGCGCGTCGCCTACGTCGTCCCCGCGCTGCAGTATTGAGCCCCTCCGGCTTGTCTATGATGAACGGATGACGAACGCCAGGAAATTCGCTCTCGTGACCGGTGCCGGCACCGGCATCGGCCGTGCCGCCGCCCAGGCGCTGATGAAGGCCGACTATCTGGTCGCGCTGGTCGGCCGCCGCGAGGAGCCGCTGATGCAGACGGCCGCCGCGCGCCCGGACCGCGCGCTGGTGCTGCCCTGCGACGTGACGAAGCCCGAGGCGGTGGCCACGCTATTCGACCGGGTGAAGGCCGCCTTCGGGCGCCTCGATGTGCTGTTCAACAATGCCGGCAGTAGCGCGCCGCCGGTGCCGTTCGACGAACTGACCCCGGCCCAGTGGCAGAACGTCGTCGACGTGAACCTGACGGCCAGCTTCCTGTGCGCCCAGGGGGCGTTCCGGATGATGAAGAACCAGTCGCCACGCGGCGGCCGCATCATCAACAACGGCTCGATCTCGGCCCACGCGCCGCGGCCGAACTCGGCACCGTACACGGCCACCAAGCATGCGATCACCGGGCTGACGAAGACCTTGTCGCTGGACGGCCGGCCCTTCGATATCGCCTGCGGCCAGATCGACATCGGCAATGCGCTCACCGAGATGGCGCTGCCGATGACCCAGGGCGTGCGCCAGGCCAATGGCGAGATCGCCGTCGAGGCGACGATGGACGTGGCGCACGTGGCGAGCTCGGTGCTCTACATGGCCGAGCTGCCGTTGTCGGCCAATGTGCAGTTCATGACCGTGATGGCGACCAAGATGCCGTTCGTGGGCCGAGGCTAGGCTTGAAATCCAGAGACCCGACAGAAAGTAGTACCGAATGATCTCCGCACTCGTTTCCTTCGTCGTCCGCATCGTGCTGGGCGTGATCGGCCTGTTCTTCGTGCTGGGCCTGCTGGCCGTGGCGCTGATGACGGTGCTGGGCCTGACGCTTTGGAGCCTGCTGCGCGGGCGCCGGCCGACCGTCAACATGGCATCCCGGTTCGCGCAGGCCTACGGCGGCGGTGCCCGCTTCAATGCCGGCCGGCGGGCGAACATCCGGCCGCGTGACGCGGGCGAGGTGGTCGACGTCGAGGTGCGCGAGGTGCCTGACACCCGCGCGCGCCTGGATCACTGAGCGCAGTCACCAGCGCTTCGGTGCAGTCAACTGGGCCAGGATCTCTCCGTAGATCCGGTAGCGCGTGGGGCTGATCAGGCCCTGCTCAACCGCTTCGCGCACGCCGCAGCCCGGCTCGTGCTGGTGGGTGCAGTTGTAGAACTTGCAGTGGTCCGCATGGGCGCGCAAGTCAGGCATCAGCAGCGGCAGCTCCTGCGGGCCGATCTGGTGCAGGCCGAATTCCTGGAAGCCGGGTGAATCGATCAGCGCCGTCTCGCGCGCGGCCGGGTCCACCCAGTACCACTGGGTCGTCGTCGTCGTGTGGCGGCCGGAGTTCAGCGCCACGGAGATGTCGCCGACCTGGGCCTTGGCATCGGGCACCAGCAGGTTGATCAGCGTGCTCTTGCCCGTGCCGCTGGGGCCGAGGACCAGGGTGCGCTTGCCCGACAACCAGGGCAGCAACTGCGCGCGGGATGCCTGCGGATCGGCCTTCAGCGCCAGCTCCATCAGATGCATGCCCATTGCGCGGTACGGCGCCAGACGTTCGCGTGCGGCGTTGGCGCCGGGCAGGTCGGTCTTGTTCAGCGCGATCGTCGTGGCGATGCCGGCCTGCTCGGCGGCGATCAGCGATCGGGTCAGCTGGCTCTCGCTGAAGACCGGTTCGACGGCCACCAGCACCATCAACTGGTCCAGGTTGGCGGCGAAGCTCTTGGTCTTCCACTCGTCCTGGCGGAACAGCAGGTTGCGGCGCGGCTCGACCGCTTCGATCACGCCTTCGCCGTCACCCGCAGGTGCCCAGCGGACCTGATCGCCGACGACGCAATCGCTCTTCTTGCCGCGCGGATGGCAGACGAAGCGCCGGCCGTCGCTGTCCTCGACGATGTAGTGGCGGCCGTGGCCGCGGACGACGAGTCCCAGGTCCAGCGCATTGAACTTCGTCATTCAGCGGCCGCTTCGGGCAGGGCGCTGACCTGTGCGGCGCAGATGAAGTCGTTGATCGTCAGGCCGCCGGCGCTGTGGGTCGTGAAGCTGACGGTGCAGGCGTCGAAGCTCACCATCATCTCGGGGTGATGGTCTTGCGCATGGGCGATGTCGGCGACCGCGTCGACGAAGGCCATCGTCTGGTAGAAGTTGGCGAAGGCGAAGCGGCGGGCGATCAGCTTGTTTTCCGGATCAGGTAACCAGCCAGGCACTTGCGCCAGCCAATCGTCGGGGTTCGACAGTGCCTCGCGTTGCGGCGAGCACTGGGCGATCAGCAGGTTCATCGTCATAGGGCCTGGATGGCAGCCAGCCGTTCGCTGGCAGGTGGGTGCGAGTAGTAGAAGCGGGCGTAGACCGGGTCGGGCGTCAGCGTGCCCGCGTTGTCCTCATGCAGCTTCAAGAGCGCGGCGGCCAGGTCGGCGCCGCTCGATTGGGCGCAGGCGTAGGCGTCGGCCTGGAACTCGTCCTTGCGCGACATGCGGCTGGCCAGCGGCGTGAAGAAGAAGCCAAAGGCCGGCACGACCAGCATGAACAGCAGCAGCGCCAGCGCGTCGTTCGGCGCCGCCATGTTCGGCCGCACCGAGAACGCAGCATAGAAGCCGACCTGGCTCGACAGCCAGCCCAGCAGCGCGAAGCCCGCCAGGCTGATCGCGAACATCGTGACCATGCGCTTGAGCACGTGCTTGTGCTTGAAGTGGCCCAGCTCGTGGGCCAACACCGCTTCGACTTCGGCGCCGTTCAGGCGCTCCAGCAAGGTGTCGAAGAAGACGACACGCTTGGCCGGGCCGAAGCCGGTGAAGTAGGCGTTGCCGTGTGCCGAGCGCCGGCTGCCATCCATCACGAACAGGCCCTTGGCGGCGAAGCCGCAGCGCTGCATCAGGCCTTCGACGCGTGCCTTCAGGCCCTCGTCGGGCAGCGGCTCGAACTTGTTGAACAGCGGTGCGATCACGGTCGGGTATAGCACCAGGATCAGCAGGTTGAACGCCATCCAGGCGCCCCAGGCCCACAGCCACCAGGTGCTGCCGGCGCTGCCCATCAGCCACAGGATCAGCGCGGCGATCGGCAGGCCGATGACGGCGCCGACGACGAGGCCCTTCAGGGTGTCCATCAGGTAGAGCCTGGGCGTCATCTTGTTGAAGCCGAAGCGCTGCTCGATGCGGAAGGTGCTGTACAACTCGAAGGGCAGGTCCAGCAGGCCACCGATCAGCGCGAACGCAGTCAGCAGGCAGAGCTGGTAGGCCATCGCGCCCCAGGGCAGCGTGGCATTGAGCACCCATTGGTTCAGCGCATCCAGCCCGCCGAGCAGGGTCCAGCCGAGCAGCACGGCGGAGCTGAAGGCCAGGCTGAGCATGCCGAAGCGGCCGCGGGCGATCGTGTAGTCGGCCGCTTTCTGGTGGGCGGTGAGCGGGACGGTGCCGGCGAAGGCCGGTGGCACGTCGCCGCGGTGCTGCGCGACGTGGCGGATCTGCCGGCTGCTCAGCCAGAACTTGGCCAGCAGCGACAGCAGCAGCGCGGCGGCGAAGGCCAGACTCAGCACGCTCGGATTGACGGGGGGCAGGAAACTCATCCGCGAAGTGTAGGGCTGCGACAATCGCACCGATTCATTTCTCCCGAAAGCCTGACCCATGACGACACTCGCGCCGAGCCCCGACAACCTGATCTGGATCGACCTGGAAATGACCGGCCTGTACCCGGAGACCGACCGCATCATCGAGATCGGTGTCGTCGTCACCGATCCGCAGCTGACGGTCCGTATCGAAGGCCCCGTGTTCGCCATCCACCAGAGCGACGAGACGCTGGACAAGATGGACGCGTGGAACAAGGGCACCCACGGCAAGAGCGGCCTGATCGATCGCGTCAAGGCCTCCACGGTCAACGAAGATGAGGCCGTCGAGGCGACGATCGCCTTCCTGAAGCAGTACGTGCCGGCCGGCAAGTCGCCGATGTGCGGCAACAGCATCTGCCAGGACCGCCGCTTCCTCGCCAACTACATGCCCAAGCTGGAGTCCTTCTTCCACTACCGCAACCTCGACGTGTCCACGCTGAAGGAACTGGCCAAGCGCTGGAAGCCCGGCATCATGGCCGGCTTCAAGAAGGCGCAGGCACACACGGCGATGGCTGACATCCACGAGTCGATCGACGAGCTGGCCTACTACCGCGAGCACTTCCTCTCCCTGTAAAAAAAGATGCTCTGGGCGGCCTTCGACTTTCCTCGTCATCCGCTGGCCCGCGAGGACGGCGAGCGTGTCCGCGGTGCCTACTACGAGCCGCCGGCATGCTGGCTGCGGGCGCATCGTGCCGATGAACTGCGGGCGGTGATCGACGAGGCACAGCAGGCCAGTCGTGCCGGCGCCTGGGTGCTGGGCGGTCTGCGCTACGAGGCAGCCCATGCATTCGATCCGGCGTTGGCGGGCCACGCGAGCATGCTGCCGCTGGCCGAATTCGCCGTCTACGAGAAGCCGCCGGAAGCCTGGCCGGTATCTGTATCTGCTAACGCTTCGGCTCAGCTGACCAGCGATTGGCGCGACGTGCAGTCCGACGCGCGTGAATGCGCCCAGATCGAACGCATCCGCGAGTACATCCGCGCCGGCGACTGCTATCAGGTGAACCTGACGACCCGGCTGCGCGCCGACTTGCAGGCGGCCGACCCGGCCGAGCTGTTCCTCGCGCTGCACCAGAACCAGCCGGGCGGCTTCTCGCTGTTCCTGCGCGAGGCCGGTGCGCTGAGCGTCTCGCCCGAGCTGTTCTTCGACTGGCGCCCGCTGCCCGACACCGAGCGCACCTGGCTGCTCGCCGCCCAGCCGATGAAGGGCACGGCGGCTCGCGGGCGCGACCGGGTCGAGGACGAGGCTGCCCAGGCTTATCTGCGCACCAGCATCAAGGAGCGGGCCGAGAACCTGATGATCGTCGACCTGCTGCGCAACGACATCGGCCGGGTCGCGAAGATCGGCTCGGTGCGCGTGCCGCGGCTGTTCGAGTTGCACGCGCTGCCGACGGTCTGGCAGATGACCTCTACCGTCACCGCGGTCGGCCAGCCCGGCCTGCGGCTCAGCGACGTGTTCGCCGCGCTGTTCCCCTGCGGCTCGGTGACTGGTGCGCCGAAGGTGAGGGCGATGCAGATCATCGAGGAACTGGAACCCGAGGCGCGCGGCTGGTATTGCGGTGCCTTGGGCGTTTTGCAGCCGGGCGGCATCGCGACCTTCAACGTGCCGATCCGCACGGTGGAGATGGAAGAGGGTGCCGCCCTGCGCTGCGGCATCGGCAGCGCGATCACGCTCGATTCCGCGCCGGCCGCCGAGGTGGCTGAATGGCGCGCGAAGACGCGATTCCTGTTGCGCGCGCAGCAGCCGATCGCAGCGCTGGAAACGTTGCGACTGCAGGATGGTGACTTCATCCGCCTGGCCGGGCACCTGGGGCGGCTGCAGCGCACCGCCCGGCACTTCGGCCTCAAGCTGCAGCTCGGCGCGGTGCGCGACGCGCTGGCCGAACTCGCACTGCAGCATCCGGACGGCCAGCACCGGGTCCGGCTCACCGTCTCCGCCACCGGCGAAATCGCGCTGCAATGCCTGCCCTCGCCCGCGACGCCGAGCGTCGTGCGGCTCGCGCTGGCGAAGAAGCCGATCGACACCGAAGGCCCCGCCGCCGAATTCCTGCAGCACAAGACGACCCGGCGCAAGATCTATCAGCCCTTCGCCGATGCCAAGCCCGAAGGCGCTTTCGATGTGCTGCTGTGGAACCAGGCCGGCGAGCTGACCGAATGCACGTTCGGCAACATCGCCGTCAAGCTGAACGGCTGGTGGATCACGCCGCCGGCAAGCTGCGGCTTGCTGCCGGGCGTGCTGCGTGACGAATTGCTGGCGCAGGGCCGGCTGCGCCAGGGTCGGATTCTTGTTCGCGACCTGGAACGCGCCGAGGGCCTGGCCTTCATCAACAGCCTGCGCGGCTGGGTCGACGCCGAACTGCTGCACTGACTCAATATGAAAATATTGAGACAAAGCTTGCTAGTAAAAACCCTAGAGTGCTAGAATCGCAGCTTCGGTGGAAATGAACCACCGTTTCGTTCGTCTCCTCTGACCTCGTTCATGCCCACCTCTTTCGGGCAATCTGAACATCCCTCGTGGTTCGGTCGGCGGCGATGCCGTCGCTTTGACTGAAGTTCCACCGGCGCCGCGCCTAGCTTAGAGCTTGGCATTCCTGGCGCGCGATAAGGGCCTTAGATCTCCCAGCGACTTTACTGACTCGTTCTCGCAGCGATCCTGCGAGGCGGGTGCGTGTCTTCGTCTCCCGTTTTCCGGGCGACGGGGCATGGCTTCACTGAAAGAAAATTGAAATGAGTTTCGAGAATCTGGGCCTGCACGAAGCCCTCGTCCGCTCCGTCAAGGACGCTGGTTATGAGACCGCCACCGAAATCCAGGCGCAAGCCATTCCCGCCGCGCTGAAGGGCGTGGACCTGATGGGTTCCTCGCGCACCGGCTCCGGCAAGACCGCTGCCTTCGTGCTGCCCGCGCTGGACAAGATCCTGGCCGCCCGCCAGGCCGACGCCGCCCGTCCGCGCGGCAAGAACTACGGCCCGCGCGTGCTCGTGCTGGCCCCGACCCGCGAACTTGCCCAGCAGGTCGCCAAGGCCGCGCAGACCTACGGCCGCCATGTGCCGGGCCTGCGCATCTGCACGGTGCTGGGCGGCATGCCTTACCCGCTGCAGATCAAGCAGCTCACCGCGCCGCTGGACATCCTGATCGCCACGCCGGGCCGCCTGATGGACCACATCCAGTCCGGCAAGTGCGTGCTCGACAACGTGCAGATGCTGGTGCTCGACGAAGCCGACCGCATGCTGGACATGGGCTTCATCGACGACATCAAGTTCATCGCCGACAAGACCCCGGCCGAACGCCAGACCGTGATGTTCAGCGCCACCTTCGCGGGCCACGTCGGCCGCCTGGCGCAAGACCTGCTGCGCGATCCGCTGCGCGTTGACGTCTCGGGTCACACCGACACGCACGAGAACATCACCCAGCGCCTGCACTGGGCCGACAACTACAACCACCGCGACCAGCTGCTGGAAAGCATCCTGGCCGGCGGCGATGTCGACCAGGCCGTCGTCTTCACCAGCACGCAGCGCGATGCCGACTGGCTGGCCGAGCGCCTGCAGGACATCGGCCACGCTGTGGCTCCGCTGCACGGCGGCATGCCGCAAGGCCGCCGCAACCGCGTGCTGATGGCACTGCGCCGCAAGGAAGTGAAGGTGCTGGTCGCCACCGACGTCGCAGCCCGCGGCATCGACGTGCCGACGATCTCGCACGTCGTCAACTACGGCCTGCCGATGAAGGCCGAGGACTACGTTCACCGCATCGGCCGCACCGGCCGCGCGGGCCGCGAAGGCCTGGCGATCACGATCGCCTGCCGCGAAGACGTGTCGATGATCCGCCGCATCCAGCAGTTCACGACGCAGCAGATCCCGGTGGCCCAGGTCGCCGGCCTCGAGCCGAAGACGCAGGAACCGCGCATCTTCCCGCCGCGCCCCGCGGGCCAGGGTTTCGATGACCGCCGTGGCGGTGGCTTCGGTGGTGGCGGCTTCAAGCGTGGCGGCGGCTTCGGCGGCGGCAACAGCAAGTTCCAGGGCGGTGGCAACCGCTTCAACGGCGACGGCGAGCGCTTCAACCGCGATGCCGGCAAGCCCTTCGCCCGCGAAGGCGGCAACAACGAAGGCTTCGCGCCGCGCGGCGGCAACGAGCCGCGTGGTGGTGCTTTCGAAGGCCGTCCGCAGCACTTCGAGCGCAAGCCGCACGGCCATCACCACGAGAACCGTGGCTTCGCGCCGCGCCAGGATCGTCCGGCCTTCGGCGATCGCCCGCGTTTCGAAGGCCAGGGCGACCGCCCGCGCTTCGAGAACAACGGCAACGGCGGCGATCGCCGTCCGTCCTTCAGCGACCGTCCGCGCTTCGACAACGGCAACGACCGTGGTCCCAAGCGCAGCGGCCCGCCGACCGGCGGCCCGCGCCGCAGCGGTTTCGGCCGCTGATCAGAAAGAGCCCGCGTCAGCGGGCTTTTTTACGTCTTCACGCGCCAGTTCCACGCCGCACCGCCGGCCATCAGCAGGCAGGTGCCCCAGAACACCGCGCGCATGCCGATGTGGCCGCCGACGAAGCCGCCCAGCAGCGGCCCGACGACCTGGCCCGTGTACTGCGCGGACGTCGACCAGCCGAGCATCTGGCCAGCCATGCCCTCCGGCACGCGGTGCCGGATCACGCTGGCGACGCAAGGCAGCAGCCCGCCCAGCGCCAGACCCATCAGGAAGCGAAGCGCGACCAGTTGCCAGCCGGCCGTGACCAGCGCCTGCGGCACCAGCAGCAATGCGGCAGCGGCCAGGCAGATGACGATCACGTTCCAGTGGCCGACCCGGTCCGCCAGCTTGCCCAGGCGCGAGGCCGAAAGGATGCTGCCCAGCGCGGCGGCCGACATGACGACGCCCGCCGTCATCGTCACCTGCGCCGGATCGGGCACCAACTGCGCCACGTAGACGGTGATGATCGGCTCGATCGACATGTTCGCCAGCATCAGCAGCATGCCGGTCAGGAGCATGGCGGTCAGCGGCCGCGTGTCCGGGATGGATGCCCAACCCACGGCTTCGCCCTTTGCCTTGGGCGCTGGCGGCCGATGGTCCTCGCGAATGAGCAGGGCGGTGGCGAGGAAGGCGACGAAGATCACCGCGCCCGCCGCGAAGAAGGTGGCGCGGATGCCGATCAGCGGCGGCATCACGCCGCCCAGCAGCGGGCCGACCAGGTTGCCCGCCATCACGGCCGAGGCCAGCGTGCCCAGCGCCCAGCCGGTGCGGTCCTTGGGCGTCTGCGTTGCGACCAGCACCGTCGAGCCCGAGGCGTAGCCGCCCAGCAGTCCCGCCAGCAGCCGCAGCGCCACCAATTGCCAGGCGCTCTGCGCCACGCCGATCAGCGCCATCGCCACCGACATGCCCAGGCTCGCCCGGATCAGCATCAGCTTGCGGCCGTAGCGGTCCGCCAGCCGCCCCCACAGTGGCGCGCACAGCGCGGCACTGAAGAAGGTGGCGCCGAAGGCTGCGCCCGACCATTGGACGATCGCCGCCGGATCCTTGACGCCCAGCTGCTCGACATAAAGCGGCAGAAAGGGCAGCAGCAAGGTCATCGCCACGATGGTCGTGAACGAACCGACCATGCAGACCGCGAGATTGCGCCGCCAGTAGGGGTTGTGGGTTGTCGTCGTCATGCCCGCATTCTGGGAGCGGGCAGGGCGGCCGAGCCTTGGGCGTTGGTGGAGGCTGGCATCGTCAAGCCAGCCTGGAACATCGGCGAAGGATCAGGCCGGGACCGGCGTGTAGCCCGCCTCGCGGATCGCGTCGCCCACAGCATCAGGTTGGGCGGCGGCGGTCTCGATCTGCACCCGCTTCGTGCCGAGGTCCACGGCGACCTGGGCGGCCGGGTCGAGCGCCTTCACGGCTTCGGTGATCGCGCGCACGCAGTGGCCACAGCTCATGTCCTGGATTTCAAAGGCGATCGTCATGATGGTTTCCGGAGGTTCGAAAGAAGAAGGGATGACCTCATTGTGGACCTTGCCATGATGTCAAGGTTGACAATGAGGCCATGACAATCGAACTGCAGATCGAAGGCATGACCTGCGCCGCTTGCGCCGGCCGTGTCGAGAAAGCCTTGCGCAAGGTGCCCGGCGTCAGCGAGGCAGCGGTGAACCTCGCGACCGAGCGAGCGAGCATCGAGGCGCCACCGGGCGTGGCCGTCGGCACCTTGATCGGCGCCGTCGAGAAGGCGGGCTATCAGGCGAGCGAGCCGCAGGCGGAGCGGCTGCCGCCCCGCCTGCCCTCGGGCTGGCCCGTGCTGGCGGGTGCGCTGCTCAGCGCGCCCTTGTTGTTGCCGATGCTGGCCGAGCTTTTCGGGCGGATGTGGATGCTGCCCGGCGGGCTGCAGTGGCTGCTCGCCACGCCGGTGCAGTTCTGGCTCGGCGCGCGTTTTTACAGGGCGGGCTGGGCGGCGTTGAAGGCGCGCAGCGGCAATATGGACCTGCTGGTGGCGCTGGGCACCTCGGCGGCCTACGGGCTCTCGGTCTATGAGCTGCTGGTGCGCGGCGCCGATCACAAGCTCTATTTCGAGGCCTCGTCTGTCGTCATCACGCTGGTGCTGCTGGGCAAGTGGCTGGAGGCGCGCGCCAAGCGCCAGGCCGGCGATGCGATCCGCGCGCTGAATGCCTTGCGGCCCAGCACGGCACGGGTGCGTCGCGAGGATGGCAGCGAGCAGGATGTCCCGCTGGCCCAGTTGCGGTTGGGTGATCGGATCGTTGTCCGCCCGGGCGACCGGATCGCCGTCGACGGCGAGATCGTCGAAGGCGCCAGCCATGTCGATGAGTCGCTGATCACCGGCGAGAGCCTGCCGGTGGCGAAGGCGGTCGGCGAACGGGTGATCGGCGGAGCGCTGAACGCCGAGGGGCTGCTGGTCGTTCGCGCGACCGCGCTCGGCGCGCTAAGCTCGCTGGAGCGGATCATCCGGCTGGTCGAGTCCGCGCAGGCCGGCAAGGCGCCGATCCAGCGCTTGGTCGACCAGGTCAGTGCAGTCTTTGTGCCTGTCGTCCTGGTGATCGCGTTGCTGACCTTCGCCGCCTGGATGCTCGCCCGCAGCCCACTGGAGACGGCGCTGGTCAACGCGGTGGCGGTGCTGGTGATCGCCTGCCCCTGCGCGCTGGGCCTGGCGACGCCGGCGGCGCTGCTGGCTGGCACCGGCGTCGCCGCCCGCCGCGGCATCCTGATCCGCGACGCCGAAGCGCTGGAGATCGCGCACGGCCTGAAGCTCATCGCTTTCGACAAGACCGGCACGCTGACCGAAGGGCGGCCGACGCTGCAAGCCCTGGTTCCCGCGGCCGGTGTCGAGCGCCTCGCGCTGTTGGCCGATGCGGCCGCCCTGCAGCAGCACAGCAGCCATCCGCTCGCGCTGGCGCTGCTTGCCCAGGCTCGGGTCGAATCGCTGGTCATCCCGTCGGCGCAGGAGACCAGGGCCTTGCCGGGTCGAGGCGTCGAGGCGCGGGTCGATGGTCGGCGGCTCGCCCTGGGCAGCACGCGACTGCTGGAAGAGGCGTCCATCGAGCCGGATCCGGCGCTGTCCGCCGAAGCCCGTCGTCTGGAGGGCGAGGGCATGACCATTTCCTGGCTGCTGCGCGAAGGTTCGGCGGTTCTCGGCCTGCTGGCCTTTGGCGACACCCTCAAGCCCTCGGCCAAGCCGGCACTGGAGCAACTGCACGCGCTGGGCGTCCGCACGCTGATGCTGACTGGCGACAACGAGGGCGCCGCCCGCGCCGTGGCCGCGACGCTGGGCATCACGGAATGGCGAGCCCGGCTGCTGCCCGCCGACAAGGCCGCAGCGATCGGCAAGCTGCGCGAGGCCGGTGAACGGATCGGCTTCGTCGGCGACGGCCTGAACGACGGCCCGGCGCTGGCGGCGGCATCCTGCGGTATCGCAATGGCCGGCGGCGCCGACGTGGCGACCGAGGCGGCCGGCATCAGCCTGATGCGCGGCGACCTGCAACTGGTGGCCGAGGCGATCGAGATCTCCCGCCGGACGACGGCCAAGATCCGCCAGAACCTCGTCTGGGCCTTCGCGTACAACGTACTGGGCATCCCGCTGGCCGCCTTCGGCCTGCTGAGCCCGGTGGTGGCCGGCGCGGCGATGGCGTTCAGCAGCGTCAGCGTCGTGGCCAATGCGCTGCTGCTGAGGCGTTCGGTCGAAACGAGGACGAGGAGTGAGCGATGAACATTGGCGAGGCATCCCTGATGACCGGCGTTTCCGCCAAGATGATCCGGCACTACGAAGGCGTGGGCCTGTTTCCGGGGCCGGCGCGGACCGATTCGGGCTACCGGCAGTACGGCGAGCGGGAGCTGAGCACGCTGCGCTTCATCCGCCAGTCGCGCGAGCTGGGCTTCTCGATCGAGCAGATCCGCGACCTGCTGGCCCTCTGGCAGGACCGCGAACGCCCGAGCCGGCAGGTCAAGGCGCTGGCCGAGGCCCATATGGCCCGCCTGGACGCCAAGCTGCGCGAACTCCAGCAGATGAAGGCGACGCTGGCCCATCTGGTCGAGGGTTGCCACGGCGACGAGCGGCCCGATTGCCCGATCCTTGAGGGGCTCGCCAAAAATCTGTAAAAAAAGTGCTCAAGTCTGCAGGCGAGCTGACGAAAACACGATCAAGGAGAAGTCAAGGCCGCCATGTTCAGCGCCATCAGCACCTCGACGACGATCGCGATCACCCCGGTCACGCCCGTGAGCGCGCCTGCGCCCGCGGCGCCGGTGGTCGTGCCGTCGTCGTCTGTGGGTGATGCATCGATCGGCGGCGGCTTCGGGGGCGGCGACACGACCCAGTTCACGCCCTCCGGCGCCAATCCGGACGATCCGAACGCCGCGGCCGCCGCGCTGGCCACGACGACGGCAGGCAAGGCCGGCTCCGCCAAGGCGGCCATCGCCCGGATTCCCGTGACCCTGGACGCCCAGCTGATGCAGATCGAGAACAAGCTGGCCGATTGCGTCAACTGCCCGTCGGCAAAGACGCTCGCCGGCCAGTCGCAGATCGATGCGCTTTCCAGCCAGATCCGCCAGATCCGCCAGCGCATGCTGGGCGGCGAGGCTGATTCCGCCTACAGCGTCGTGTCGTCGCCGGTCGGCCTGAACCTCGACATCTGCGTCTGAAGCGCTGTGGCACAGTCCGGTCCCATGCGAGAGCAGGGACGATTGAGCCAATGGGACGAGGGCAAGGGCTACGGCTTCATCACGCCGGATGAGGGCGGGGCGAGGATCTTCGTCCACATCAAGGCCTTTGCGCTGAGCACCGGCCGGCCGCGGGCGGGTGAGGTCTTCAGCTATGAGCCGGGCACTGACCGGCAGGGCAAGCGCCGGGCGCTGGAGGTGCGGCGGGTCGCACCGGTGGTCGTTCCACCGAGCGCACCGGTCCGACCCAAGGGCAAGGGCAGTGCAACGCTCTGGCTGATCCCCGCCTTCGCGGCCTTCTACCTGGGGGTGGACATGCTGTGGCCAATGCGGCCGGCGGTCTGGGGCGCCTATTCGGCGATGAGCCTGGCGACCTTCATCGTCTACTGGGGCGACAAGCGCGCCGCGCGCCGCAATGCACAGCGGGTCTCCGAGCGCACGCTGCACCTGCTGGCACTGGCCTGCGGATGGCCCGGCGCTTTGGCCGCGCGGCAACTGCTGCGGCACAAGTCGAGCAAAGTGACGTTCACGCGGATCTTCTGGCTGACCGTCGCGCTGAACCTGCTCGGTTTCATCATGATCTTCACGCCGCTGCGGGGCTACCTCTACTAGCCCCTCTTCTTCAGCTCAGTCCGAGCTGCTCATCACGCAGTCGCCGGATGTCGCGCGCCGGCGGGTTGCCGAAGAAGCGTGCGTACTCGCGGTTGAACTGCGACTGGCTCTCGTAGCCCACGCGGTGGCCGGCCATGCCGGCGTCCAGGTGCTCGGCCAGCATCAGCCGGCGCGCCTCCTGCAGGCGCAACTGCTTCTGGAACTGCAGCGGGCTCATCGCCGTGACCGCCTTGAAGTGCGCGTGCAGCGAGGAAACGCTCATGTGCGCCTCGCGCGCCAGTTCCTCGACCACCAGCGCCTGGTCGAAGCGCTGGTGCAGCCGGCCGATCACGTGGCTGATGCGCTGGCTGTGGCTGTCGGTGATCGCCATCTGCGCAAGCTGCCAGCCTTGCGGCGCACGCAGCAGGCGGTAGAGGATCTCGCGCTTGCACAGCGGTGCCAGGGTCGGGATGTCCTCGGGCGTGTCCAGCAGCTTCATCAGACGCAGCACGGCGTCGAGCAGGGTGTCGGACAGCTCGCCGGTGAACATGCCGCGCTGGGCACGGCGGGCGGCGGGAGTGTCGTCCAGCCCGCGCAACTCCAGCACCAGCGAGGCGATGTCGCGGGCATCGAATTCAAGCTTCAGGCCAAGGTAGGGCACGTCCTGCGAGGCCGAAATCACGTGGCCGGCCACCGGCAGGTTCTGCGAGACGACCAGGTAGTGGCCGCTGTCGTAGATGAAGACTTCGTCGTTGAGCATCAGCCGCTTGCTGCCCTGGGCCAGGATGCACAGCGCGGGCTGGTGGAGGGCATGGCCCATCGGCGGCGCCTGGGTCAGGCGGGCCAGGCTGAATTGCGGAATGGCCGTGCCGCAGATGCCGTCGACCCCGCCGCTGTGGCGCTCGATCTGCGCGGCCAGTTCGGCGCGCATCACGGTGATCTGCATCTGCTCGGCCGAACGATCACCGGGTTCGGGGCGCTTGAAGGCGGTCAGCATGGGCGTCACCTTAGCGGCAGGCGGCCGCAATTGCAGCATTCGCGCAGCGGCGCCGGAGGAATGTGCAAACAGTCGAGAGAATCGCGCAACGCATTCCGCCGCGCCTGAAAGCTCTGTCGAGAATCAGGCAAAGACGGGCGACGATCGCTCTAACGCCCGATGCGCATCGACACCTACAGTAGCGTCAATGGAGCAGCGAGCATTTCGGTCAGTTGTTCTTCGGTACTTCGCCCGGCCAGGCACGCATCGCCGCCTCGGCCACGCCGATCAAGGTTTCGCGGGTGGCGCCATCGGTGGCTTGCAGGGCCATGCCGCGGTAGACGGTGGCGTAGAAATTGGCAAGCGCGGCAGCGTCGGTGGCCGCCGGCAGCTCATCGCGGCTGATGCCGCATTCGATACGGCAACGGATGCCGGTCATGCCGGCCTCGCGGCGCTTGGCCAGTGCGGCCTGGATGTGGGCGGAGGCCTCGGTGCAGTTGGTGGCGGCCATCGCGATCATGCAACCGCGGGGGTGGCAGTCGCGGGTGTGTTCCTCGGCTGCTTCGAGCAGCAGGCGGCGGATGGCCGCGTAGGCGGTGGGTTCTTCTTCGAGAGCGAGCGGGAAACCAGCGGCCGGGCCGTTGGCGTAGCGCTCGATGGCGGCGAGGAACAGGCGTTCCTTGTCACCGAAGGCGGTGTAGAGGCTCGGTGCGGTGATGCCCATCGCGCTCGTCAGCTCGGCGATCGAGGCGGCCTCGTAGCCGCGCTGCCAGAAGACGTGCATGGCCTGCTCAAGCGCCTTGTCTCGGTCGAAGGACAGTGGCCGGCCACGCGCTCTGGCGGGCTTGAAGGCCTCGGCCTGATCTATTTTCATAATGGTCGATAATAAATGTCTTGACGACGTCACGCAAGCCCACTACATTCGCATTCCGTAACGGTCATTACGAAAAAATGAGGAGTTCGATATGGCCCCGTCTGTCTCGTTGTCGAAGTATCGCCGCTGTCGGCGCTGACGCCGTGTAGGCGCTAGCCGCGCCGCACCGCCTTTTCCTTCTTACCGCTTCTTCCTGCCTTGCCGTTCGCGGCCTGGGTTGAGCCGCGCTTTTGTCTTCAGAAATCCAACCGGGAGTTCCTACATCATGTCGCACACGATCACTCCGCAAACGAGCCGCCGCCTTTGGGTCGCCGGCACCGCACTGACGGCAGCCATGGCCGCTGCCGGCTATGCGCTCTTCGCCACCGAGCCGGCCGAGGCTGGTCCGCCCGCCACGCCGCCGGCTACGCCGGTTTCCGTCGCCACCGTGCAGTCCAGCGACGTGCAGACCTGGGAGGAGTTCTCCGGCCGGCTGGAAGCGGTCGAACGCGTGGAACTGCGTCCGCGCGTGCCGGGCACCGTGCAGGGCGTGCACTTCCGTGAAGGCGCGTTGGTCAAGCAGGGCGACCTGCTGATCAGCCTGGATCCCGCGCCCTACCAGGCCGAGGTGGACCGAGCCGAAGCGCAGGTTGCCGCCGCCAAGGCGCGCGCTGCCTACACCGGCAGCGACGTCGCCCGCGCCCAGCGCCTGATGAACGAGCAGGCGATCGCCCAGCGCGAGTTCGACGAGCGCAGCAACGCCCAGCGCGAGGCCGATGCCAACCTGCGTGCCGCGCAAGCAAGCCTGCAGGCCGCCAAGTTGAACCTGAGCTACACGCAGCTGCGCGCACCGGTCTCCGGCCGCGCCGGCAAGCTGGAGATCACCGTCGGCAACCAGGTGGCCGCCGGTCCCACGGCGCCGCTGCTGACGACGCTGGTCTCGGTCAGCCCGATCTACGCCAGCTTCGATGCCGACGAGCAGGTCGTCGCCCGAGCGCTGGCCGAGCGCAGCAAGCTGGACCGCGTGCCGGTGCAGATGGGCACCTTGGGCCAGGACGGCACGCCGCTGGAAGGCCGGCTGCAGCTGATCGACAACCAAGTCAACGCCAAGAGCGGCACGGTGCGCGTGCGCGCGGTGTTCGACAACAAGGACGGCTCGCTGATGCCCGGCCAGTTCGCCCGCCTGCGCATGGGCGAGGTGAACAAGCACGCCGCGCTGCTGATCAACGAGCGCGCGGTCGGCACCGACCAGAGCAAGCGCTTCGTGATGGTCGTCGGCAACGACAACCACGCCGAGTACCGCGAGGTGAAGCTGGGTGCCTCGGTGAACGGCCTGCGCGTCGTCACCGCGGGCCTGAAGCCGTCCGAGCGCATCGTCGTGAACGGCCTGCAGCGTGTGCAGCCCGGTGCCTTGCTGGCACCGAGCTCGGTCGCGATGGACGCCAAGCCTGAAGTCCAGGCCGCCAAGGCCAAGGCGGACGACAAGATCTAAAGAGAGATCGCCATGAATCTATCCAAATTCTTCATCGACCGCCCGATCTTCGCCGGCGTGATCTCGGTGCTGATGGTGCTGGCCGGCCTGATCGCCGTGCAGGGCCTGCCCATTTCGGAGTACCCCGAGGTCGTGCCGCCGTCGGTGGTCGTTCGCGCCAACTACCCTGGCGCCAATCCGAAGGTGATCGCCGAGACGGTGGCCACGCCGCTCGAGGAGTCGCTCAACGGCGTCGAAGGCATGCTCTACATGAGCAGCCAGGCGACCACCGACGGCCTGATGACCCTGACCGTCACCTTCAAGCTCGGCACCGACCCCGACAAGGCGCAGCAGCTCGTGCAGAACCGCGTCTCGCAAGCCGAGCCGCGCCTGCCGGAGGAGGTGAGAACCCTCGGCGTCACGACGATCAAGAGCTCGCCCGACCTGACCATGGTCGTGCACTTGCTCTCGCCGAACGGTCGCTACGACATGACCTACCTACGCAACTACGCGGTGCTCAACGTCAAGGACCGTCTCGCGCGGCTCCAGGGCGTGGGCGACGTGCAGCTGTTCGGCTCGGGCGACTATGCGATGCGCATCTGGCTGGACCCGCAAAAGGTGGCGCAGCACGGCCTCTCGGCCGATGACGTGGTCAACGCGATCCGCAGCCAGAACATTCAGGCCGCGGCCGGTGTCGTCGGCGCTTCGCCGGGCCTGCAAGGTGTGGACCTGCAACTGTCCGTCAACGCGCAAGGCCGCCTGACGACCGAGGAAGAGTTCGCCGACATCATCGTCAAGACCGATGCCGGCGGTGCCGTCACGCGCCTGGGCGACCTGGGCCGCATCGAGCTGGGTGCTTCTGGCTATGCGCTGCGTTCGCTGCTGGACAACAAGGACGCCGTCGCCGTGCCGATCTTCGCCGCGCCGGGCTCCAACGCGATCCAGATCTCCGACCAGGTTCGCGCCACGATGGCCGAGCTGAAGGCCGGCATGCCCGAGGGCGTGGACTACAGCATCGTGTACGACCCGACGCAGTTCGTGCGTGCCTCGATCGAATCGGTCATCCACACGCTGCTGGAAGCCATCGCGCTGGTCGTCGTCGTCGTGATCCTGTTCCTGCAGACCTGGCGCGCGTCGATCATCCCGCTGCTGGCCGTGCCGGTGTCGGTGGTCGGCACCTTCGCGGTGATGCACCTGTTCGGCTTCTCGATCAACGCGCTGAGCCTGTTCGGCCTGGTGCTGGCGATCGGTATCGTCGTGGACGATGCGATCGTGGTGGTCGAGAACGTCGAGCGCAACATCGAAGCGGGCCTGACGCCGCGTGAAGCCACCTACCGTGCGATGCGCGAAGTGTCCGGCCCGATCATCGCGATCGCGCTGGTGCTCGTCGCCGTGTTCGTGCCGTTGGCCTTTATCACCGGCCTGACGGGCCAGTTCTATCGCCAGTTCGCGCTGACGATCGCGATGTCCACGGTGATCTCCGCCGTCAACTCGCTGACCCTGTCGCCCGCGCTCGCCGCGCTGCTGCTGAAGGGCCATGACGCACCCAAGGACGCGCTGACGCGTGGCATGGACTTGGTGCTCGGCCGCTTCTTCGCCGGCTTCAACCGCGTGTTCAAGCGCGGCTCCGAGGCCTATGGCGGCGGCGTGCAGGGCGCGATCCGTCGCAAGACGCCGATGCTGGTGCTCTATGCCGGCCTGATCGTGCTGACCTTCGGCCTCTTCAAGGCCGTGCCCGGCGGCTTCGTGCCCGCGCAGGACAAGCAGTACCTGATCGGCTTCGCGCAGCTGCCTGACGGCGCTACCTTGGATCGCACCGAGGACGTGATCCGCCGCATGACCGACATCACGACGAAGACGCCGGGCGTGGAGCACGCCATCGCCTTCCCGGGCCTGTCGATCAACGGCTTCACCAACAGCTCCAACTCCGGCATCGTCTTCGTGGCGCTGAAGGACTTCGACAAGCGCACGGGCAAGGGCTTGTCCGCGGGCGAGATCGCCGGTTCGCTGAACCAGCAGTACGGCGCGATCCAGGATGCCTTCATCGTCATGTTCCCGCCCCCGCCGGTGCAGGGCCTCGGCACGACCGGTGGCTTCAAGCTGCAGTTGGAAGACCGCGGCGGCCTCGGCTACGAGGCGCTGGACCAGGCCGTGAAAGCCTTCATGGCCAAGGCCTACAAGACGCCGGAACTGGCGGGCATGTTCAGCAGCTACCAGGTCAACACGCCGCAGCTGTACGCCGACATCGACCGCACCAAGGCGCGCCAACTGGGCGTGGCGGTGACCGACGTGTTCGACACGATGCAGATCTACCTCGGCAGCCTGTACGTGAACGACTTCAACAAGTTCGGCCGCACGTACTCCGTGCGCGTCCAGGCCGATGCGCCGTTCCGCGCCCGTGCCGAGGACATCGGCCAGCTGAAGGTGCGCTCGGCCTCGGGCGAGATGGTGCCGCTGTCCGCGCTGATGACGGTGCAGAACTCGGTCGGCCCGGAACGCGCGATGCGCTACAACGGCTTCCTGTCCGCCGACATCAACGGCGGCCCGGCCCCGGGCTTCAGCTCGGGCCAGGCGCAGGACGCGATCAAGCGCATCGCCGCGGAGACGCTGCCCAAGGGCATCAGCTACGAGTGGACCGAGCTGACCTACCAGGAGATCCTGGCCGGCAATTCCGCGCTGTGGGTCTTCCCGCTGGCGATCCTGCTGGTGTTCCTGGTGCTGGCCGCGCAGTACGAGAGCCTGACTCTGCCGCTGGCGATCCTGCTGATCGTGCCGATGGGTCTGATGGCGGCGATGGCCGGCGTGTGGCTCACCAAGGGTGACAACAACGTCTTCACCCAGATCGGGCTGATGGTGCTGGTGGGACTCTCGGCGAAGAACGCGATCCTGATCGTCGAGTTCGCCCGTGAGCTGGAGTTCGCCGGCCGCAAGCCGCTGGAGGCCGCGATCGAGGCCGCCCGCCTGCGCCTGCGTCCGATCCTGATGACCTCGATGGCTTTCATCATGGGCGTGATCCCGCTGGTGGTGTCGCACGGTGCCGGCTCGGAGATGCGTGCCGCGATGGGCGTGGCCGTGTTCGCCGGGATGATCGGCGTGACCGCCTTCGGCCTGTTCCTGACGCCGGTGTTCTACGTGCTGCTGCGCGCGCTGACCGGCAACCGGGCGCTGAAGCTGCATGGCGCGGAGCCGCACGTCGAGGCCTTTGCCGGTGCCGATGCGCTGCACGGCGCCGGTGGAGATGCCCGCCCGCTGCCCGCGGCACCGCGTCACAACCACGAATGATTCAAGAAGGAGTCAACAAATCATGAAGCTCCATGCATTGATCCCCCTGGCCGCGGCACTCGTGCTGGCCGGCTGCGCCAACATCGCGGTGCCCGAGCCGCATCCGATGCCCGCCGTGCCCGCCGCCTTCAAGGGCCCGCAGACCGAAAGCCCGGCCGCCGTTTCGCGCACGCAGTGGTGGAAGGCCTTCGCCGATCCGCAGCTCGACGCGCTGACCGAGCAGGCGCTGGAACACAACACCAGCATCCAGCAGGCCGGCGCCCGCCTGGCCGAGGCTCGCGCACTGCTCCACAACACCGATGCGGCTCGCATGCCGCAGCTGGGCATCAGCGCCGCCTCGGGCCGCCAGGGCGGCGACTACTACCGCTCGCAGGCCCTGGCCGGCACCTTGCACCAGCTGCGCCTGGACGCGTCCTATGAGGTCGACGTGGTCGGCCGCTTGAGCGGCGCCACCAACGCCGCAGCGCTGGATGCCCAGGCCCGCGAGGCCTTGCTGCAGTCGACCCGGCTGCTGGTGCAATCCGACGTGGCGCAGAGCTACTTCGAGTTGCGCGCGCTGGATGCCGAACGCGCGCTGATGCAGGAAACCGTGGCCGCCTACCAGGACACGCTGAAGCTGACCGAGCGCCGCTACGCCGCCGGCGACATCGCCGAGCTGGACCTGGCGCGTCTGCGCACCGAGGTCGCAACTACGCAATCGCAGTCACTGGAACTGGACCGCCGCCGCGCGGTGCTGGAACACGTGCTGGCGCTGCTGGTCGGTGACTTCCCGAGCGGCCTCAGCGTCGCCGAGGGCCGCTGGAGCGAAACGCTGCCGTCCGTGCCCGCCGGCGTACCCAGCCAGATGCTGGAACGTCGGCCCGACGTGGCCGCCGCGCAGGCGAGCCTGAAGGCCGCGCAGGCGCGCCTCGGCGTCGCACAGAAGGCTTGGTTCCCGACCTTGTCGTTGACCGCCGCCGGCGGCGGTGCCACTCCGGAACTGTCCGACCTGTTCAAGACCTCGGCGGGCCTCTGGGGCATCAACGCGCTGCTGAACCTGCCGCTGCTCGACGGCGGTCGCCGCGAGGCGGGCGTGCAGGGCGCGGCGGCGCAGCTGGATGGCGCCGCCGCGGCCTACCGCGAGCAGGTGCTGGGCGCGTTCAAGGAGGTGGAGGACCAGTTGTCCTCGCTGCGCCTGCTGGACGAGCAGGCCAAGGTGCAGGCGCAGGCGGTGGCCTCGGCCGAGCGAGCGCTGGCCCTGTCCGACTCGCGCTATCGCAACGGCCTGGTGAGTCAGCTGGAGCTGCTCGACGCGCGCCGCAGCGAGCTGGCCCTGCGCCGGCAGGCGTTGCAGGTCCGCTCGGCCCAGTACCAGTCGACGATCGCGCTGATCAAGGCGTTGGGCGGCGGCTGGGCCTGAATCCCGGGATCAGGCTGGTAGCGCTCCGAACCGGAAGCTCGATGCCGTCACGCCGCCCATGAAATCGGGCTCGTGATAGATGCAGGTGGCGGCTTCCGATTCGGCAGCGCCCACGGCGACCATCAGCGGGATCAGGTGATCCTCGCGGGGATGGGCCTGGCGGGCGGCCGGCGCGTCGCTCCAGTGGCGCAGCAGTTCGCTGCGTTCGGCGGGCGAGGCCTTTAGCAGCGCATCCTGCAGCCAGGCATCGAACTGGCTCGATGCCGATTTCGCGCCGGGCCCGAAGGCGCGCAGGTTGTGATAGCTGAGGCCGCTGCCGACGATCAGCACGCCTTCGTCGCGCAGCGGCGCCAGGGCGCGGCCAAGCGCGAGATGCGTCTCGGGGTCGTAGTTCGACAGCATCGACAACTGCACCACCGGCACGTCCGCGTCCGGGTACATCGGGAACATCGTCGTGAACGCGCCGTGGTCGTAGCCGCGTTCGGCGTCGAGGCTGGCCGGCAGGCCGGCAGCGGCGATCAGGCCGCGCACACGCTCGGCCAGCGCCGGGTCGCCCGGGGCCGGGTAGACCACGCTGTAAGTGTGTGCCGGGAAGCCGCCGTAGTCGTACACCATCGGCGGCTTGGCCGAGGCCATCGCGGCAAAGCTGTCGCGCTCTTCCCAGTGGCCGGAGATCATCAGCACCGCCTTGGGCTTCACGCCCAGTTCCTGCGGGATCGCCTTCAGCGAGGCTTCGAGCTGCGTGAAGTGGGCGCGGAACGGGCCGTCCATGTACGGCCAGGGGCCGCCGCCGTGCGAGAGGAAGTAGGCGGGGAGACGGGAGGTGGTGTTCGTGCTCATGAATCACAGCTTAGGACGGCCGGCGCGCCTGAAAGACGCGTGGGCTTGAGCGCTGCGTTCAAAAGCTTGCAAGGGTCGGCGCGGCCGACCCTGCACTCAAATACCGCTCAGGCGCCGCTTACTTGCGGTTGAGCGTCATCGTCCGGCCATCCTTCAGCGTGCTCTGCACGGTCTTGGCGTCGATGATCTTCAGCGTGGCGGACTCGTTGATGCAGCCCTTCAGGACCGAGTCGCCCTTGATGTCGACCGTCAGTTCGCTGGCGCTCTGTGCGGTCACGACGACCGGGATGTCACGGTCCAGGCACTCGTCGCGGGTGACATAGCCGCCCGATTGACCCAGGCGCAGGATGCCGTGGGTGGCATCGGTGACGGTCATTTGGACCTGGACCGGCTCGCCCTTGGCGTTGTTGATCGTACCGGTCCATTTGCCCTTCAACGAAGGCGCATCCGCTGCATGGGCGGCGAGGGCGGCGAAGAGAACCAGGGTGGAGGCAAGGACTTTGGACGAAGTTCGCATTTGGTTGTCTCTCTCTTCTTGGCTGACGGGGTTGTAGTGGATGCACCGGGCCCGGACGGTCCTGCGCGCGGGCTCGTCGCCAGCCGATTCTGACACCGAGATGACGCCGCGGTGCGCCCTGCTGAGGCGTCAGGACAACAGTGCGCTGGCGCTGTCGTCCTTCAGCGCCACGCCGCTGAGCCCCCTGCGCAGCGACTGCTCGACCAGCCAGGCCAGGCGCCGCGCCGCATCGTCCGCGGGCAGGCCGGCCGGGCGGATATTGCTGACGCAGTTGCGCTCGGCATCGCTGCGGCCCGGCCGCGGCGCCCAGGTCAGGTAGGCGCCCAGGCTGTCCGGTGAACTGAGACCGGGCCGTTCGCCGATCAGCACCAGCACGAGTCGAGCACCGAGTTGCTCGCCGATCTCGTCGCCGAGCGCGACGCGGGCCTGCGTGGCGATGATCGGTGGCGCCAGGGTCAACGAGGGCAGGGTGGCGCGCAAGGCCTGTGCGACTTCAACGGCATGGGCCTGCACGGCGGCGGCCGAGAGGCCATCGGCCAGGATTAATGCGAGATCGACCTCGCCGGCAGGCAACGTGCAGGTCGGATCGAGCCGCCGACCCAGGTCCGGGCGGCGCAGGTACTCGGCCCGGCTGGTGGCGCGGCTGCGCACGATCAGCGGCGCGGGCCAGCCGGCTGCGCTCAATTCGCGCGTTAGCAGATCGACATCCAGCGGCGTATGCACCGCGTCCCGCGCCTGCGCATGAGCGGCAGCGAAGCGCAGCCACTCGGCCGTCGGCAAGCCGGCTTCGCCGCTGCGGCCCAACCCTATGCGGGCGGGAGTGAGGCCACGCAGGCGCTCCCAGATCACGGCAGCACCTGCTGCTGGAACTCCAGCGCGAAGCGCTGCGCACCGGGCAGGAGCCGGCCCGCGGTGTCGGCGATGCCCACGCGCTGCAGCCAGTCCTCGAATTCCGGCGCGCGCCGCAGGCCCAGTACCTGGCGCACGAAGAGCTGGTCGTGGAACGAGGTGCTCTGATAGTTCAGCATCACGTCGTCCGCACCGGGCACGCCCATCATGAAGTTCAGGCCCGCCGCGCCGAGCAGCACGACGAGGTTGTCCATGTCGTCCTGGTCGGCCTCGGCATGGTTCGTGTAGCAGATGTCGCAGCCCATCGGCAGGCCCAGCAGCTTGCCGCAGAAGTGGTCCTCCAGCCCGGCGCGGGTGATCTGCTTGCCGTCGTACAGGTACTCCGGCCCGATGAAGCCGACTACGGTGTTCACCAGCAGCGGCCGGTAGCGCCGCGCGACCGCGTAGGCGCGTGCCTCCAGCGTCTGCTGGTCCACGCCGTGATGCGCGTTGGCCGACAGGGCGCTGCCCTGGCCGGTCTCGAAATACATCAGGTGCTCGCCGCCACGGCCCAGCGACTGCACGGCCGCATGTGCCTCATCGAGCAGCGCGAGGCCCATGCCGAAGCCGCGGTTGGCAGCCTCGGTGCCGGCGATCGACTGGAACACCAGGTCCACCGGCGCGCCCAGCTCGATCGCCTGCAGTGTGTTCGTCACATGGGCCAGCACGCAGGACTGCGTGGGGATGTCGTGCCTTTGAATCAGTTCATCGAGCAGCGTCAGCAGCCGGCACAGCGCCGGCACGCTGTCGTTGGCCGGGTTGATGCCGATCACCGCGTCGCCGGCGCCCATCAGCAGGCCGTCGAGCAGGCTGGCGGCGATGCCGGCCGGCGCATCGGTCGGATGGTTGGGCTGCAGGCGAGTGGCGAGACGCCCCTGTAAGCCCAAGGTGGAGCGGAAGCGGGTCACGACGCGGCAGCGGCTGGCGACGAGGATCAGATCCTGGTTGCGCATCAGCTTGGAGACGGCGGCGACGATCTCGGGCGTCAGGCCCGGCGCGAGTGCGGCCAGCGCCTCGGGCGTGGCGGCGAGCAGCCAGTCGCGCAGGCCGCCGACGGTGAGGTGCGCGATCGGCGCGAAGGCGGCGGTATCGTGGCCGTCGACGATCAGCCGCGTGACCTCGTCCTCTTCGTAGGGAATCAGCGCTTCGTTCAGGAAGTGCTTCAGCGGCAGATCGGCCAGCGCCATGCAGGCGGCGACCCGCTCGGCCGCGCTGTCGGCGGCGATGCCGGCAAGCTGGTCACCGGAGCGGATCGGTGAGGCCTTGGCGAGTAGCTCGCGCAGGCCGTCGAAGGCATGAGTCTGCAGGCCGACGGCAGCGCGATGGATCGCCATTCAGCTTGCGCCGCCGATCACCGTCGGAATCAGCTCGGCGACGGTCGGATGAATGAGCACCGTGTGCGCGAGGCCGGTCGCCGTCTGCCGCGCCGCCATCGCGGCGAGCACGCTGTGCACCGCCTCGTCGCCGCCGACACCGAGGATCGCAGCGCCGAGCAACGCGTCGCTGTCCGCATCGATGACGACCTTCATCAGCCCCAGCGTCTCGCCTTTCTCGACCGCCCGGCCGACGCGGCTCATCGGCCGGCTTCCGACGCGCACCTTGTGCCCGGCCTTGCGCGCCTGCGCCTCGGTCATGCCGACGCGGCCCAGCGGCGGGTCGATGAAGAGGGCGTAGCAGTCGATCCGGTCGCTGACCCGCCGCGGCGCCTCGCCGAGCAGGTTCGCCGCGACGATCTCGAAGTCGTTCCAGGACGTGTGCGTGAACGCGCCGCGGCCATTGCAGTCGCCCAGCGCCCAGATGCCGGGGACGGCCGTGGCCAGCTCGTCGTTGACCGGGATGTAGCCGCGCTCGTCGAGCGTGATGCCGGCCTTCTCCAGCCGCAGGTCGTCGGTGTTCGGCCGGCGGCCGACGGCCAACAGCACGTCGCTGCCGATCACTTCCGGCGCGCCGTTCTCGCAGTTGACGCCGACCCCGATCTGCTCGCCGTGCGGCCTGAAGCTGATGCACTCCGCCGAGAGCCGGAAGGCGATGCCCTCGGCCTCCAGAATCGCCTGGATCGCGGCCGACACTTCCTCGTCTTCCCGGCCCAGCAGGCGCGGCGATTTCTCCACGACCGTGACTCGCGCGCCGAAGCGCCGCCAGATCTGCGCGAACTCCAGCCCGATATAGCTGCCGCCGACGATGACCAGGTGCTCCGGCACGCGGTCCAGTTCCAGCACCGAGACGTTGTCCAAGGTCTTCACCGCGGCTATGCCGGGCATGTCCGGCCGCAGCGCCCGGCCGCCTGCGTTGATGAAGATCTTCGGTGCCGTCAGCCGCAGCTCGCCTGACGCGGTGGCGACCGACAGCTCGGTCGGCGACTCGAAGCGCGCATGGCCCTGGATCACCGTGCAGCCCTTCATGCCGCGCAGCCACTTCTCGACATTGCCGCGCGCCGTCAGCGCCACCTTGTCCTTGCGCGCCTTCACCGCCGGCATGTCGATGCCGACCTCGCCGCCGATGCTGACGCCGAAGTCCGACGCGCGCCGCGCCAGGTGGGCCGCATAGGCGCTGGCGACCAGGGCCTTGGTCGGCATGCAGCCGGTGTTGACGCAGGTGCCGCCGAAATGCTTGCGCTCGATCACGGCCACCTTCATGCCGGCGGCACCGAGTTTTTCAGCCAGTGCGGAACCAGCCTGGCCGGCACCGATGATGATTGCGTCGAAGGCTTGGGCAGTGCTCATGCCCCATCCTAGACGCTTGTCGTGTCAGCGACGCGACTCAGTTCATCTTCAGGATGTCGCAGTGCTTCTCGCGGCCGGGGGCGGGATCCTCGCCGAAGCTCTCGTTGGCGCAGCGCATGCCGTCGTAGCCTTCTTCGTAGAAGAAGCGCTCGGTGACGCCGTAGCGCACGATGGCCGGGCCGCGGAACTCGCAGCGTTCGCCCTCGCGGGCGCAGGGTGCCCAGGGCAGGCTGCGGCGCTTGTTGGAGGCTTCGCGGGGCGGCGCGGCGGCGACACGCTTGAACGCGCACTGCTTGGCCGCGCCTTCCATCGGGTCGCCGAACATCGCGTTGTTGCAGCCGAGGTCGCGGTCGGTGTTGCGCTCCGCGTAGCGCCCGTCTGCGCCGTAGCGCACGACGGCGTTGCCGGGCACGCGGCAGACGTCGCCCTCGTTGGCGCAGACGGTCCATTCGCCCTGCGTCGTGCCGGCTGCCTGCCAGCCGCGGTAGCGGTCGTTGCGGCGCCAGTTCACGGACACGTCGCAGTGCTTGCGCGCATCGGGCGCCGGGTCCACGCCGAAGGCGTTGGCCGTGCAGGCCTGCTGGTCGTCGCGGGTGATGCGGAAGGCGTAGTGGCCATTGGCGCCGAAGCGCAGCATCAGCTCCGCACCCCCGCTGAATCGGCAGACATCACCCTCCTGGCCGCACAAGGCCCAGTCTTCCGGCTGCGCGGAAGCGGTGAAGGGCGAGCTGGCCAGCGCGAGTAGGACCAGCAGCATCGAAGAGAGGCGGTTCCATGGCATGAGACGCGGACTCCGTCGAAATTTGCAGTTAGCAGTACATCCCAGGCCGCCGGTTCTAGCAACCCTCGATCGTGTGACCCATTACACGTTCGCCCTTGTCATCGAGCACGTAGCGCACCACGCAGCGGAAATCGATCGGCCCGGTCGGGCCGTTGAGCTTGGTGCTCTTGGAGTAGACGTAGACCGCATGGCCGTCCGCCTGGTGTGCCTTCAGCGTCGGCTGGCCGAGCTTGGCGACCAGCTCCTTCACCGGCGCGCCGTGCCAGCGGTCCTGGCTGCGGTCGAACTCGGACTGGCGCTTGGCGTCGACCGAGGCCTGCGGCTCGGGGCGCGGGGCGGACGAGGGCGGGCGAGCGGGCGGCTGGGTCGCGGAACAGGCGGCAAGCAGGGCGAGTACGGCCAGCGAGCTGAGAGGATGCATCCTTCGGGTGTGATTCATGCCGTCAGCTTAGTGCCGGCGCAGGTGCCGCCCGAGGCGGCTTTGTGTCGAATTGCGTCGCCGCCGCCCCGGGGATAATCGCCGCCCATGACCGAACAAGAGGCCATCGCAGCGCCCGGCTCCGAGCAGGATGCCGAGCTGCGATTCGAAGACTATTTCCGCGAGGGCTCCGCGCCCACCGAGGCGCTGCTGTGGTGGCAGCTGGAGCGCAACGAGCCGCTGCTGAACGCGCTGCGCGCGCTGTGCCACGGCCCGGCCGCGCTGGTGCGCCTGCGCACCTGGGTATTCATGGAGCTGATGGCGCTGCCCGACTCGCGCGTGCCGCGCGACGCGCTGAACCGCCACTTCCACGTGCTGCGCGAGGAAGCCCTGGAGCTGGTGCTGAAGCGCCTGCGCGAGGCAGACCTGCTGGCCTGGGATGCCGGCAACCAGCAGTACAGCGTGACGCCGCTGGCCCAGCGGGTGATGGGCGTGCTGTCGCCGCTGACCCAGGCCGTGGAGCAGGACTCGGATCTTGCTGCGCTGCTCGCCAACGTGGCCGGTGCCCACCAGATGGGCACGCTGGACCCGGCGCAGCTGCATCACCTGCAGGCGCAGCTCTCGCGGCTGTACGACGAGTTCGCCGACGCGATCGCCAGTGGCAGCGAGTTCCACCTGCGGCGCGCGCGCCAGCGCTTCGGCCGTGCGCTGAAGCTGGTCGAACGGGCCAGCGAGGTGCTGCGCGCGGTGATCGAGCAGGCGCAGACCGACGGCAATGCGCGGCTGGAGCGCCTGGCCCGCGAGCTGGGCCTGGCCCAGGCGCGGCTGCTGGCGATGGCGAGCCAGTTCAACCGCGCGCTGCAGCAGGTCGACCGCCAGCGCGTCACCCTGGGCTCGACCGGCATCACGACGACCGACGTGCGCCGCTGGCTGCAGGGCGTGCATTTCCTGGAGAACCTGTCGCTGGGCGCGCTCTCCCGGCCCGTGCATCCGGTGCTGGTGGCGCAGCACGAACTGCTGGACAGCACCGAGGCCGAGTTCGAACGCGACCGCCCCGCGCCGCCGCAGCAGGAGGCGCTGCCGGTGCCGCAGGCGGCGCCGGACGGCGAGCTGGCCGTGATGTCGCTGCCGCCCGAGATGGACCTGATGCAGGCGCTGCTGTCGCGCTGGAGCGAGGCCGGCGAAGTCGAGCAGGACCTGGCTCCTGCCGTGCTGGGCGGCAGCTATGCCCGTGCGTCCTACCGCGCGCAGCTACTGCCGCTGCTGGGCGACCCGCAGGCCCAGCATCTGGCCGGTGCCACCGGCGACATGGCGCGCCAACCCTGGCGCGTGCAGTGGTCGGCCGAGCAGGGCGAGGTGGACGACGAACACATCAAGTGGATGAGCCGTGGCGTGCTGCGCGCGACCAGCGCCGAGCACGAAGAGCGAGAGGACCAAGACCAATGAATTCCGGATTTGACGAGGCTGCGCAGCTCGCGGCGCAGCTTCTGGCCCGCCGCTGGCTGCCGCGCAACCACTCGCTGGTGCGCCGCGCGCTGATCGACCAGGACATCTGGCAGCGCCTGAACGAGCGGCTCGCGGCCGTGGGCATGCGCGTGGTCGACAACCTCTACGCCGACCACATCACCCTGGCGATGCTGCGCCCGGCCGAGGTGGCCGTGTTCGGCGAGACGGGCCTGGCGGCCAACAACAACCTCGACCTGCCGCGCGACGGCGTGGCGCTGCTGGTGGTGCTGTGGTCGCTGATCGTGCTGCCCAAGCGCCAGCGCCAGCTGGCCCGTGCCGATGCGGCCGAGGAAGGGCAGGGCGAGATGTTCGCCACCGACAAGCCGCTGCCGCTGGCCGCCAGCGTCTCGCCGACGATCTCCTACCGCAGCCTGCTGGCCGACTTCGGCAACCAGCTCGGCAAGAAGATGCGGCTGGACACCAACCTGAAGCTCTTGGAGCGGAACGGCTTCATCGTGCGCCGCGGCGAGGACATCGCCGAGGGGCCGCTCTTGGACCTGCTGCTGGACTACGACACGCTGGCGCCGCGCATTCTCGACGGCGCGCTGGGCGACGTGCTCGCCCGCTCGACCGACCCGGTCGCCTCGGCCGCGATCGCGCGGCTGCGCGAGGCCGAGCAAGAACACATAGAAGAACACATAGAAGATAGCGAAACGCTCTGATGTTCCATCTCCAATCTCTCGAACTGCTGCACTGGGACTACTGCCAGCGCGTGACGATGCCGCTGGACGGTGCCATCATCACCATCGCCGGCCCCAACGGTTCCGGCAAGACGACGCTGCTGGACGCGATGCGCACCCTGCTGGGCCTCGAATGCTCGGGCGGCCGCACCTACAAGACCTACGCCCGCCACGCCAATGCCGAGACCGCCTGGCTGCGCGCGCTGGTGGACAACCGCCCGCGCGGCCGCCAGAACTCCTCGCGCCCTTTCGCCAGCTCGCTGCTCTACGGCGACCAGGTGACCCTGGCCTGTCGCATCGAGCGCCACGGCGGCGACTGGCAGCGCCGCTATGCGATGGTGGACGGCGCGATGACCATCGAGCAGCTGATGGAGCGCGGCGACAAGGACTGGATGGGTATCGAGGCCTGGCGCCGCCGCCTCGAAGCCGCGGGCCTGACCCGCGCGATCGGCCGCGTGCTGGCGCTGGAGCAGGGCCAGACCGACCGGCTCTGCGAGCTCTCGCCGAAGGAACTGCTGCGCCTGGTATTCGAGGTCTTCGGCGACCAGGAGGTGCTGGACCGCTACGACCAGGCCCGCAGCCACCAGCAGCAGTTGATGAAGGAAGTGGAGCAGGCGACGCACGAGCTATCGCACACGCAGGCTCAGCTCTCCGACCTGGCCAACCGCGTCAACAGCTACCAGCAGTACCAGTTGCGGCAGAAGGAGCGGGAGCGACTGGCGGCCGAGGTGGTGCCGGTGCTGCAGTGGGCCGAGCAGCGCCAGCGCACCGCGCAGCAGTTGCGCGAACTGCACCGCCAGCGCCTGTTCGCCTCCGGCGACAAGCGGCAGATGGCCGCGCGGCGGGCCGAGCTGCATGCGCTGTTCCAGGCGCACGAGGCGGCCAAGCAGAAGCTGGTCGACCTGGAGGCGCAGCGCAAGCAGGCACGCGCCGCCTTCGACGCGAACCGCGAGGCCGAGCGCCCGATGGAGCTGCTCGCCAAGCGCGAGGAAGAGTTGAAGGCGCTGGCCGCCGTCGAGACCGACGGCGCCGAGCTGACGCAGCGCCTGGCCGAGCTGGCCTCGCGCCAGCACGCGCTGCGCGAGAGCTACACCCGCACCAACGACCAGGCCCGCAAGGCGCAGGCGGCGATGGACGCGCTGTCCGGCCAGCGCCTGCCGCCGCCGCCGGCCGAGGTGACGCGCTTCCGCCGCGCGCTGGACGACGCCGGCATCGTCCACCACGTGCTGGCCGACTGCATCGACATTGCCGACGAAGCCTGGCGCGGCGCCGCCGAAGGCCTGCTGCGGCCTTCGCGCTGGGTCGTTGTACTGGCGCATTCGAGCGACGAGGGACGCGCCTTCGGCCTCGCGGCCAAGGAGCGCTACCGGCACTACGTCGTCGCCGACGCCGAGCAGGCGCCGACCAACGCACCGAAGGATTCGCTGCTGGCCGCGCTGAAGATCAACGCCAAGATCCCCGGCTGGCTGCTGCGCCAGCTCGGCTCGATCCGCTGCGTGGCAGATACCGCGGCCGGCAGCCAGGCCGGCGGCGAATGGATCACGCCCGATGCCTACTACCGCGACGGGCGCGGTGGCCGCAGCCTCTGGGTCGAGCCGCGCGACCATCAGTTCGGCGCCTCCGCGCTGGACTCGCGTCGCGCCTCGCTGGAGAAGGAGCTGAGCCGCTACGACGTGGAGCTGGGCCGCATCGCCAAGGAACAGGCCGAGGCCGAGCGCCAGCTGAAGGACGCGCAGCGCGCCGCCCAGGGCCACAAGGCTGCGCAGGAGCTGAGCGAGCGCGCTGCCGAGTTCGCCGAGGGCCGCGCACGCCTGCCGGCGCTGAAGCAGGCGCGCACCGAAGCCGCCACGCGCATGAGCGCGCTGGAAGCCGAGCACGACCGCGCGCTGACCCACAGCACCCGCACCGAGCGCGACTACGAGGCCGCCCAGGGCGGGCTGAAGAACAGCGAGGACAACGTGCAACGCGTGCTGCGCGAGCACGAGGGCCGGCGACAAGACCTCGCTCAGTCCGCCCGCGCCTCGCACGAGGCCCGCGCCAAGTTCCCGGCCGGCTGGGTGCAGCCCTCGCGCATCCAGGCGATGCGCGACGAGTTCGAGAACGCCAAGCAGGCCGAGATCGCATTGCGCCATGTGCAGGCCGAACTGGAGACCGGCCACTGGGAAACCGACGCCGCGGTGCAGGACCGCCACGCGCGCATGCACGTCGCCGTGCTGGAGCAGAGCACCCAGCTCGACGACCGCCGCGCCAGCAACGAGATGGCTCGTATCGCCGCGTTCAATGCACGTGAGCGCTACATCGACGTGCTGCGCGCCACCGTGCGCCGCTACAAGAAGAACGTGGCCGAGCTGGGTGAGCTGGCCGGCGTGCTGGCCCAGGCCGACCTGCCGCACCTGGACAACGACGACATGGTGCTGGCCCAGGCGGGCCTGCTCGTGCGCTTCAACTTCGACGGCAAGGGCGAGGTGGGCCTCAACGACGGCGAGGCCTCCGGCGGCCAGCAGGTGCTGAAGAGCCTGATCCTGCTGGTGGGGCTGATGAAGGACGACGACAGCCCCGGCGGCTTCGTCTTCATCGACGAGCCCTTCGCCCACCTGGACGTGCGCAACATCCAGCTGGTCGGCCACTTCCTGCGCTCGACCCGCGCACAGTACCTGCTGACGACGCCGATCACGCACAACGTCGAGGTCTTCGAGCCCTCGGAAATCACGCTGGTCACCAGCAAGAAGGCGCGCGGCGCGCGCTGGGCACCGCCGATCGCCGTGCTGGCCCGCCGCCCGGAGGTATCGGTCTATGGTTAAGAGAATCGCGAGCCTGCTGGTCACGCTGCTGCTGGCCGGCGCGGCGCATGCGGCGGACATCCCCGTCTACGGCTTCGAGATCGTGCGCAGCTATCCGCACGACCCGCAGGCCTTCACCGAGGGCCTTTTCTTCAAGGACGGCTTCCTCTACGAGAGCACCGGGCTGGAGGGGCGCTCCTCTGTGCGCAAGGTGCGGCTGGAGACGGGCGAAGTGCTGCAGGGCACGACCCTGCCATCGGACCTGTTCGGCGAGGGCATCGTCGACTGGGGCGACCAGATCATCGGCCTGACCTGGCAGACCCAGCTCGGCTTCGTGCTGAAGCTCGGCGACTTCTCCTTCGTCAAGAAGTTCAGCTACGCCGGCGAGGGCTGGGGCCTGACGAAGAACAAGACCGAGCTGATCCAGAGCGACGGCACGGCCGAACTGCGCTTCATCGACCCGGCCACGTTGAAGGAGAAGCGCCGCGTCAAGGTCACCGCCGACGGCAAGCCTGTGACGCAGCTCAACGAGCTCGAATGGGTGGATGGCGAGATCTACGCCAACATCTGGCAGACCGACCGCATCGCCCGCATCGACCCGGCCAGCGGCAAGGTGCTCGGCTGGATCGACCTCACCGGCCTGCTCTCGCCGATGTTCCGCACCGGTCAGGTCGACGTGCTCAACGGCATCGCTTATGACGCGGCGACCAAGCGGCTGTTCGTCACCGGCAAGCTGTGGCCGAAGCTGTTCCAGATCAAGCTGATCCGGAAGAAGTGACGCCGCCTCAGCGCTGCAGAACCTGCAGCGCGAGGCGCATCCCGAGTTCGTAGGCTTGGTCGGGTGACATCAGGCTCTTCTGCGGCGGTGCCGCGTCTTCGGGGGCGGCGGGCGCGCCGGGCCAGCGTGCCAGCGGCAGCCACAGCGGATCGCTTCCGGCCGGTGCGCTGACGACGATGCCGGCCAGCCGGCCCTGGCGATCAAGCACCGGCGCGCCTCGCGAGGAGCCGGCCAGGGCGAAGCCCAGCCGCCGCAGCGGCCCGGCCTGCGCGCCGAGAAAGCCTTGCGACAGGATGGGCCAGCCCGGCTCGGTGCCGGGCGAGAACTGCAGCGCGAAGCCCGGGCCGCCGGCGAAGGGTTCGCGCGCGGCCGAGACGGCAGCGCCGGTGCCCAGCGGTGTCTGCAGGCGCAGCAGCACGAGGCCGGCCGCCTGCAAGGCAGCGTCGCTGCGGTCCACGGTGGCGGCGCTCGCCTGGCCGAGGCCGTTGCGGACCCAGACCGTGTCGCCGTCGACGGCCGGCGCCAGCGCCAGCGAGCCGTCGCCGATCAGCACGCCATTGCTGGCGAAGCGCGCATCGGCGGGCGGCCGGTCGCCGACGGCCCATGGCGCATAGCGATGGGGCGACTGCAGCAGCACGCCGCCGACCGCCGGAATATCCTGCGCGAAGGCACGAGCGACCTCGGCGAGCATGGCGTCGTCCGGTGCCCGTTCCTGCCAATGGGCGAGGGTGCGCCGGGCCAGCTCCTGCTGCCCGCCGACGTAGAGCAGCCAGGCGTACAGCGCGCCGGCGTCCACATGGTCCAGGTGCACACCGGCCGTGTGCGCGACGAAGGCCAATGCGCGGCGGTACTGCCCGTCTTGCATCGCCGCACGGATCACGCCGATTTCCGCATCGGCCTCGTGGCGCATCATCGATGCGCGTTCGAAGTCGTCGAGCGCGGCGGTGTTCTCGCCGCGCTGGAGTTCGGCCTCGCCGCGAGCGAGGAAGTCGGTCCGCGCGTCGGCGTGCGCGAGGCCGGCGCAGGCCAGCGCCAGCCCCGCGAGCAGGAGACCCTTCAGCATCAAGGCAGCTGCGTGATGCGCGGGATCGCCAGTGCCGGCTGCGCCGGGTCGTAGGCCGCGGCGGGAGCCTTGTAGCCGCTCAGGTAGGCGGTCAGCGCGTCGATGTCCTGGGCGCCGCCGAGCTGGTTGGTGCCGCCGATCAGCACCGTGAAACCGTCGCCGCCGGTGGCCATGAAGTTGTTGACCGTCACGCGGTAGGTCTTCGTCGGGTTCAGCACGACGCCGTTGGCGACGATGACTTCCGCTGCGCCGGTGGCCTGCGGCGGCACCGTGCTCACGTCAGTCGGGGTCAGCGAGACGTCGACGATTTTCGAGCAGGCCGGGGCCGATGCCTTCCAGCTGTACTTGAAGCCGTTGGAGATCTGCATCACGCGGTTGGCCGTCTGGCCCATGCAGCCGTTGAACTGCTGCTCCAGCACGTTCTTGATCTGCTGGGCGGTCAGGGTCATCGTGACCAGCGTGTTGCCGAAGGGCTGGACCGTGAAAGCGTCGCCGTAGGTCAGGTTGTACGGGTAGCTGACACCGGCCGGGGCGAAGCCGGGGTTGCGCACGCCGCCGGCGTTCATGAACGCGATCTGCGAGCCGCCCAGGTTGGCGGGCTGCGTGGCCTGCAGCTGCGCGTCGGCGATCAGGTCGCCGGCGGGCATTTCGCCGGCACCGTTGGCGCTGTTGGGCAGGGCGCGGCTGATCGTCGCGATGACGCGGCCGGACAGCGGCGAGACCAGCGCGTTGTAGCCGTTGACGATGTTCTGCACCGTCGGGTCCGTCGCGATGGCCTGCTTGATGGCCGGATCGGTCTCGTCGACGAGGCGGTTGGTCGGCGCGACGGCGAGCACCTGGCGGGTCTTCGGATCGAGCGTCACGTCCACATCGGTGACGATGCGGCCGAAGGCGCTGGCGCTGGTGACGGGGATCAGGCGGCCGGTCTTGTTCGGCAGGCCGGTCGGGCGCGCGGTGATCTTGGCGGTGCCGCCGTTGTTGACCACGTCGACCGTGTTGGCGGAGCAGTTGTAGGCGGCGTGGGTATGGGCGCTGATGACGAGGTCCACCGCGTCGTCCAGGCGGCTGACGATGTTGGCGATGTCGGAAGCGGTGCCGTCGGCGTTCTTCAGGTTGCCGTCGCAGCCGTTGATGTCGCCGACGTTGGGGCTGGTCTGGAAGCCACCCTGGTGGACCAGCACGACGATCGCCTCGATGCCCTGGGTGCGCAGCCGCGGCACCAGCGCATTGACGGTGTCGGCTTCGTCGTTGAACTGCAGGCCGGCCACACCGGTGGGCGTGACGATGCCGGGCGTGCCCTTCAAGGTCATACCGATGAAGGCGATCTTGACGCCGTTGAAGGACTTGATGCCGTAGGGCGCGAGCAGCGTCTTGCCGGTGGCCGTCTCGATCACGTTGGCCGACAGGTACTGGAACTTGGCGCCGTCGAAGGTGCCGGGCGCGCGGGAGCCGAGGCCCTTGCAGCTGTTCGGGTCGGGCTGGCCGTTGGTGATCTTGCAGCCGCCGTTCTGCAGGCGCTTCAGCTCGGTCGAGCCGTGGTCGAACTCGTGGTTGCCGACCGAGGTGAACTCCAGGCCTACGTGGTTCAGCGCCTCGACCGTCGGTTCGTCGAAGAACAGGGCAGAGATCAGCGGCGAGGCGCTGACCATGTCACCGGCGCCGACGACGACGTTCAGCGGGTTCTGCGCCTTCAGCCGCGCGACGTAGGCGGCCAGGTATTCGGCGCCACCGACCAGCGGGCGCTGGGCCGCCGGTACGATCGTGTTGACGCCGAAGGTGCCCGGTGTCTGCAGATTGCCGTGGAAATCGTTGAAGCCGATGATCTTGACGGTGATCGGCGCGGTCTGAGCAGCAGCGATGCCGGCGCAGGCGAGGGCGGCGCTGGCTGCCAGCGTGCGGAGGATGTTCTTCATGGTGATGGCTCCTCTCAGTTGCGGCGGGCGCGGGCGGACAGGAAACCGACGACGCCGAGGCCGGCGAGCAGCAGGGCGATGCTGGCGGGCTCGGGCACGGCGCTGACATTGAGCTTCAGCGCGCCGCTGGTCGAGTTCAGCGGCTGGCCGCCGTCGTCCAGCACCGACTGCAGCAGCGAGCCGTTGATGCTGTAGCTGCCGGCGCCGAGCGTGAAGACGCCGCGGCTGTAGGCCGGGTTGGCCAGTGCTTCGTCGAAGTCGAAGACCGTGTCGCCGGCGATCGTGCCGGTCGCCACCGAGGAGGTCGCGCCCAGCATCATCGCGCCGTTGCGCACGGTGAAGGTGTCGCCGGCGAAGCCGTTGTCGACGACCGTCAGCGTGGCGACAAAGCCGGCCGGGACGGTGAAGTCGAAGTGCAGGGCAGAGCCGTCGGTGTAGTCGATCCAGTCGGTGCCGAAGGAGGGCGCGACGAAGTTGTCGACGGTGAATTCCTGCCAGTTGCCGTCGGCCGGCAGCGCGATCGTCGTGGCCTGGGCCGAGGCGGCGGCAGCAAGCGCCAGTGCCAGTGCGGCGAGGAGGGCGGTCGTTTTCATCGTGACTCCTTGATGGTTTTCGGACGGCGGCACCGCGTGGTGCCGACCCGAGAACTATCGAAGTCGCCGATGACGATGAGATGACCGGGCTGTCATGGTCCGGTCTACGCGTGTCGCTAGTTCCTGGCGTGCGTGACCTTGAAATAGGCCAGGCCGTGAAGCTCGTTCAGGCGGCTGGAGAAGCGCGTCAGCGTCTGGCCCTTGTAGTTCTCCATCGCGGTGCAGACGAAGCGCCATTCCTCGCATTGCTCGCGGTACTCGATGTTCAGCGAGCCCGGTGCGAAGCGGTAGCCGAGCTTGATGGCGAAAGCGGCCAGTTCCGCCTGCTCGAAGTGCCGCTGCGGCACGCCGCGGATCGTGACGGCGATGGCCGGGTGCGAAGGCAGCTTCGATTCGAGCTTGGCACCCCACATCATCAGGCTGGCGCACAGCAGGGTCAGCACGAAGGCGGTGAGGTAGAAGCCCATGCCGACGACGATGCCCAGCGCGGCCGCCACCCACAGCGAGGCGGCGGTGGTGAGGCCGCTGATGTTCATGCCCTCGCGCATGATGACGCCCGCGCCGAGGAAGCCGACGCCGGTCAGCACGCCCTGCATCACGCGGGTGGGATCGGTGAACGGCGGCGTACCCGAGAGGCCGAGGTGGCCACCGAACCACTGGTGCGGATAGGCCACCAGCACGGTGACCGCGCAGGAGGCCATGCAGACCAGCGCGTAGGTGCGCATGCCGGCGGCGCGGCCGTGGTAGGTGCGTTCGTAGCCAAGCGCCAGGCCCAGCAGCATCGCGCCGAGCAAGTGCATGAACATCAGCACGTTGGCTGCCCATTGGTCGGCAAGCCAGTAGTGCAACAGTTGGTCGAGTGCAAGCATGTCCGTCTCGCCTCCGCCGTTCGTTCTTGTGTCGTGTCAGCTTAATGAAAAAAGGCCCGCTGAGCGGGCCCTTGTTACGTACCTTGAATGAAATCAGACAGCGAGCAGTTCCACCTCGAACAGCAGCGTCGCGTTGGGCGGGATCACGCCGCCGGCGCCGCGTGCGCCGTAGCCCAACTCGGCCGGGATCACCAGCATGCGCGTGCCGCCGACCTTCATGCCCTGCACGCCTTCGTCCCAGCCCTTGATGACTTCGCCGCCGGCCAGCTTGAAGCGGAACGGATCGCGGCGGTCCTTGCTCGAATCGAACTTCTTGCCGCGCGAACCGTCCTTGTAGAGCCAGCCGGTGTAGTGGACGGTGACGCGCTGGCCGGCCTTGGCCTCGTCGCCGCTGCCGACGACCGTGTCTTCGTACTGCAGGCCGCTGCCGGTCGTGTGCAGGTTCAGCTCGATCGGCTCGTCGCCGCCGGCCAGGGCCAGCAGCTGCACTTCGAACAGCAGGGTCGCGTTCGGCGGGATCACGCCGCCGGCGCCGCGCGCGCCGTAGCCGAGTTCGGGCGGGATGACCAGCGTGCGCTTGCCGCCGATCTTCATGCCCTGCACGCCTTCATCCCAGCCGCCGATGACCATGCCGGCATCGAGTTCGAACTGGAAGGGCTCGCCGCGGTCGAGGCTGGAATCGAACTTCTCGCCCTTGGCGCCGTCCTTGAAAAGCCAGCCGGTGTAGTGCACGGTGACGTCGTGGCCGGACTTGGCCACGGCGCCGTCGCCGACGACGGTATCTTCGTACTGCAGGCCGCTGGCCGTGGTGCTCGTGTTCATGAGGTCCTTCTTCTCTTCAGGTGAAATATTCAGTGGGCGGCATCATGCCACCGCTTGAGCTGCGCCGGCCACGCGGCCACGGCTTCGGAAAGGAGTTCCGGCAAACCGCGCGCCTGCAAGGTCAGGCCCAGGTGCATCGCCGCCTGGCGCAGCGCCTCCTCCGGGCTGCTCAGATCGAGCGCCGCGGCACCGTTCTGCTTGGACAGCTTCTCGCCGTCGGCACCGAGCACCAGCGGCGTGTGCAGAGAGCGCAGCAGCGGCAGGCCGAGCAGTTGCTGCAGGCGGATCTGGCGTGGCGTGTTGTCGGCGAGGTCCTCGCCGCGGACGATGTCGGTGATGCCCTGGTCCGCGTCGTCGACGACGACGGCGAGCTGGTAGGCCCAGAGGCCGTCGGCACGCTTGAGCACGAAGTCGCCGACAGCGGTGCTGAGGCACTGGCGCTGCGCGCCGAGGCGGCGGTCGTGCCAGTCGATCGAGAGCGGCTGCGTATGAGCCTGGTCGGCCGTGGTGAGCAGGCGCCAGGCGCGGGCCTGCTTGCCGTGCAGGCCGTCGCGGCAGGTGCCGGGGTAGACCAGCTCGCCGTGGCGCTCGTGCGGCGCGGCGGCCAGTGCGGCGATGTCCTTGCGCGAGCAGCCGCAGGGGTAGGCCCAGCCTTGCAGCTTCAGCTGCTCCAGCACTTCGGCATAACGCTCAGTTCGAGCGGACTGCCAGAGCGGCGCTTCGTCTGGCAGCAGGCCGCAGCGGGCGAGCTGGTCGAGGATCAGGCGGTCGGTGCCCGGCGGACAGCGCGGCGTGTCCACGTCCTCGATGCGCACCAGCCAGCGACCACCCTGCGCGCGAGCATCCAGCCAGCTCGCAAGCGCGGCGACCAGCGAACCCGCATGCAGCGGGCCGGTGGGTGAGGGCGCGAATCTTCCGATGTAGGCCATGCGGGTGGCTGCCGCAAATGACGAGAGCCCGGGGTCTTGCGACTCCGGGCTCTCTGATTTACTTGGGGTGGCTGATGGGACTCGAACCCACGACAACAGGAATCACAATCCTGGACTCTACCAACTGAGCTACAACCACCGCTGTGTTGAGCCTGCCATTCTAGCCGGAGTTTTTGGTCACTTTCGGAAAATCATGAAGATTTTGCGAAGATTCCTGGTCGATCAGGGTGCTGTGCCCGTTGTGGAGGGCGTTTGCACCTTCACCGTCGCCTTGAAGCGCGTCTTCAGAGCGTTGTAGTAGGCGAGCGTCTCGGCGGAGGCCCAGGCCTGGCCGTACTGCTGGGCGGCGCGCTTGGCATCGATGATGGCGGGATCGCGCGGCTCGACCTTGTCGATCTGGGCGACCACGTAGTTGCCGTCACCGGCATCCACGCCGACGTAGGCCGGCAGCTTGGATGCATCGGCGGCCATCACCGCTTCCATCAGCTTCTGCGACAGCTCGCCCGGCTTGGCGCGCGAGACGGTGGCCGGCGCTTCGAGGCCGGCGGCGTCGGCGCCGCCTTTCTGCAGCGCGGCCAGGCGCTCCTGGCCGGCCTTGACCGCCTGCGCGGCGGCCAGCTTGGCCACCAGCATTTCGCGGACCTTGGGCTTGATGTCGGCCAGGGCCGGCACGCGGGCCGGGTTGTACTGCGTGACGTGGGCGGCAGCCATCTGGTTGGCGCCGGTCTCGATCGCGTTGGTGTTGTGCTTGCTCTGCAGCGAGTCGTTCGCGAACACGGCTTCCAGCAGCTTGGGCGAGGCCAGCACGCCGACGGCGCCGGGCGCGGGCGTGCGCTGGACGGTGGCGGTCTGGATCGGCAGCTTCAGCTTGTCGGCGGCGGGCTGCAGGCTGTCGGGTTGCTCGTAGACGGTGTTGTTGAACTGCTCGGCCACTTCGCTGAAGCGCTTCTGCGCCAGCTGCTTGCGGACTTCGGCTTCGATCTCGGGCCGCACTTCGGCGAAGCTCTTCTTGTCGCCGCCGCGGATGCCGGTCAGCTGGATGATGTGATAGCCGAAGTCGGACTCGACGAGATTGCTGATCTCGCCCTGCTGCTTCATCGCGAAGGTGGCGTCTTCGAAGGGCTTGACCATCGTGCCGTTGTGCGCGAACCAGTCGAGGTCGCCGCCGTTCGGGGCCGAGCCTTCGTCCTGCGAGTTCTTCTTGGCCAGGTCGGCGAAACCGGCCGGGTTCTTGCGGGCTTCGGCCAGCAGTTCCTCGGCGCGGGCCTTGGCCTTGGCGCGATCGGCGGAGGGTGCGCTCTTGTCGGCCTTGATCAGGATGTGGCTGGCGCGGCGCTGTTCAGCGACGTTGAAGCGCGAGGCGTTCTCGTCGTAGTACTTCTTCAGGTCGTCTTCGTTGACCGTGACGTCCTTCTTCAGCGCGTCGAGGTCGAGCACCAGGTACTGGATCTGCGCGGTCTCGGGCAGCTTGAAGGCGTTCGCGTTCTTCTCGTCCTTGTAGAAGGCCTCGATCTCCGCGTCGCTCGGTTCGATCTTGGCGGCGAAATCCTTGGCGCCGAAGTGCTGCAGGCGCACCGAGCGCTGCTGCAGCAGCGCGTCGAAGGCGACGGCCGAATTGCTGTTCGCGGCGGTGGCCGAGCGCTGGATCGGCTGGGTGACCTGCTGCGTCGCCATCTCGCGGCGCAGGCGGTCGGCGAAGCCGGCGAAGCTCATGCCCTGGGCGACCAGCACGGCGTCGTTGACCTTGCCGTCTTCGGTGCGCAGCATGGCGAACTGAGGGTCGGTCCAGAAGGTGCGGTTCAGCTGCTCGTCGCTGATGTTGAAGTGGGCTTGGGTCGCGGCGGCCTGGATCACGCGCTGGCGCACGAGCAGGTCCAGCGCTTCCTTCTTCGCCTCGGGCGTGTCGAACAGCTTGGGGTCGACGTTGGGGTTCTGGTTGCGGATGCGCGCGGACTGCTCGCTGAGCGTCTGGTCCCAGTCGGCCTGCGTGATCTTCTGACCGTCCACGCTGGCGACGGTGGCGTTGGCGCCGCTCATCATGCTGGTGTAGCCCTGCATGCCGACGAGGGCGAACGAGGGCAGGATCAGGATCAGCAGCAGGAACTGGAACAGGCGCGTATTGCGACGAACGAATTCAAACATCAAAACCTCAGGCGATCACAGGCTCGCTGCAGACATGACAAAGGCGAACCGGAGTTTGTCGACTCCTGTTCGCCTTCTCGTGGGAATCTGGTGGGTGCTAACGGGCTCGAACCGCTGACATGCTGCGTGTAAGGCAGCTGCTCTACCAACTGAGCTAAGCACCCGGGAAAGTCGATCAGTTTACCGCGTCTTTCAACGCCTTCCCGGGGCGGAACTTCGGCACCTTGGCCGACTTGATCTTGATGGTGTCGCCGGTGCGGGGATTGCGGCCCGAACGGGCTGCGCGCTTGGTGACCGTGAACGTGCCGAAACCGACCAGCGAGACACTGCCGTTCTTCTTCAGCGTCTGCTTGACGCCGCCGATCACTGCTTCCAATGCGCGACCCGCCGCTGCCTTGGAGATATCGGCCTGCTTGGCGATGTGCTCGATCAGTTCGGATTTGTTCACGTAGATATCCCCTCAACTGGTTGCGGTGGGTTCGCGGTGTGCCGCGATGCAGGATTTGTCGGGCCGCGAGCTCTCTGCAGGGGGCTCAGCCCCTCTTGGGCCGGCCTCGCGAATCACGCGGGGAAGCGGATTCTATGCCCATTCACCAGAGGGTCCTGGAGGGGAAAAGTCCGGATACAAAAGCGCTCGCGAAGCCGCCCGCGCGTGCCGTTCCGGGGCACTGAAACTCAGCGTCGGACGACCCAGTAGACGCCCAGCGCGCTCATCGCCATGCCCAGCCAGAAGACCGCGCCGACCGGATCGCCGAACAGCGCCCAGGCCAGCAGCGCGGCCGCCGGCGGCACCAGGTACATCAGGCTCGTGACGCGCGTCGCCGCGCCCCGTTGCAGCATCAGGAAAAGCAGCGAGCTGCCGCCCAAGGTCAGCACCAGCACCGACCAGCCGAGCGCGATGAAAAGCTCGTGATGCCAGACGATGGGCTCGTGCTCCAGCAGCGCCAGCGGAGCGCTGATGAGTGCCGCGACAGCCATCTGTACGAACATCGCCGTGCGCGCATCGTTCGGCTTGACGAAACGCTTCTGGTAGAGCCCGCCGAAGGTGATCGTCAGCAGCGCGCCCGCGCCCAGGCCCATGTTCAGCGCATTCAATTCGCCCGCACCGAGCTTGTGCAGCACGACCAGCACCAGGCCGGCCAGGCCCAGCAGCAGGCCGGTCCACTGCAGCGGCTTCAGGCGCTCCCCCTGCGTGTGCAGCCACAGGGCGGTGAGCAAGGGCTGCAGGCCGGCGATCAGCGCCATCGTGCCGGCGCCCATGCCGTACTTGACGGCGGCCCAGCCGCAGATCAGGTAGCCGGCCTGGGTCGTGAGGCCCAGTACCGCGAGATGTCCCCACTGCGCCGGCTCGCTCGGCCAGCGCGCGCCCGAGGCGAACACCCAGGCGCCGAAGCACAGCGCCGACAGCGCGAAGCGGATGGACAGGAAACTGATCGGCGGCGCATGCGGCATGGCCAGCCGCGCCACGACGAAGCCGGTGCACCAGATCGCGACGAAGACCGCCGGCATCGCGGCGATCCAGCGCGAGTCGCCGGCCGCCCCCTGACCAGTCACTTGGCCGGTCACTTCGTCTTGGCGCGAATCTCGGGAATCGCCTTGCGCAGGTAGTACACCATCGACCAGATCGTCAGCACGGCGGCCAGGTAGATCAGGACCGTGCCCCAGATGTGCGTGTTGATGATCTCGAATAGCTTGCCATCGAACAGCAGGAAGGGAATCGCGATCATCTGCACGGTGGTCTTCAGCTTGCCCACCATGTGCACGGCCACGCTGCGCGAAGCGCCGATCTGCGCCATCCATTCGCGCAGCGCGGAGATCGTGATCTCCCGGCCGACGATCACCAGCGCCACCAGCGTGTCCACGCGGCCCAGTTCCAGCAGCACCAGCAGGGCGGCGCACACCATCAGCTTGTCCGCCACCGGATCGAGGAAGGCGCCGAAGGCCGAGGTCTGGTTCAGCTTGCGGGCCAGGTAGCCGTCGAGCCAATCGGTCAGCGCGACGACGATGAACAGTACCGTGGCGATCAGGTTCTGGGTCCCGTCCTGCAGCTGGTCCAGCTGGAAGACGCCGACGATCAGCGGGATGGCGACGATGCGGGCCCAGGTGAGCAGGGTGGGAAGCGTCAGGAACATGGGCTGGGATTGTGCACTGCTGATCAGTCCAAGGTCCGCGGCTTGAAGCGCAGCGTTTCGTCGAACAGGAAGGTCTCGGAGAACTTGTGCGGCTCGGGCAGTCGCGACACGTCGCCGAAAGGCGCGGCACGGTGGACCGCATCGATCGCGATCTGCACCGATTCCGGCGCCTGGCCGGGCTTGCGCAGCACGTTGATCCGCTTGACGGCGCCGTTGTTGTACAGCTCGATCTCCAGCACCGGAATCGCCAGCAGTATGGCGGGCGGATCGGTCATGTAGGTGCGGTCCGGATTGGCGGCGACCAGGCGCAGCGCCGCCTGGCGACGCAGCTCATCCACCGTCTTGTTTGGCGTGGGCGGCGTCAGCTTGGGCACGTCGGCGGCCGCCGGCGCTGGTGCCGGCGGCGGGGCCGGCTGCTGCGGCGCTACGGGCTCGGCCGGACGGACCGGGATGACCGGGGGCTTGGGCGCCGCCGGTGGGGCGCTTGCGCAGCCGGCCAGCAGACCACCAAGAAGTGCTGCCAGACCCAAGCTGGATAAGCTGGACAACGATGTTCGACGGCATTCACGCCGTTCAGTGCAGGACACGATAAATCTCCTCAGCCAGTTCCTTGCCAATTCCCTTGACGCTGGCGATCTCGTCGACGCTGGCCTGGGCCACGCCGCGCACGCCGCCGAAGCGTTGCAATAGTTGAGCGCGTTTCTTCGGGCCGATGCCGGCCACATCCTCCAGCTTGGAGCTGCCGGTGCGCACCTTGGCGCGCCGCGCTCGCATGCCGGTGATCGCGAAGCGGTGCGCCTCGTCGCGGATCTGCGCGACCAGCATCAGCGCGGCCGAGTCGCGGCCGAGGTACACCTTCTCGCGCCCGTCCGCGAACACCAGTTCCTCCAGCCCGACCTTGCGCCCTTCGCCCTTTTCGACGCCGATGATCAGCGACAGGTCCAGCCCCAGTTCCTCGAACACGCTGCGCGCCATCGAGACCTGACCCTTGCCGCCGTCCACCAGCACGATGTCCGGCAGCCGGCCGGTGCCGAGCTGTGCCGCCTCGGCCAGCTTCGAGTAGCGGCGCGTCAGCACTTGGCGCATCGCCGCGTAATCGTCGCCGCCGGTGATGCCCTCGATGTTGTAGCGGCGGTACTCGCTGCTCTGCATCTGGTGGTTCTGGAACACAACGCAGGAGGCCTGCGTCGATTCGCCGGCCGTGTGGCTGATGTCGAAGCATTCGATGCGGAAGGTGGCGATGTCCTCGCAGTTGACGTCCAGCGCGTCGAGCAGCGCACGCGTGCGGGCCTGCTGCGAGCCTTCTTCCGAAAGCAGGCGCGCCAGCGCCAGGTCCGCGCCCTTGCAGGCCATCTCCAGCCAGATGCGGCGCTGGCCGCGGGGCTGCGCCTGCGTCGTCACCTTGCCGCCCGATTGCGCGCTCAGCGCCTCGGCCAGCAGCGGGTCCACCTCTTCGCTGACGATCAGCAGCGAAGGCACCTGCGCGTCGAGGTAGTGCTGCGTCATAAACGCTTCCAGCACCTGGCGCTCGGGTGAAGCCTGCGGTGACGGGCCGTCCGCCTCGTCGTCCAGCAGCACCGCGGTCGCTTCCTCGACGTGCTTGGGGAAGTAGGCGCGGTCGCCCAGGTGGCGGCCGCCGCGCACCATCGCCAGATTCACGCAGGCGCGGCCGCCCTGCACGCGCACGGCGAGGATGTCGACGTCACGGTCGCGGCCGGTGGCGCTGTTCTCGTCCACGGCCTGCTGCTGCAGCACCTTGGCCAGCGAGGTGATCTGGTTGCGGATCTCCGCCGCCTGCTCGAACTGCAGCCGCTCCGCGTGAGCCATCATCTGCGCCTGCAGGCCGTCCATCACCTCTTGCGTCTCGCCCAGCAGGAAGCGCTCGGCGTGGCGCACGTCGCGCGCGTACTCGGGCGTGCGGCCCTCGGGCACGCAGGGCGCGGAGCAGCGGCGGATCTGGTGCAGCAGGCAGGGGCGGCTGCGGTTGTTGAAGACGGTGTCCTCGCAGGTGCGCAGCTGGAACACCTTCTGGATCAGCTGGATCGATTCCTTCACCGCCCAGGCGTTCGGGAAGGGGCCGAAGTAGCGGTGCCGCCGGTCCACCGCACCGCGGTAGTAGCTGACGCGCGGGTACTCGTGGCCGCTGATCTTCAGATAGGGGTAGCTCTTGTCGTCGCGGAACAGGATGTTGAACTTCGGGTTCAACGCCTTGATCAGGTTGTTCTCGAGCAGCAGCGCCTCGGCCTCGGTGCGCACGACGGTAGTTTCCATCCGCGCGATCCGGCCGACCATCAGCCCGATGCGCGTGCCGCCGTGGTCCTTCTGGAAGTAGCTGGAGACGCGGCGCTTCAGGTTCTTCGCCTTGCCGACATAGAGCACCTGGTCCTGCGCATCGAAATAGCGGTAGACGCCGGGCAGCAGCGGCAGCGCGGCAACTTCGGCGAGCAGGCGCTCGCGGGGATCGATGGTTTCGGCGGGAATCGCTTCGGACATGGGGCGAGATTGTGCCGTCGATAATTTCGAGATGAATCAGCAGTGGGATCTGTTCTGCCGGGTGATCGACAACTTCGGTGACATCGGCGTCGCCTGGCGCCTGGCACGCGACCTGGCAGCGCGGGGGCGATTGGTGCGGCTCTTCATCGACGATGCGAGCGCGCTACGCTGGATGGCGCCGACCGGTGTGCCGCCAGGCATCGAGGTGCTGCCGTGGGGCGCATCGCTCGCAGCCGAATCAAGCGGCGACGTCGTCGTCGAAACCTTCGGCTGCGAACTGCCCGAGCCCTTCGTCGCGCGGATGGCCCAGCGGCGTCCGCTGTGGCTGAACCTGGAATACCTCAGCGCCGAAAGCTACGTCGAGCGCAGCCACGGCCTGCGCTCGCCGCAGTCCAGCGGGCCTGGCGTCGGCCTGGACAAGCGCTTCTTCTATCCTGGCTTTACACCAAAGACCGGCGGCCTGCTGCGCGAGCCGGGCCTGCTGGCGGCGCGCGAACGTTTCGACGCCGCCGCCTGGCTCGCAGGGCGGGGCATCGAGCGGAGGACCGGCGAGCGGCTCGTCAGCCTGTTCGCCTACCCGAACGAGCGGCTGCCGCAATTGCTGGACGACCTGGCCTGCGAACCGACGCTGCTGCTCGTCTGCGGCGGCATGGCCGTGCCGGCACCCCGCGGCGGGCTGCGCTGCCAGGCCGTGCCCTTCATGGGCCAGGACGATTACGACCGGCTGCTGTGGTCTTGCGAGCTGAACTTCGTCCGCGGCGAGGATTCTTTCGTGCGGGCGCACTGGGCCGGCCGGCCCTTCGTCTGGCACATCTACCCGCAGGACGACGGCGCCCACGGCCCGAAGCTGGAGGCCTACATGTCGCTCGCCGGACTCGATGCGCCGACCCGAGCGCTCTGGCGCGCCTGGAACGGTCTCGGCGACTGGCCGCCGGCCTGGCCCGAGCCGGCGGAATGGACCGCGCAAGTGCTGCGCTGGCGTGACCGATTGGCGGCCCAGACCAACCTGACGACGGGCCTGCTGGCCGTTTCAGGCTAGAATGCCGGGCTTTGCTGGCGCGCTCGCTCAGCTTTCCAAATACCCTTCCGGAAATCCAGGAACTCCTATGAAGATCGCTCAAGAAATCCGCGCCGGCAACGTGATCATGCAGGGCAAGGACCCGATGGTCGTGCTGAAGACCGAATACAGCCGCGGCGGCCGTGGCGCGGCTACCGTCCGCATGAAGATGAAGAGCCTGCTGAACGGCTTCGGTCAGGAAACCGTCTTCAAGGCCGACGACAAGATGGAACAGATCATCCTGGACAAGAAGGAGTGCACGTACACGTACTTCGCCGATCCGATGTATGTATTCATGGACGCCGACTACAACCAGTTCGAGGTCGAAGCCGAGAACATGGGCGACGCGATCTCCTACCTCGAAGACAACATGGCCGTCGAAGTCGTGTTCTACGACGGCAAGGCCATCTCGGTCGAACTGCCCACCACCGTCGTCCGCGAAATCGAAACCGAGCCGGCCGCCAAGGGCGACACCTCCGGCAAGGTCATGAAGCCCGCCCGCGTGGTCGGCACCGGCTTCGAAATCTCGGTCCCGTCCTTCGTCGAAAACGGCGACAAGATCGAAATCGACACCCGCACGCACGAATACCGCAAGCGCGTCTGATTCGTCAGCACGCCAACGCAAAAGGGCAGCCTCGGCTGCCCTTTGTCGTTTCTGGTTGCCGCTTCAGAGCCCCAGATAGGCCTGCCGCACCGCCGGATCGTTGCGCAGCTGCTCAGCCGTGCCGGTGATCGTGATCCGGCCGGTTTCCATCACGTAGCCGCGGTCGGCCACGGCCAGTGCGAGCTGCACGTCCTGCTCGACCAGCAGCACCGTCACGCCCTCGTCGCGGATGCTGGTCAGCACGCCCATCAGCTGCTCGCAGACGACCGGCGCGAGGCCCAGGCTCATCTCGTCGACCATCATCAGCTTCGGCGCCGCCATCAGCGCCCGCGCCAGCGCGCACATCTGCTGCTCGCCGCCGGACATGCTGCCGGCCAGCTGCTTCTGCCGCTCCTGCAGCCGGGGGAACATGGCGTAGACGCGATCCAGGTCGCGAGCGACAGCGGCGGCGTCCTTGCGCAGGTGGGCGCCCATCAGCAGGTTGTCGCGCACCGTCATCCGGTCGAACAGTTGCCGGCCTTCGGGCACCTGCACGAGGCCGAGGCCGAAGACCTCGTCGGAGGTCAGCGCGCCGAGATCCTGGCCGTCGAACGCGATGCGCCCGCTGCCGATCCCGATCACGCGCGACAAGGCGCGCAGCAGCGTCGTCTTGCCGGCGCCATTGCTGCCGACCAGGGCGACGATCTCGGCCTTGCGGATCTCCATCGTCGCGTCGTGCAGCGCCAGCAATTCGCCGTAGCCCGCGCTCAGCGACTCGATCTTCAGCAAAACATCGCTCGTCGTCATGCCTCGCGCCTCTTGCCCAGATAGGCCTCGACAACGGTCGCATCGGCCAGCACCTCGTCCGGCTTGCCGTCGGCGATCTTCTCGCCGTGGTGCAGCACCAGGAGCCGGTCCGACAGGCTCTTGATCGCCTTGATCACGTGCTCGATCACCAGCACCGCAATGCCCTGGTCGCGCACCTTGCGGATCACATCGATCACCTCGTCAATCTCCACGTGGTTCAGCCCGGCCATCACCTCGTCGCACAGCAGCAGCTTGGGCTTCATCGCCAGCGTCTTGGCCAGCTCCAGCCGCTTGCGGCCCGGGCCGCTGAGCGAATCGGCGCGCTGGTCGGCGGTGGAGCCCAGGCCGACGAAGTCCAGGCACTCGCGCGCCTGCTCGCGCGCCAGCGCCAGCTTGGCCTGCCCGCCGCCCTGGCCGAACAGCGCGCCGACAGCGACGTTGTCCAGCACCGAGAGGCCGGGGAAGGGCCGCATGATCTGGAAGGTGCGGCCGATGCCCAGGCGCGCGCGGCGGAAGGCCGGCAACTGGTGGATGTCCTGGCCCTCGAAGCGGATCTGCCCTTCGGACGGCGGCAGGGTGCCGCTGATCAGGCTGATCAGTGTCGTCTTGCCGGCGCCGTTGGGGCCGATCAGGCCGAGGATCTCGCCCGGCGCCAGGGTGAAGCTGACGTCGTTGACGGCGGTCAGCCCGGCAAAGCGCCGCGTCGCATGGCTGACCTCAAGAATCGGTCCGCTCATAGCTTGTGTGCCCGGATGTTCTGCATGAAATAGCGCCAGCCCGTGCGCCGCACGTTGCGCATGATGTCGGCCAGGCCTCGCGGCATCAGCACGACGGCCGCGACGATCACCGCGCCGAAGAACAGGCCGGCGATGTTGGTGACCTCGCTGGACAGGAACTCCGACACGCCCGACAGCACGAAGGCGCCGACGATCGGCCCGAAGACCGTGCCCGGCCCGCCGAACACGGCCATGATGATCATCTGCACGTTCAGCGTGATGTCGAAGGCACTGGCCGGGTCGATGAAGGTGATCCAGTAGGCGTGGATGCCGCCGGCCAGTGCGCTGAAGATGCCGGCCAGCGTGAAGGCCAGCACCTTGTACAGCGTGGTGTTGACGCCCATCACCGCCGCGCCTTCCTCGTTCTCGCGGATCGCGATCAGGCCGAAGCCGAAGCGGCTGCGCGTCAGCCAGAACACGGTCAAGGTCACCGCAGCCAGCAGCGCCAGCGCCAGCCCGTAGAACAGGCGATCGTTGTTCAGCGGCGGCAGCACCAGGCCGATGTTCTGGCCGGCGATGCCGATGTTGGAGACGATCGCCGTCATCACCTGCGACATCGCCAGGGTCGCGATCGCGAAGTAGTGGCCGCGCAGCCGCAGCACCGCCACGCCCAGCGAGCAGGCGAAGATCACGGCCAGGCCCGCGCCCATCGCCATGCCGACGCCGAAGGGCAGTTGCCACTGCACCATCGCGATGCCGACGCCATAGCTGCCCAGGCCGTAGAACACCGAGTTGCCGAAGGAGGCATAGCCGGCGTAGCCGCCGATGATGTTCCAGGCCTGCGCCAGCGAGGCCAGCAGCAAGGTGTTGATGCCGAACTGGATCAGTGAGTCCGAGCCGACGAAGGGCAGGGCGACCAGGGCGGCAGCGGCGACCAGCACCGCGATCGGCGCGAGCTTGTTGGTGGCGGTCGTCATGCTGTCTTCCCCAGCAGGCCGCTGGGCCGCACGATCAGCACCAGCAGCAGGATGCCGAAGCTGGCTACGTCAGGGAAGGTCGGGCCGATGTACAGCGCCGTCATCGATTCGACGATGCCCAGGAACAGGCCGCCGACGATCACGCCCAACGGGTTGTCGAGCCCGCCGATGATCGAAATCGCAAAGCACTTGCCGGTTAGCGAGGCGCCGATGTACGGGTTGACCTGCGACACCGTGCCGTACAGCCCGCCCGCCGCGCCGGCCAGCGCCAGGCCGATCGCGAAGGTCATCGCATACAGGTGCCGCGGCTCCACGCCGTAGAGCCGTGCTGCGACGAGGTTCTGTGCCGTGGCCCGAATCGAGCGGCCCAGCCGCGTGTGCAGCAGGAACAGCCACATGCCCACCGTCAGCACGATCGCGATGACGAAGGCCACCGCACGCGCCAGCGGCAGGGTCACCGGCCCGATCTGCCAACTGTTGCCGGCATAGGGCGGGTTGATCGTGCGGAAATCGGCCGAGAAGGCCAGCTGCGCCAGGTAGGTCAACACCACCTCGATGCCGAAGGTGATCAGGAGCGTGTTGAACATCGGCGCCTTGACGACCAGATTCAGCAGCCCGCGCTGCAGCGCGTAGCCGAGCACGAACAGCACCGCCGCCGTGATCGGCAGGCCGAGGAAGGGGTCGATGTGAGCGTCGTTGTACAGATACCAGGAACAGTAGGCGCCCAGCATGATGAAGGCGCCGTGAGCCAGGTTGACGATGTTCAGCACGCCCCACACCAGCGCCAGCCCCAGCGCCATCACCGCATAGAGGCCGCCGAGCAGGACGCCGTTGACGAGGACTTGCGCGAAGAGATCCACGGTCGGATATCGCTGTTGCTAGCCGCGCTTCAGCGCGCGTTCCACGCGGGCATCGGGTACTTCGCGGGCTTCACGGGCCCATTGCTGTCGTAGATCTCGACCAGCTCCGAGCCCTGCACCTGGATCACGATCTGCGGCAGGTCGATCTGGCCTTGCGCGTTGAACGCGATCGGGCCGTAGATGCTCGGGAAGCGCACGGCGGCCAGCGCGTCACGGACCTTCTTCGGATCGGTGCTGCCGGCCTTCTCCATCGCCTCGACCAGCGCCTCGACGTCGGCGACGCCGGAGGCCGCGTGGTAGTCGGGCTCGTAGCCGAACTTGGCCTTGTACTCGGCGGCGAAGGCGGCGGCGTCGCCGAACCAGCGGTCCTTCAGCGTGGCCGTGGGCAGCCAGGCGGTCATGCCGAAGGCGTAGTCGGCGTCCTTGCCGAGCGCCTTGCGGAAGTCCTCGCTGGGCACACCGACGGTGAACGAATACATCTTCGGCGCGACGGCCAGGCTCTTGGCCTGGCGCACGAAGTTCAGGATCTCGGTCTCGTGGCCGGCGACCAGCACCACGTCCACGTTTTTGCTCTTGATCTGCGACAGCAGCGAGTTGAAGTCGGTGGCGTTGGTGCTGTAGCGCTCGTCCATCACGACGTTCAGGCCGGCCGCCTTCAGCTTGGGCCGCGTGCCGTCGGCCACCGAGACGTCGAAGGCGTCGTCGGCGTACAGCAGCGCCACCGAGGCCGGCACCGGCTTCAGCTTCTTCAGCATCTCGATCGTGCTGCCGTAGTAGTTGCTGGCCGGAGCCAGCGTGCCGAAGATGTACTTGAAGCCGCGCGAGAAGATCTGGTCCGAAGCGCCGCCGCCCTGGACCATCGGGATCTGGTATTTCTCGGAGACGGCCGAATCGGCCAGCGCGAAATTGCTGGCGAAGGGGCCCAGCAGCAGATTGACCTTGTCCTGCGTCACCAGCTGCGTGTACTGGCGCACGCTCAGGTTCACATCGGACTGGTTGTCGTAGACCTTCAGCGCCAGCTTGTGCGACTGGCCGCCGATCTTGGCGCCGCCGGCGGCATTGATCTTGTCGACGGCGAGCTGGTAGGCATCGCGGTAGTAGCGGCCGGTGTTGGCCACCGGGCCGGTGATCTGGACCGAGGCGCCCAGCACGATGTCCTGGGCGGATGCCGAGGTTGCGGCGCCTGCCAAAGCCGAAGCTACAACAGCGGCGAGGACGGTGGGGGCGAACAGGGCGTCTTGCCAACGATTCATGACGGTCTCCTTCCAGTTCTTCTGATGAACATGTGTGGACACATCTTCCTCCCGCTACTGGCGTGCGAGGCTTGTGGGACCTACGTAAGGGCAAACGCCGAAGTTGCGCGCTCTGCGCACGGCGCGTTCACGGCAGGCTACAGAAGCAGGCCTTCGTGCTGTTCGATCAGCGCCCGCCGCGTCGCCGCGCTCTGCAATTGCTGCAGCCACCAGGCCAGTGCGCGGCCGGGCGGCTGGCCCGTGTTGCGCCAGGCGTAGTTGCTCGGGAACACGCGCGGGCCCTGGAAGGTCTGAAGCTGCACCAGGCGGCCGGCCTCGATGTGGCGGCGCACCATCGGCGCGGGCAGCGAGCCGCAACCCAGGCCGCGCATCAGCGCCTCCAGCTTTGCCGCCATCGACGGCATCGTCAGCACATCCTGCCCGGGCACCACGCCCATCGTCACCGGCGCCAGGCTGCGTGCCGTGTCGGCCACGGTGATGATGCGGTGCTCGGCGATCAGCGCGGCCGCCAGCGGCTGGGCCTGCGCGGCCAGCGGGTGGTGCGGTGCCACGCAGAAGACGAACTCCATGTCGCCCAGCAACTCGCAATGCACCGAGGCGCCCGGCGGCTGCGTGGAGACGCCGATGGCCAGGTCCGCATGGCCGGTCGTCAGCGCCTCCCAGGTGCCGGACAGGACCTCGACGCGTAGCTTCAGCCGCGTCGGCGGCCCGCCGGGAATGTCGATGCCCGCCGGCTGCTGGTAGAAGGCCTCCATCAGGTCGAACACCGCACGGCGGGCGATCGCATCGTCGATGCAGATCGTCAGCTCGCTTTCCCAGCCGGTGGCGATGCGGCGCACGCGGTTGGCCACGGCGTCCATCTCCAGCAGCAGCCGCCGGCCTTCGACCAGCAGCTCCTGGCCCGCAGCCGTCAGCTCGGCCTGGCGCGAGCGGCGGTCGAACAGCAGCACGTCCAGCGCGTCCTCCAGCTGGCGCACGCTGTAGGTCAGCGCGGAGGGCACCTTGCCCATCTCGCGGGCGGCCGCGGCGAAGCTGCCGGTGCGGGCGATCGTGTCCATCATCGCCAGGGCCTCGGGGGTCAGGACGCGGCGCTTGTCTTGCGGAGTGCTGTGCATCGCTTCATCTTATTTGAACGATCTCTTCAGCAGCGGCTGATGGGTGGCGCGGGGTCGCGAACCTACATTCTTCCTATCGAAGACAACAAGGAAACGACGCCATGCTTGAACTGATCAAATCCTCCGACCGCGGCTACGCTGACCATGGCTGGCTGAAGTCCTTCCACAGCTTCTCGTTCGCCGAGTACCACGACCCGCGCCGCATGGGCTTCGGCTCGCTGCGCGTGATCAACGAGGACCGCATCGCCGCCGGCACCGGCTTCGGCACGCACGGCCACCGCGACATGGAAATCATCAGCTACGTGCTGGACGGCGAGCTGGCCCACAAGGACAGCATGGGCAACGGCACGGCCGGCGGCGCGCACGCCGGCGTGATCCGCCCGGGCGACGTGCAGCGCATGAGCGCCGGCACCGGCGTGATGCACAGCGAGTTCAATCACTCGAAGGCCAACCCGACGCATTTCCTGCAGATCTGGATCGTGCCCGACCAGCGCGGCATCGCGCCGGGCTACGAGCAGAAGCATTTCGCCGAAGGCGAGAAGCGCGGCAAGCTGCGCCTGGTCGCGTCGCCCGATGGTGCGGAAGGATCGGTGCTGATCCATACCGATGCGAAGCTGTATGCGGGCTTGTTCGATGGAGCCGAATCGGCGGAGCTGCCGCTGGCGACAGGGCGCCAGACTTATGTGCACCTGATCCGCGGCAAGCTGACGGTGAACGGACAGCAGCTCAGTGGCGGTGATGCGCTGCAGGTCTCCAAGGAGGCCGGCCTGAAGCTGGAAGCAGGTGAGGGCGCCGAGGTTTTGGTGTTTGACCTGGCGGCTTGATGCTGTTGGAGTTCGCTTCACTCACTCCAACCTACGGATGTTGTAGCTACGTAGGTTGGAGTGAGCCTGGCGAACTCCAACAACCATCAGTGGTAGAGCAGCGCGATCAGGATGATCACCGGAATCGGCACGCCGAGGAACCAGAGCAGTAGTGAACGCATGATCGTTTCTCCTCAAGAAAGGTTGGTGTTCAGCAGACTCTCGTCGCGGTCGCGCTGGCGGCCGCCGAAGGTCGCGGCCAGGCTGGCCGTGAAGGCGCCCAGCAGCAGCGAGACGAACAGCCACAGCGCGCCATAGGCGCCGGCCTTGCGCGCGTCATCGGCAGCCAGCTGCGCGCGCTGCAAGGTGGTCTGCACCGCGGCATAGGTGTCGGCGACGCGCTTCTCCGCATCCTGCTGGCTGATGCCGTCATGCTGGGCCACCAGCTGCGCCACGTAGGTCTGGTCCGCCGGCGGCAAGGTCGGCGAGCGGCCGGCGTTGCGGAAGATGTCGGCGATCTCGGTCAGCGTGCCGGCCGGTACCGGCTCGCCGGAAGCCTGCATGTTCGGAGCCGGGCGGAACAACGCGGCTTCGAAGTAGCGGCTCGGCGTGCCCGTCGATGCTGCGGTGGCGGCCGTGGCCGCTGCACCGCCCAGCAAGGCTCCGCCGGTCTGCGCGCTGGTACCCAGCACCGAACCGATCGCCGTCGTCAGGCACGCGGCGGTGGCCAGCGTCGCCACGGACCAGGCGAGGAAGCCATGCGCGGTATCGCGGAAGTGCGTCTCGTCGAGCGAGGCGCGCTGCCAGCCTCGGCGCAGGCGGCCGGCCAGGTAGCCACCCAGGCCCGATGCAGCGACCTGCGTCAGCGTGATCCACAGGATGGTCGCGAGGCCGAAGGTCCCCGCGGTGATGCCCACCTGCTGCCACGGTGACACCGCCGACAGTCCCAGGCCCATGCCCAGCACCAGCAGGATCAGCGACAGGGCCGCCGCACCCGCGGCGCCGGCGAGCACGGCCCGCCAGCACACGGGATGTTCATGGTGGTGAAGCGTCGAGGCGACCGGTGCGTCGAGCACGGGCACGTCCTGCGGCCGCAGGCGTTCCGGAATGGTGAAGTTCATGGTGGCTGTCTCCATCGAAAAGTGGGATGGGGCCATCATGGAACCCGCCGCTACGCGCGCTTGTGGGACCGGGTCGGAATGGGCCGTAGGAATCGAAGCAGGCGCTGCTCCGCCGATCTTGCAGCCATGGCTTCGACGAGGCTGCCGGCCTCGTCGGCCGACGCCGCGGCCAGTTGCTGCCACAGTGACAGCACCTTCGGATGGATGTAGGAGCTGCGGCAGACGGCGGGCGTGTTGCGCAAGCGGCTTGCCACCTCGCTCAACGCCGGTTTGATCAGGAAGCCTTGTCCGCCGTTGCAATGCCGGGCCTTGCACGCCAGCTCCAGCGCCAGCGCACTGCCATGCCAGGTGCGGAAGTCCTTGGCGGTGAAGCGCGCACCGGCGGCCGCGGCGATGTAGTCGTTGACGTCGGCGGAGCCGATCCGCCGCACCTCGCCGTCCTCGTCCTGGTACTGGAAGAGATCCTGGCCCGGCAAGTCCTGGCACCGACGCACGACGCGCGCCAGGCGCGGATCCTCGATCGTGATGTCGTGCATCACGCCGCTCTTGCCGCGAAAGCTCAGCCGCAGCCGCCGACCCTTCACCTTGGCGTGCGGATTGCGCAGCGTCGTCAGGCCGAAGGAACCGTTCTCGCGCGTGTACTCGTCGTTGCCGACGCGCACGAGCGTCGTGTCCAGCAATCGAACCAGCGTCGCCAGCACGAGGTTCTGGCTCAAGGTGGCCGTGCCCTGACGCAGATCGCGCGCGACCCGGGCGCGGATGCGGGGCAGCGCGTGGCCGAAGGCCAGCAGGCGCTCGAACTTGGCCTCGCCCTGCGCGGCCATCCAGTCGGGGTGATAGCGGTACTGCTTGCGCCCGCGCGCATCGCGGCCGGTGGCCTGCAGGTGGCCGTTGGGCAGCGGGCAGATCCAGACTTCGGAATAGGCCGGTGGAATGGCCAGCCGCCGGATGCGCGCGATCTCCTCGGGATCGTTCAGCCAGCGGCCCTGGCTGCCGCGGTAGGCGAAGCCGCGGCCTCGGCGCACGCGCCGGATGCCGGGCATCGCATCGCTGACATGGATCAGGTCCACAGCCTCGATTGCGGGTTGGGGTCCATCGCGCCGATCGACGCCAGCAGGCGCTCGTCCGGGAAGGTGTCGCCGATGCCGGCGGTCGGAATCGCGGTCCAGACCATCGCGGCCAGGGCACCGACGGGCAGTGCGACCAGGGCCAGCATGAGCATGGCGAGCAGTGCGGACAGTGTCATGACGCTTCTCCTTCGATGGCTCCCTTTCGATGGCTGCGATCATCCGTCGAGGCGCGGCCCGCACACAGCGGTTCGCGCCGCGCCCATTTGTAGGCGTCGGCCTACACGGGACGTCGCAATCCCTTGGCAGAATCATCGGCGCCCCCCACACCACGATGAGCCGCAGCACGCCCGCCCCGATGATCGACACGATGCCCTCCGCTGCGACGGAACCCGCCGACACGGACGCCGAGATCCTGGCCGACGTGGAGATCCGCGTGCTGATGGAAGCGATCTACCTGCGCTACCAGCACGACTTCCGCGCCTACGCGCCGGGGCTGCTGCGCCGGCGCATGGTGCAGGCGATGGCGCAGATGGGCTACCGCCGCATGGCCGACCTGCAGCACGCGCTGCTGCGCGAGCCCGCGGTGTTCGGGCGGCTGCTGCAGTACCTGACCGTGCAGGTCAGCGAGATGTTCCGCGACCCCGCCTACTTCCGCGCGCTGCGCGAGGAGGTGCTGCCGCAGCTCTCCACCTGGCCCTCGCTGAAGGTCTGGGTGGCCGGCTGCAGCCATGGCGAGGAGGTCTGGTCGATGGCCATCCTGCTGCACGAGGCCGGCCTGCTCGACCGCACGATCATCTACGCCACCGACATCAACCCCCAGGCGCTGCAGCGCGCCGAGGACGGCGTGTTCCCGCGCGACCGCGCCGCGCTGTTCAGCCGCAACTATCTCGCCTCGGGCGGGAAGGGCTCGCTGTCCGACTACTACACCTGCGCGTACGACGCGATCGCGTTCGACCGCTCGCTGCGCCGCCAGATCACCTTCGCCGACCACAGCCTCGCCACCGATGCGGTGTTCTCCGAGGTGCACCTGGTGTCCTGCCGCAACGTGCTGATCTACTTCACGCCGGCGCTGCAGGACCGCAGCATCGGCCTGTTCCGGGATGCACTGGTGCGTGGCGGCTTCCTGGGACTGGGCAGCCGCGAGACATTGCAGTTCAGCGCGCATGCCGGGGCCTTCGAGCCCCTGCACGCGCAGGCCGACGTGAAGCTGTACCGGCGCCTGCCGGACGCCATGGTCGCAAGCACAAGCCGGAGGAGGACGTCGTCATCATGGACCAGACAATGAGCCGCGCCAATGAAGCGCCGGCTTTCGCATCGCCGAACACGCCGAACACATCCGAAGGCGGCCGAGCCGGCTCGGACGAGCGCCTGAGCATCCTCGTCGTCGACGACAACCCGCAGAGCCTGCTCGCGATGGAGGCGGCGCTGGCCGAATCCGGCCTGCGCGTGCTGGCCGCCGATTCGGGCCAGGCGGCGCTGGAGTTGCTGCTGGAGCATGACGACATCGCCCTGGCGCTGCTGGACGTGCAGATGCCGGTGATGGACGGCTACTCGCTGGCCGAGCTGATGCGCGGCAGCGAACGCACGCGCCACGTGCCGATCATCTTTTTGACCGCCGGCGCACGCGAGGCCCAGCGCGTGTTCCGCGGCTACGAGGCGGGCGCGGTGGACTTCCTCTACAAGCCGGTCGACCCGCGCGTGCTGGACAGCAAGATCCGCGTCTTCGTCGACCTGCACCGCCAGCGCGCGTTGCTCGCCGCCCGCGTGGCCGAGCACGAGCGCCTGGCGCGCACGAACGCGCTGATGCTGGCGGCCCTGTCGCACGACATCCGCGAGCCGCTGACCGTGCTGATGCTGAACGCCGAGATGATGGTCCGCCGCAGCGAGGTGCCGAGCCTGCAGAAGGCGGCCGAGCGCATGAAGGCCGCCACGACGATGCTGGGCCGCCAGGTGGAGCACCTGGTCAACCTCGGGCGCATGCCGGAAACCGAGGTGTCGCCGGTGCTCGCGCGCGGGGATCTTGCGCGCCTGGTGGAGCAGCGGCTGCAGATCGGCGCCAACCAGGCGCTGATGTGGTCGCCCTCCCGGTTCGACAGCGAGGGCGATACCGTCGGCGACTTCGACGCGCGCCTGATCGCCGAGGCGGTGGACCACCTGCTGCTGCAGGCTGCCACCCACGCCCGTGACGCTCAAATAACGATCCACCTGGACGGCACCGCGCGCCGCGCGATGCGCCTGAGCCTGGACTTCGACCGGGTGCTCAGCGAAGCGGCGGCGCGCTACCTGTTCGGCGCCGGCAAGCCGATCGAAGGCATGTCCGCCTCGCAGGTCGGCGCCGGCCTGCAAGGCCCGCAGGACATCGCCCGCGCCCACGGCGGCTCGCTGATCGGCAGTTCCCGCCAGGGGCACGGCACCCGTTTTGAAATGATGCTGCCCCGGGGCTGGTCGGACCTGTAGTCCCCGCTGGGCACTACGGCGCCGGTGTCGCCAGCGGCTTGCCCTTCTCCAGCACGTACACGCCCACCAGCTTCACCGGCGCACTGCCGGGGTTGTGGGCCTCGTGCACGGTACCGGCCGGAACCACGAAGGATTCGCCGGCCTTGACGATGCGGGGCGGCTGCCCGTCGACGATCAGTTCGACCTCGCCCTCGGCGACGTAGCTGATCTCGTCGCCCGGGTGCGTGTGGCGCGCGGCGCGGGCGCCGGCGGCGATCTCCACGCGGGCGACGATGGCCTCGCGGCCCGGCACCGAGACGTCGGCGCGGCCGACGATGGTCCGGGTCAGCCCGTTGGCCTGGGCGTGGACCGCCCCGGCGGCGAGCAGCAGGGCGGATGCGAGCGCGAGGCGCGTGAGACCGGTGTGCAGCTTCGTGTTCATCGGAGCGTCCCTTCGTGAATGGGACGCCTCTTGTACGCCGAACGCCGCCGGGCGGGGAGGCGGGCTTGCCCAGGGGCCGTTCAGGCCACCGTGCCGGGCTGTGTCATCCCTGCGGCCGGATCGCCCGCGGCATCCGCTTCCTCGGGCACCTCGCTCGTGGCGGGGGGCACGTGGCTCGGGAACACGGCCTCGACCGTCGTGCCCAGTCCCGGCGCCGAGCGCACGCGCAGCTCGCCCTGCTCGGCCTCGACGCGGAAGCGCATGCCCAGCAGGCCGTGGGTCGCCCGGCCGACCTGGGCGACGTCGAAGCCGCGGCCGTTGTCGGTCACGCGTATCAGCACTTCGTCCGTGCCCTCGGGCCGCAGCAGGACCTTGACCTCGGTGGCCTGGGCGTACTTGGCGATGTTGGTCAGCGATTCCTGCACCAGGCGGAACACGCTCAGCTGGCCGCTCTGCGACAGGCTCACCGGCGTCAGCTCGGAGGCGACGTCCAGGCCCAGCTGCTTGGCCATGTCGCGGCACAGGATCTCCAGCGCCGGCACCAGGCCCAGCTGGTCCAGCGTGGAGGGGCGCAGGTCTTCGATGATGCGGCGCTTCAATGCGATGCCGGCGTTCAGCGTCTCGACCAGGTGGGCCACGCGCGGCTGCACATCGGGCAGGTGCTGCAGCTTCGGGCGCATGCGGGCCACGTCGAGCTTGGCGGCCGTCAGCAGCGCGCCGAGTTCGTCGTGCAGGTCGCGGGCCAGGCGCGCGCGTTCGTCCTCGCGGGCGGTCTGCAGGTGGCGGGCCAGCTCGGTCAGCTCGGCCGTGCGGCGCAGCACCTCGCGTTCCAGCCGTTCCCGTTCGGCCTGCAGCATTTCCTGCTGCAGCTCGCGCTGGCGTTCCAGCTGGCGGCCCTGGCGCAGGAACATGGTGACGACCAGCAGGCTGATCGCCGTCATCGCCGCCACGCCCACGCGGTTCAGCAGCAGCGTGTCGAACACATTGGCGGTGGCCGCGGCGATCAACCGGTTCTCGTTGGCGAGCAGCGCCTCGGCGCTGGTGCGGATCGCCTCCATGTGGTTGCGGCCGATGTCCGTCATCAGCAGTTCCTGCGCGCCCTCGACCTTGCCTTCGTCGTACAGACGCAACTCTTCCTTCAGCTCGCTGAGCTTCGTCTGCGCGGATTCGGCGATCTTGGCGCGCAGCGCCTCGGACTCCTTGTGACCCAGCTTCGCGTACAGCACGCGCAGCGACTCCAGCCCCTCGACGGTGTCCACCGCCGCGAAGCGGTAGGGCTCCAGATACTCGGGCCGGCCGGTCAGCAGGTAGCCGCGCTGGCCGGCCTCGGCATCGGTGACGCGGCTGATCACTGCGATCAGCTTCATCTTGGCCTGGTTCATCTCGACCAGGGTGTTCAGCTGCGAGTCGGCGCCGTAGTAGGCCGATTCGCTGATGGCCAGCATCAGCCCGGCCACCACGATCGCCAGCGGCAGCGCGAAGGCGCTGCGCTGCAGTTTGAGAGTCAGTCCCGCAAGTTTCACCATGCCTCGCTCAACGTTGGTCCGGCACGGTTTCGCAGTAGGCCAGCAGTTCTTCCAGCTCGGCCGACTTGTCGAACACGCGGTCCGCGCCGAGCATCATGCAACGCCGCCGCATCTCGGTCGTGGCGTAGTTCGTCAGCACGACGAGCTTGAGCTCCGGGCGCAGCGCCTTAGCGCGCGCCAGCACTTCCAGGCCGGTGCCGGTCTTCAGGAAGATGTCGATGATCATCAGGTCGCAGGCGCTGTCGGGATGTTGCAGCCAGCGCAGCGCCGCATGCTCGTCCTCGGCCACGCCGACGACCTGCATGCCCAGCATCTCCTCGAAAGTGGCGATCAGGTTCTCGCGAATGACGGGGCTGTCTTCGACGAGAAAACAGCTGAGGCCGGGGCGGGCTGCGGACACGTGATCGATGGAATGCGGGTTCATGGTCGTGGTCGCGGCCATCATAGGATCGCCGCGGGCTCCCGGCCACACGCTGGGTGCGGAGGCTTGTTTCATGCGATTGTCACCAGGGAGCTGCCCATGGTCGTGTACGTCAAACACCTGGGTCCTTGTCAGCGCTGTCCTACAGCGGCGGTTGAGTTGCGGGCCTCGGCTTCGTAGCGCGCCAGGCCCGCGCGGCATTGCTCGGCATCGACCTGGGCGGTCTTGTCGCCCAGGTCGATCAGCGGCAGCAGCGCGGCCAGCGGGGTGACCACGGCGCCGAGCGCCACGGCCGGCACCAGGCGCTTGGCCATCGGCCCTTTCTGCAGCGAGATGTCGGGCTTGCCGAAGGTACCGTTCACGTCCACCGGCGTGCGCAGCGCCAGCGGGCTGATGTCTTTGGGCGCCACGTGCAGCACCAGGCCCAGGCGCTCGGTCGCCAGCGACAGGCCGCCTTCCACGCGCAGCGCCGAGTCCGGCGTGTCGACGACGAAGTACTGCGGCCGGATCATGCCGTCGGTGGCGCGCATGTCGGCAATGGCGCAGGTGACGGGCAGGGCGTCGTCACCCTTCACCCAGATGCCCAGCGCCTGCGCGATGTCGATGCCGGCGCCCTCGACCAGCAGGTGCGAGACCGTGCCCTTGTTCCAGAACAGCTGGGCGCGGCCGTTGGCCGAAGCGAGGAACTGCGCCGTCGAGCGGCCGCGGCCCTCGATGTCGAGCTTGGCGCCGATACGGCCGGTGGCGTAGGGCGCGGCGTTGGTACCGCTGCCCTTGCGCAGCAGCAGCCACTGCTCCAGCAGCATGCCGCGCAGGCCCAGCTGCGCGCGCCACACGGCGGCGGCCTCGCGTCCGTCGATGGTGACGCGGCCGGTGATCAGGCCTTGTGCCAGGCGGGCGTCGATGTCGTCCAAGGTCAGCACGCCGTCCCGCAGGATCAGGTGGGTGCGCAGCGGCTGGATGGACTGCAGCTGTGCGTTGCCGGAGTCGAGCCGGGCGATGTCCATCCGCACGTCGGCATTCATCGCGCGCAGCGAGGGCAGGTCGAAGGCACGATCCGGCAGCACCCGCCCCGGGCCCGCGGTGCGCGCGGGCGTGGTCGTGGCAGCGACGCGCACCGCCCGCGCCGGGCCCATGCCCTGGCGCGGCGCCTCGGCAGCCTGCGTGGCGGCGCCCGAGGTGCCGATCGCCGGACCCAGGTCGGCCAGCCACAGCTCGGGGCTGCGCAACTCGCCGCTGAGCTTGGGCACGGCGGCCGAGCGGTCGAAGACGAAGTCGCCATTCATCGAACTCTTGCCGATGGTGGCCTGACGCACGTGCGTCTTCCAGCGCGGGCCTTCGCGCACCAGGCTGCCGTTCATCGCGAAGGGCGGCGTGGTCGGCAGGGTGATGCCCAGCGGCTGGCCCACGGCCGCCAGCGAGGGGCCGCGCAGCGAGTAGTCGCCGCTCAGGCCCTGGCTGGCCAGCAGGTCGCGCACCTGGCCCTTGAAGTCCAGCCCGGCTTGGCCGGACTCGAGCTTGAAGACCACGTCCACCGCCGGGGCCTTCGGGTCCGAGGACAGCCAGGGCAGGGTGGAGCCGCTGCGCAGGCTGGCCTTCAGCGGCGCGTTGCGAAAGCGCCCCTCGGCGTCGGCGCGGATGCCGATGTCTTCCTTGCTGCCGTCCGGCGCCATGCCGTCCAGCACCGCGAAGTTCGCGACCATCGACAGGGCGCTCAAGCGATCGTCGACGATGGCCATGCCCTTCTTGACGCGCAGGCTCTCGAACTCGACGGCGCTGCGCTCGGAGGGCTCGCGCGTCGGGCCGAATTGCCAGCTCGCGCGGCCGTCAGCCAGGCGCTGCGCGCGCAGGGACAGGTCTTGCGCTTCGAGTGAGGCGATCTTCAGCGGCTCGCCGCGGCGGTAGGCAAACACGTCGCGGTAGCGCAGCGCGAGCTTGACCTCGCTGGCGACCAGCGTCGCACCGACGGTGCCCCAATCGGGACCGCCAACCTCCAGATGGCCCAGGTTCAGGCGGATGCCACCCAGCAGATGCAGCTGCCAGCGGGTGCCGCTGCCAGCAAAGCTCACTTCGCGCTGCAGGCGTTCGCTGGCCCAGTTCTCGGCCGGGCGGCGCAGCATCGGCCAGCCCTGCCATTCACAGACGGCGGCGGCGCCGATCACGGCGAGCAGGAACAGACCGGTGCTGATCAGGGCCGTGTGGCGCCGACGGGGCAGCTTGTGGGGCGGCTGATGTGGCGGCTGATGTGGCGGTTCAGCGGCGCTCATGGTGCGGTCGTGGGCGGAATACACATGCAGCCATGCTCCCCCGCCCGGCCGCCGAAGGCCATCGGCCCAGGGCCACTCTGCCTGTGGGGAGCGTCCTACGCTGGGTACACAAAGTGAAACCTTGGATGCACCGCTTGCGGGCATAGGGCTTGCCGCCGCAGGAAGAGTTCATCTTCTTGAGGTACTGATATGAAACACCGATCGTTCGCCGCACTGGCATTCATCACACTGGCCGCAGCCGCCACATCCGCCGCCCAGGCCGAGCCCTGGTCGCTGAGCGGCGGCTACATGGGCCTGAACGTCGGCAAGCCCAGCTACAAGACCGATTGCGGCACCGGCTTCAGCTGCGACAACCCCAACGTCTCGTTCAACCTCTACGGCGGCGCGATGTTCAACCCCTACCTGGGTGCGGAGCTGGGCTACCTGAACATGGGCGAGGCCGATCGCGGCGGCGGCCATACAAGGGCCCAGGGCATCAACCTGAGCCTGGTCGGCCGCGTGCCCTTCGGCGACAGCCGCTTCGGCGCCTTCGCCAAGGGCGGCGCGACCTATGGCCGCACGCGCGTGGACGCGCAGACCACCTCGGGCATTGCCACCGGCCATGAGACCGGCTGGGGTGGCTCCTATGGCGCGGGCGTGGACTACGCACTGAACCCGACCTCCAGCGTCGTGCTCGAGTGGCAGCACCACGACTTCCGCTTCCCGGGCGGTAGCCGCGACGGCGTCGCTTCGACGAGCATCGGCTTCGTCAAGAGGTTCTGACCATGGCAAAAGATCAGAAGCCGAAGCCACCGGCACCCAGCAAGCCGGCCCAGCCGGCCTCGCCCGCGGACGACCCGCCGATCGCGCCGCCCGAGGGCGGCCGCCGCAGCGATCTCGACGGCAAGTTCGAGGCGGACCACCGGCCGTCGCGCTGATTCGCCGGGTTCGTCAGACTAGTTCGTCCGCCTATCGCCCTTTCGTCAGCCGTACAAGCCCTGCCGGGCCGCATGATGCCGCCGACATAAACTTTTATCTCGACGGCAGATTCAGGTAAAGGCAGCAATGCAGCAGACGGAACAACTGGGAATCGGGCATGACTCGACAGGCGGCGACTCGAAACTGCCGGAGCGTCAGCGCGGTCTCGCGAGCTTCCTGCCACTGAGTCTGCTGGCGAGTTTCGGCATCGCGGTGGTGGCCGTGCTTGCGATCGGCGTGTTCTCGCTCTCATCGCAGAGGGACCGCACCGCGGCGGCCGATGCGCTCGTCCACACGCAGGAGGTGATCGAGCAGGCCGGCACCACCTTGTCGCTGCTCAAGGATGCGGAAACCGGTCAGCGCGGCTTCGTGCTGACCGGCACCGAGACCTACCTGCAGCCCTTCACGAACGCCAAGACTTCGATGGACGGCGCGCTCCGCTCGCTGCAGGCCTTGACCGCCGACAACCCGCGCCAGCAGCGCCGCATCTCGCAACTGGGCCAGCTCTGGGTGGAGAAGCTCAACGAACTGGAGCAGACGATCACGCTGAAGCGGCAGGGCAAGGAAGCGGCCGTGCTGGAGCTGGTGCGCAGCGACCGCGGCCGCGTGCTGATGGACCGGATCCGCAGTCTCGTCACCGAGATCACCCGCGAGGAGCAGGATCTCGCAACTGACCGCCGCCTCGCCTGGGATCGCACCGCAGAAGCCTCGCTGGCGGTGACGCTGATCGGCTCGGCCCTGCTGCTGGTGCTGATTGCCGCGGCTGCTGTGATGACCTCGCGCAACTACCGGGCGCGCGAGCAGGAGGCCTGGCTGCGCGCCGTGCACGCAGGCATGGGCGAGACCCTGCAGGGCGATCGCAGCGTGGCCAGCCTCGCGGACAAGGCGCTCTCCTATCTGGCGCAGCGGTTGGATGCACAGGCCGGCGCGCTCTACATGGCGCAGGGCACGGAGCAGGGCAACAGCGGCTTCGAAAGAGTCGCCGGCTATGCACTGCCGGCCGGGCGGCTGACGCAGGTGGCCGCCGGCGAGGGCCTGGTGGGCCAGGCGGCACGCGATGGGCGGCCGCTGCATGTGCGCGAGGTGCCGGCCGGCTACTGGGTCGTCGGCTCCGGCCTGGGCGAGGCGGCGCCGACGGAGCTGCTGCTGCTGCCGGTGACCGTCGACGGCATCGTCCAGTGCGTGCTGGAACTCGGCTTCTTCCGCCGCACCTTGCCGGTTGAGCTGCAGGCGCTTGGGCGCGTGTCGGAGTCGCTCGGCATGGCGCTGCGCGCGGCGATCGACCGCAGCCGCCTGGAAGAGCTGCTGGAGGAGACGCGCCGCCAGGCCGAGGAGCTGCAGCACCAACAGGAGGAGCTGCAGTCCAGCAACGAGGAGCTCGAGGAGCAGAGCCGCGCGCTGCGCGAATCGCAGCTGCGCCTGGAGGCCCAGCATGCGGAGCTGGAGCAGACCAATGTCCAGCTGGAAGAACAGTCGCAGCGGCTGGAGACGCAGCGCGAGGACCTGGCGCGGGCGCAGGTGGCGCTAACCGAGAAGGCCGAGCAGCTGGAGCGGACCAGCCAGTACAAGAGCGAGTTCCTGGCGAACATGAGCCACGAGCTGCGCACGCCGCTGAACTCGACCCTGATCCTGGCCAAGCTGCTGGCCGACAACCGCGGCGGCAACCTGAGCGAGGAGCAGGTGCGCTTCGCGCGCACCATCTCGGCCGCCGGCAACGATCTGCTGGCCCTGGTCAACGACATCCTGGATATCTCGAAGATCGAGGCCGGCAAGCTGGACATCAGCATCGAGGACGTGCCGCTGCAGCGCGTTGCGCAGTCGATCGAGACCGGCTTCGCGCCGATGGCCCGCCAGCGCGGGCTGGCCTTCTCGGTCGAGTGCGCGCCGGACCTGCCGGCCAGCCTCGACACCGACGAGGCGCGCCTGGGCCAGATCCTGAAGAACCTGATCTCGAACGCGCTGAAGTTCACCGAGGCCGGCAGCGTGACCTTGAAGATCGATGCCATCGAGGGCGGCCGCCAGCTGCGCTTCGCGGTGCGCGACACCGGCATCGGCATCGCCGAGGCGCAGCAGCAGATGATCTTCGAGGCCTTCCGCCAGGCCGACGGCAGCACGCACCGCAAGTACGGCGGCACGGGCCTGGGCCTGTCGATCTCGCGCACCTTGGCGCAGCTGCTCGGTGGCGACATCGCGCTGCGCAGCAACCTGGGCGAGGGCAGCACGTTCACCCTGACCTTGCCCGCCCGCCAGGATGCACATGAGCCGGCGCCGATGCCGCAGCAGTCGCTGCCGCTGCATCATCATCATCCTGCTGCTGTCGTGCCGCCCGTTGCCGCGCTGGAGGACGACCGCGAGCAGCTCGCGCTGCAGCCCGACCCGCGCACCATCCTCGTCATCGAGGACGACCCGCACTTCGCCGCCGTACTGCGCGACCTGGTGCGCGAGATGGGCTTCCCCGTCGTGCTGGCCGACCGTGCCCTCGACGGCCTGCGCGCCGCCGAGCAGTACCGACCCAGCGCGATCGTGCTGGACATGAAGCTGCCCGACATGTCGGGCTTCGGCGTGCTGGAGCAGCTCAAGCGCACGCCCACGCTGCGCCACATTCCTGTCCATGTGATCTCGGTCAGCGACTACTCGCAGGAAGTGCTGGAGATGGGCGCCGTGGGCTACGGACTGAAGCCGGTCAAGCGCGACGAGCTGGAGCAGGCGCTGAACCGCCTGCAGGCCAAGGTGGCGCAGGGCCTGCGGCGCGTGCTGGTGGTCGAGGACGACATGCGCCAGCGCGAGGCCATCGAGCAGCTGCTGGGCAGCGACGAGGTGCAGATCGTCGGCGTCAGCACCGCCGAGGAGGCGCTGGGGGCGCTGAAGGCCGGCACCTTCGATTGCATGGTGATGGACCTGCACCTGCCCGACGTCAGCGGCTTCGAGCTGCTGGAGCGGATGGCCGGGCAGGAGGACCTCGCGTTCCCGCCGGTCATCGTTTACACCGGCCGGGCGCTGAGCCGGGCAGAGGAGGACGCGCTGCGCCGTTTCTCCAAGAGCATCATCGTCAAGGGCGCGCGCTCGCCGGAGCGGCTGCTGGACGAGGTGACGCTGTTCCTGCACCAGGTGGAATCCAAGCTGCCGCCGGAGCGCCAGCGCATGCTGGTGGTGGCGCGCGAGCGCGAGGCGCTGCTGGAGGGCCGGCGCGTGCTGATCGTCGAGGACGACGTGCGCAACATCTTCGCGCTGTCGGCCGCGCTGGAGCCCAAGGGCATGAAGATCGAGATCGCCCGCAACGGCCGCGAAGCGCTGGAAGTGCTGGCGCGCCAGCCCATCGACATGGTGCTGATGGACGTGATGATGCCGGAGATGGACGGCATCGCCGCGACACGCGAGATCCGCAAGCAGCCGCAGTTCCAGCGCCTGCCGGTGATCGCGCTGACCGCCAAGGCGATGAAGGACGACCACGAACGCTGCCTCGCCGCCGGCGCCAACGACTACATTGCCAAGCCGCTGGACGTGGGCAAGCTCTTGTCGCTGATGCGTGTGTGGATGCAGCGGGCGTAACGGCAAGTCTCAGCGGCGTCCGTGGGCATGGGCATTGCCGAACTGCAGCACCGGGTTTGTCCCGCTTTGCAGTAAAGGAAGTCCCATGAAACGACTGATCAAACACGGTGCCCTCGTCCTGTGCGCCGCGCTGGCCTGCGGGGCCGCGCAGGCCCAGGGCCAGGCGACGACCAGCGCCAGTTCGTACGAGGATGCCGGCCCATCGCTGACGCGCGCCCAGGTCCTCGAGGAGCTGGAGATCGCCAAGACGAACGGCCTGTTCGCGGCGCTGAACAGCGAGGATTCCTCGGAGGTCACCCGCTGGCAGCAGAACATGACGAGCGAGCCCGCCAAGACCCGTGCCGAGGTCAAGGACGAGTTGCGCCAGGCCCAGGCCAGCGGCGAGCTGAGGCTCTACAACAGCGAGGACCCGGCCGACCAGTTGCGGCTGGATACCCGGCGGCCGACACTGATCGCCGGCTGATCGCCATTCGTTCGCTGGAGGCCTTGTAGGACAACGCGCCACGGCCTTGTCAGACGGTGGCGCAACCTTCGTGGGTGACACCTTCGGTGCGGGAAAGCCGCGCTACGCTGCCGCATCCCCCAGCGAACGGATTCCATGGCTTCCCAGCATCGCGTCATCAGCGCCGCAGGATCGGCGTCGTCAGGCCGTGACGGGCGGCAGCACCTTGCGCAGCAGGTCGGGATCGAAGGGCTTGCGGATGTAGTGGTCGAAGCGCGAGAAGGTGTCCGAGACGCGGTCGCCCGGATCGCCCCAGCCGGTCACGGCGATCAGCACGACCTCGTCGCCGTAGAGCTCGCGCAGCCGGTCGGACAGTTCGCAGCCCCCCATGCCGGGCATGTTGATGTCCAGCAGCACGCAGTGCGGCCGGTACGCCTCGATCACCTCCAGCGCCTGCGTGCCATTGCTGGCGGTCTTGACCGAGTAGCCATCCAGTTCCAGCGAGAGGGCCAGCGTCTCCGCCATGTCGGCGACGTCGTCGACCACGACCACGCGCACCTCATCCATGGAGGCCTCCGTTGAATGCCATGCCCGTGCTTCCGGTCCGTTCCATGTTTCTCCCTGCATGCCCGCTATCAATGTGCAGCCAAAGCCGGCCCTGTGCAAGCCGTCGATATAACGAGTTACCTGGCCGCAATCTTCGCTGAAATTACAAAGCAACCGGGAAACCGGTAGAGGGACATATCACCATGAAGGTCATCGACGAGGTCCTGGAATCCGTTGAGTCCATTGAGTCCGCCAAGCCGACCGAGCAGCTGGGCACCTTGCTGGTCGCGCTGAACGGCCTGCGGCGCGGCGACGCCAGCGTGCGCATGCCGCTGCACTGGAACGGCGTGGCCGGCAAGGTGGCGGACGTGTTCAACGACGTCGTCGAGCAGAACGCCGCGATGGCCGAGGAGCTCTCGCGGCTGCGCCAGGTGGTCGGCAAGCAGGGGCAGCTGAAGCAGCGCGCCTCGCTGAGCGAGCAGCGCGGCTTCTGGGGCCAGAGCATCGAGTGCATCAATGCGCTGATCGACGACCTGGTGCACCCGACCTCCGAGGTGGCCCGCGTGATCGGCGCGGTGGCCCAGGGCGACCTGACCAAGTCGATGGCGCTGGAGGTGGAAAACCGGCCGCTGGAAGGCGAGTTCCTCAGCACCGCCAAGACGATCAACAAGATGGTGGAGCAGCTCGGCAATTTCTCGGCCGAGGTGACGCGGGTGGCGCGCGAGGTGGGCACCGAGGGCAAGCTCGGTGGCCAGGCCAAGGTGAAGGGCGTGGCCGGTACCTGGAAGGACCTGACCGACTCGGTCAACTCGATGGCCGGCAACCTGACCGACCAGGTGCGCAACATTGCCGACGTGACGACGGCCGTGGCGCAGGGCGACCTCTCCAAGAAGATCGACGTGGACGTCAAGGGCGAGTTCCTGACCCTGAAGAACACAATCAACACGATGGTGGACCAGCTGCGCTCCTTCGCGTCGGAGGTGACGCGGGTGGCGCGCGAGGTGGGCACCGAGGGCTCGCTGGGCGGACAGGCGCGGGTGGAAGGCGTGTCCGGCACCTGGAAGGATTTGACCGATTCCGTCAACTCGATGGCCGGCAACCTCACCGCGCAGGTGCGCAATATCGCGGACGTGACCAAGGCGGTGGCGGCCGGCGACCTGTCCAAGAAGATCACCGTGGACGTGAAGGGCGAGATCTCCGAGCTGAAGAACACGATCAACACGATGGTGGACCAGCTGCGCTCCTTCGCCGCCGAAGTGACGCGGGTTGCCCGTGAAGTGGGTACCGAAGGCAAGTTGGGCGGCCAGGCCGATGTGCAGGGTGTGGCCGGTACCTGGAAGGACCTGACCGAGTCGGTCAACTTCATGGCCGGCAATCTGACGAGCCAGGTGCGGAACATCGCCGAAGTGACCACGGCCGTGGCCGCGGGTGACCTGTCCAAGAAGATCACCGTGGACGTGAAGGGCGAGATCTCGGAGCTGAAGAACACGATCAACACGATGGTGGACCAGTTGCGATCGTTCGCCGCGGAAGTGACCCGCGTGGCGCGCGAGGTGGGCACCGAAGGCAAGCTGGGTGGCCAGGCCGACGTGCAGGGCGTGGCTGGCACCTGGAAGGACCTGACCGACTCGGTCAACTCGATGGCCTCGAACCTGACGAGCCAGGTGCGCAATATCGCCGACGTGACCAAGGCGGTGGCCGCCGGTGACCTGTCCAAGAAGATCACGGTGGACGTGAAGGGCGAGATCCTGGAGCTGAAGGCCACCATCAACACGATGGTGGACCAGCTCTCGTCCTTCGCCGCCGAAGTGACCCGCGTCGCGCGCGAGGTGGGTACCGAAGGGCGGCTCGGCGGCCAGGCGGAAGTGGGCGGCGTCTCGGGCACCTGGAAGGACCTGACCGACTCGGTCAACTCGATGGCCGGCAACCTGACGAGTCAGGTGCGCAATATCGCGGACGTGACCAAGGCCGTGGCCGCCGGCGACCTGTCCAAGAAGATCACCGTGGACGTGAAGGGCGAGATCCTGGAGCTGAAAGCCACGATCAACACGATGGTGGACCAGCTCCGATCGTTCGCCGCGGAAGTGACCCGTGTGGCGCGCGAGGTGGGCACCGAAGGCAAGCTCGGCGGCCAGGCCGACGTGCAGGGCGTGGCCGGTACCTGGAAGGACCTGACCGAGTCGGTCAACTTCATGGCCGGCAACCTGACGAGCCAGGTGCGCAACATCGCCGAGGTGACGACGGCCGTGGCGGCGGGCGACCTCTCCAAGAAGATCACCGTGGACGTGAAGGGCGAGATCTCCGAGCTGAAGAACACGATCAACACGATGGTGGACCAGCTTCGATCGTTCGCCGCGGAAGTGACCCGTGTGGCGCGCGAGGTGGGCACCGAAGGCAAGCTGGGCGGCCAAGCCGACGTGCAGGGCGTGGCCGGTACCTGGAAGGACCTGACCGAATCGGTCAACTTCATGGCCGGCAACCTGACGAGCCAGGTGCGCAACATCGCGGACGTGACCAAGGCGGTGGCGGCCGGTGACCTGTCCAAGAAGATCACGGTGGACGTCAAGGGCGAGATCCTGGAGCTGAAGACTACGATCAACACGATGGTGGACCAGCTCTCGTCCTTCGCCGCGGAAGTGACGCGCGTCGCGCGCGAGGTGGGCACCGAAGGCAAGCTGGGCGGCCAGGCCGACGTGCAGGGCGTGTCGGGCACCTGGAAGGACCTGACCGACAACGTGAACTTCATGGCCGGTAATCTCACGAGCCAGGTGCGCGGCATCGCCAAGGTGGTGACCGCGGTGGCGGGCGGCGACCTGAAGCAGAAGCTGATGGTGGACGCCAAGGGCGAGATCGCCGAACTGGCCGACACGATCAACTCGATGACCGACACGCTGGCCATCTTCGCGGATCAGGTGACGACGGTGGCGCGCGAGGTGGGCGTCGAAGGCAAGCTGGGTGGCCAGGCCAAGGTGCCGGGCGCCTCGGGCACTTGGAAGGGCCTGACCGAGAACGTCAACGAACTCGCGGCCAACCTGACGACGCAGGTGCGCGCGATCGCCGAGGTGGCCACCGCCGTGACCCAGGGCGACCTGACGCGCTCGATCACGGTGGAGACGCAGGGCGAGGTGGCGTCCTTGAAGGACACCATCAACGAGATGATCCGCAACCTGAAGGACACCACGCAGAAGAACACCGAGCAGGACTGGCTGAAGACCAACCTCGCCAAGTTCAGTCGCATGCTGCAGGGCCAGAAGGACCTGGTGACGGTGGGCCAGCTGATCCTGTCGGAACTGGCGCCGGTGGTCGGCGCGCAGCAGGCCGAGTTCTACGTGCTGCGCACGGCCGGAGAGGCGCCCAAGCTGCGCCTGTTCGCCAGCTACGCCTCCGGCGGCCAGAGCACGCACGGCAAGGAGGTGGACCTGGGCCAGGGCCTGGTCGGCCAGTGCGCGCTGGACAAGGAGAAGCTGCTGCTGTCCAACATCCCGAACGCGGCCTTCCGCATCGCCTCGGGCCTCTCGGACAGCGCGGCGATGGACGTGCTGGTGCTGCCCATCGTGTTCGAAGGCCAGGTGCGCGGCGTGCTGGAACTGGCCTCGCTGGACCGCTTCAACCCGGCGCACCAGGCCTTCCTGGACCAGTTGACCGAGTCCATCGGCATCGTGATTAACACGATCGAGGCGAACATGCGCACGGAGGATCTGCTGGCCCAGTCGCAGTCTCTCGCGCAGGAGCTGCAGAACCGGCAGCAGGAACTCCAGCAGACCAATGAGGAACTGCAGGAGAAGGCACGCCTGCTGGCCCACCAGAACCAGGAGGTGGAGCGCAAGAACACCGAGGTGGAGCAGGCCCGCCAGGCGTTGGAGGAGAAGGCCGAGCAGCTCGCGCTGACCTCCAAGTACAAGAGCGAGTTCCTCGCCAACATGAGCCACGAGCTGCGCACGCCGCTGAACTCGCTCTTGATCCTGTCCGACCAGCTCTGCAAGAACCCGCAGGGCAACCTGGTGCCCAAGCAGGTGGAGTTCGCGAAGACCATCCACGCCTCCGGCAACGACCTGCTGATGCTGATCAACGACATCCTGGACCTGTCCAAGATCGAGTCGGGCACGGTGGCGGTGGATGTATCCGAGCTGCGGCTGGACGATGTGCAGCGCTCGGTGGAGCGCGGCTTCCGCCACTTCGCCGAGAGCAAGCACGTGGACTTCCTCGTCGAGTCGCGCCAGCCGCTGCCCAAGAGCATGGTCACCGACGTCAAGCGCCTGCAGCAGATCATCAAGAACCTGCTGTCCAACGCCTTCAAGTTCACGCACCAGGGCCACGTCAGCTTCAGCATCGGCCTGGCGGACGGCGGCTGGAGCCCCGACAACGACGAGCTGAACCACGCCGCGCAGGTGCTCGCCTTCTCGGTGGCGGACACCGGCATCGGCATCTCTTCGGACAAGCAGCAGATCATCTTCGAGGCCTTCCAGCAGGCCGACGGCTCGACTTCGCGCAAGTACGGTGGCACCGGCCTGGGCCTGGCGATCAGCCGGGAGCTGGCGCGGCTGCTGGGCGGCGAGATCCGCCTCGTCAGCGCGCCGGGCCGCGGCTCCACCTTCACGCTGTACCTGCCGCAGGCCTACAACCCTTCGCGCATCGGCCGCCATGCGCGCCCGCAGGATGCCGTCGAGGCGCGGGCGCCGCGCAAGCATGTCGAACCGCTCGTGCCTGTGGCGCCGGCCTTCCGGCCCGAGCCGCCGATCGAGATCGACAGCAACAGCGACAGCCCCGTGTTCGCCAACGTGGCCGACGACGACCGCGACGAGATCGCCACCGGCGACCGCGTGCTGCTGATCGTCGAGAACGACCTGGCCTTCGCCCGCGTGCTGCTGGAGGCCGCGCGCCAGGCCGGCATGAAGGGCCTGGTGGCCACCACCGGTGCCGGCGCGCTGACGATGACGCGCGAGTACCACCCCTCGCTGATGACCCTGGACATCTTCCTGCCCGACATGCAGGGCTGGCGCATCCTCGACCGGCTGAAGACGGACGCGCAGACGCGGCACATCCCCGTCTGCGTCGTCTCCACCGACGAATCGCGCGAGCGCGCGTTGCAGGCCGGTGCGATCGGCTTCCTGGCCAAGCCGCTGCAGTCCAAGGACGCGGTGGACCAGGCGATCGCCGATCTCGGCAAGTACCTGGACCGCAGCGCCAAGCGCGTACTGGTGGCGCTGCCGGACAGCGCGCTGCGCCAGGACTTCCTGGCCGCGCTGGACGCGGAGATCGAGCCCATCGTCGTCGAGCAGGCCGCCGCCGCGCGGCAGGCGCTGGAGAGCGTGGACGCCGTCGTCGCCGACGAGAGCCTGCAGCTGATCGGCCCCGAGGACGTGCTCGACGCGCTGGAGCATCGCCGCAGCACCTGCCAACTGCCGGTGGTGCTGTTCGCGCCCAACGAGGCGGCGCCCATCGGCCCCTGGCAGCGCACGATGCGCGCCTTCTCCGCGCACCGCGCCGAGACCTTGGACCGGCTGATCGCTCAGGTGGCCGTCTCGCTGCACCGCAACCCGGCCACAATGAGCGACCGCGAGCGCCACGTCGTCGAGGCCAACCACGGCGCGCACCGCGCGCTGGAGGGCAAGAAGGCGCTGATCGTCGACGACGACGTGCGCAACATCTTCGCGCTCGCCACCGTGCTGGACGACCAGGGCATGGTCATCGTCAGCGCCGACAACGGCCGCGAGGCGATCCGCCTGGTGCAGAGTGATCCGTCGATCGACATCGTGCTGATGGACATCATGATGCCGGAAATGGACGGCATCACGACGATGCAGGAGATCCGCAAATTGCCGCGCGGCCGCGAGCTGCCGATGGTGGCGGTGACGGCCAAGGCGATGAAGGGCGACCGCCAGAAATGCATCGAGGCCGGCGCCTGGGACTACCTGGCCAAGCCGGTCGACCCGACCAACCTGCTGGCGGTGCTGCGGGGCTGGCTGTGCCGCTGACGACGGGTTTTGGCGATCTGCCGGAGGACGGTGCGGACGTCGGCCGCGCCAACGTCCTGATCGTCGACGACCTGCCGGAGAAGCTGCTGGTCATCGAGACCATCCTCGAGGAGCTGGGCCAGAACCTGGTGATCGCCCGCTCCGGTACCGAGGCGCTGAAGGAGGTGCTGAAGCAGGAGTTCGCGGTGATCCTGCTGGACGTCAACATGCCCGGCATGGACGGCCTGGAGACCGCGCGCCTGCTGCGCACCTACCGCCGCTCGGCCCACACGCCGATCATCTTCATCACCGCCTATGCCGATGAACTGCAGACCACGCAGGGCTACGAGCTGGGCGCGGTGGACTACATCCTCTCGCCGGTCGTCGCCGAGGTGCTGCGCAGCAAGGTGCGCGTGTTCGTGGAGCTCTACATCTCGCAGCGGCGGCTGAAGCTGCAGGCGCTGGAGCGCATCGCGCTGGCCACCGCCGAGGCGGCCCAGCGCGCGGCGGAGGAGAGCACCCGCCGCTCGAACTTCCTCGCCCACGCCAGCCGCGTGCTGACCAGTTCGCTGGACGCCGACGTAGCAATGCAGCGGCTGCTGGAGCTGGTCGTGCCGGGCATGACCTCGCAGGCCTGGCTGGCGATGCTGGGCGATGCGCAGTCGCCCGGCCGGCTGCTGGGCTGCAGCGCCGTCGACGGCGTGCCCAGCTTCGCCGAGGCCGGGCTGGACCAGTTGCCGCAGCCGCTGCACGACGCGCTCCTGATGCTGGACGAATCGCCGGCGCGCTTCGGCATCGGCGGCTTCGTCGTGCTGCCCATCGTCAGCGCCGCCGCGGGCCGTGGCGCCCGGCCGCTCGGCGCGCTGCTGGTGGAAGACGGCGCCGCGCGCCTGGACGGTGCCTTGCTGGAGGAGCTGGTGGACCGCGCGGGTCTGGCCTTCGAGAACGCGCGCCTGTATCGCAACCTGCAGATCGAGATCGTCGAGCGCCGCCAGGCGCAGCAGCAGCTGCAGGACGCCAACCAGCGCAAGGACGAATTCCTGGCGATGCTGTCGCACGAGCTGCGCAACCCGCTGGCGCCGATCCGCAACGCCGTCGAGGTGATCCGCCGCCTCACGCCCGGCGCCGACAAGCGCATCGCCTGGGCCACCGACGTGACCGAGCGCCAGGTGCGGCAGCTGACCCGCCTCGTCGAGGAGCTGCTGGACGTCGCCCGCATCAGCCAGGGCAAGATCGTGCTGCGCACCGCGCCGCTGGACCTGTGCGCCGTCGTCGCCCACGGCGTGGAGACGGTGCGCGAGTTGATCGACAAGCGCGGCCACACCTTGCGGCTGAGCTTGCCGCACGAACCGGTCTCGCTGCAGGGCGATTTCGCGCGGCTGGCCCAGGTGGTGGCCAACCTGCTGAACAACGCCGCCAAGTACACCGAGGACGGCGGCGAGATCGAGGTGGCGCTGGAAGTGCAGGGCACGCGCGCGCAGATCCGCGTGCGCGACAACGGCCTGGGCATCGATGCCGAGCTGCTGCCCTATGTGTTCGAGCTGTTCGAGCAGGGCAAGCGCTCGTTGGACCGCAGCCAGGGCGGCCTCGGCGTCGGCCTGACCCTGGTGCAGCGGCTGGTCCACCTGCATGGCGGCGAGGTCGTCGCGCTGAGCGGCGGCATGGGCCTGGGTTCCGAGTTCATCGTGACGCTGCCCGGCGTCACGATGGGCACGACGGGCAGTGCGTCGCCGGATGCCGACGGTGCCGTGGCCGGCACGGTCTCGCGCAGCGGCTGCCGCGTGCTGGTCGTCGACGACAACCCGGACATCACCCACACGATCGCCGCCTACCTGGAGCTGAACGGCTACGAGGTGCAGAGCGCCGCCGACGGCATGGAGGCGATCGCGCTGGCGGCGAGCTTCGCGCCCGACGTCGTACTGCTGGACATCGGCCTGCCGCTGATGGACGGCTATCAGGTGGCGCGCCAGCTCTATGCGCTGCCGCAGACGGCGCGGTCCTTCCTGGTCGCGCTGACCGGCTACGGCCAGTCCGAGGATCGGCGCCGCGCGCAGGAGGCCGGCTTCGGCGCCCACATCGTCAAGCCGGCCGATCCGCAGGCGCTGATGCGGCTGATCGAGGACTGGCTGGCGACCCGTCGCTCAGGGGGGCCGAACGGGTTGACACCGAGCGTCAAGGAAGCCACTGTGTAGGCGGACACCGCAGCGTTTTTCGAGTTCGGTGCCGACACCGTCGAGCTTCCAGGATGCATAGCATCGATCCCATGGAACAGACCACGCGCTCACACAGGCAAGCCGCCTCCGGCGACGGCAGGACGATGGTCTGTGGTCTGGCCCTGCTGCTGATGGCGGCAGCAGCTCCGCAAGCCCTGGCCCAGACCTCGATGGGCGAGCGGATCCAGCTCAACGGCACCGCAGCGCGCAACACACCGTCGAGCAGCCTGCGCGTCACCCAGAGCATGGTCGAGCCGCTGGCCACCGCCGGCCCGCTCGCGCCGCAGGACCCGCTGCGCGCGGACCGTACGAACAGCGCCCGCCAGACCATGCTGTGGGCCGAACATGCCCGCAGCGGCCTCGGAGTGGGTATCGGTGTCGAGCAGCGTCAGGCCTATGGCCCGGCCGCCGCCGGACTGAGCGGCAGCGGCAGCCAGCCGCAGATGGAGGGCGGCGTGCTCGTCGGCGCATCGCTCGCCACCGGCCCGCGTTCCCACCTGATCGTGCAGACGCCGCTGCAGTCCTCGTCGGCGAACCCGCGCAGCCAACTGGCCGATGACCCGCAGTTCTCGCAGGATCAGCAGCGCCAGGTGCGCGTCGGTCTGGTCTTCAACAGCAAGAAGCCGCTGGCCGACTTCAAGAAGGGCTTCCAGATGGAGCTGAGCGGCCAGAGCACCTTGGCCGTCAAGCCGCGCGGCGGCAAGATCGGCGTGGCCTTCCAGCGGGTCTGGTGAGCGTTAAGCTCCCCGCATGTTCTCGCACATCTTCATCGGCATCTCCGACTTCGACCGCGCACTGCGCTTCTACCGACCGGTGCTCGAAGAGGGCCTCGGCCTCAAGCTGCGCTTCATCGAGACCGACCGTCCCTGGGCGGGCTGGCAGTCCGAGGGCGTCGCCCGCCCGCTGCTCCTGATCGGCTCGCCCTACGACGGCGCCGCCCATTCACCCGGCAACGGCCAGATGACGGCCCTGCTGGCCGAGAGCCGCGCCGCCGTGGATCGAAGTTATGAACTGGCGCTGGCCCACGGCGGCCGCAACGACGGCGCGCCGGGCCTTCGGCCCGAGTACCACGAGCACTACTACGGCGCCTACTTCCGCGATCCGGACGGGAACAAGCTTTGTGTGGCCTGCCATGCCGAGCGGACCATGGGCGACTGACTTCGCCTCGTCACCTCGGCGCTGCATCGTGAGGCCCTTTCAACAGGAGCCTTTCTCATGCAACAAGCAGTCCGCACCGTTCTCGCCCTGGCCGTGCTGGCCTCGGCCTCGCTCGCCGCGCAAGCCCACGTCTCGCTGGGCTCGGATTCGGCCACCTACACGCAGAACTTCAACAGCCTGACGACGTCGACCTCGTCGCAGACCTTCATCAACGACACGACGCTGGCCGGCTGGTCGCTGTTCAACGCCTCGGGCGCCGCCATCGGCACCTACGCCGCCGACACCGGCGGCAGCAATGCCGGCAGCTTCCGCAGCTACGGTGCGACCGGTTCCACCGACCGTGCCTTCGGCGCCGTGACCTCCGGCGGCACTTACTTCGGCTCGCCCGCCTCGGGCGCCGTGGCCGGCTACATGGCCCTTGCGCTGGACAACAGCAGCGGCAAGGTGCTGGACAGCCTGACGCTCAGCTTCTCCAGCGAGCAATGGCGCAACGGCGGCAACACCAGCACGCAGACCGCAGTGCTGCAGTACGGCTTCGGCTCCAGCTTCGGTGCCGTCGCCAGCTGGACCGCCGCCGGCAGCAGCTTCAACCTCAGCTCGCCGGTGACCGGCAGCACTGCGGCTACGGTCGACGGCAATGGCGCCGGCCACATCGGCGGCCTCGGCGGCACACTGAGCGATCTGGACTGGGCCTCGGGCCAGACGCTGTGGCTGCGCTGGCAGTACACGAACAACGTCGGCAACGATCATGGCCTGGCGATCGACGATCTGAGCCTGCAGGTGGCAGCGGCGCCGGTGCCGGAGCCAGCGACCGTGCTGCTGATGCTTGGCGGCCTGGGCGTCGTCGCTGGACTGCGTCGTCGCAATCGTTGAGGCCCCTTAAGCCGGTGCGTCGGAAGGTGCGCCGGCTATCACGCTGCTCGGCGACAATCCGGCTGCATGAGCAAAAGTCAACTCGACAAGCTGGGCGTGCGGCTTGCGCGCATGGAGTACAGCGCGGACGAGTTGCGCATGCTTGACGAATACCGCCGGTCCTTTGCACCGGCGAGCGATGCTGTCCTGCAGGTGTTGCGCTCCGAATTTTCCCTGTCACCGACGGCGCGGCCTGCAAAGTCCACAGCGGCCATTGTCGAAAAGCTGGTGCGACAGCGCACGCGATTGACTCAGATCCAGGACATTGCAGGCTGCCGAATCGTCGTGTCGACGATCAGCGAGCAGAAGCGTGTTGCCAAGATGCTTGTCGGAAGATTTCCGGGTGCGCAGATGTTCGATCGAGTCACCGAACCCAACCATGGATATCGGGCGATCCATGTCGTTGTGCAAACCGAGAGGCGCGCTGTCGAGATTCAGATACGCACCGAGCTTCAGCACATGTGGGCCGCGCTGTCCGAGAAAGCAGCGGACCGTTTCGACCACGCCCTCAAGTACGGTGGTGGGCCGGAGCGTATCCGCGAGGCACTATCGCGGCTGTCGACCTGGGCACACGATGTCGATTGGAAAATCGACTTGGTGCAGGTGATCGGTCCCGGCGTCGAGAAGACGGGTGATACCGATCTGCAGAAGCTCTATCGTCAGACCAGCGCGGAACTGGCCGAGGATCGGCGCATACTGAGCGAAGCTTTTGCGGCCCTCGCCGAGGACCCGGACGAACTGTTGGATACGGAATGATCTATTTGATCGACTACGACCGCCAGAGCGGGAAGTTGCGCGAGATGCGCACCTATCCGGACGAAATGCGGGCGACTGCGGAATACGAACGACTCCAATTGGAGCTAGGCCTCCTTGTCGAGCGTCTGACGCGAGAAGTAGTCCTCTTCGAGGCCACCGATGAGGCAAGCTTGCGGCACACACACAGCCGCTATTTCGAGAGCCTCGAAGATCTCGCCGCGCGCGGCGCTGAACTGGCTCAGAGCTGATCTGCGGACGCTACCGCGCCGACGAAATTAGCCACGAAGGGTGACGTGTCGATACGTCGCCAGACGAGCACGAGCCGGACGGTCCCGACGATGTCGGGCAGTTCCCTGAAGACAACGCCGTCCACCTGCAACCGGCGGATGGAGTCGGGCACGAGCGAAACCCCCGCGCCCGCGGCGATCAGGCTTACGACCGAACCCAGCTGCGGCGCGGTCTGACGCACCCGGGCCTCGAATCCTGCGGCGCGGCAGGCGTCGAGCACCGCGTCGTGGACGGACGACCCGACCTCCCGCGGCGTCACGATGAAGGATTCCCCCTTCAGGTCGCTTAGCCGCAGGCCACGCTTCTTCGCCAGCGGATTCTTGGCCGGCAGCGCCGCGATCAGCGGCTCCTCCGCGACCAGCCGCGTCTGCAGGCCCGCATCCATGCCCGGCCAGGGGCGCAGGAAGGCCAGGTCCAGCATGCCGGAGGAAACGGCCGCCCCGAGTGCGGCCGAATTGCCCTCGGTCAGCGTCAATTCGACATCCGGATAGCGGGTGCTGAAGCGGCCGATCGATGCCAGCGCGCCATTGAAATGGGCCGAGGCCGTGAAGCCGATGCGCAGCGCACCCAGTTCACCGCGGTCGGCCCGCTGTGCCGAGCGGATCGCCAGTTCCACCTGCTGCGGAATCTGCGCCACCTGCTCGTGGAAGGCTCGTCCGGCCGCCGTCAGCTCGGCGCCGTGGGGATGGCGGTGGAACAGCCGGGCACCCACCTCGCGCTCCAGGTCCTTGATCTGCAGGCTCAGCGGCGGCTGGCCGATGCCGACCTTTTCCGCGGCGCGGGTGAAGCTGCCTTCACCCGCGATGGCCAGAAAGTAGCGGATATGCCTGAGCTCCATCTCCATACTTTATGTAAATGGAGAAAGCCGGCGGCGGCCAATGGTCTTTCATGGGGGTGAGCTCTAAGCTGCCCGGCGTTGAATAGCCAGCGGCTCCACGCGTCATGACCATTTCCGAACCAAGCCCAGGCTGGACCCAGCCGGGCACTGCCGAATACTGGCGGATGAACCTGGGCCTGTTCCTGGCCGGCTTCGCCAGCTTCTCGCTGATGTACTGCGTCCAGCCCCTGCTGGTCCAGTTCACCCAGGAGTTCGGCATCGACGCGGCGACGAGTTCCCTGGCGCTCTCGTCGACGACGGCCGCCGTGGCGATCACCATCGTCTGCATGGGCATCGTCTCGGAGCGCTTCGGCCGGCGCGGCCTGATGGCCGGCTCGATGTGCCTGGCCGCCGTGTTGAACCTCCTGGCGGGGCTCGCGCCGGGCTGGCACACGCTGGTGGTCCTGCGGGCGCTGGAGGGTGTGGCGCTCGGCGGCGTGCCCGCGCTGGCGATGACCTATCTCGCGGAGGAGACCGACCCCAAGGGCCTGGGCTTCTCGATGGGGCTCTACGTGGCCGGCACCGCGTTCGGCGGCATGATCGGCCGAGTCGGCATGGGCGTGCTGACCGACTTCGGCTCCTGGCGCACGGCGATGGTTACCATCGCCATCATCGATCTGGTCGCCGCGCTGGGTTTCGCGGCGCTGCTGCCCCGCTCGCGCCGATTCGTCGCCCGGCGCGGCTGGGACATGCAGTTCCACGCCAAGTCCTGGAAGGCCCACCTGGGCAACGCTTCGCTGCGGCGCCTGTTCATGCTCGCCTTCCTGTTCATGGGCGTCTTCGTAGCGGTCTACAACTACACCGGCTTCCGGCTGAGCGGGCCGGAGTTCGGCCTCGACCAGACGCGCATCGGCATGATCTTCCTGTCGTACATCCTCGGGATGATCGCCTCGCCCGTCGCAGGCATGGCGTCCACCCGCTTCGGGCGCGCCCGGGTGCTGAAGACCGGCCTGACGATCATGATCCTCGGCCTGCTGCTGACCTTGCTGCACAGCCTGATCGCGGTGATCCTGGGCATCGCCATGATCACCGTCGGCTTCTTCACCTCGCACTCGCTGGCGAGCGCCTGGGTCGGGAGCCTCGGGGCGAACCGCAAGGGCCACGCGGCCGCGCTGTACCTGCTGTCCTACTACCTCGGCTCGAGCATCCTCGGATCGATCGCCGGCCACTTCTGGCAGTCCGGCGGCTGGCCCGGCATCGCTGCCTTCGGCGGCGCCGCGATCCTCATCGCCCTGTGGATCGCCGCATCGCTGCCGAAGACAAAAAGCCTGACCGTTACCGAATTGCAGGGCGCTGCTTGACCTAGCGCGCCAGCGGCAGGTCGCCCTGTTCGTACTGCGGCTCCCTCGGCGCGGCAGCCGGCGCCACCGGGCTGGCCAGCACCACCTGGACGCTGCCCTCGGGCCAGTTGCTCAGCTCGATCGCCTCGCCGACGCGGCCGATGACCGCGGAGCGCTCCTCGCCGAGCACCGAGTCCATCGTCAGCTGGTCGGCGCAAACGATCACGCGGTGCGGCTGGCCCTTGTGGCGGATCGTCACCTCGGCCAAGGCCCAATGCGCGGGCAGGCAAGGCTTCACGTGGATGCGCCCATCGCATAGCGTGACGCCGCAGATCGACTCCACACCGGCGCGCAGTAGCCAGCCGGCCGAACCGGTGTACCAGCTCCAGCCGCCGCGGCCGACCCAGGGCGGGGCCGTGTAGACGTCGCCCGCCATCACGTAAGGCTCGATCGCGTAGACGCTGCCGCGGCGGCGCTCCATCCAGCGGTGGGCCGGGCTCAGTGCGGTGAACATCTGCCACATCGGCTCGCGTTGGCCCAGCTGCGCCATCGCCATCAGCGCCCAGACGGCACCGTGGTTGTACTGGCCGCCGTTCTCGCGCACGCCAGGCGGGTAGGACTGGATGTAGCCGGCATAGGGCAGCTCGTGCTGCAGCGGCGGATCGAGCAGGCGCACCAGCGGCGCGGTGGGCGAGCCGCCGTCCAGCAGGTGGGAACAGGCGCTGGCCATGGCCTGGCGTGCGCGGGCCGGCTCGCCGGCCTTGGACAGCACGGCCCAGGCCTGTGCGATCAGGTCGATGCTGCACTCGGTGCGGCTGGCGGAGCCCATCGGCGTGCCGTCGTCGAAGAAGGCGCGCAGGTACCAACGGCCGTCCCAGGCCTTGGCGTCCAGCGCCTGCGCCCAGCCCAGCCGCGCGGCCTGCCAGCTGCGCACGCGCACCGCGTCGTGGCGGGCCATCGCCAGCGGCAGGAAGTCGTCGACCACCTTGCACAGGAACCAGGCCAGCCACACCGATTCGCCCTTGCCCTCGTGGCCGACGCGGTTCATGCCGTCGTTCCAGTCGCCGGTACCGAACAGGGGCAGGCCGTGGACGCCGTTGGCCAGGCTGCGATCGATCGCGCGCGCCGCGTGCTCGTAGAGGCTCGCCGTCTGCTCGCTGATGCCCGGCGTCTCGTAGACGTCCTCGGCCCCGGGCGGCACCTCGCGGCCCACCAGGAAGGGATGGGGCTCGTCCAGCAGGGCCAGGTCGCCGGTGCGCTGCACGTAGAGCGCCACGGCAAAGGGCAGCCAGAGCCGGTCGTCCGAGAAATGCGTGCGCACGCCGGCGCCGCCGGGCTCGTGCCACCAATGCTGCACGTCGCCCTCGGGGAACTGGCGCGCGGCATTGCGGCGGATCTGCTCGGCCAGCAATTGCGGCGCGTGGGTGACGAGCGCCATCGCGTCCTGCAACTGGTCGCGGTAGCCGAAGGCGCCGCCGGCCTGGTAGAAGCCGGCGCGGGCCCACATCCGGCAGACCAGGGTCTGGTAGGGCAGCCAGTGGTTGATCAGCGCATCGAAGCGCGGATCGGGTGTGTGCACCTTCACGGCGCCCAGCAGCTCCGGCCACTGCTCGCGCTGCTGCTTCAGGCGCTGCGCCGGGTCGACGTTCCAGGCCTCGGCCGCCAGTGCCTGCGCGGCGGCGGGATCGGCGCCATGGCCCAGCAGCATCGTCACGCCAGCCTCCTGGCCGGGCTGCGGCGTCATCGACGCGGCCAGCGCCGCGCAGGGGTCCAGGCCCGAGCCGGCGTGCTGGCCCATCTGGCCCGGCAGCACCAGCTGGCCGGAGGCGTCGAAGAACTCGCGCCGGTCGCAGGTCCAGTCCTGCAGCAGCGGCCGGGTCGTCGCCTGCGCGGCGCCGGCCTCCAGGCCTTGCGGCGGGCGCAGCATCAGGAAGGCGGTGGCATTGCCGAAGCCACCCAGATGGTCCAGCTGCGTGCACAGCAGCGCCAAGCTGCGTGCCGGCTGCGGCAGGCCGGCGCCCTCGGGCCCGGTGCTGAGCCACATGGAGCGCGTCGCCAGCGAGAGCCGCTCCTGCCGCGCGCTGCCCATCTGCCATTCGGCCATGGCGACGAGGCGCAGCCGGCGCGGCTTGGTCGCGCCGTCTTCCAGCGCGACCTGGATCTGCACCTGCTTGACGGCGGCCTTCACGTCCACGCACCAGGTGAGCGTGACCACCAAGTCATCGACGCGCTGCGTGATCCGTGTGAAGCCCATGCCGTGCTCCACGTCGCTGGCCAGTGCCTCGTTCAGGCGCCGGCCCAGCGCCCAGACGCGGCCGCGGTCCAGATCGTGCAGCAGCAGCCATTCGCCGGGCGGGTCGATCAGCGGGTCGTTGGACCATGGCGTCACCTGGTGCATGCGGCTGTTGCCCGCCCAGGTGTAGCCGCCGGCCAGCTCGGAGACGTGGCAGCCGAAGTCCGGGTTGGCCAGCACGTTGATCCAGGGCTTCGAGGGCCGGCGCGTCGGCGACAGCTGGAACGAGAACGCGCCGTGCTCGGGGTGGAATTGGCCGTCCGGCGGCAGGGCCGTGCCGCGTGGGCGGTCCTGCAGCACCTCGGCCACCGGCCATTGCTGGGCACGCCCGTCGTCCGTGCCGCGCTGCTGCTCATCGGCCAGGCGCTCGATCTGCTGGGCCAGCGCGCGGCCGTCGGCCAGCAGCTTCAGCCGGGCCAGCGTCTGCAGGGTGAAGCGCTCGTCGGGCGTCAGGTCTTGCTCGCGCAGCAGGTGCAGCTTGCAGCGGAGGTTCTCCGGCAGATCGTGATGCTGCTGCGCCTCCTGGCGCGCCTGCAGCTGCTGCAGCTGGTTCTGCACCGGCGACAGGTAGGAGGCCGGCTCGCCGTTGGTGATGACGAGGTCGACGCCCAGGCCCGCGGCGGTCCACCAGCGCAGCGCCTTCTTGAGCGTCTGCACCAGGTCCAGCCCTTCCTCGCCACTGATGACGACCCAGATCAGCGGCCGCTCGCCCGAGATGCCGTGGCGCCACAGCAGGCGCCGGTCGCAGCGGGCCGCGGCGGAGGCGGCCATGCGCTGTGCGCTGTCGCGCGAGGCCTGCGCCGTGATCATCGTGTTGATCGTCAGCATCGCGTTCCAGGTCTCGGCGTCGAACTGCAGCTCGCGCAGGCGGATGCCGGCCATCGTGTACGACATGCTCGCCGCCCGCTCCACATGGCTCGGCTGGCGGTACTTGTCGACCAGCGCGTCCAGCGCCTCGGCGTCCTGGGATGCAGCGGTGCAGAAGGTCAGCTTCACGGTGGCGCCCGGCGGCAGCTGCAGGGTGACGATCAGGCCGGCCAGCGGGTCGAGCCCGTTGTCCAGCGCCACGCCGGGGCCGTTCTGCCAGTTGGGGCCTTCCAGCGGATCGCAGCCGGCATCGCCCAGCGGCCGCGCGGGGCTGCCGCTGCGGCCGATCCAGCGGGCGCGGTCGGTGCAGGGGGCGATGTCGTCGATCCGGCCCTCGACGGCGGCGAGGAAATGCACCGCGCGCATCACCGGCTCGTCGGGCAGGCGCGGGCGGCGCTCCAAGGTCATTAGCCGCTCCGCCGCGATCCAGCGCTGCTGGATGAACATGTTCGAGAAAGCGGGGTGGGACTCGTCCGCCCGCTGCGGGGCCAAGGTGGCCTCGAACACGGCGGCCAGACGCAGCGACTGGCGCGAGCCGCTGAGGTTGGTCAGCTCGATCTGGCGCAGCTCGCAGTCGTCCTCGGGGCTGACCCAGGTGGTGCAGCGCGCGTGCAACTGCGGCCAGCGCGCCTCGAAGACGACGCGGTCCGCCTGCATCCGGCATTCGTAGCGGGCCGTGCGGTCGGGCGCGGGGTGAGCGGTGATCGAGTGCCACGGGGCAGCATCCCCCTCGCGCTCCTGCCGCTGCAGGTAGAAGAAGCTGCCGTGCGCGCCGCGCAGCAGGTCGTCGCGCCAGCGCGTCAGGCCCACGCCGCGCCAGGCGCTGTAGCCGGCACCATCGCTGCGCAGCACGGTGGCGTGGCGGCCATTCGTCAGCAGTTGCGTCAGCGGCACGCCGCCGGTCTCGCGCAGCGGCTGCAGCTCGCGCAGCAGGCGCACGGCGCGCGGGCTGCGCGGCTGCGGTGGGGGCTCGGCGATGGGCAGCCGCGCCACCTCGCGCGGCGCGCGCTCGTGCAGCAGGCTGGTCACCGCGCGGATGTGCGGATCGCTCATCGCCCAGCGGCGCGGCGCGTTGTCGGCCAGCAGGTTGGTGATCGCCACCAGGCTCATCGACTGGTGGTGAGTCATGAAGGTCTCCACCAGGGTGAAGATGCTGCCCGCCGCCTGGCGCTGTGGCGTGTAGTCCAGCGCCTCGATGAAGCCCAGCGACTGGCGCGCGCCCAGCGTCTGCAGCGCGCGCAGGTTGGCCACCGCCGCGGTGGGCGAGACCATCGCGGCCATGGCGGTGGCATAGGGCGCCAGCACCCGCTCGTCGGCCGGGATGCGGCGCAGCGCGAGTCGGGCCGTGCCCTGCGGGCCGTACTGGTAGGCCAGCGTGTGGTCCTGGCCGGCGATGGCCGACTCGCTCATGCCCCAGGGCGTGTGGTGCTCGCGGCCCTCGCGCCGCTGCTCGGACACCGCGCTGCGGCAGACCTGGCCCAGCACGCTGCCGTGAGGCTCGTCCAGCACCAGCGAAGGCATCAGGTACTCGAACATCGAGCCCGACCAGGAGCGCAGGCCCACCTCGGTGCCCTCGGCGAAGAAAGGCCGGCCCAGCGCCGCCCAGTGCTCCACCGGCGCATCGCCCTTGGCGATGGCGAGCAGGCTGGTCAGCCGCGCCTCGCTGGCGAGCAGGTCGTAGTGGTTCTCGTCGACCTGGCTCGGCTGCATCTGCGGGTCGAACCGGTAGCCGATATGCAGCAGCCGGCGCTCGCGGTCGTACAGCGGCGTGAAGTCGGCCTGCAGGGCCAGCGCGTGGCAGCGGCGGCCGAGGGCCAACAGGCGCTGCTGCAGCGCTGCAAGGTCCTCTAGCGGGTCGCGCAGCGCCGATTCGATCGAGCCGACCATGTCATGCATCAGCCACAGCGCGCCACGGTCGGCGCCTGCCAGCGTCGGATGCATGGCGTCCAGTTCGGCGCGGCCGCGGCTCACCTGCGCCTGCACGTCGCGGGCCTCTTCCCCATTCGTCGGCCACTGCCATTGGCCTTCGGCCAGTTGGGCCAGCGCCTTCAGCGCCGGCGCGCCGGCCAGCACGGGCTGCAGCGCACGCACACGCTGCAGCGAAAGCTTCAGTGCCGAGCGGGCCGGCAGGCTGTCGATGCCGCCGGCCGCGGCCAGCTCGCAGGCGCGCGCCACGGCCAGCAGGTGGGCCGAGCAGTTGCCGCTGTCCACCGAGGAGACGTAGGCTGGCTGCAGCACTTCCAGCGTCTGCGTGTCGTACCAGTTGTAGAAGTGGCCGCGCCAGCGGGGCAGGCGGTCCAGCGTCTCCAGCGTGGCCTCGAGCCGGTCGGCCATCGACGCGAGGCCGATGAATCCCATCTCGCGGGCGCAGGCCACGGCCAGCAGGTACAGGCCGATATTGGTCGGCGAGGTGCGGTGGGCCACCATCTGGTGCGGCAGCTGCTGCACGTTGTCGGGCGGCAGGCAGTGGTCCTCGGCGCCGATGTGCTGCTCGTAGAAGCGCCAGGTGTCGCGTGCCAGGCCGTGCAGGTAGAGCCGCGTGTCCTCGTCCATCGCATCCTGCGGCGGATCGCGCCGCGGGCGGCTGGCCAGCCAGGTCCACAGCGGCGAGGCGGCCCAGATCAGCAGCAGCGGCACGGCGGCGCTCCACAGCACCGGCGCACCGAAGGCCTGTGCCGCGCCCAGCACGGCCAGCAGCACGAGAGCAGCCAGCGGCACGCGGCGGTGCTGGTGCAGCAGCGCCGGCAGCTCGGTGCGCGCGGCGGCTTGTGCCTGGGCGGCGGTCGTCCACTCCAGCAACTGGCGGCGCGAGACGAGCTGGCGGTACAGCGCGCGCACGATCGCGTCGCCGTACATCAGGCTCAGCTGCAGCAGCTGCACGCCGTGCCAGACGGCCAGCATCAGCGCGCGCAGCACGTCGGCACCGGCATGGCGGTAGAACAGGCCCAGGGCCACGTCGTCGCGGTTCGGCGCGAGGCCGGCCACGGCACCCAGCAGCGGCCCGGCGCTGAATGCCGCGGCGATGACCAGCAAGGTCCACGACAGCGGCAGCACGCCGGTGGCCAGCACCAGCAGCAGCAGGGCCAGCGAGCTGGGCGCCACCAGCGAGCGGCGCAGGTTGTCCAGCATCTTCCAGCGGTTGATCGCCGCCAGGCCGTAGCGCGAGGCGCGGGCCAGGAAGGGCAGCAGCTGCCAGTCGCCGCGGGTCCAGCGGTGCTGGCGGGCGGCGGCCACGTCGGCGTGGAAGGGCGAGTCTTCCATCAAGGTGATGTCGCTGACGCCGGCGCAGCGGGCGATCGAGCCTTCCAGCAGGTCATGGCTCAAGACCTGACCCTCGGGCAATCGGCCCGACAGCACCGCGTGCAGCGCCTGCACGTTCAAGAGGCCCTTGCCGGTGAAGGTGCCTTCGCCGAACAGGTCCTGGTAGATCTCGGAGCTGGCGGCGCTGTAGGGGTCGATGCCGCCCTGGCCGGAGAAAAGCCGGTGGAAGGGCGTGGCCTCCTCGGGCCGCGGCAGCGGCGTGGTGACACGCGGCTGCAGGATCGCGTAGCCGCCGATCACGCGGCGCGTGCGCGGGTCGATGCGCGGCAGGTTCAGCGGGTGGGCGGCCATGCCCACGAGCGCGCGCAGGCGGCCGGGCGGCATGTCGGTGTCGGCGTCCAGCGTGATCACGTGGCGCGTGTCTTCGACCGGCCGGGACAGCGCGTCGAAATCGATGAAGGGCGATTGCGAAGCTGGCACCGCCAGCAGCTCGACCAACTGCTCCAGCTTGCCGCGCTTGCGCTCCCAGCCGATGAAGCGCTGCTCGGACTCGCTCCACTGGCGCCGCCGGTGCAGCAGCAGGAAGCGCAGGCCCTGCTCGGGTGGCTGCGGGTAGCGCTGGTTCAGCGCGGTCAGCGCCTCGCGCGCAGCGGCGAGCAGCGACTCGTCCTCGGGCGCGTCGGCGGTCGGTGCATCGGCGAAATCGGTCAGCAGCGCGAACTGGCAGTGCTGCTCGGGGTTGGCCAGATGGTGCTGCTCCAGCTGGGCGGCCAGCGTCGCGGCGTCGCCTGTGCGAGCCAGCATCGCCGGCATCACGACCAGCGTGCGCTGCTCTGCCGTCAGGCCTTGCGCGAGCCCGAGCCGTGGCAGGGTGCGCGGCCGCACCGATTCGCTGATCAGCCGGCTGACGAAGGCAACCGCCGCCTCGCTGGCCGGTCCCAGCAGCAGCAGCGCGGTGAGCGCGATCAGCCAGCCGGGCTGGTCGGCCGCGGCCTCATGGTTCAGCAGCCAGGCGACGCCGCTCAAGGTCAGCACGGCCAGGCCGCCGAAGTAGGCCCAGCTCATCAGCGCACGGCGGCCGGCGCTGCCTTCCGGCGGCCACCATGGCGCGGCAAGGCCCAGGCCTTCGTACAGGCGCGACTTGCCGGGGCCGCGCCACCAGTAGGCCGGCGCACCGCCGTGGCCGGGCTCGGCGCTGCCACCGGCACGGGTGAGATCGACGATCAGCTGCGCGACGGTCGCCTCGCTGCGGCCCGAGCGGCGGGCCAGGCTCTCCACCGCGTGCAGCGTCTGGTCTTGCGTCTCCTTGGACTCGGCCGCATGGACCGGCGCCGTCTGCAGGATCTGCATCACCTGGCTGGTGGCGCCGATCAGCTCGCGCCAGTCGACCCGGTCCAGATGGCGCAAGGTGACGATGGCGTTGCGCACGCTCTGCTGGTCTTCGGTCGATTCGTTCTGCTGGCGGGCCAGAGTGGCCGCGGGCTCGGGCAGCCGGGTGCTGAGCCAGGCGTCCAGCGCGCGCAGCACCTCGGGGCGCAATTCTTCCTGGCGATGTTCCAGCTGCAGGTAGAAGGCGTCCTCGACGCCGCGCGCCTTGATGCCGGGCTCCAGCGCCTCCAGCTCGGAGATCTGGGCGGGATCGGTCGGATCCTTGTCGAACCAGTGGTGTGCGGCATCACGCGCGGCCTGCTGCGTGGCCGAGCGCTCGGCCAGCCGGCGCAGGTTCTCGACCAGCACGACGCGCAAGGTGGTCGGCAGCGCCCACAGTTCGGCCAGCGACAGCGGGCGCTCGGCCTGGTAGGCGCTCAGGTAGCTGTGCAGCAGCGCGGGGTCGAAACCGCTGTCGGTGTGGGCCACCCAGGCCCAGGCGATGCCGTAGATGCGCGGGAGGCCGGCCAGCGGCTCGTCGCGCAGGCGCGGCAGCAGGCGGAAGAAGCTGCGCGGCAGGCCGCGGCGGATCTCGTGGAGCTGCTCGTCGATCAGCGTCGCGTTGTCGAGCAGCCAGTGGGCGGCGGGACCGAGGTGGCGGCCTTCGGCGACGCGGCGTTCCAGCTGCGCGCGCGAGCGCTTGAGCATCTCGATATTGCCGCGCAGCCGTGGGAAGAACTGCGGTGCGCCGCTGCGCTGGCCGCTGATGACCTCGTTGGCGATGGCCAGGCTGTGGCCGTGCTGCTCGAAGCGAGCGGGCCCGAACAGCACCGAGCGGATCGGCGGCTCCAGCGGGCCGGCGGCGGCATCGAGCAGGGTGGCGGCATCGTCGGCCGGCTTCGTCACAGCCATGCGCAAGCCAGCAGCAGGACGACGGCCGAGACGGCTACCGTCGTCGCGAAGCGGGGCGCCACGAGCCGGTGGATCTCTTCCGCCAGCATCGCGGCGCCGAACCATCGGCCGCGAGCCAGATGGCATTGCTGCAGGTGGCGGCACAGGTCGGTGGCGGCGTCATGGGTGGGCTTGAGGCGGGTGGGGAGAAGGGTGGCGGTGCTCATGGCGTGGGCTTCGTGTCTTTGAATTCAGGGGATGAATCGGCACTCCAGCTATCTGCCAGGGCCACGGCCACGGTTTCCGGCGCTACCGACGACGAGGGCTGGGCGCCGGCAAACAGCACCGAAGCCAGCGCCACCATCAGGTAGGGCAAGGAAGAGGCCAGACGGCGGCGAGACGGGGACGGAGAGCGTTTCATGGCGTGGACTCCTGGATCTGGAGCGATCTGGATCCACTCTATCGACGGGGTCGTCTCCTGGCTTTCGGACGCCTGCGCGAGGCCTTGTCAGCGTTGTCCGACGACATGTAGGACAAGTGTTTCTGCTGCGTCAACGTGTTACCAATTTGGCCGTCAATTGCTGGGCCAGCCGCCACAGCGCCAGGCGGTGCGCGGCCACCAGCGCATCGGGCTCGGGCCCTGCCGCGGGGGCGCTCACATCGAGATCGAGGACGCTCAACGGTTGCCCGCCCGCCGGCGCGGCGACGGTGCAGCGCGCGACGATGCGCACGGTGCCGCGGTCCGGCGCCACGCTGAAATCGAGGATCTGCAGCCGCAGCTGGCGCGCTACCGCGAGGCCGGCCGGCAAGGTGCCGCTGACGACGTTGCCGGCGCCGTGCAGTTGCGCCAGGTCGTGCAGCAGGATGCGCGGCACCGCCTCGTCCAGCGGCTCGGCCCAGCGATGGTTGGGCAGCGGCTGCATGCCGGAGGCGCCGACCGGCAGCCACAGCACGTCACGCTCCAGGTACTCGGGCAGCTTGACCGGCGCGACCAGTTGCCAGACCTCGGCTGGCGCGCCGGGCTGGGCAGGAGCGGCGGCCTCCGGTGCCTGCAGCCGCAACTGGTAGTACTGCGGCGGTGGTGCCTGCGGGCCGGAGGAGCAGGCGGCGAGGGCCATCGCGGCGAGCAGCGTTGCCAGGGGCTTGACGTTCATGGCGGTGACTTCGGCTTGAGGGTCTTGTCGGCGGCCAGCGGATCGGCCGGGCGGCCGCGCAGCAGCGCGTCGGGATGGCGGCTCAGCAGGTCGGCCAGCTCGCGCACGGCGCGGGCGGCGCGCGACACGTCTTCCAGCGCGCGGTCGGCATGCTGCAGCGTCGGCGAATCCTCGCCGACGTCCTCGCGCAGCGAGGCGGCGGTCTGGGCCAGCTCGTCGGCCGTGCGCTGCAGGCTGGTGATCAGCGGCGAGCCGGGCGCCACCAGCTCCTTGTAGCGGTCGGCCGCGCTGCCCAGGCGCGCGGCGCTGTTGCCGACGTTGTCGGCCGCGCCGCCGACCTTGGCCAGCGCCTTGTCCGCGCCGTCGAAGGCATGCTGGGCGGAGGTGGCCAGCGGCGGCACGCGCTTCTCCAGCGCCTCGGTCAGCTGTCGCACATTGCCGGTGATCGCCACCAGGTCCGCCATCGCCTGCTTCAGCTGCGGGCCGGCAACGACGGTGCGGGCCGATTCGGCGATGGCCGAGACGTCGTCCAGCAGCCGGCGCAGATCCAGGCCATCGAGCTGGTTCTTCAACTGCTGGATGGTGGTCGTCGTGGTGGGGATCTCGAGTTCGCGATCGTCGGTGCCGCGCAGCACGGCGGGCTTGGCGGGGCGCAGGTCGAGGTCGACGTAGAGCTGGCCGGTCAGCAGGCTCTGCATCGAGAGCTGCGCCTTCAGCCCGCGTGCCACCATCTGCTCCAGCACCGTGCGGTTGCCGTCCTTGCTGGCCCGCGCGGCCATGCCGCGGATCGCATCGGGCTCCAGATCGGCCTGGACCGGGATGATGAATTCGTCCTTGCCCGGTTCGTACACCAGGCCGATCGAGCTGACGCTGCCCAGCCGCACGCCGCGGAACACCACCGGCGCGCCGACCGCCAGGCCGTAGATCGAGCCGCTGAAGTGCATCACCACGCGCTCCTTGCGCGCGAACAGCTTGCCGCCGCCGGCGGCGATCACCGCGGCGATGACAAGGATGAGGCCACCGACGGCGAAGGCGCCGATCAAGGTGGCGTTGGCCTTGTTCTTTTTCATTCGGGCTTTCCGCGGCGCAGGAATTCCTGCACCTTCTCCGGTCCGTGATCGAGCAGGGCTTGCGGCGAATCGAGCGCCGTCATCGTCTTGGCCTCGGCGTCGAGGAACAGCACGCGATCGGCCACGGCGAAGATGCTGGCCAGCTCATGGGTGACCAGCGTGATCGTGTTGCCCTGGTCGCGCAGTTGCAGGATCAGCTCGTCCAGGCGGGCGGCCGTCAGCGGGTCGAGCCCGGCGGAGGGCTCGTCCAGGTAGAGCAGCGGCGGCTCCAGCGCCAGGGCACGGGCGATCGCTGCGCGCTTCTTCATGCCGCCGGACAGCGAGGATGGCTCCGCGTCGAACTGATCGGCCAGGCCCACCAGGGCCAGCTTGTCGCGTGCCTTCTGCTCGCGCGCGTCGGCATCCAGGCGGGTGAACATCTCCAGCGGCAGCATCACGTTCTCGCCGACGCTCATCGAGCTCCACAGCGCACCGCCCTGGAAGCTGACGCCGAAGCGGCGGCGCAACTGGGCCAGCGCCACGTCGTCCGCGGCGTGGAGGTCTTCCGCGCCGTAGCAGATGCGGCCGGCGGCCGGCGCCTGCAGGCCGATCAGGTGGCGCAGCAAGGTGCTCTTGCCGCAGCCGCTGGCGCCGATGATGGCCAGCACCTCGCCGGCGCGGATGTCGAAGTCGAGATTGCGCTGCACGACGTGGCTGCCGTAGGCCATCTTCAGGCCCTGCACCCGCACGAGGGTCTTCAGCGCGACTTCGGCCTCTGCCATCACCAGTCCAGCCTCTGCAACGCCACGGTGGTGAGGGAGGCAGCGACCACGATCCACACCATCGCCTGCACGACGCTGGCCGTCACCGCCTGGCCCACCGCCTGCGCGCTACGGCCCGAGCACAGGCCTTGCCGGCAGCCGGCCAGGGCCACCAGCAGGCAGTAGAGCGTGCCCTTGCCGAGGCCGATCAGCACGTGGGGCAGGGTCAGCGCGTGCACGCTCTTCCAGGCGTATTCGAGCGGGGCGAGGCCGAAGATGGTCACCGCCACCAGCCAGCCGCACAGCATCGCGACCAGCGCGGCGAAGGCCGTCAGCACGGGTGCGACGAGCAGCATGGCCAGCACGCGCGGCAGCACCAGGTGTTCGATCGGGTCCACGCCCAGCGCGCGCAGGGCATCGATCTCTTCGTTGGCCTGCATGCTGCCCAGCTGGGCCGCGTAGGCCGCGCCGATACGGCCCGACAGGATCACGCCGGTCATCAGCGCCGCGACCTCGCGCACGCCGCCGATCGTGACCAGGTCAGCGATGTAGCTCTGCGCGCCGAAGCGCTGCAGCTGCACGGCGCCCATGTAGGCGAGGATCACGCCGACCAGGCCGCTGACGAGACAGACGATGCCCAGGCTGCGCGGGCCCGCCTGATCGAGCTGCCACAGCAGATCGGCGCCGCGCATCGCCGTCTTGCCGCGCACCAGGCGCGACAGGGACAGCAGCACGTCGCCGATGAATTTGAAGGTGATGAGGGCATCGGCCCAGAACGCTGTCGTTCTCAGGCCGATGCCTTCAAGCCAAAGAGGGGGGCGCTTCCTGTTGTTCGAGTTCTCGGAAGCACCGAGGACCAGGCTCATGTTCAGGCGGTCTTGACCACGAGGTGGTTGTCGACGCTCAGCACGCCCTTGATGCCCGCGGCCAGCTTGGTGGCGCGGTCCTTGGCGGCGTCGCTCGGCGCGGTGCCGTTCAGCTCAACCAAGCCGTCACGGGTGTCCACGTTGATCTGCAGTGCGGACAGGTCCGGGTCGCGGGCCAGTTCGGACTTGATGCTGGCGGTGATCGTCGCGTCGGCCATCTTGGCCTCGGCCTTGTCGGCCGTCTGCGACATCTTGTCGCCCAGCTTGCCGGCCTCGGCTTCGGTCTTCGCCTTGGCTTCGTCGGTCTTCTGGTCGACCTTGGCGATCGTGTCGTCAAGCTTCTGGCCGGCCGTGCGGGTGTCGTCCTGCTTGCTGCAAGCCGCCATCGTCAGCGCCGCAGCGCAGGCCGCAACCAGCAAGGACATTCGATAGGTGGAAGTGGTTTGCGTGTTCATCGGTCTGCCTTTCATTCCAGTGGAATCAGATTTGGGGCTGGACAACGTGCACTGAAGCTCGTGATCCATGCCTTCAGCTTAAGAAAGGGGACGGGGCCGACCTATCGGCCTGGGGCGGGTTCGGCTGTGGGAACACGCTGACAGGGCGTCCTGATGAAATCTTTATGCGCGGCGCACTAATCTTTGCGGGCGATTGATACACGCGGTCCTAGAGTGATGCCCATGACAAGAGTCCTCGCAACGCAAAGCCCCAGCGGGGCTCACGACATCTGGAAGATCGCCGCCTGGCTGCAGCCGCGCGAGATCCTGCTCGACGTGGACTTGCGCGACCGCGCCCACGCCTGCGAATTCCTGGGCGCGGAAATCGCGCGGACCCATGGCCTCGAAGCCGGGCCGGTCGCGCGTGCCCTGTGGCGGCGCGAGCAGGCTGCGTCCACCGGACTCGGCCACGGGTTTGCGATCCCGCATGCGCGGATCGGCGGCATCGAGCGGCCGATCACGCTGTTCGCACGCACGGTGCGTGGGATCGATTTCAAGGCGCCCGATGGAGCGCCCGTGTCGCAGCTGCTGGCCATCATCGTTCCCGAGCAGGGCGCGCGGGACGATCACCTGAGGATGCTCGCGCTGATCGCCCGGTTGCTGTCCGACGGAGCGTTCAGGGAGCGGCTCGCTCGTGCGCTTCAGCCGGCGGAGGTGGCGGTGACCTTCCGATCGGGCATCACGCACGCGGCCGATTCGCTGGCCGATTCTTGAGGTTCAGCTGGATTTCTTGCGGCGCGAAGCGCACAGCGTCATGCCCAGGCCGCCGGCCAGCATCAGGGCCAGGCTCGAGGGTTCGGGCACGGCGCTGATCGACTTCTCCGTCACCATGCCCAGCGATTGGTAGCTGGAGTCGGACTCTGTCAGGAACTGCACGTTGTACTGGGCCGAGCGGTAGCTGGCCGGGATGGCGTCGAAGTTCTGGCGCAGGTCGTTGATGATGGTGGTGTAGAGGGCGGTGTCGTAGGCCGGGTCGGTGTCGCCGGCATAGCTGAAGCCCTTCGTGGTGTCGAGGCTGCTGAGCTTGCCGTTGAAGTCGCCCGTCAGTTCCCACACCGCTTCGTTGAAGCCGTAGCCGGAGTACGCGCCGTAGGCGCCGCTCATCAGCGGGGCGTAGTAGTGGTCCACCACGTAGTTCAGCAGCCCGGTGGCCTTGTCGGCGCCGGCGGCATGATCGACGAAGGGGGCGAAGGAATCACCGAGGTCGTACTGGTGCGTGGCGCCCGCGCCGGCCCAGTGGGCCCAGCCCACGACGCAGAAGACGAAGGCGCTGTCCGGAACCGACGCCGAACCGGACAGGGCCTGGATGTTGGTCATCTCTCCCATGTAGCCATTGAACGAGTTCTGGCTGGTCAGCGTGCCCTGGACGGGCGTCGCGGCGCAGGGGGCCGCAATGCTGGCGGCAAGGAGGGTCGTGCAGAGCAGGGTGGCAAGCTTCACGGGATGACTTCCATGGTTTGATTGAACGAATTGTTCAATATGAACAAATTGTATGAATCAAGCCATGGTTGGCCATGTGCAGCAATGCACACGGCGACGGCCAAGCGCGAGGCGGGCCGTGAAGAATTCCGCAGCGGATCAGCTCCTGCCTTGCTCTACCGACTCCGCCGGGGCCTCCGGCGGTGCGGGCGGGGGCGGCGGAGGAGGTGCCTGCCGCGCCATCATGACCAGCAGGGTGCTCAGCAAGGCCTGGCCGGGCGCCTGGCCCAGCTGGTGGAAGGCCCAGCGCACCAGCCGGCCGGGCAGCGGCTGCACGTGCCGGCGGACCGCCGGCCAGCGCCAGGGCTTGCTGGTCATGACCGCCAGGCCCAGGGCGCCGGAGACGAGCACCGCCGCCAGCGGATGGCGGCGCACCACCGGCCTCAGGCTGGCGTGGAGTTCCCCGGCCACCAGTTCGCTGGTCGCGCGCCAGGGATGGCCGTGCCACCACTCCTGCAGCGCCGTCATCGCCACGGCCGCCACCGGCGAGCCGCGCACGCCGCGGCGCAGGCTGCGCCACAGGGCGCGCAGGCGGCGTGGAATGTTGAAGCCCTTGCGGGCCGGCTGGCCGGTGTCGTCGACCGGTTCCTCGATCAGCTCTTGGCGAAGCTGCAGGCGCGATGCGGCCAGGCGCTGCAGGGCAGCTTCACGCTTGCGTTCGCGTTCGTCGGGAGCGGGGGCGCTCATCCCTCGCTCGCTTCGCGGAGCAGGGCGGTGTCGAGCGCGACCTGCTCACGCACGAGGTCGAAGGAGCAGTTCAGGGGGCGGCTGCGCATGCGGAACACGCAGAAGCCTGCCAGTGCATAGGGCACAGCGGGCACGATCAGCAGCAGCCAGGGGTAGGGCATGTCGATCACGGGCACGATGGCCAGCAACAGCAGCGCCGTGCCGGCGAGGCCCGTGCCCAGCGCAATGCCCAGCATCGCGCCGACGGCCCAGAGCGCGTGATTGCGCAGCTGGGCCGTCGTCTCGCTGGCCTCGACCGAGACCAGTTGCGCATAGGCGCCCAGGTGCTCGGCCAACAGTTCCGGCCGGGTGGCCAGGGTACGGAACAGCGGATGGATCATGGGCGCCTAAATCGTCCAGTTTAGGCTGGGATCAATAGCGGTTCGAACGCGAGCGCGACAGCCAGCTGAGCACCAGCGCGGTGACGGCGCCGGTGGCGGCGGCGATCATCACCGCCTTGACCGGCTCGTCCTTGATGTAGCCGACGGTGGCGTCGCCGGCGCGGCCGATGCGCTCCCGCACCTGGGTGCTGGTTTCGCGGGCGCGGTCCAGCGTGCGGCGGGCGATGTCTTCCGCCTGTCCCGCGACGCGGCCCAGGGCCGAGGCGGCCTGGTCGCCTGCGTCATGGATCTTGTCCTGCAGCTTGCTGACGGCCTCATCGGCCTTGGCGCTCAGGTCGGTGCTGTCGGATTGCTTGTTGGTGGCCATGGTGTGGTCCTTTCGCTTTGTGAATCGTCTGTGGATGGAAGGGGAAGCTACTTGCGCACCAGGCCAACGAGGAAGGTGGCCACGGCCATGACCACGAAGACCAGGAACAGGATCTTGGCGATGCCCGCCGCGCCGGCCGCGAGGCCGCCGAAACCGAACAACGCTGCGATCAGCGCAATGACGAAGAAAACGACCGCGTAGTGAAGCATCTTGTTTCTCCTGTGCGGCTGAAGAAGTGCCGCGTCGATGGACTCACTGTACGGAGGGCCTGTAGGGCAAGCGGCAGTCCCGGACGCCGATACCTTGTCAGCGGCACCGGACATGAGACGTAGGCGTGGTCCTACGTGGTCCCATTGCTTTGCTCGTTATGCTCCGTCACCAGTAGAGGACAACAACAGGGGCCCGTCATGATCCGCATTGCCATCGTCGACGACCACGCCATCGTGCGCGCCGGTCTGCGGCAGTATTTCTCCGACCAGACGGACCTGCGCGTGACCGGCGAAGCCAGCAACGGCCGCGAGGCGCTGGACATCGTTCGCGGCGGCGACGTCGACGTGATCCTGATGGACCTCTCGATGCCCGACCAGGGCGGCGTCGAGGTGCTTGCCGCGATCAAGGCGCGCGAGCCCGACCTGCCGGTGCTGATCCTCAGCGGCTTCCCCGAGACCCATTACGCGACGACCCTGCTGCGCCAGGGCGCCTCCGGCTACCTGAACAAGGAATGCGACCCGGAGGACATCGTCAAGGCGATCCGCACCGTCTATCGCGGCCGCAAGTACATCACCCCCGCCGTGGCCGAGTTGCTGGCCGATGGCCTCTCCGGCGACGTCGACGCGCTGCCGCACGAGCAACTCTCCGAACGCGAACTGCAGGTCTTCCTGCGCCTGGCGCGCGGCGAGACCATCGGCCACATGGCCGACAGCATGTCGCTCTCGGTCAAGACCGTGAGCACCTACCGCTCGCGTGTGATGGAGAAGCTCAAGCTCGCCTCCAACAGCGACCTGACCTACTACGCGCTGAAGAACGGGCTGATCCAGTGAGTTCGCGGCGCCGGGCGCTCGCGCTGATCGGCGCGGCGCTGGCGGGCGGCTGCGCGCTGCCCGAGGTCGCTGCGCCCTCGCTCGACGAGCTGTACCCACCGATGCCCGCCGGCCCCGCGCCGGGCGCCTCGGCGCGCATGCGCGAGCTGTGCGCCGGCCTTGGGCGCGGCATCAACTTCGGCAACATGCTGGAGGCGCCGCTGGAGGGCGAGTGGGGCCTGCGGGCCAGCGACGAGTTCATCGATTTGGTCGGCAGCGAAGGCTTCTGCCGCAGCGTCCGCCTGCCGGTGCGCTGGAGCAACCACGCCAGCCGCGATGCGGCGGCCGTCATCGACCCGGCCTTCTTCGCCCGCGTGGACGAGGTGCTGGACAAGCTGCTCGCCCGCGGCTGCACGGTGATCCTGAACATGCACCACTATCGCCAGCTCGACGGCGATCCGCTGGACAGCGACCTGTCGGTGCCACATGCGTTGCTGCGCGTGCGCTTCCTGGCGATGTGGCGCCAGATCGCCGAACGCTATGCGAGCCGCAGCGAAGACCGGCTGCTGTTCGAGCCCTACAACGAGCCGCACGGCCTGCAGGACGAGCAGGGCGGCGTGTCCTGGAACGACCTGCTGTCGCGCGCGGTGCGCGTGATCCGGCGCAGCAACCCGACGCGCGCCATCGTCATCGGCCCCGGCCGCTGGAACAGCGTCGACGCCTTGCCGCACCTGCTGCTGCCGCCGGACCCGAACCTGATCCTGACCGTGCACAGCTACGAGCCCTTCGATTTCACGCACCAGGGCGCGAGCTGGGTTAAGCCCTACAAGCCCACCGGCCAGGACTGCTGCAGCACCGACCAGCTCGCGCGCATGACGGCCGTGCTCGACAAGGCCCAGCGCGAATGCAAGCGCCTGGGCTATCCCTTCTTCGTCGGCGAGTTCGGCGCCTACGAGCGCGCCGCGATGCCGGCCCGCGCCCGCTATGCACGGGCGATGCGCGAGGCGATGGAAGCGCGCGGCCTGCCCTGGTTCTGGTGGGAGCTGGCCTCGGGCTTCGGCGTCTACGACCCGAAGGCGCACGCGTTCCGCCAGCCCTTGTTCGACGCGCTTTACGGCGCCTGAAGGCCAGGCCTACTGCGGCAGCAGCAACACGCCGGCTTCGTCCTCCTGGTCGAGCAGAGGCGCAGCGGCTGCGGTCCCTGCCCACAAGCTCTCCATGTCCAACAGGCTCAGCATGCCCGCGCCACTGCCGCGCACGAGCCGGGTCGGCCCGGCCGCGCCCGTGCGCGTCGGGCTGGGGTGGATCTGCTCGGGCGCCACGCTGAACACCTGACCCAGCGCCTGCACCCGCAGCGCCATGGCCTGGTCGGACGGTGTGCGGCAGACCAGCACCAGCGAGTCGCCGCCGCAGGCGGGCTCGCCGAGCAGCAGGCCGATGTCGATCACGGGCAGCATCCGGTCGCGGTGTTCGATCATGCCGACGAGCGCGCCCGGCGCGTTGGGCAAGGCGACGAGGCGCGGCGCCATCAGCGCTTCCAGCACGGCATCGGCCGGCAGGCCCAGCGCACGGCCGGCCACGCTGAAGCTGGCGATGTCGATGTGCTTGCCCCCTTTGACCTGCGCCTGCGGAGCGAGGAAGCCGGAGGCATCGTCGTCCTGCGCCGACGCCGGCAGGCGCGGCCCCAGCGCCTGCAGCACGACGGCGATCACGTCCTCGGCCGCCGGTGCCGCGCCGCGCCGGTACTCGCGGTAGCCAGCCGACAACGACAGGCCGGCCGCGTGGACGGTCCCGTCGATCGCCAGCTCGATCGAGCGCGATTCGCCCGCCACCAGCTTGCCCAGCAGCTCCGCCGACAACGGCCCCGTCGCGCCGACAGGCCAGCGCTCCTCGTCGCTGCTGGAGACGATGCGGCCCGAGCGGGTGAGGAACAGGCCGGTCGCGCCGCTGCGCTGCGGTAGCGCATCGCCCAGCATCGCGGCGAACTGCGCCTGGCCATCGAACACGATGGCCAGGCCGCCGACGACGGCGTTCGCATCGCCGGGTGAGGGCAGCGATGTGGCGTAGACGTAGCTCGGCCGGCCGGCATAGAGCCCGCTGGCCTCATGCGGCGAGACGACGTAGCGCTCGCGGTCGCGCAGGGCCAGCGCCTTGGCGACCCAGGCTTCGTCAAGCTGGCGGCCGAGGTGATGCGGCGCCTGCGCGGGATCGGAGACGGCGACGACGCGGCCGGTCCTGTCGAACACGAGCAGCAGCGAATAGACGGTGTAGAGACCGTTGATGCGGCGGAGCACGAGTTCGGCCTCCCGCTGGGCGGCGGCGGCATCGCCCTGCGAGGCCTTCTGTAGCGCCTGCTGCAGGCTGGCATCGAGCGCCCACCAGCGGACATCGTTGGCGCGCTCGTAGAGGTTGCGGTCCATGATGTCGATGGCCAGGCGCGCATGGAACAGCACTTCGTCGAAAACGGCGGCCAGCGCCGAGTTCTGCAGATTGCCGATGGCCTGCTCGAACACCTGGCGCAACTGCTGGCCGGTGCGCTCCACCTCGTTGAGCAAGGTCACGGCGAATTCGCCGTTGCCGTCGGGCTGCAGGCGGCTGCGCAGCTTGCCGTTCCACAGCGAGCGTTGCAGGTCGCGCTGGATGCGCGCGGCCTCCAGCGGAATGCCGCGCAGTTCGGCGTCGAACAGCTCGCGGGTGTCGAGGCCCGCCGCCAGCGCGGCGAAGTCCTGCTGCAGTTCGTCGTCCTCATGCGCCGCCGTGCCGAAGGCATGCTCGACCGGCAGCAAGGCCAGCGCCGACCAGCCCGGCCCGCAGTAGCCCTCGTAGCCGGTGGCCTCGGTGGCCACGGCCAGGTAGTCGCGGCCTGCGAACACCAGGCGCTGGTTCCTGTCGACCGGCGGCAGCTCGGCACCGAGCGGGATCTGCCAGCGATCGGAGCTCTGCAACACGCGCCCCTCCTTGTCGCGCAGCACCAGCACCGTGCGATCGCCGGTCTCCTGCTGCCGCAGCAACTGGCGGAACACGCCGCGCATCTCGTCGGCCAGGCGGAACGACAGGCACAGCACGCCGCCGGCGCCGGAGGCGCTCCCGACGGCGCTGGCATAGACGAGGCTCGTGCGTCCGCCGAGTACGTCCAGCGCGCCATGGCTTTCGACGAAAGGCGTGCCGGGGCGCAGCGCGGCGGCGATCAGCGGGTCGCTGCAGGGCGCGGCGTCGGCCACGCTGCGATCCAGGCGTGCCAGCACGCGGCCTTGCGGGGAGAGCACGACGATGTCGTCGTACACCGAATACTTGGCGACATAGGCACGGAAGCGCGCTTCGAGCGCTGCGCGGCTGGCGGCCTGCTGCTCGGGCGTGGCCTGCGGGTCGGCGCAGAGCGTCACGTGCTCGCGCAACGGGCCGTCGGCGGCGAGGAAGCCCACGTCGGCCGTGCGTTCGAACAGGTTGCGCACGAGGATGTCGATCGCCACCTGCGCCTTGCCGCGCAGGCGGCTCACGCAGTTGTCCAGCAGGCGGCGGGCCAGGCTGTCGAGCAAGGTGCCGCTGAGCGCCTGGAAGGCGCTGCGGGTACCGCCCATGTCGGCGGCGGCGCCGCTCATCTGACCCAGCAGGGCCAGGCTGTCCCAGACGCCCTGCAAGCGCAGCAGGCTCTCCCGGTGGTCGTCCACCAGGCTCATTCTGGATACGAAGGGCGCCACCTCCGCCGAAAACTGCACGCCCTTGTGCCAGACCTTCTTGCTCTTCATCGTTCGCCCGCTGTGTCAGTCGAGAAAAGTAGTTAGGGGCTTTTGACCCCCTTGGGGACGATAGCGCAGCGGGTCGTTCGGCCAGCGGGCGGCACGGCTCACCGACGCGAAAAGCATCACGTTACGAGGCGGGTACATGACCTGTTGCCGTACAAAAGAAAAGCCGCGCCTGCTTTCGCAGCAAGGCGCGGCATCAAAAGGGCCGGAGGCGGCCCAGGGGAGGGACTCTGTGGAGATCCGGGAGGCGAATCGGAAAATTCGTCCGCCGCCCGTTCGTCGTTCTGTGCTCTTGCAGCTACCGGGCAAGCAGCGTGCCCGGCAGTGCTGGGGGAGGCTCGTTAGCCGCGCACCACGATCTCGTTGCGGACGCGCTTGACGCCGTCGGTGTTGCGAGCGATGGCCTCGGCGTTGGCCTTCTCGGTGCTGTTCTTGGCGAAGCCGGACAGCAGGACCTCGCCGTTCAGCGTCTCGATCTTGATCGAGGTGCCGTCGACGGTCTTGTCGGCCAGCATCTTGGTCTTCACGGAGGCGGTGATCGAGCTGTCGTCGATGTAGGCGCCGACCTTTTCCTGGCCGCGGGTGACGGCACAGCCGGGCAGCACGGCCAGCGTGGCCAGGCCCAGAACGCAGGCAGCGAGGGTCTTGCGGGTGAGGGTGGTGGTCATGATGGTCATCTCCTGATGGATCGAGGTTGAATGGTGTTGTCCGACTTTCTTGCCGAAGCGTTGTGTTGCTTTCGTTTCGGCATGACTGAAGTCTAGGAACAGGCGCTTTTGCGAGGGATCGGCGCAGGCCACCTTGCGCTGTAGGACGGCAGGCCGGGCCGTTGTCGTATTCACCACAGGCGCTCGAAGAGCCGCGCGAAGAACTCCTTGCTGCGCTGCCACGGCGAGCGCGCCGCCCAGGCTTCTCGCGTGATCTCGCGCGAGGCCTGGATGTCCTGTGCAAACATGCGGTCCATCTCGGCACCGAAGTCCTCGCCGATGACCACCGCATTGACCTCGTTGTTGCTGGTGAAGCTGCGCTGGTCGAGGTTGCTGGAGCCTACCGACGAGACGACGCCGTCGATGACCTCCGTCTTCGCATGCAGCACCGCATCCTGCAGTTCGTAGATGCGCACGCCAGCGGCGAGCAGGCGCTCGTAGTAGCTGCGCCCGGCATGCAGCACCGGCGAGAAGTCGCTGCGCGAGGGCAGGATCAGCTCCACGGCCACGCCGCGCTGCGCGGCATCGCAGAGGGCCTGGATCATGTCCTCGCCCGGCGCGAAGTAGGCCATGGTCATCCGCACGCTCTGGCGGGCCGCGCCGATGGAAGTCATCATCAGCGCATAGAAGCGATTGATCGTGTCGTCCGGCGTGGACGAGATGATGCGCATCAGCTGTTCGCCCGCGGCCTTCTTGCCTGCGGCCGGCTGAGCATCAGGCACCGGCGGCAGCGCGCCTTTGCAGCCCTGGGCCTGCCAGGTCTCGCGCACCAGGTCGTCGAGCGCGCCGACGGCGGGGCCGCGCAGCTGCACCTGGGTGTCGCGCCAGCCTTCGCGGTTGCTTTCGGTCTCTTGCCGCAGCGGCTTGCGATGCGTGCGGCCGAAGGAGCCGGAGGCATAGACGGCGCTCAAGTTGATGCCGCCGGTGAAGCCGATCTCGCGATCCACGCTGAGGATCTTGCGGTGGTCGCGGTGGGCGAGGTCGTCGATCTTGCTCAGCGGGTTGAAGGCGCAGGTGGCCACGCCGGCCTCGCGCAGCGCCTCGAAGAAGGCGTCGTGCGTGCCGATGGAACCGACCGCGTCGTAGATCACGTATACGCCGACCCCCTGCGCGCGCTTCTCGGCGAGCAAGCGCGCGAGCTGCCGCGAGATATCGGCGTCTTCGATGATGTAGCTCTCCAGCAGCACCGTGCGGCGGGCCTGGCGGATCGCCTCGGCCATCGCCTTGAAGGTGGCGGGGCCGTCGATCAGCAGCTTCGCATCATTGCCGGCATAGAGGCCGACGGCGCCGAAAGCGGCCATCGCACCGAGCTGGCGCTTGATCGCCTCGGCCTTGCCCTGGGCCTGCACCTGCTGCAGCAACTGCTCGCGCTGATGGCGGCTGAGCAACTCGCCCTGTGGGCTGGTGACGCTCACCTGGCTCGCCACCGCGGCGACGCTGGGCGCCTTCGCGGCGGGTGCCGGTGGCGCGGGCGGCAGTTGGGGTGCCTGCGCGCAGGCACCGATCATGGCGGCCGTGAGGCTCGCCGCCGCGATCGTCAAAGCGCGACGACGGGCCCTCACGGGCTCACTCCTTCAGCATGTCGAGCAGATCCTCGGCGTGCTCCTCTTCCTGCTCGAGGATCTCCTCGATCAGGCGGCGCGTCGTCGGATCCTTGTCGCCGACCAGCTTGATCATCTGGCGGTAGGCCTCGACGGCGATGCGCTCGGCCACGAGATTGGCGCGCACCATGGCCTTCAGGTCGGGCGACGCGTCGTAGTCCGCATGGCTGCGCTGCAGCAGCGAGTCGGGCGAGAAATCCGGCTCGCCGCCGAGCTGCACGATGCGTTCGGCAATGCGGTCACCGTGCGCGCTCTCCTCGTTGGCGTGCGCCAGGAATTCGGCAGCGATCGCCGGCGCCGACATGCCGGTGGCGGTGAAGTAATGGCGCTTGTAGCGCATCACGCAGACCAGTTCCGTGGCCAGCGAATCGTTCAGCAGCTTGACGATCTGCTCGCGCCACGGCCCGTAGCTGGGCGTGACGGCGCCATCGTCCAGGTCCTTGCGGGCGCGATCCAGTGCGGATTGATCGAGTTCCAGGCGTTCACTCTTTTGCGACATGGTTGGGTTTCCTTCAGTCAGGGATGCCTACTTCCGCAGCGCGTTGGCGCCCATCAGGGCAAGCGCCAGCAGCACCAGGAAGACCAGCAGGAAGACAACGAACAGCGCCTTGGCGATGCCGGCCGCCCCGGCCGCCAGGCCGGTGAAGCCGAGCAGACCCGCGATCAGCGAGATGACGGCAAAGATAAGAGCCCACTTCAACATGGTGATGTCCTTTCTTGCGAGCCGGTGTGGCGGCGGGAAGGCCCTTGATGGGCGTTGGAATCACTCTAGGGCCGGGGTCTCGCGCAGGGCATCGGCGTGCGCTTCGTTGCTCTGTAGGACGCGGCGCCGGACCGGTTCGGCTGGCCTGGCTGGTCGCTTGGACGATCGCGGCGGCGTCCTACACGGACGCAGACCGGGCCCTGACACCTGCCACCCACCCCGGCTGCCTAGCATCCTTCTCATGGACCAGATCGCAACGCCCCACACCTATTCCCTCACCGAAGACGCGCCGCAGGACGCGGAACTGCTGCTCTGCACGCACATGACCGTGGTCGTGCGCGCACGCTGCATCGGTGCCGACATGATGCCGCGCGAACTCGGCGTGGTGGTGGCCCGCCAGCACTGCGACGGTGATCGTCCGCAGCTGCGGGCCTTGATGGAAGCTGCCAGGCGCGCCGCAGCGCGGGCTCGTGCGAGCTGCATCGAAGCGCGCATCGGTGGCCGGTGGGTGACGCTGCTGGAAGAGGAAGAAATGGATGAAGAGGACGCCGATGACATCGACGTCGGGGAGGACGCAAGCCTGAAAGGAATCTCGACCATGAATGCATCGAAGACCCCGATCGCCTCCCGCTTCGGCGCTGCCGCGGCCGCCAGTCTGCTCGCCCTCACGGGCGCCAGCCAGGCGCTGGCCGGCACGCCCCAGCAGAACTACCAGCAGGAGCGTGCGAACTGCATGAACGGCAACACCACGCAGGACCGCGCCACCTGCCTGCGCGAAGCCGGCGCGGCGCTGCAGGAAGCGCGCCGCAACGGGCTCGTCACGCCGAGCCCGCGAATGATGACGCAGAACGCTGTGCAGCGCTGCCAGCGCCAACCCGACAAGGAAGACCGCGCCGACTGCGAGCGCCTGGCGCTGGGCCAGGGCACGCAGGAAGGCTCGGTCGGCGAGGGCGCGATCGTGCGAGAGATCGCGACCCTGCAGACGCAGCCGACCGGCGCAGGAAACCGCGGCAAATAAGCCGCGGGTCAGACCGCCGTTTAGACCGCCGGGACCTGGTACTGATCGCCCAGCGCGGTGCCGTGCATCGCCGGGTCGCTGATCGAGTCCACACCGGTCTCCATGCGGCCGGCGACGCGGCGGCTGTAGTCCGCCTGTCCGTTCACCTTGACACTGAAGTCGTACCAGCCGCTGCTCGGTGCGAGATCGAAGGTCAGGTTGGTCTCTCCGCGTGCCACTACCGTGTAGCTGTTGTTCAGACCGGTGAAGTAGGCATTGGCGCGCAGCGTGAACGTGGCCGGCACCGGGCCGGTATTGGCCAGCTTCACCAGCAGGCGCTGGCCCGAGCGGTCGTAGGTGATGACGACCGACGGGTTGGGCTGAGCCGCCGCGGCGACGCGCTTGGCGTTGCCGGTGAAGTGGCGGTGGAAGCCGTTCGGCGCGATCACCCACAGGTCGTAGGAGCCGCTCGTTGCCGGCGTCCACTTGTCGCTCAGGTCCTTGCCCGCTTCGACCGTGTAGCGGCGCGGGATGGCCGTCAGGTTCAGGCGGTCGTACACATGGAACACGGCGGCCTGCGAGCCCGTGTTGGAGAAGGTGAGCTGCACCTGCGTCGCGCCGAGCACGCTGGTGTTCGGCGTCACGGTGGCGTTGACGTGCAGCTCGTAGGGCAGGGCGCGCGAGGGCTTGGTGCCGGCGTCCTGCACCGGCAGCACCGGCATCTTCGCCACGGTCGGCGTCGTCGTCTTGCCCAGCGCACGGCTGGCCGTGTCGCGAGTGGCGGTCTCGGGCAGCGTGCTGACCACGTCGGTGTCGTTGGGCGAGGCGAAGTTGAAGCAGCTCGTCAGGTCGCCCACCACGGCGCGGCGCCACGGGCTGATGTTCGTCTCCATCACGCCGAAGCGCTTCTCGATGAAGCGGATCGTCGAGGTCTGGTCGAACACCTGCGAGTTGACCCAGCCGCCCTTGCTCCAGGGCGAGATCACGTACATCGGCACGCGCGGGCCGAGGCCGAACGGGCGGTGCTTGTACGGGTCGACGCTGGTGATGCCGCCGTCGGCGTCGCCCAGGAATTCGTCGCGCAGGTCCACCGTGCTCGCGCCGGCCATCTGGGCCAGGGCCGGGTCGGCGTTGTAGCTCGTGTACGACGGCGGGGCCGGCGGCGCCATGTGGTCGAAGAAGCCGTCGTTCTCGTCGAAGTTGAGGATCAGGACGGTCTTGCTCCACACGTCCGGATTGGCTGTCAGCGCGTCCAGCACCTTGGCGATGTAGGCCGCGCCCTGGGCGGGGCTGGAGGCGCTCGGGTGCTCGGAGCCCGATGAAGTGGCGCAGATCCACGACACCTGCGGCAAGGTGCCGGCGATGACGTCGGCCTTCAGCTTGTCGAGGTCACGCGTCTTGATGCCCTTCTCGTACAGCGCCTGCTGGCGCGGCGTGCGCGTGGGCGACACGGTGGGGACGCTGGCTGCGTTGGCATCGCGGAAGGCCTTGAAGCCGAGCAGCGAGTTCAGTGCGTAGAACTCGACCTCTTCGTTCTGGTAGACCTGCCAGCTGATGCCGGCGTCCTGCAGGCGTTCGGCATAGGTCATCCAGGTGTAGCCGGACTTGACGGTGCCGTTGGTCAGCGCGTTGTAGCTGTTGTCCACGGCCGGGCCGTTGAAGATGCCGGGCTGGTTCGGATCGTCGTTGCCGTGGTTCGTGCCGGTGTAGAAGTAGCAGCGGTTCGGGTTGGTGCCGCCGGTGAACGAGCAGTGGTTCGCATCGCACAGCGTGAAGGCATCGGCCAGCGCGAACTGGAAGGGGATGTCCGCCTGCGCGTAGTACACCATCGAGGCGTTGTTCTTGTACTGCGGCCAATTGGACAGGCGGCCGTGGTCCCAGGCGTTCTGCGCGTCGGGGTACAGGTGGGGCGTGTCGGCGGTGCGGATCAGCGCGAAGTTGGTCGTCGTGTCGTTGCGCTGCACCGAGAGGATCTTCGGGTTCGTGCCCGTGGCGGTGTCGAAGCGCTGGTACCAGACGGTCTTGTTCTGCAGGCCGGTCGTGTTGGGCACCGGGATCGGGAACGGGTCGGCGAAGCCGCGCACGCCGGGCATCGTGCCGAAGTAGTGGTCGAACGAGCGGTTCTCCTGCATGAAGCAGACGATGTGCTCGACGTCCTGGATCGTACCGGTGCGGTTGTTGGCGCGGATGGCCAGCGCACGGGCAATGGCGGGCGGGAATGCGGCTGCAGCGGCGGTGGAACCTGCGGCGGCGGCGATGTTGCGCAGGAAGCTGCGGCGATCGGTGGTCATGGAATTCGACTCCAGTTTGTTTTTAGTGGAAAGGCTCAGCGGCGGTTGCGCACGCGGGCGATGCCGCTGACGAAGCACAGGCCGGCCAGCATCAGCGCCACCGTCTGCGGCTCCGGCACGGCGGCCGTGAAGGTGAAGTCGTCCATCGCATAGGAGCCCTGGGCCGGGCTGGCGACGACGATCTGGTCGACGAGGCCCGAATAGCCGGAGGCCAGGAAGCTCGGCGTGCTGCTGGGGTCCAGCGTGGCCGAGGTCGCTACCAGCGCGCCCTGGTAGTAGAGGTTGAAGGTCACCGTCGCGCCGTCGAGGCCGGAGAACCAGGCGCCGTCGAAGTGGATCGGCGTTGCCGAGCGGATCGTCGTGGCGGCGTCGGCATCGAGGAAGCCGGAGGCGACGCGGTAGTCGCCCGAATGTGCGGTGTACGGATCCTGCGCGCCGCCGAAGTTGAACCAGTCGCCCTGCGACCAGTCGAGACCGCCGTAGTTGGCGGGGACGAAGCCGTCGGCACCGATGTCGTCGAAGGTGAGCGTGGTGGCCGACGCGGCGGCGGCGAAGGACAGGGCCAGCACAGGGGCCAGGGCCAGGGCAAGAAGCTGTTGTTTCATGAGCACTCGCTTGAGGGGTTTCAGGAGAGGCGCGAGATGTGCCACTCGCGCGCTGCCCAAACACCTTAGGAGCGCCCCGTGTCGACGCCGTGACCGGGAGAAGTCATCCGGCAGGGGGTGTTTCCCCCTGTCGGTCTTGGCGGCATGAGCCCAGCGTCTTCGCATAGACCCAGGTGAACTCGGCACCGAGCAGGAAGATCTGCGCCGAGTAGTAGATCCAGATCAGCAGCACCACCATCGAGCCGGCCGCGCCGAACTGCGTGGCCACGGCGCTGTGGCCGATGTAGAGGCCCGTGAGGCTGGGGCCCACGCTGAAGAGCATCGCCGTCACCAGCGCGCCCAGCCAGACGTCGCGCCACGCGACCTTGGCCGTGGGCATCAGCTTGTAAATCATTGCAAAGAGCAAGGTCATCGAGGCGAAGCTGATGCTGACGTTGGCCAGCTGCGCCCACAGCTGCCATTCGCCGAACCACGGCGCCCAGGCCTTCTCGATGGCCGAGAACGCGGCGCTGAACACCAGCGAGACGATCAGCAGAAAGCCCACGCCCAGGATCAGCCCGAAGGACATCAGCCGCGTGCGCAAGAGCAGCCACCAGGCCTTGCCGTGCAGATGCTCCGGCGTGGGCAGGCGCCAGATCATGTCCAGCGTGTTCTGCAGTTCGGCGAACACCGAGGTGGCGCCCACCAGCATCAGCACCAGGCCGATGCCGGAGGTGAGCAGGCCGCCTTGTGTGGGCCAGTTCGCGTTCTTCAGCAACTGCTCGATCGCGCCCGCGCCGGAGTCTCCGATCACTGCGCGCAGTTGGCCGACGATCTCTTCCCGCGCCGCGTCGGCACCGAACCAGAGGCCTGCCACCGAGGTCACGATCAGCAGCAGCGGCGCCATCGAGAACAGCGTGTAGTAGGCCAGCGCGGCGCCGCGGCTGGAGGCACGATCGTCGATCCAGGCCTCCACCGCCTGGCGGGTGAGGGTGTAGAGATCCTTCAGGTACATGCGGAACATTGCAAGGCCTCGCGCGGGACCTTCGCATCGGGGAGCGTGCCGTTCGCCTGTAGGACGGCGTCGCGCGGTAGGAATGGGACTACCGCCGCTCCCGCCGCCGTCCGCTGACGCGCAAGTAACACCTTGTTCACACTGACTCCCATCATCTGGGAGAAGACCATGAACGCCCCGTCAAGCCTGCTGGCCCCTTGCGATCACGTGCAGCGTTGGTCCGTGCTCCTGCTGGCGGGGCTCGCAGGCGTGGCGGCCTTGTGGGTGGGCCGCGATTTCTTCACGCCGATCGCGATGTCCTGCGTGCTGGCCGTGCTGCTGTGGCCCTTCGTCAAGCTGCTGGACCGGGCGCTGCGCGTGCGGCCGCTGTCGGCCCTGGTGGCGGTGCTGGTGACGCTGTTCGTCGTCGGCACGCTGGGCGCCACGGTCGGCAACAAGCTGACCAGCGCGGTCGACCAGGTGCCCAGCGCCCTGCGCCTCGCGGCGCGCGACATCGCCAGCCTCAACACCGATGGCGGCCGCGCAATGCAGCGCACGCGCTCGGCGCTGACCGAACTGGACCGCAGCGTCGCCCGCGCTACCGGCACGCCGGCCGACCGGCCCGCGCCGGTGCCGTCGGCGGCCGACGGGAGTGCGCATCCGCGCTCGATCGTCGCGCAGATGGTCGACGGCATCACCGCGCTGGCCATTGCCGCCTCCAAGTCCTTCGCGAGCGTGCTGCTGCAGGTCGGCATGATGGCGCTGCTGACCTTCTTCATGCTGTGCAGCGGCGAGGCGCTGGCGGAGAAGCTTGCCGACCTGTGCCGTACCGGCGTGACCGGCCCGGCGCGCTGCCAGCCGATGCTGGACAAGCTCTGCTACCAGACGCGGATGTTCGCCGGCGTCACCGTCGTCACCAATGTGGCGATCGGCGTCGGCGTGGGCATCGGCTTCTCGCTGTTCGGCGTGCCCGATGCGTGGCTGTGGGGCGTGGTCGCCGCGGCGCTGCACTTCCTGCCGTATGCGGGCCTGGGCCTCATCATGCTGCTGGCCTCGCTGGAGGTCTATGTGGTCCATGCCTCGCTGCTGGTGGCGCTGGGCGCGGCGCTGTACGTGATGATGATCGGCATCGTCATCGGCACGGCGATGGCCGTCTGGCTGCAGGGGCGCGTCGCGCGGATCGACAGCGCGATGCTGTTCGTCGGCACGATCTTCTGGAGTGCCGTCTGGGGCGGCTGGGGCCTGGCCCTCGGGCCGCTGCTGGTCGTCGTGGGCCAGCTCGTCTGGCGCGAGGCGCCGCTGCTGGGCAGCGAAGCGCCGCAGCCGGAGCCCGAGGCCGACGAAGAGCAGATGCACCTGTTCGAGGAGAAACCCGACGGGGCGGTGAGCATGCATGGCCTGTGATCCGGCACACAATCGCCGGATCATTGGAGGCATGCATCGATGACGACGACGAACCGGAACCCAAAAGTCGACGAACTGTTCGCCAAGAGCAAGACCTGGCACGAGGAGATGAGCCGGCTGCGCGAACTGGTGCTGGGCACCGAACTCACCGAAGAGGTCAAGTGGGGCCAGCCTTGCTACACGCTGGCAGATGCCAACGTGCTGATCATCCACGGCTTCAAGGAGTATTGCGCGCTACTGTTCTTCAAGGGCGCGCTGATGAAGGATCCGAAGGGCCTGCTGATCCAGCAGACGAAGAACGTGCAGGCCGGCCGGCAGATGCGCTTCACGAGCCTGGACGAGATCAAGCCCGCGGTGGTGAAGGCCTACCTGAAGGAAGCGATCGCGGTGGAGAAATCCGGCGCCAAGGTAGAGATGAAGAAGACCGAGGATTTCGAGATGCCGGCGGAGTTCGCCCGCAGCCTGAAGCAGCTACCGGCCTTGAAGGACGCCTTCGAGGCGCTGACGCCGGGTCGCCAGCGTGCCTACCTGCTGCACTTCGCGGGAGCGAAGCAATCGAAGACGCGCGAGGCGCGGATCGAGAAGTGCGTGCCGATGATCCTCGACGGGATCGGGCTGAACGACATCAAGTGATTTAGAAGCTGCCGCTGCAGCAGAGGGCCGGAGGCGAGAAGTCTTTGCCGACCATCGCGCGGGCGAAGTAGTAGTTTTGCTTGGCGCGGGTCGGCAGCGAGTCCAGGTCCACATGGCCGTGGTCGTCGCAGGGGAAGGACAGGGCGCGGCCGGGGTTGAACAGGGATTCGAAGCGGATCTCGAAATGCTGTTGCTGCAAGCTCGTGTTCATGATGGATCACTCCTGAGGCATCGAGGATCTTGTCCTCTTGTCTCAATGATCGGCACCGCGGCGGCTTGTCACCATCGGTGAGGAGCGAGTCGGGACGTCGGTGGCGGCAACGCTCGGCGGCTGCGGCCGTCCGACGGAGATTTCCTACGAGAACTTGGTGCAGCCATCCCAACTGCCAGGCTGCCTCCGCGCGCAACATCGGAGCAAACAGTCGAGGAGTCCACCATGTCCGCCCCCCGCATCAGCCTGCTCACCGCCCTCGTCGCCGGCTTCGCCCTCTACCAGTGGCAAGCCCGCCGCTTCGAACAATCCCAATGGCGCAAGCTCGGCCAGAGCAAGCCCAAGCCTCACGAAGAATCGACCTGGGAAGGCGAGGGCGGTGCGCTGAAGTACACCGGCGCGCACATGGGGCCGGATCCGAAGGTGCCGAACTAGGCGCCGAACCAGCGCCGAACCACGCGCTATCGGCCTCTGTTGACCCGGGAGGGTCACAGCCGCGCCTCCTGGCCGAATCGTGCCGAGCGCTTTGTAAACGCCCAAGACGTAAAGTCGAACAAATTGTTCAAAGTCGTCTATGACTTTTTCACGCCAGAAACATTTGACTCGTTGATAGAATTGTTCACATTGAACATTTTGATCAACTTCTGGTGGTATCTACATGATGTTGCGTCAATGGCAGCGCCGCTATGGGCGTTCGCTGGCGGTTATCGGGCTCGACCTGGCGGTATCTGCAATGTGCGTTGCGCCAGCACATGCGCAGACCCGCGATACGGAGGCCGCCGAGTATCAGCGCCAGCAGGCCCGTGAGCGAGCGTTGCGGGAACAACTGGCGCCGCAGCCGCAGGTTCACCTTGAAGCGCCGCCTTCGCAAGCAGCCGGACCCCTGAGCTTCCCGGTCGAAACGCCCTGTTTCCCGATCGCGCGTGTCCGCATCGAAGGTCTGCCGATCGAGGCTGCGGATGGTTGGCCCTGGCTGTTGTACGGCCTGCCCCAACAGGGCTGGTGGGAGGCCGAGCCGCGGTGTCTTGGCGTTCAAAGCGCGCAGCGCGTGGTCGATAGCGTGCAGAGCGCGCTGATCGCGCGCGGCTATGTCACGTCCCGCGCGCTCGTTGGCGCACAGGACCTGAGCCGCGGCGTGCTCGTGGTGAGCATCATCCCGGGGCGCGTGCGCCGCGTCGTGCTGGATGAGGAGGACAGTGGCGCCTCCCCAGCCCTGTCGTTGCGCAACGCGCTGCCGATACGCGCGGGCGAACTGCTGAACCTGCGCGACATCGAGCAGGGCCTGGAAAACCTCAAGCGACCGCCCACGGCCGACGCAGACATCCAGATCGCGCCCGGCGATGAGCCGGGCCAAAGCGACCTGCACATCCGCTGGCACCAGTCGTCACGCGTCCGGCTTAACGCCAGCATCGACGACAGCGGATCCAAGAGCACCGGCAAGCTGCAAGGCAGCGCCACGATCTCCTGCGACAACTGCCTGGGCGTCAGCGACCTGGCCTATCTCACCGTCAACCACGATCTCGGCAGCATCGGAGACGGCCAACAAGGCAATCCGCACGGCTCACGTGGTCTGAGTGCCTACGCCGCCGTCCCCTGGGGCTACGAGCTGTTCAGCCTCAGCGGCAGCCGCAACACCTACCGGCAAAGCGTTGCGGGCGCCTCGCAGACTTACGTCTACAGCGGCACCAGCAGTCAGATCGAAGCCACGGCGTCGCGCCTCGTCTACCGCGACGCGCGCCAGAAGCTAACACTCTCGGCCAAGGTCTTCCGTCGCCACAGCGAGAACTTCATCGACGACACCGAGGTGTTGGTGCAGCGCCGCACCGTCGGCGGCTGGGGTGCGAGTGTCAACCATCGCCTCAATGCGGGCGAGGCCACAGTCGACACCACGCTGGCCTACCGCCGCGGCACCGGCGCCTTCGGCGCGCTGCCTGCGCCGGAAGAGGCCTTCGGTGAAGGGACGTCGCGCTTTGGCGTGATCACGGCAGAACTTTCCGGCGGCACGCCTTTCAAGCTTGCCGGCCAGGCCTTCAGCTACGGCGTCAACTGGCGCTGGCAAGGCAATCGCACGCCGCTGACGCCGCAGGACCGTTTCTCGATCGGCGGACGCTTCACCGTGCGTGGTTTCGACGGCGAGCAGCAGCTCTCGGCCGAGCACGGCTGGCTGCTGCGCCAGGACCTCGCCTGGCAAGTCCCTGAAGCGCCATGGACCCACGCCATCGGCCTGCGTCAGATCTACCTCGCCCTGGACTACGGCCACGTCGGCGGCCCCACGGCGGCGCAGTTGCTGGGCAGCTCGCTGAGCGGCGCCGTGTTAGGCGCACGTTGGCAGCTCGGCTCCTTCAGCGCGGACCTGTTCGCCGGCGGTCCGCTGTCGCGCCCGCAGGGCTTCAGGACGCCGGACTTCGTCTCCGGTTTCAGTCTCGCCTACAGCTTCCCCTGAGCCCTCCCAAAGCCCTCCCAGAAGCATCCCTGTCCTTCATCCGATCTTCCCAAACCGAGCCGTACCATGAACAAGCAGTGCCATCGCATCGTCTTCAACCGTCGTCGAGGCCAGTTGATGGCCGTGGCGGAATGTGCGACGGCGCATGGCTCGGGGGGCGACGGAAGCACGCGCAGCCGCTCGCGCGGGTCTCTCGCAACGGCGGTGTCCCTGGCCTTCGGACTGGGCAGCTTGATCGGGCCCAACGTCTCATCGGCACAGATCGCTGCCGACAAGAGCGCACCGGGCCAGCAGCGCCCGACCGTGCTCACCGCGCCGAACAACGTGGCGCTGGTGAACATCCAGACGCCCAGCGCCGCGGGCGTCTCGCGCAACAGCTATTCGCAGTTCGACGTGCAGAAGAACGGCGCGATCCTGAACAACAGCCGCGCCAATGTGCAGACCCAGCTGGGTGGCTGGGTGCAAGGCAACCCGTGGCTCGCCACCGGCAGCGCCCGGCTGATCGTCAATGAAGTCAACAGCAACGCCGCGAGCCAGCTGCAGGGCTACATCGAGGTGGCCGGCCAGAAGGCCGACCTCGTCATCGCCAACCCCTCGGGCCTCGTCGTCAACGGCGCCGGTTTCATCAATGCCGGCGGCGTGACGCTCACCACGGGCACGCCGCAGTATGGCAGCGCCGGCAGCCTCACCGGTTACCAGGTCCGCCAGGGCAGCATTGTCGTCAACGGCGCGGGGCTGGACGCGTCCAGCACCGATTACGCACGGCTGCTTGCCCGCGCGATCGAGCTCAATGCCGGCGTCTGGGCGCCGCAGATCCAGGCCATCACCGGCAGCAACGACATCGCCGCCGACCTCGACAGCAGGCCGGCCCCGGCGGCAGCCGACCCGGGCACGGCGCCCCGCTTCGCACTCGACGTTTCGGCGTTGGGCGGCATGTACGCCGGCAAGATCGTGCTGATCGGCACGGAGTTGGGTCTGGGCGTCAACAACGCCGGCACCTTGAGTGCGACGGACCGCGGTGGCCTGACGCTCAGCACGTCGGGCTGGCTCGCCAACAGCGGCACTGTTGCCAGCAGCGGCGCGGATCAGGACCTGTCGATCCAGGCGCGCGGCGTGGCCAACAGCGGAACGCTGAGCAGCCAGCACGACCTGCAACTCCATGACACGTCGACGGCTGGAGCACCGGATACCGGAACCGTCAACAGCGGCCAGATCACTGCGGCGCGCCAGGTGCTGGCCCAGGCCGATCAGTTCGACAACCGCGGCACCATCACCGCACCCCGGCTCGAGCTGAGCGCACGGCGGCTCGGCAACAGCGGCAAGCTGGAACAGACCGGCGGCCAGGACCTGCAGATCCAGGCCGATCAACTGGGCAACGTGGGCGTCGACGCGCGCATCGGCACGCCGCCTTCCGTGGCTGTGATTCCACCCACGCCTGGCACACCGGACACGCCCGACGCGCCTGTTGCCGCCGTGCCGCCCAGCACGGCCGCCGGCGGCGGCCAGCTCGTGGCCGTGGGGGCTCCCGCCCCCGTCGAAGTGCTGGCACCCGGGCGCATCAGCGCCAGCCAGCTGGACAACACCGGACGCATCGCCGCCAACGGTGCCACCGACCTGGCGACCACCCAGGGCCTGACCAACAGCGGCCTGCTGCAACTGCGCTCGCTCGACGCTGCAGGCAGCGTCGACAACAGCCAAGGCACGATCCAGGTCCAGCACTGGCAAGGCCAGCAAGACCAGATCGTCAACCGCGGCGGCAGCCTGAGCAGCAGCAGTTCCTTGAACCTCAAGGCTCGGGGCCTGGACAACGCCGGCGGGCAGATCGCCAGCGCGGCGGATGTGAGCATCGAGCTCAGTGCGGGCCTGGACAACCGGGCCGGCGTCCTGAGCGCCGCGGCAGCGATGACGCTCAGCAGCGGTGATGCCAACAACGGGGGCGGCGTCTTTGTCAGCGGCGGCCCGATGCAGCTCGCGCTGGCTCGCCTGGACAACACGGCGGGCCTGGTTCAAAGCGCCGGCCCGCTCACCGCAGTGCTGGCCCAGGATCTGGATAACAGGGGCGGCAAGCTCTATGGAGACGCCGGCGTCGCGATCAGCAGCGCCTCGCTGCGCAACGACGACCAGGGTCGCATTGCTGCGACGGCGGGCGCCGTGCGGATACAGACGGGCCTGCTCAGCAACCGCGGCGGCTCCGTGGGCGCCACCGGTGCCACGACCATCACGAGCCAGGCACTGGACAACACGCAAGGCAGTGTCAGCGGCAGCGAGCTGGTGCTCAATACCCAGGGGCAAGCCCTCGGCAACGATGGTGGCGAGTTGATCGCCACGGCGGGCGCGTTGAGCGTGAATGCCGGTCGGCTGAGCAATGCCGCCGGATTGCTGCAGGCAGCCACCGACCTGAACCTCAGAACCCAGTCCACGGGTGGTGCACAGGGGACGTATCTCTCCGGCGGCACGCTGGCCCTGTCGGCGCAGCACGCAGTTGATGGAAGCAATGGCAGCGATGGCAGCCTCGATCTGGCCGGCGCCCACCTGCAGGCCCGGCAACTGATCCTGGAGGCCGGCGACACGATCAGCACGCAGGCCGCGCAGCTGAGTGCGACCGACACGCTGCACCTGCAGGCCCGGCAGCTCGACAACACCGCCGGCGCGCTCGTGGCGCAGGTCCTCGACCTCAAGACCCAGGCGCTGAACAACAGCCACGGCCAGATCGTCCAGACCGGTACGACCGACCTGGCGATCACGCCGGCCCAGTCGCTGGACAACACCGCTGGCACCCTGGCAACCGGCGGCAACTTGTCGCTCGATACGCAGACGCTCGTCAACCAGGCGGGTGCCATCCAGGCGGGCGGTGCGCTAGGCGTCAAGACCTCGACCCTGGACAACCGCCGGGGTCAACTGACCGGCAACCAGTCGCTGACTGTGACGGCCGGGGCGGTCGACAACGCCGGCGGTGAACTCGGCAGCAGCGCTGGCGCGGCGACCCTTGCGCTTGGATCGCTGGCGAACGGTCTGGTCCACGACGATGCCGGCGCCCATGCCGGCCTGCTCAGCAGCCATGGTGCGTTGCAGCTGAGTGTCAGCGGCGCGGTCAGCAATGCCGGCACGATCGGCAGCGACACGCGCTTGCAACTCGCCGCCGGCAGCCTGGACAACACCGGTACGCTGCAAAGTGGCGGTGCCTTGGACGCCCAGGTGAGCGGGGCGGCCCGCAACATCGGTGGCCGCATCGTCGCGCAGGGCAATGCCAGCCTCGCGGCCGCGAGCCTCGCGCAGGACCAGGGCGCGGTGCTCTCCAGCGGCGGCACGCTGCAGATCTCGACCCGCGCAGACATCGCCAACAACGGCGGCAGCGCCATCCAGTCGCTCGGCGACATGAGCGTGCGCGCCCAGAACGTCGACAACGCCGCGGGCAGCCTGGCCACCAACGGCTCGCTGGCCCTAACGGCCCTGGCGGCCGACGCTCGCAGCGGCACGCTGAACAACCACGCCGGCAGCATCCAGGCGCAAGGCGCACTGCTGCTGGACGGCGCCCGCTTCGACAACAGCGCCGGCAGCCTGATCGCGGGCCAGTCCCTGCAACTCGTGGCCAGCGACGCAGCAGCCCGCAACAGCAACGCCGCGGGCCGCATTGTCGCCACGGGCCCGCTGACGATGCAGGCCGGTGCCCTGGACAATAGCGCCGGCCAACTCGGCAGCAGCGCCGACACCACGACGCTCGCGCTGACCAGCCTCGACAACGGCGCAGCCGGCTTCATCAGCAGCCACGGCGACCTGAAGCTCAGCACGACCGGTGCCATCAGCAATGCCGGAACGATCAGTGGCGATGCCGACACGCGGATCACCGCGGCCAGCCTGAGCAATGCCGGCGCGCTTCAAAGCGCGGGCAACCTGAACGCCGAGATCGCCGGCGCTGCAACGAACACCGCGGGCCAGATCGTGGCCGGGCGAGACCTGACCCTGACCGCCGCCAGCGTGGCCCAGGGCCAGCAGGCCCTGCTTGCCGGTGGCGGCGCCGTGAGCCTCACAGCCCCGGGCGCCATCGCCAACCATGGCGGCAGCGCCATCCAGGCGCAAGGGGCATTGACGCTGAGCTCGACCGATCTGGACAACGCGGGCGGCCAGCTGGATGCCAACGGCGCGCTGATGCTCACCCACACGGGCAGCCTCGGCAACCAAGGCGGGCGCATCCAGACGCTTGACGCCGCCACCCTCCGAGCCGGTCGCCTGGACAACACGGCTGGCCTGATCGCCACTGGCGCTGGGCTCGACCTTAACAGCGTCAGCGTCACCAACACCCGTGGCCGCATCGTCGCTACCGGGCCGCTGCACGTGAACAGCGGTGCGCTCGACAACAGCGGCGGCCAACTGGGCAGCACCGCCAGCACCGTCACCTTGCAGTTGGACAGCCTGAACAACGGGACCGCTGCAGACGAATCGGGCCACACGGTCAGCGGCACCGTCAGCAGTCAACTGGACCTGACGATCACGGGTTCGGCCAACATAGGCACCCAGGTCGCCAATACGGGCCTGATCGCCAGCAATGCCAGGCTTGTCCTCAACGCCGCGGATCTGCGCAATGCAGGGCAAATTCAGTCGGTGGGCGATGCCTCGCTGACTGTGGCGGGCAGCCTGGACAACGATGGCGGCACCGTGCAGTCCCTGGGCGCGCTGACAGTTCATGCGGGCGCACTGTCCAACCGGCAAGGCCGGTTGCTCGCAGGCAACGCTGTTGCGATCGACGCCGGTGACCTTGACAACAGCGGCGGAGAAATCAGCGGCAGCGCAGGCAATGTCGCCCTGCACGTTCAGGCGCTGACCAACGATGTGAGTGCCGGCAAGGTCGGACTGATCTACGCGCAGGCCGGAACACAATCCGGAGCCAGCGGCGGCGATCTGGCCATCACGGCCACGACGGTCCACAACGCGGGCAATATCGGTGCGCAGGGCCAGCTCACGCTCACGGCTTCGCAGTTGGCCAACAGCGGCCTGCTGCAGGGCGACCAGGCGGTCGCCCTGAACATCGGCGGCACGCTCGCGAACCAGGGCGGTGCCCTGACGGCCGGGAGCGCGCTCACGATCGCCGCACAGGATATCCAGCAAAGCCTGGGCGCCCGCATGCTGGCCGGCGGCAACATCGATCTCCAGGTTGCGCAGGCCCTGGACAACGACGCCAGCCAGATCGCGGCCAGCGGCAACCTGAATCTGACGGCAACCCGCTTCAAGCAGACGGGCACGGCCAGTACCGTCGGCAACGGGGACGTCACGCTGAACCTGAGCGGCGAACTGGCCAACGGTGCCGGTTCGTCGCTCGGCAGCCAGGGCCAGGTGCAGCTGAACGCCGCCAGCCTCACGAACCAGGGCAACATCGTCGGCCTGGGCCGGCTGCAGGCCCAGGTGGACGGCATGCTCAACGATCGCGGAGGCCAGATCCAGGCGCACGACCTGACCCTGCAGGCAGCGGCCATCGCAAACGCCGGTGGCACCGTCAGTGCCGTAGGCACCGCCGACCTCGCCGTGACGGGCACGCTGGACAACAGCGCCGGCCGCATCGTCGCCGGCAATGCGCTGACCACCCGCAGCGCTGTGCTGAGCAACTCCGCAGGCCTGCTCGCCGCGACCGGCACGGTCAGCATCACCGCCACCCAGCTCGACAACACCGCCGGCGTGCTCAGCAGCGACACCGGCGCACTCCAGGCCACCGTGTCGCAGGGGCTGACCAACAACCAGGGCCAGATCTATGCAGCGAAGGATGCGACGCTGGCCGTGGGCAGCCTGACCGGCAATGCGCAGGGCCGTATTGCCAGCGACGCACAACTCAGCCTGCAGAGCCTGGGAGCCGTCGACACCCGTCAGGGCCTACTGCAGTCCCGCGGGGACCTGGTTCTGGGCGCCACGACGCTGAACGTCGACCAAGGCGCGGTGCTGGCCGGCCAGGCGCTGCGCGTCACGGCTGTCGACGTGAATGCGGGCGCGGGTGCCCTTCAGGCAACGGGCTCGCTGACGATGCAGGCCCAGGGCGTTTCCGTGGGCAGCGGCGGCAGCGTGGTCAGCGACGGCGCGATGAAGATCGACACCGCCACGCTGGGCAACGCCGGCAGCGTGGGCACCCGTGCGTCGGCAGCCCCCGCCGACGTTCACCTCCAGGCTACCCAGCTGAGCAACACCGGCGTGTTGCAGAGCGCTGGCGCGCTGGTGCTCGGCGGCCTGAACGGCAGCACCGACCTCGCGCTGACCAACAGCGCCGGGCAGATCGTTGCCGCGACGGACCTGAGCATCGAGGCCAGCAGCGTGGCCCAGGACCGTGCGGCCTCGCTGCAGGCCGGCGGCAGGCTCGACCTCACCCTTGGCGGCGTGCTGAACAACACCGACCGAAGCAGCATCGTGGCCCAGCGCGACCTGAGCCTGGTCGCGAAGGCCGTCAGCAACACGCAGGGTGGCCGTATCGCCAGCGATGGCGCGCTGAGCGCAACCGTCACGACACTGGACAACAACACCGGCTCGCTGACCAGCCGCAGCGACATGGACCTCCAGGTGGGCGATGCCCTGAGCAATGTGGGCGGCGGCATCCAGAGCCTGGCCCAGACCCGTGTTCAGGCGGCCAGCCTGGACAACACCGGTGGACAGATCCTGGGAGACACTGGCCTGAAGATCGATGTGAACATTGGTGGATCGGCATCCACGAGCCTGGATCGATTGGGCAATGCGGGCGGGGTGCTCGCCAGCCGCAACGGCGCCGTCGCCGTCCAGGTCGCCGGCGATATCGACAACAGCGCCGGAACGATCACCGGCACGAGCACCCAGATCCACGCGGCCGGGATCGACAACCGCGGCGGCGGCATCGGCGCCAGCGCCAGTGCGCTGGATCTGGTGGCCTCTGCCAGCATCAGCAACGCAGGTGGCCAGCTCGTCGGCTCCGGACCGGTGACGCTCCATGCGGCCGGCCTGGACAACAGTGCCGGCACGATTGCCAGCACCACGAGCAGCCTGCAGCTCACGAGCTCGCGCCCCGTGGTCAACGATGCGGGCAGCCTGCTGGCGGCGACGAGCCTGGAACTCAGCGGCAGCGCCGTGAGCAACCAGGCCAGCGGCGGCGTGGCCGGCGTCATCCGCGCGGGCGATGTCAGCATCGTCACCGGTGCGCTGAACAACCAGGGCGGCGTGATCGCTGCCATGGGCACCAATGCCAGCGCGCACAGCCAGGGCAGCGGCTCGCTGAGCCTCACGGCCGGCAGCGTGGACAACCACAACACCGGCCTGATGCAGGCCAGCGGCGATATCGCGCTGCAGGCCGATTCGCTGGACAACAGCGGCACCACGGGCAACCGCGACGGCCTGGTGGCCGGCGGCAACCTGGCGGCCACCATCGCCGGCGGCGTCAACAACCAGGCCGGCTACATCGGCGCGGGCAATGGCCTCGCGCTGAGCGTGGGCCAAGACCTGGCCAATGCCGGCGGCACGCTGCTCAATCAAGGCGGCGCCGCGCACGGTGCCGTGATCAGCGCGGCCCGCATCGACAACAGCGGCGGCAGCATCGGCAGCCATGGCGATCTCGTTCTCAGCGCCACGGGTCTCGTCGAGAACGCCGGTGGCCGCATCGTCACCGACGCGCAGCTCACACTCAAGGCCGACACGCTGCACAACACCGCCTCGGGCACGACACCCGGCACGATAGACGCCCTGGATGCCCGCATCGACGCACGGCAGATCGACAACAGCGGCGGCGCCATCACGGCCGGCCACGACCTGGCGATCAACGCCGCCGAGGCCGTGAAGAACGCCAACGGCCTGCTGCAGGCCGCCAATGCGCTGACGCTCACGGCGCCCAGTTTCGACAACACAGGCGGGCGCGTCATCGCCAACAAGCAGCTCAGCGTCACCACGCAGAGCCAGCAACTGGGCGGCAGCCTGAGCAGCGGCAGCGATCTCACGCTCAACCTGGCCGGCGACTACACCAACGACGCCGTGCTGACCGCGCAGCGCAGCCTTGCACTCAGCGCCGCGAACATCACCAACCACGGCACCCTGCATGCCAACGAGAACCTCGTTCTGACGACCCCGGGCGCCATCGTCAACACGGGCGAGCTGAGCGCTGGCGGCAACACAACCCTCACGGCGCAGAGCATCTCCAACAGCGGCCCCGGCGCCATCATCGATGCCTCCAACGGCACCACCACGCTGAATGCCGGCACGATCAGCAACAGCGCCAGCATCTACGGCAACGACGTGCTCGTCCGGGCCAGCACGAGCCTGAGCAACAGCGGCGCGGCCTCGTTGATGGCTCGCCAGGACATGTGGCTCGCCGCACCCACCATCAGCAACACCGGCGGTGCGCTGATCTATGCGGACAGGAACTTGGTGGTCGGCGACAGCGCCACGATCGGCAGCCAGGCCCTGACGAACTCGGCCAGCCGCATCGAGGCGGGCGGCAACATCAGCTTCGACGGCGTGGCGATCCAGAACCTCAACGTCGGCCTGCAGACCAGCACGACGACGAGCACCCAGAACGTGGATCTGACGCTCGTCCACAGCACCTTCGGCGCCGTTCCCGATCTCTGCGGCCAGACCTGGTGCAGCAGCACCGAGCTAGGCTTCGCGAACCGATCGTTCTGGAACGACCACCGCATCTACGGCTGGGTGAAGGACAGTACGCGCTATCCCATTGCCGTTTTCGGGGCGAACTTCGACAACACGGTGATCATCGACCTGGCGGCCTATTGCCCCAGCGAAGGGAACTGCCCCAACGTCTACCTGGTCGATCGCAGCGACCCGATCTGGGCCAAGTACGGCGTGGCGCCACCGACCACGGACGCTGAGGCCGATGCGCAGTACGACGCCCTGTCGAATGCGATCACGGCCTTTAACCTCGATCTGGATTCCCGTGCGACGCACGCCTGGATCGAGCGCCATGTAACCCAGGAGGAGGTCACCGCCACCACCATCACCGATCCCGGCCAGGCCGGAGAAATCCTGGCCGGCGGCACGATCGCGCTGAATCATGGAACCAGCGTGCTCAACAGCAGCAGCCGCATCGTTGCCGGCGGAGCGCTGGTGGGCGATGCGGGCGCAATCACCAACGTGGGCGTGCAAGGTAGCCAAACCGTCACCGAACAGGGCCAGCAGCGCACGGGCCAGACCACCTTCGGGGGCGGCGGCAGCAACCTGGGCCTCTCCTATGGCAGCTGGGCGGCCTACTCGGAAGCGCCTGTCACTACGACCACCACCCTGTCCAGCTACGAGGTGATCACGAACGCGAACCAGGCGGTGAACCGGAATGTCGGCAGCGGCAGCGCCACGGGCAGCAGTGCTGCGGCAGGTGCGGCGGCCAGCGCTGGCGGCACGTTGCAGGCGCAGCATGACGACGGCCGCCAGGCGCAGACCCAGGGCGGCGCTGGCGCGCAACTCGGCGGGGCCTCCTCCACGAACCCGGGCGCGCTGGGCACCCAGTCGCAGGAGACGGTTGCTGGCACGGGCGTCAGCATCAGCGATGCGGCGCTCACCGGCGCTGCCGGTCCTGGCGCCTCGGGTCTCGCCTCCAGCAGCAGCCATGTCGGCACCGGTGGCCAGTCCTCGTCGATCCAGGGCGGCGCCGCGGGCGCTACCGCTGTGGCCGTGACCTCGGCCACGGCGCGCGGCAACGCTTCGGCCGTCAACCCGAGCTCGCAGAACGCCGCATCCGTGGATGGCAGCGGAGCGGCCTCCGCCGTGGCACAGGCCGCGGCCAACACCCGGCCGGTCATCACCGTGCAGCCGCAGGCGCCGCAAGAGGGCCAGGCCCACAGCGTGGTCCTGTCCACCGCCCCTTCGATGCAGTTGCCGGCCAACTCGGTCTTCAGCATCCACGCAGCGCCCGGCAGCAACTACCTGGTCGAAACCGACCCGCGCTTCACCAACTACCGCAGCTTCCTCTCCAGCGACTACATGCTGGCCCAGCTCAGCACGAACCCGGACACGATCCTCAAGCGACTGGGCGACGGCTACTATGAGCAACGCCTGATCGGCGACCAGATCCTCGCCCTGACCGGCCAGCGCTTCCTGGGCGGCTATGGCGACGCCCAGAGCGAATACCAGGCGCTGATGGCCGCGGGCGTAACGTTCGCCAAGAGCTACCACCTGACCCCGGGCGTGAGCCTCACGCCCGAGCAGATGGCCACGCTCACCACCGACATCGTCTGGCTGACCACGCAGACCGTCACCCTGGCCGACGGCAGCACCCAGCAGGTGCTGGTGCCGCAGGTCTACCTGCGGCGCACCGACGCCGGCGACCTGCAAGCCTCGGGCGCGCTGATCGCCGCCGGCAGCATCGCGCTCAAGTCCTCCAGCGACATCGTCAACGACAACGCCACGATCCAGGCCGCGGGCAGCATGAGCCTGGTCGCCGCCAACAACCTCACCAACCAGGGCGGCCAGTTGCGCGGCCAGGACGTGATGCTCAGCGCCGAGCGGGACCTGAACAACATCGGCGGCAGCATCACGGCCACAGGAGACGGCAACGCCGACAACGGCCTGCTGATCATGAACGCCGGCCGGGACATCCTGCTGCAGACCACCACGCAAAGCAGCGCCAACACCTTCGGCACACGCACCAACGTCGACCGTGTGGCCACCGTGCAGGGCGGCGACGTCAGCCTGGCGGCGGCACGGGATCTGCTGGTCCAGGGCGCACAACTGAGCGCCAACGGCTCCGGCGCCACGCTCGTCGCCAGCGCCGGCGGTGATCTCAGGGTCACGGCCGTGCAGACGGCCAGTACCTTCAACGCCAGCCTCGGCGGCTCGGGCGGCGTCAACAACCGCGGCAGTTACTTCCAGGAGAGCACCCAGACCCTGACAGGCAGCAGTCTGCACAGCGATGGCAACGCGACACTCATGGCCGGCAAGCAGCTTGACCTGACCGCCAGCCAGCTCACGGCCGTCGGCAGCGTCGCGCTCACCGGCGCGAACGTCAGCATCGAGGCCGGCATCAACAGCCAGGCGAGCGACGCTCAAGTCTTAAAGCGCGGCGGCTACAACCAGCTCGCCCTCAGCTCGCAGACGCTGACCGGCGGCACCGTGCAGGCCGGCACCGGCCTGATCGTGTCAGCCACCGGCAAGGACGGCGACCTCAAGCTCAGCGGCGCCAACCTCGCCACCACCACCGGCGCCACCGTGCTCAGCGCCACGCGCGACGTGACGATCACGAGCCTGGCGACCTCCGAAACGATGCAGTCCGCCAGCAAGTCCACCAGCAGCGGCTTGCTGAGCAGCAAGACCACCACGACGCAGTCCAGCAGCAGCGCGACGACGCAGAACGCCAGCACCGTCGGCGGCGAGACGGTGGCGATCTCGGCGGGGCGGGACATCACGGTGGCGGGCAGCCAGGTCGTCTCCGACCAAGGCACGGCACTCACGGCCGGCCGCGACGTCAACATCATCTCCACCGTCAACAACCAGACCGAGCACACGCAAAGCCAGACCACCAAGTCCGGCCTGCTGGGCGGCGGCGGCATCGGCGTGACCATCGGCACGCGAGACCTGAAGCAGACGACCGACCACGCAGGGGATACGGCAGCCGCCAGCACAGTGGCCAGCATTGGCGGCAATGTCTCCATCTCCGCCGGCCGCAACTACGAGCAGGTGGGCTCCAACGTCCTCACGCCGCAAGGCAACATCGACGTTACCGCCCAGTTCATCGCCGTGACCGAGGCACGGGAGAAAGCGTCCACGACGTCCAGTACCGAGTTCCACCAGTCCGGGCTCTCGCTGGCCTTGTCCGCACCGGGTATCGGTTCGGCGATGAACGCGCAGGCCGCCGCCAAGATGGCCGAGCAGGCCGAAGACCCGCGCATGAAGGCGCTGGCCGTCGCCACCGCTGCCGCCCAGGCGATCGACGCCGCGAAGGAACTCGGCGCCGCGGCGCAAGCGGCCAGCCAGGGCCAGAACAGCGGCGTCAGCGTGAGCATCAGCATCGGCAGTTCGCAGGCCACCAGCAAGCAGACGCAGACCAGCGATGCCGGTGCTGCGAGCAGCTTGAGCGCGGGCGGCAACATCAGGCTCAATGCCACCGGTGCCGCCGAGAACTCCAACATCACCGTGCGCGGCAGCGACTTGCAAGCCGGCGGCAACATCCAGCTGAAGGCCGACAACCAGGTGAACCTGCTGGCCGTCGCAGACAAGAGCGAGCAGCACAGTAGCAACCAGAGCAGCAGTGCCAGCGTCGGCCTGTCCATCGGCATCGGCCAGGGCCAGACCACCGGCATCTTCGCCAGCGCCAGCCTCGCCCGTGGCAATCAGGACGGTTCCGACCAGAGCCAGCGCAATACCCACGTCAGCGCCAACGACACCGTCAGCATCGTTTCCGGCGGCGACACGACGCTCAAGGGCGCCGTCGTCTCGGGCCAGCAGGTGACGGGCGACATCGGCGGCAACCTGAACATCCAGAGCCTGCAGGACACGGCCAAGTTCGACAGCAAGAGCCAGAGCGCGAGCGGCACGGTCGCGTACCAGGGCGCAAGTGTCAGTGCCAGCGTCAGCCTGGCGCAGACCAAGGTCAGCGCGGACTACCTGAGCGTTGGCGAGCAGAGCGGCATCAAGGCGGGCGACAACGGCTTCCAGCTGAACGTGAAGGGCAACACCGCCCTCGATGGCAGCGTGATCAGTTCGAGCCAGACGGCGGTCGATGCGCACAGGAACACGCTCACCACCGGCACGCTCTCCAGCAGCGACCTGCAGAACCACAGCCAGTACGACGCGCAGTCGATCAGCGTGACGGTCGGCACGAACGGCGGCAGCGCGGGCGCATTCCAGAGCAGCGGGAACATGCAGAGCACGACCAAGGCGGGACTCGGCGGTGCCGACGTTACCTTGACAAAGGCAGACGCGACCTCCCAGCAGACCCTGGGCAAGCTCGACCGCAGCGTGACCGGCCAGAGCACGGGCAGTGGCATCAAGCAGAACTGGAATGGGCAGAAGCTCGCGGAGCAGACGCAACTAAGCGCGCAGGTCGTGCAGGCGTTCGGGGCCGAGGCAAGCAAAGTCGCGGCGCAGCAGCTAGACGCGAAGCGCGATGAGCTCCAAAAGAACGCTGACAACACGACGGATCTGGTGCAGAAGCAGGCACTGTTGGATGAGGTGCAGAAGTACGACGAGGGTGGGGCGTATCGCGTCGCTGCCCATGCGGTCATCGGCGGTCTGTCGGGCGGCGTGGGCGGTGCCGTGGGTGCAGCGACGTCGGCCTCGCTAGCACCGGACTTGAACAAGTTGCAGAACAAGCTCGAACTGTCGCTGCTGTCCGCAGGGCTCAGCGACGAAGCGGCACACTCGATCGCCCAGTTGACAGCGGGAGGTGCGGCAACGCTGGCGGGCGGCATCAGCGGTGCTGTCAATGGCGCCTCGGCATCACTGAACCAGGATTTCAACAACCGGCAACTGGAACCTTCGGAACTGTCTCTGGGTACCAAACTCTCCGCCAAGAGCAACGGGCAATTCACTGAAGCCCAGATCAACAACGCCCTGCGTCTGGCGGACTACTACGACAGCAACGGGCAGTTGCATAGAGGTTCAGACACGCTGGCCAAGCTCAATAGCAACAGCACCTACGACTATCCACCACCGACGGACTTCGCAGCGGGATCGAGCTGGACACCGAAGCCGGATGACGGTGTGCTTGTGCAGAATCTGCCGGCCTCGATATCTCCAGCGCTGGCGTACTTCATTCGCAAGAACACGGGTGGGGACAACTCACGGTATTCGTGGGACCAGCGAGTGCTCGCCACGGTGACGCCGACGTCGAGTTCGGATGATCTGGCACCGGCTCCAGTGGGAACGCAGCGAGTGCCGGTTCAAGTGGGCGGAACAGCCTACTACCCGCTGGTGGCGGACTGCCCCGCGGCCGCCTGCCAGACGGGCAGCCCCATCGCAGCTGCGCTGGGAGATCCGGCAACGACAGCCTATCTGAAGGCGCTGGAGAAGCAGCAGGAGAAAGAACTGACGATCGCCGGCACGCTGCTCGATATCGGGAAGATCGGGGTCGATGCGTTGGCGGGAGGCGCGAAGCTGGTCACGGGATCAGGGGCTGCGACTGAAGCGACGACAACGCTGACTTCAAGCGTCCCACGTACTGTCGACAATCTCCCCAATGTGGACACCATCGTGTACACGGAGGCGCAGGCTCGAAACCTGAGCGGTGAGAATCGTGGTCTGATCTACGTGACTGATCCCCTGCGGGGCAGCGAGGTAGCGCAGGACTTCCAAGCTGGCACAACGGGGGCATTTAGCGACCTGGCAACGGGTAAGAATGCTGTACCGGCACTGCGCTATGACAATTCCAACCTCAACGGGGTCAACTACGTCAAGTTCGACGGTGCCGAAGCGGGGGCTGACGGCAGCACGGTGCTGCTCATTGATGCGAAGACCAAGATGGCGATTTTTAACAACGGCGCTTCAAGAGACACGCTTGTGTCTCTGAACCGAGTGAAGGCTGCCGTGGAGCAGAACCCGGGCTATACCGTGATGTACGAATTCCCGAATCAGGCGGCGGCGGATGCGGCTGCAACGTTCATTCGGGACAACGGGTTCGCGAAATTCGTCAAGACACGCGTAAGGACAGGTCCATGAAGGGCGTAGAAATTCGACTACAGGTTCAGTACCGGGCTCGCGTTGACGAGTCCATCGAGGCATGCCACGCTCGGTTCACGGCCGGTATGCAGCAGTTCGGCCCACCATTCGGCTGGCAGGACTTGGAACCCCCTCCAGCGCCTTACATCAAGCCGGCCTCTGGCGACATGATTGGTGTGGAGTGGTTCCGCTACCCCATCAAAGGGCTCAAGCTTCAAATAACAGCCCAGCATCGGCACGAACTGTCGATCGGGACGGACAAGGATACCAGCGACGACCGTCTCAGCATCGAATTCAAGACCTCCAACAAGGCGCTGGACTATCGAGCCATTTTGCGTGAGCACTTTCCCAAGCTGATCGAGGCTTATCGGGGCTATCGTGCTTGGGCGGTGTTCGACTACTACGGCGGAAGGTACACGGATTGGAACTGGGGGCCCTGGCTAGGCCGTGAAGCCACGAACCCAAGCTACCAACGCCTTTGCAAGGAGCCCGGAGTCGACATTGACGGCCGCAACAACATCTTCACCCTCGAGCCTGCCGTTTTCTGGGATAACGAGTTGTGCCGCCGCGCACTGGGTTACGGGCCTGAAGAGGTGATGCGCCGACTGCAGGGGCATGCGTTGTCTGTTCAGCCATTGCTCGACGGCGTCTATGTCGTCTTTGATGATGACCCGGCGCTGACTTATGAGAGGTTCTTGGAGATCAACAAGCAGTTCAAGGAATTGCTGGGCATTGCCTGAGGGCGACGATTGATGTCGTCATCACCCGGCACCGCTTGGGCAGATCATGACCGCCGGCAGCCTCCATCTCTCCGCCGAGCAAGACCTGTTCATCCGTGCCGGGCAGCTCAGCGCCGGCGGTGCGCAGACAGCGAACGCCGGCCGGGACGTGTTCGTCGAAGCCGGCCAGGACAGCCAGAGCGGAATGGTTACATCAAGCTCGACGGCAAGTGCGGTAGCAACTGCTTCGACGGGGTCTATCTCAAGGATGGCAACATCGTCATCAGCGAAGTCAAGCCGCTCAATGCAGATGGGTCCATCCAGCTCAACGGACCGAGTCAGAGGCTGCCGACGCAGATGGAAATGGCATGGATTGAAAGTCGAGCGAAGCAACTGGCAAAAGGAACACCGAGCCAGAAAGAAACCGGCGATCTCATTCTGAAGGCGATCGGGGATGGCGGTAATGCAGTCACCCGAGTCGTGACGGGCGTCAACTCCGGCGGCATGACGCTGGTCAAGTTGCCTGCAAAGCCATGAAGCAAGACAAGGCTCTAGAAGGTTTGCAGAAGCTAACTACCTATGCAGACGATGCAGTGCCAGGCCTGATCGAATTGATCCGATTCAAGCGCAGGACCGCGAATCTGTCGTTCTGCCACTTGCGTCTAGCAGGGGTACATGAGATCTACGCAATGAAAGCAAAGTATGTCCAAGGGGACGATCAACAGTTCCGACAGCATATGCATGTGGCCTGCAAACTCAAGATCGAATCCATTCGACTGGACAAGATGGACATTCCATTCCAGACGAGCGTCGAAATGTGGTTGGCACTTCTCTCGGACAGTCCAGATGTAATCGACACAGTATCGCGCCTGGAGCCCGCCCACTTCGCCCATCTTCGCGACGGCGTGAGGAATCCTCAGTTCGGAACTCACATGTGGCAACTTGCCATACGGGGTGACTACGAGGCGCTGGAGGCCAAGGTTCAGAGGGTGGCGAAGAGCGGCGGCAAACAGCAGCGCCTGCTGTCGGCCGAAGGACGGGATTTCTTCACACTGCTGATGCGCGCCGACAAGGCTGGACTGGAGGAGCGAATCACCAAGGACGCCAGACTCCGCAACGACGACCCGACCACGCAGGACTTTTTCACCTATCTCGCAACCCTTGAGGCCAAGCTGTGCTGGTATCGGGGGATCGAGGTGCAGATCGACAGCGACCGAGTACCGATGGACCTGATGCCCGTCCGTCCGCTGGCCCGCTACGACGACCTGTATGACTTCCTCAAGCCCGGATGGGTGCCTCCGAGGCAAGGATGGTTGGGAAAAATTGAACGGCTGTTTACGAAATGACGGGAGTCACTCCTGCAACTCCGGCGGCGCAGGCGCGCAGATAGATGTGGCACTCGACATGGTTTTGGAACTGGAAGGCCATCGCCCCGACTGGAGGCCTACCTGGAAGCTGCGCGCCTGACCGGCGTCTTGACTTTGGAAAGCGATGGCGTGCGCCTGATCGATGGTGTCTTTGCGCGCTCAGGGGTCTATTTCTGGCGAGGGATAAACCGTGAACGACTACCAAGCTTTTGCAGCGAAAGAGGCTGAGCATTTACTAACGTTGATGGAGCAGGTCGCCAAGCAAGACCCTGGTGTCGAGAAATTGCTAAATGCCATGCGACCTGATGTTGAAAAGCTCATACATGGGCTCGAACCGTTGCCTTCTAGAGTGCTCGATGGCTGGAGCTATTACTTCTCGCCAGACGGGCCGCACAACATATTCGACGGACATCGCGAGCTTGCGCAAGCTGAGGCCGATCTAGCATTTGCGGTCCGGCGAGGCAGCTTCGAGGCCTACGACGCAGCCGTGCGGATGTTCGAGTCGTTCCGATAGGAAGGCACCGAGTCGGGCAAGACTCTGACCCGTCTCATTGACCGCGGCGCGAGTCATGCGACCTATAACCTCAATGGCTAGGCATGTCGGAAACGCGAGTTGGCAGGCCGCGCTGATGGCTGGCTCGCGCTAGCGAATGCTGCGGGGCGGTAGTCGTTGTTGCGCTCATGCTCGAACATGTGAGCCGGGCCCGAAGGTGCCGAACTAGCACCCTCGGCGGCATCCTCGTTACTTCAAACTCGCCTTCAGCGTCTCGCTCGCCTGGTGGAGGGCAGCGCGCGTAGCCGGCACATCGGCGAGGACGTTCAGCAGCCCGAAGTCGTGGATCATGCCGCCGTAGCGGGTGACGACCGTTGGCACGCCCGCGGCGTCCAGCTTGCGGCCGTAAGCTTCGCCTTCGTCACGTAGCACGTCCTTCTCGGCCGTGATGACCAAGGCCGGCGGCAGGCCCTTCAGCTGCTCGGGCGTTGCCAGCAGCGGCGAGGCGTAGATCTCCTGGCGTTGCTTGGCGTCGGTGGTGTAGGCGTCCCAGAACCACTTCATCATCGGGCGGGTCAGGAAGTGGCCGTCCTCGAAGGCGTCGTAGGAGGCGTTCTCGAAGCTCGCGTTGGTCACGGGCCAGAAGAGCACCTGGGCCTTGATGGCCGGGCCGTTCTTGGCCTTGGCCATCAGCGCCGTGACGGCAGCCATATTGCCGCCCACGCTGTTGCCCACCACGGCCAGGCGCTTGCCATCGAGGTTGATCTCGCTGCCATGTTCCGCCACCCACTTCGTGGCGCCGTAGATCTCGTTGATCGCCACCGGATAGTGCGCTTCGGGCGAGGGCGTGTAGTTCACGAAGACGGCGGCGGCGCCGGAGTCGGCCACCAGGTCGCGGACGAAGCGCTCGTGCGTCGGGAAGTCGCCGAGGATCCAGCCGCCGCCGTGGACGAAGACGAACACCGGCAGCACACCCTTGGCACCGACCGGGCGGACGATGTTCAGCTTGACGGGCTTGCCGTCGACCTGGATGGTCTTCTCGCTGACGTCGGCGGGAGGCAGCTTGGCGCCGGCCTGCGCGCCAACCAGCACCTGGCGGGCGTCCGCGGGCGACAGGGTTTCCAACGGCTGCCCGCCGGACTTGGCCAGCGCTTCCAGGAAGGCCTGGGTGTTGTGTTCCACGCCGGGACTGCCGGCAGCGGCGGCGATGCCCACGGCGAGGGTGGCGGCGGCGGAAGCAATCAGGTTGCGAGCGGTTTTCATGGAGAGCCTTTCGACGGTGTGGATGAGGAGAGACTCAACTTTGCGCGCCAGGATTGAACTGGTGATATCTTCCAGTCCGCAAAACATAGCAATTCGTACAATGGACCGTCTCGCAGCCCTGTTCAACCGATTCACCGTGTCGGCGCGCACCTTCCGCGCTGGCGGGCTCTGCGGCGTCAACGCCATCGGCGAAGACGAGCCCCGCGGGCAGCTGCACGTGGTGCGCGAGGGGCCGCTGCAGATCGAGCACCTCGGGCCCTGCAAGCCGAAGAAGCTGAAGGTCGGCGAACCGAGCCTGCTGCTCTACCCGCGGCCGATGCCGCGGCGCTTCATCACCGATCCCGAGCGCGGGGCGAACCTCGTCTGCGCGCACATCGAGTTCCAGGGCGGCGCGGCCAACCCGATCGCGGCCGCGCTGCCGGACGTGATGCAGCTGCCGCTGTCCAGCGTGCCGGAGGTGGAACCGGTGCTCTCGCTGCTGTTCGCCGAAGCCGATGCGCACAACTGCGGCCGCCAGGCCATGCTGGATCGGCTGTTCGAGGTTCTGCTGATCCAGGTCTTGCGCGCGCTGATGGAAGGCAGCCTGGTTCGTTCGGGGATGCTGGCGGGCCTGGCGGACAGCCGCCTGCGCAACGCGCTCGTCTCCATCCACGAGAAGCCGCAGCGCAACTGGTCGCTGGAGGAACTGGCCGCGGTGGCCGGCATGTCAAGGACAGCGTTCGCCAACGCCTTCCGGGAGACCGTCGGCGTGACACCCGGCGCCTACCTGCAGACCTGGCGCGTCGGCCTTGCCCAGGAACTGCTGGACGAGGGGCACAAGCTCAAGCACATCGCCGCGGCGGTGGGCTACAGCGGCGAGGCGGCGCTGTCGCGCGCGTTCCGGGCCCACACGGGCACGAGCCCGGGCCAGTGGCAGCGCGCCCGCGCCGGTGAGCCGGCGCAGAGCGCTCAGGCCGCGTGACAGGTCACTGCAGGCTGCTGCCCAGCTCCACCGTCCGCTTGCCTTCGGCGGGATCGTCCTCAGCGTACTCCCGCAGCCGGTTGTAGAGCGTCTTCAGGCTGATGCCCAAGACGGAGGCCGTGCGCTCGCGCTGCTGCTTGTAGTGGGCGAAGGTGGCCAGGATCAGCTGGCGTTCGGCCTGGGCCATGGTGCTGCCGATCGGAATAGTGACGCAGTCCTGCGCGGGTCGGGCTTCGGCGGTCGGCACCGGCGACAGCGCCGCGCCGTCGGCATCGGGCGGCAGTTGCAGTTCGTCGCTGGGCAGCCATTCCTCGGTGATGTGGGCGCCATCGCTCATCACGTAGCTGCGCTGGACGACGTTCCTCAGCTCGCGCACATTGCCCGGCCAGCGGTAGGCCGTCAGCTTGGCGAGCGCGGCGGGCGTGAAGCGCTTGGTCGTGCCTTCGCTCTGGCAGATCGGCACCAGCAGCTGCTCGGCCAGCAGGGCCACGTCCTCGCGCCGGGCGCGCAGCGGGGGCAGGGCGATCGGGAACACATTGAGGCGGTACAGCAGGTCCTCGCGCAGCTTGCCGTCGGTCACGGCCTGCTCGGGCACGCGGTTGGTGGCGGCGACGATGCGCACATCCGCCTCCTGCACCTGGGTGGAGCCCACGCGCATGTAGGTGCCGGTCTCCAGCACGCGCAGCAGCTTGACCTGCAGCTCCGCGGGCATCTCGGTGATCTCGTCCAGGAACAGCGTGCCGCCGGCGGCGCGTTCGAAGAATCCCTGGTGCTGGCGGTCGGCGCCGGTGAAGCTTCCCTTCTCGTGGCCGAACACCTCGCTCTCGATCAGGTGGGGCGAGATCGCGCCGCAGTTGACGGCCAGGAAGGGCTTGTTGCGGCGGCGGCTGAGGTCGTGGATCGTGCGTGCCACGACTTCCTTGCCGGTGCCGCTCTCGCCGGTGACCAGCACCGACACGGCCGTGCCCGCCACCCGGGCGATCTGCTGGTAGATGCGCTCCATGGCCGGCGCGCGGCCCCACAGGTGGCCGAAGCGGCCGCTCTTCTGCCATTCGGCCATCGCGCCGTCCAGCTCGGCGCGGGCCACCGAGGGCTTGACCACGCGCGAGAGGATGCCGCGCAGCTGTGTCTGCTTCAGCGGCTTGATCAGGTAATCGACGACGCCCAGGCGCAGCGCCTGGATGCTGGTGTCGAGGCTGGCCTGGCCGGTGATCAGCACCACCTGCGAGTTGGCGAGCAGGCCGCCCTCGTCGAACAGGCTCATGCCGTTGCCGTCGGGCAGGTGCAGGTCGAGCAACACCAGGTCGGGCGGCTGCATCGCCAGGCTGGCTCGGGCATCGCGCAAGGTGTGCGCACAGGCGACGGTGAAACCCTCAGCGGCCACCAGCGCGGCGAGCATGGTGGCGGCGTCGACGTCGTCGTCAACGATCAGGGCATGGCTCATGTCCGGTCCTCCTCATTTCCTTCTTTCATGGTCTCGTGAAGCCGACGGGCACGCTGATTGCCAAACCGCTGCATGCAGTACGCGGAGGCACGCCAACGATGCTCGTCTTCAATCTCCTGATCTGGCTTGCGGTCGGCGCCTTGATGGGCTGGCTGGTCAGCCGGCTCGCCCGCGTACGCCGGCGCTCGACGATGCTGCTGAACTTCGGCGTCGGCGTGCTCGGTGCCGTGCTGGCGGGGCTGTGGATCGCCCCACTGGTGGCCTTGCCCGAGGACGCGTTGCGCGCATTGCCGAGCCTCGACGCGATGGCGGTGACATCGCTCGGCGCGGCGGCGGTGCTCATCGTGGTGAACGCCATACCGGTCCTGTTCAGGCGTCGCCACCTGCGCTGATCGTTCGCTCGATGTCCGCGCATCCATCGCCGTCGTCACCCGTGTGCCGCCAGCAGGTCGCGCAGGCGCTGCGGATCGACCGGCTTGGCGAGATGGGCATCGAAGCCATGTCGCAGCGCCTGCGCCACGTCGGCATCGCTGCCGTAGCCCGAGAGGGCCAGCAGCCGCCCGGCATAGCCCGAGCGCCGGCTCTCGCGGGCCAGCTCGAAGCCGGAGAGGCCCGGCAGCCCGATGTCCACCACCGCCACGTCCGGCTTCTCGCCGAGCAGCAGGGACAGGCCCTGGCGCCCGTCCGCCGCGGTGCTGACGCTGTGGCCGTCCAGCTCCAGCATCGTGCACAGGGTCGTGCGGGCATCCTCGTTGTCTTCGATCACCAGCACCCGGCAGGGCGGCACACCGTGCGCCGATGCGTGGTACTGAACGTTCTGCTCGTCGGGCGTGCCCGCCGCTGGCTGGTCCAGCGCCGCCGGCAGCCGCACGGTGAAGATGCTGCCCTGCGGCGAGCTCTCGACGGTCACCGTGCCGGCATGCATCTCCACCAGCCGGCGCACCAGGGTCAGCCCGACGCCGAGGCCGCCCGCGCTGCGGTCCAGCAGGCGCTCGCCCTGCACGAACAGGTCGAAGATGTGCGGCAGCAGCAGTGGCGAAATGCCGTCGCCATGGTCGATCACACGCAGCACCGCCTGGTGCTGGCCCTCGACGTTCAGTTGCAGCTCGATGCGCCGGCCCGCGGGCGTGTACTTCAGCGCATTGCCGAGCAGGTTGTTGATGACCTGCTCGATGCGTGTCGCGTCGGCCTCGATCCAGGCCGGCGCGAGCCGCTGCACGAGCTCGTGGCGATCGGCGCTGCCGGTCAGCCGGAAATTCTCGACCGCACGGTTCACCAGCGCGGCCATGTCGAAGCGCTGCCGCGACATCGTCACCTTGCCGGAGATCACGCGGCCGATGTCCAGCAGGTCGTCGACGAGCCGGGCCAACTGACGGGTCTGCCGCGCGATGATCGCGCGGGCGCTCTCGCCCAGCGCGGCGGCCTTGGCCGGTGGCGCGCTGCCCAGCTGGGCCAGCACCTCGGAAGCGGAGGCGATGGCGCCGAGCGGGTTGCGCAACTCGTGCCCCAGCATCGCGAGGAATTCGTCCTTGGCGCGGTTCGCGTCCTCGGCCTCGATGCGCGCGCGCCGCTCCATTTGCGCCAGCGCCAGGCGCTCCAGTTCCAGCGCCTTCTGCTCGTTGACGTTCAAGGTGGCGCCGATCAGGCGCAGCGGCCGGCCGCCCGGCCCGAAGCCCATCTGCACGCGGCTGGACAGCCAGCGGGTGGCGGGCGGCTCGCCGGCCGGGCCGTTGCTGTCAGTCAAGGTAACTCGGTATTCGAGCGTACCGCGCTCTCGCAGCCCGGCGGCCATGTCGCGCAGGCCTTGCTCCACGGCATCGCGATCGTCCTCATGCACGCGCTCCAGCAGTTCGGCCAGCTGCAGCGCGGGCGGCACGCTGCCGTCGAAGCCGAACAGGCGCGACAGGCCTGGCGTCCAGCCGGCGCCGCGCTCGTCGATGTGGAAGAAGCCGACCTCGCCAGCCTCCTGCGCCAGGTCGATCAGGCGCTGGGTCTCCTGCAGCTGCCGGTCGGTCTCCTGCATTCGTTGCTCGGCCTGCTTGCGTTCGGTGATGTCCACGGCGCTGGCCAGCGCGGCGGGGCCGTCCACGTGACCTTCCAGCGGCACTGCCTGCACCAGCAGGTGGCGCACGCCGCCGTCCGGCAGGCGCAGCGCCAGTTCCGCCGGCTGCGCGCCGGCCTGCCAGAGCTTGCCCGCGGCAGCGTCCGCGGGCGTGCCGATCAGCCGGTCCATGGCCGCGTTGTGCATCGTTTCGCCACCGCGCAGAAAGGCCAGGCCGATCGGCGTGCTGGCAAACAGCATCTCGAACTCGGCCGCCTTGCGCTGCAGCTCGGCCTGGGCGCGGGCCAGGGCCTCGCGCAGGCCGGCGATCTCGGTCACCTTGTCGGGCTGCGCCATCGCGCCGCCCGGGCCCTGGGTGGCCAGTTCGCGCAGCGGATCGGTGACGCGGCGTGCCGCCAGCGTCGCCAGCGCGAGGCCCAGCAGCAGGCAGGCGGTGATCGTGGCCAGCGCGGCCAGCAGCATGCGGCGCTCGACCTCGTCGATCTGCGCCCGCGGCAAGGTGACGCCGACCTGCCAGCCCTTGCCGGGCACGGTGCCGGCGGCGGTGTAGCTGTCCTCATCCACCTGCGAGCCGGCGCGGGCCAGCAGCTGCCCACCGGCATCGCTCACGGTGATCGCGCCCCCGGCCGGTGCATTGCGCGCCAGCAGGGCCTGCAGGCCGGCCGCGTCATTGCGCTCGTTCGCCAAGGTGGCGCTGAGCAGGTCCGCGGTGTGCTGCAACTCGCCCCGCATGCGCTGATGCTGGCTCTGCAGCGTGTTGAACACGTGATAGGCCACCAGCAGCGCCAGCGGTACGGTCGCCACCAGCATCACGGCGGACAGGTAGGTCTGCAGCGACACCAGCGAAGGGACTCGTAACAGCGAGGCAAGGGGCGGCTTCATGCTGCTTGAGAGGCTAGCAGTCCGAGGGTTCTCCCCGTGTAGGACTGCGCCTCATCGCTTGCCCCTCGCCGGGGCGCAGAGGCCCGAAACGCCAGCGTTTGCTCATCCCACAGGCCTCCGGCGGGCACTGCGCCTTTTTTGGTAAGCATTCATTAATGGCGTTGCGGAAATGCCATGTAACGCGATGGACAAGGCGATGCAGGCCAGACAGGCCGAGACCAGCGACTGAGCCGCGGCACCCTTGATGCCGTGGTCCAGCGCCAGCGCCAGATAGAACATTGAGCCGACGCCGCGAATGCCGAACCAGGCGATCAGCCCGTGCTGGATCCGCGGCAACTGGGCCCGGGGCAGGCTCAGCAGCACGCTCAGCGGCCGCACCGCGACGATCATCAGCAGCGCGAACAGCAGCACCGCCGCGCTCCAGCTCACATGCACCAGAGCGGCGCCGATCAGCAGCACCATCAGCACCTCCACCAGCCGCTCGCAACGCGCACCGAAGGCCTGCAACTGCTGGCCGTATTCCTGCGCCTCGCCCTCGGGCCGGGTGGCGGGATGCTGGCGCATCAAGGTGGCGCCGGCCAGGAACACCGCCATGAAGGGCGAGGCCTCGGCCAGCATCGCCAGGGCGTAGGTCAGGCCGATCGCGCCGATGTAGAGCAGCTCGTCCCAGTCGCGCACCGAGCCGGCCGCGAGCTTGCGCTGCATCGCCCAGCCCAGGCCCCGGCCGCAGGCGATGCCCAGCAACGCGCCGGCGCTGACCGACCACAGCAGGTCGACGAGCAGCCAGCGCGCGCCGGCGAAGGGCTCGTCGCCCAGTTCGTGCAGGCCCAGCAGGCCCAGCGCCAGCATCACGACCGGATAGGCGGTGGCGTCGTTCAGCGCACCCTCGGCGCTGAGCGAGACGCGTACGCCGTCGCGGTCATGCTCGCCGTGCACCTGCACGTCCGAAGCCAGCACCGGGTCGGTCGGCGCCAGCATCGCCGCCAGCAGGAAGGCCAGCGGCCAGGAGAGCGGCAGCAGCAGCCAGGCGACGAGCGTCGCCAATGCCGCCGACCACAGCACACCGGCGCTGGCCAGCAGCACCGGCACGCGCCAGGCGGCCCAGCTCGCGGCGATGCGGATCTTCATGCCGATCGCGAACAACGACAGCAGCACCGCGCTCTCGCTGAGCATGCTCAGAAGGCTCACCTGGCCCTGCTGATGCAGGTTCATCAGGTCCGGCAGCGGCGGCGTGGCGAGCGAGCCGGCGATCCAGCCGCACAGCAGGTACACCAGCGCCGGCGACAAAGGCAGCCGCTTCACCAGCGGCTCGGCCAGCGCCATGGTCACGAGCACGCCGCCGATCAGCAGCACGCCGGCGGTCAGCGCAGGGCCGTCGGCGAGTTCGGACAGGGTCACAGCAGGAACTCGAAACGACGCGCGGTCCATTCCTTCATGCGGTCGAGCCCCCCGCGTCCGAGCCAGCGCTGCAGCAGCACCTCGCGGCACTGGGCCACGTCCTGGCGGAACATCGCTTCCATCTGTTGTGCGAAGTCGCGGTCGAGCACGACGACGTTGGCCTCGGCGTTGTGCACGAGGCTGCGCCAGTCGAGGTTGCTGGAACCGACCGTGGCCCACACACCGTCGATCACGGCCGTCTTGGCGTGCAGCAGCCGGTCATGGCGCTCATGGATGCGCACGCCGGCGCGCAGCAGGGTGCCGAAGTGCCAGCGTCCGGCATGGATCGGTGCCCAGAAGTCGCTGCGGCCGGGCAGCACGAGCTGCACGTCCACGCCGCGGCGCGCCGACTCTGTCAGCGCGCGCATCAGGCGGCGCGGCGGCACAAAATAGGCGGTGGTGATGTAGACCTTGCTGCGTGCCGCGTTCACGGCGGCCAGCAGCGCCCGGTAGAAATCGTTGTGGCCGGGCCCGCACTCGGCCGCCGCGAGGCCCGCGCGCTGCGCGCCGGCGGCGTGTGGAATCGGGAAGTAGTGCGCTTCGCCGGCCGGCGCGCGGCCGGTGTGCTGCTTCCACTGGTCGATGAAGAGCTGCTGCAGCTCGTTGACGATCGGGCCGCGCACGCGCACATGCGTGTCACGCCAGTCGGCCTGGGCGAAGGCATCGGCGTCGGCGCCGACGTCGACATGAGCGCTCTTGTGCTTCGTCAGCGGCGAGGAGCCCGAGTAGACGCCGCTGATGTTGAGCCCGCCGATGAAGCCGGTGCGGCCGTCGACGATCATCAGCTTGCGATGGTTGCGCCGCTGCAGGGCCTGGCTCAGCCAGGTCCGCAGCTGGCCGACCGGGTGGTGCTCCAGCAGGCTGATGCCGTCGCGGCGCAGCGCCTCGAAGACGCGGCGCGAGGTGCCCCAGCAGCCAGCGCTGTCGAAGGCGAGGTTCACCCGCACGCCGCGGCGGCGCTGCGCGACCAGCCGGGTCAGCAGTTCCTCGCCGGGGCCCTGGTCCTCGACGATGTAGCTGGCGACGTTGATGTGATCGCGCGCGCCGTCCACCGCCTCGAACATCGAGGCGAAGGTTTCGGGGCCGTCGCGCAGCAGGTCGATCCGGTTGCCGCCGAGCACGGGCCGGCTGAGGCTGCGCGTCAAGGCCTGGTGCTGCAGCCATTCGAGCGATGGGGCGGTTTTGGATGTGCTCATGCCGCTCGTCGTGCAAGTCGCGCGCCACGGCCGGCGGGCGGTGCGGCCTTGTCCGACAAGCCGCTCTGTAACACGGTGCCGAGCCGGGTATGCCGATTGCTCCCGCCAGGCGGTCCGCGCAGCAGTTCTTGCGGCAAGCCTGACGCGCCGCGGCACTTTTTCGTGTCCATAACGCCCAATTTCGACGGACCCGGCCAGGCCGGTCGAGCAGCCTTGGTGGCCAGTTTCCGGGCCTTCCTACGGGACACACTTCTTCCCGTCCTACACGACGCGCCAAACCGGCACGCGGCTTGCGGCAAGGGCCGGCATGAATGCATCCAGCCCCACGGGCCACCGACTGGCCCTTCATGCCGACGCCTCGCAGCGTCAAACCCTGTCGCCCCGCCTGCAGCACGCCGTCCGGCTGCTGCAGCTGTCGTCCATGGAATTCACGCAGGAACTGCAGACCTTGCAGGGCCGCAACCCCTTCCTCGATTTCGAGGATGAGGACGGGCCGAGCGCGGGCAGCGCCGAATCGATGTCGGCCGACGACGGCGGCTCCGGCGGCCTGGACGACGACCGCGAGCCCTGGCTCGGCGAGCCGGCGCGTGCGACGCGCCAGCACGAGTCCGGCGACGCCAGCGCCCTGGATTTCGTGCCCAACGTCCGCAGCCTGGCCGAGCACCTGCACTTCCAGCTCTCGCTGCTGCGCCTGTCGCAGCGCGACCTGGCGCTGGCCCATGCGATCGTCGATTCGCTCGACGACGACGGCTACCTGCGCATGGAGCTGGCGGAGCTGCTGTCGATCTTCGCGCCGGGCGAGGGCATCGACGGCGTGACCGAGGACGAGCTGCTGATCGCGCTGCGCCGTGTGCAGTCGCTGGAGCCGCTGGGCGTCGGCGCGCGCGACCTGAAGGAGTGCCTGGGCCTGCAGCTGGTGAACATCGCCTGCCCGCACGAGCGCGCGCTGGCCGCCGCCGTGATCGAGACCGAGCTGGAGCCGCTGGCCAAGCACCAGTGGGCCAGCATGGCGCGGCGCCTGGCCTGCAGCTCCGAGGCGCTGGATGCCGCGGTGCGCCGGATCCGCCAGATGGACCCGCGGCCGGGCTGGCGCCATGGTGCTGCGCAGACGCGCTACATCACGCCGGACGTGATCGTGCGCAAGAAGCGCGGTCGCTGGGTGGCCACGCTGAACGGCAACGTCGTGCCCAAGGTCAGCCTCAACAAGGGCTATGCGGACATGCTGCAGCAGCAGGGCGGCGCGGCCGGCACCGAGCTGTCCAGCCATCTGCAGGAAGCGCGCTGGACGATGCGCAACATCGAGCAGCGCTTCTCGACGATCGAGAGCGTGGCCCAGGCCATCGTCGACCGCCAGGCCCACTTCCTCGACTACGGTCCGATGGCGATGAAGCCGATGGGCCTGCGCGAGATCGCCGAGGCCCTGGGCATGCACGAATCCACCGTGTCGCGGGTGACGAGCAACAAGTACATGGCCACGCCGGCGGGCGTGTTCGAGCTGAAGCACTTCTTCTCGCGCGCCCACGTCAACAGCAACGGCAGCGCCTGCTCGCCGACGGCGATCCGCGGCCTGGTGCAGCGCATGCTGGAGTCGGAGCAGGCCGGCGTTGCGCAGTCCGATGCGGAGATCGCCCGCCGCCTGCGCGCGCAGGGCCTGGACGTGGCGCGTCGCACGGTCACCAAATACCGCCAGATGCTGCGCATCGAGCCCTGCGACCAGCGGCGCAAGGCGGCTGCGGCGAGCCTGGCCAGTTAGAAGAGGTCCACGCTGCCGGCGTTCACGGCCTTGATCGTGCCGGCGGCCACGAGTTTTTCGTACTCGCAGAAGCGGTTGCGGCCCAGGTTCTTGGACTCGTACAGCGCACGGTCCGCCCGGTTGATCACCTCCTGCGGCAGCACCGAGGGATCGGCCCGGCTGAAGCCGCCGCTGATCGTGATGCGGCCCACGCGCGGGAACTTGAAGGCCTCGATCTTGCGGCGCGCCCGCTCGAAGGTCTGCATGGCGGCCTCGGCATCGCTGGCCGCAATGATCGCGATGAACTCCTCGCCGCCGTAGCGGTAGAGCAGGTCGGAGCTGCGGAAGGCCGACTCCAGCAGGCGCCCGATGATGATCAGCACCTCGTCGCCGATCATGTGGCCGTGCGTGTCGTTGATGGTCTTGAAGTAATCGACGTCCATCACGCCCAGCCAGTAGACCTGCGGTGCCGCCTGCTCGCGGCGCAGCTCGTTGTCGCCGCGAGGGACCTGGCGGCGCGCGTGCAGCAGGTTCCAGAGCCGGTCGAGGTTCAGTTCCAGCGAATAGCGGTTGAACAGGCCCGTGAGCCGGTCGCGCTGGCTGGTGTCGAGCAGGCCGTAGAAGTTGTTGAAGACCTCCAGCACGCCCTGCACGGTGGCGACCTCGGGGCCGCTCAGTTCCCGCTCGCGACGCAGCAGGAAGAAGCCGCAGATGGCGCGGCCGCCGTAGATCGGGTGGCAGATTAGGTGCTGGTTGTCGTCCAGCTTCTCGGTGCAGGCCTTGTTGAGGATGCGCACGCTGTCGAAGATGGCCTCGACCTCGGGCGGGATGTCCATCGGGTGAGCCATCTCCTCCTCGAGCTGCTCCTCGACCCGCTGGCCGCCCTCGGGCGCCGATTCGACATGGCGCGAATGGCGCAGGGTCCTGACCAGGTTGCCGGCGCTGTCCAGGCGGTACAGCCAAGTCTCGGCCACGCCGAGCATCGGTCCCAGGGTTCTCAGCAGGCTTTGTTCGACGAGATAGGTGTCACGGATGGCCGTCATCTCGCCCAATTGCTTCAGAACGCTGGGCAAGCCATTGGAATTACGTGTGTAAGGCATTTATCTCTTTGTCATCAGCTGCTGCTACTCGCATCTGCATGATGCTCGCCCCGCGGGGCCGGACTATAAGCCTCGAAATACTGGAAAACCCTCGGTACTCGTTACGTAATGTCACGGCCCGGCGGGTGCGGCTTGCGCAACTCTTCGTCCGCGCTGCCGGGATCTTCCTCGCCGGCCACCGACTCATCGGGGTCGTGCGTGCGGGTGCTGTCTTCGCGCGGCAGCGTCGGGTGGGGTGGCGGCTGGCGCGGGGGCGGCTGTTTCGGGTTCATGGCAGCTCCTGAAGTGGGCGCTGTCCGGCGGCAATCGAAGTGCCGATCCGACGGAGAAGGGCACGGGGATTGCCGGATGGAGCGCATCCGCATCCTCACAGGAGCAAGACCATGATGATCAACACGCTCAACACCTATCCGTCCGACGTCAGCCTCAGCACGCTGGACGACCCGGCCCGCATCGCCAGCTATCCCGAGACGACGATGGGCAACAAGGGTCCCGGCCCGCGCCTGCTGACGGCCAGCACCTTGAAGGGCGACCGGGTCATCAACCACCTCGACGAGACCCTGGGCCATATCGACGAGATCATGCTGGACATGTTGCAGGGCCGCATCGCCTATGCCGTGATGAGCAGCGGCGGCTTCCTGGGCCTGGGCGAGCGCTTGTTCGCGATCCCGTGGAACGCGCTGGTGCTGGACCCGGACCGCGAATGCTTCGTGCTGAAGGCCAGCAAGGACCGCTTCGAGAACGCGCCAGGCTTCGACAAGTCGCATTGGCCGAGCCTGGCGGACCGCAGCTGGCACGAGGACGTGCACCACTACTACGGCGTTGATCCGTATTGGGAAAAGTGACGGGAGAGTGTTGGAGTTCGCGTTGCTCACTCCAACCTACGGCTAGGAAGAGGATCGTAGGTTGGAGTAAGCGCAGCGAACTCCAACACCGCAGGCTCAACCTGCCTGGTGCGTCTTCACCCAGGAGATGAACTTGTCCATCCAGCCTTGCAGGAACTTGCGGCTGGCTTCGCCGATCTCGCCGTTGGCGTCGATCAGGCCGTCCTTCCACTGGATGAAGGCCTCGGGCTGGCCCAGGGTGGGCATGTCCAGGTAGGCGAGGATCGGCCGCAGGTGGGCCTGCGACAGCGCCGCGCCCATCGCGCCGGGCGACACGCCCAGGATGCCGGCCGGCTTGCCGGACCATGCGCTCTGGCCGTAGGGGCGCGAGCAGTTGTCCAGCGCGTTCTTCAGCACGCCGGGCACCGACCGGTTGTACTCGGGCGTCACGAACATCACGCCGTTCGAGGCGGCGATGTCGGCCTTCATCTGCTGCACGGCAGGCGCCTGGTTGGCGTCGTCGTCCTGGTTGTAGAGGGGCAGGGCGCCGATATCCAGGTGCTTGAAGGTGACGCCGGCCGGTGCCAGCTTCTGCAGTGCGTTCGCCAGCTTGCGATTCATCGAATCGCGGCGCAGGCTGCCGACGACGACGGCGATCTGGAGATTGCTGTTGCTCATGCGGAAGTTCCTTGGGTTGGTGCGGAAGGTAAAGGTAATGGTGAAGCTTGGGGCCGGGCCAGTATGCCGCGCCGCCGGCGCGTCTGCGAGGCCACCAGGCGATGGATGAAGTCCAGCTTGGCGACGACCGGCGTCGGCAGCACAAAGGGGTAGCTGTCGCGGGTGCCGAGGCAGCGATCCATCGCGTTGACGAACTGCGACAGCGGCAGCCACTGCTCGATCAACTGCGGTGCCAGCGGCGCCTTCAGGTCCAGCGGCCGCGGCGCCACCGGGGAGCAGGGTGCTGGCAGCGCGTCGGCCATGGACAGGCCCCAGCCGGCGGCGGTCTCCAGCGCGTCCTGCATGTGCAGGTAGTGGGCGAAGCACTCGGCCCAGTCCTCCCAGGGGTGGGAACTGGCGTAGGCGCTGACATGGCGCTGTGACCAGTCGGCGGCCGGCGCGGCGTAGTGGCGCTGCAGCGCCTGGGCGTAGTCCGCGCGCTCGTTGCCGAACAGCTGCCGGAACTCGCCGAGCCAGCGCCGGCTGCCGCGCACCAGCCGGTCCCAGTAGTAGTGGCCCACCTCGTGCCGGAAGTGGCCCAGCAGCGTGCGGTAGGGCTCGCCGAGGCTCGTGCGCGCCTGTTCGCGCTGCGCGTCGTCGGCCTCGGCGATGTTCAGCGTGATCGTGCCCTGTGCGTGGCCGGTGAGCACCGACTCGGTCGGCGTCAGTGCCTCCAGGAATTCGAAGGACAGGCCGGCCTCGGCATCGTCCTGCTTGTTGGGCACGGGCAGGCGCAGGCTCAGCAGGCCGTGGAACAGCCGGCGCTTGGCCTGCTCGATGCGGGCCCAGGCCAGGCGGTTCTCGGGTTTGTCCAGCGCCGGGATCACGGCGGTCGTGCGGCAGCTCAGGCACAGCTCCTCGCCGGAATCGGCGGGCAGCATCCAGTTGCAGACGGGCAGGACCGGGTCGTCGTAGTTGCAGCAGGGCTTCTGCGCCGGGCCCGCGGGGCCGAGGCGCTGCCAGCCTTCGTCGAAGGCGATCAGGGTCATCTCGGCCGGCACGAAGCCGAGCCGCGCGCCACAGCGCTCGCAGGCGGTGTTGTCGAAGAAGACGCGGGCGCCGCAGCGGCCGCAATGCATCATCCGCATCGGGTGACCTTCCAGACGTGAGAAAGCCCCATCCTGGCACGGATGGGGCTCTCGGGTTCAGGGGGCAGGCTTAGCGGCGCTGAATGTCCTTGGCGGCTTCGCGCGCATCACCGTAGCTCTTCTGGACCTTGCCTTCGACCTGCTTCTCCAGGCCCTTGGCCTGCTGGCTGGTGCTGCCCACGACCTCGCCGGCCTTCTGCTGCAGCTTGCCCGCGGCGTCCTTGGCGGCGCCCTTGATCTGGTCCTTGTTCATGATCGAACTCCTTCGAAATTGGAAGACGTATCCAGCGTAAGCCGCATCGATCGTCTTGACTGCGGGACGCAGCCGGGCATGAACGTGGGCATCGTCCTACCCGTCGCCTTACCGTTCGCGTCCTACGCCGCTTCGCGCGCCGGGCCCACACGCTTGCGTGGCCGCGCTGCCCAGAATCAGTGCATGTCGACGATCCCCGCCGAGTCCGCATCCGAGGTACAGCAACGCTGGTGGCGCAAGCTCGGTCCGGGCCTGATCACCGGCGCGGCGGATGACGACCCGAGCGGCATCGCCACCTATTCGCAGGCCGGTGCGCAGTTCGGCTACGGCACCTGCTGGACCCTGCTGCTGACATTCCCGCTGATGGTGGGCATCCAGCTCGCGAGCGCGCGCATCGGCAGAGTCACCGGCAAGGGCCTGGCGAGCAACTTCGCGCTGATCTGCCCCGGCTGGCTGGTGCGCGGGCTCGTCGGCCTGCTCCTGCTGGCCAACGTGATCAATCTCGGCGCCGACCTGAACGCGATGGGCGACGCCGCCACCTTGCTGCTGCGCGGCGCGTCCAGCCATGCGGGCACGGTGCTGTTCGTGGTGGCTTTCGGTGCGCTGTCGCTGCTGCTGCAGGTGTGGCTGCCGTACCGGCGCTACGTGAACGTGCTGAAGTGGCTGACCTTGCCGCTGCTGGCTTACGTGGGTCTCGCCTTCGCCGTGCACGTGGATTGGGGCCAGGCCTTGCGCGGCGCCGTAACGCCCCACATCGACGGCAAGGACGGGCTCACCACCGTCGTCGCCATCCTCGGCACGACGATCAGCCCCTACCTGTTCTTCTGGCAGGCCTCGCAGGAGGTGGAGGAGATCGCCCGCGTGCCGGCCGACAGGGCGCTGTGCGACGCGCCGGCGCAGGTGCGCGAGCAGACCCGGCGGATGAAGCTGGACACCTGGGTAGGCATGGCCTTCTCGAACGGCACCGCCTTCTTCATGATCGTGGCAAGCGCGGCGACCCTGCATGCGCAGGGCATCACCTACATCGACAGCAGCGTGCAGGCCGCCAGCGCGCTGAAGCCGATCGCGGGCGAGGCCGCCTTCGCGCTGTTCGCGCTGGGCATCATCGGCACGGGCATGCTGGCCCTGCCGGTGCTGGCCGGCTCGGCCGCCTACGCGATGGCCGATCTGTTCGGCTGGCGCGCCGGGCTGGACCGCCCGCTGAAGCGCGCACGGGCGTTCTACGGCGTGATCGCCGCGGCGATGGTCGTGGGCGCTCTGATCGGCAGCGCCGGCTGGAACCCGATCAGCGCGCTGTTCTGGTCGGCCGTGATCAACGCCGTGATCTCGGTGCCGGTCATGGCCGCGGTGATGCTCGCCGCTGGCGATGCGCGCGTGATGGGCAAGCTGACCTTGTCGCCCCGCTGGCGCCGGCTTGGCTGGGGCGCGACGGCCGTGATGGCCGCCGCCACGCTCGCGATGCTGGCGCTTTCGATGACGGCTATTTGAGCGAACTGCGGCGCGGCTCACCGTGATGGTGCGCGCGCTGCGGCAGCGAGTCGTCCGGATCGTGATGCCGCAGCCAGGCTGCCTTGCCGGCATTGCGGCGGCGGCGCTGCTCGTTCTGCTCGTCGCGCAATTCACTGATGAACAGCGAATCGTCGTCGTCCATGTCCTCGGCCGCGATGCCGCGGAACAGCGTGTGGTTCACGCCTTGGTGGAGCCTCTGACCCATCATCGATCCTCAAGGGAGAAAGTGACGGTGCCAAGGCGGGCAAACGGTGTGCCGTGCGACCAGCGCAAGATTGACCGATGGCAATCCGATGCCGACGCTCATTCGCTCGCTCGTCCTACAGGGCCGGCAAAGCACCGGCACCACACTGGATGTAACACGAACTCAGGAGAAGCCATCATGCTGAACAGTGTCAGCCGCATCCGCGGCACTGCGATCAACGCTCTCGACGGCGACATCGGCAAGGTCAGTGAGGCCTACTTCGACGACCAGAAATGGGTGATCCGCTACCTGGTGGTCGACACCGGTTCCTGGCTGGCCGAGCGCAAGGTGCTGATCTCGCCGTATTCGGTGCGGCATCCGGTGGAGACGGGCGAGGCGCTGCACGTGAGCCTCACCCGCGAGCAGGTCAAGAACAGCCCCGACATCGACACCCACCAGCCGATCTCGCGCCGCCTGGAGCGCGAATACCTCGGCTACTACGCCTACCCCGACTACTGGGACGGTGCGGACCTGTGGGCGATGGGCGGCTATCCCTTCCTGCCGCTGATGCCGGTCGTGCCGGTGGCGGGGCAACTGGCGCCGCCGGTGGAGATACCGCCGGAGGACGTTCACCTGCGCAGCTCCGCCCACGTTGACGGCTACGACATCCAGGCCACCGACGGCAGCATCGGCCATGTGAAGGACTTCGTCTTCGACGACGAATCCTGGCTGATCCGCTACCTGGTGGTGGACACGCGCAACTGGTGGCCGGGCGGCAAGAAGGTGTTGATCGCACCGGGCTGGATCCGCGAGATCAGCTGGACCGAGGGCAGCGTGTCGGTGAACCTGACCCGCGAGCAGGTCAAGGCCAGCCCGGAGTTCGACGAGAGCATGGTGGTCGACCGCGACTACGAGCGGCGTCTGTATGCCTCGTACGGCCAACCCGGCTATTGGGACGAGCACGAGCCCTGAGCGCGGTCTTGGCGTTCAGTCCAGCCAGCCGCCGGAGAAGCCGGCGGCATTGAGCCCCGCGCGCAGCGGGGCGCAATGCCGCATCAACTGCCAGATCATCCCGCTGCGGTAGTTCTCGATCATCAGCACCGTCGGCCCTTCGTTGATGCCGAAATGGAAGGGCGAGACCCAGCCGACCGGGTCGTCGCGCTCGCCGTGGAACACCGGATTGAACGAGGCCTTGAAACCGTAGGGGTTGGGCACCGACAGGTGCAGGTGGGTCATGGCGGAGATCGTCGGTGCGACGATCTCCGGCGCGAAGGGCAGGGAGGCCGCCACCGCCCAGGGCGCGATCGTGCCGTCGTCCGGGCCGTAGGGCGCGCCGCGGGCGATGTAGTCGTAGAAGGTGCGCTCGATGCCGTCGATCTTCTTCGTGACGTTGCCGGGGCCGTCGCTGGCGGTGATGCCCCAGTTCATCTCGTCCAGATGGCGGAAGCCCTGCGGGTTGCGGATCGCGTACTGCTGCTGCACCAGGGTCGCGCGGCGGCTGTTCTCGAAGTAGTCGCAGTCGTGCTCGCGCATGAAGGCATCGCGGATGCCGCGGAAGTCGCACCAGATGTGCGACATCTGGTGGATGAACAGCGGGCCGGCGTACAGGTGCTCGATGCCGTAGATCGTCTTCCACTCGTAGGTGGTGGCCCAGGCCGGGTAGCACTCGGGCGGGATCGGGTGCGTGGGCGAGCCCAGGGCCAGCAGGTACAGGATCAGCGCCTCGTCGTAGCCTTCCCAGCGGTAGGGCAGGAACCCTGTCTCCGGCTTCCAGCCGTGGCGCAAGGTGGTGCCGCCGTCGAGCATCCATTCCCAGTCGACGCGCTCGTAGAGCTGCCTTGCGAGCCGGCGCAGCTCGATCTCGTCGGGCAGCGGCCGATCGAAGTATTCGAAAGCGGCCAGCGCGCCGGCGATCAGCAGCGCCGTGTCCACGCTGGACAGCTCGCAGCGCCAGGCGCGCGCGCCGGTCTTCAGGTCGAGGAAGTGGTAGTAGAAGCCGCGGTAGCCGGTGGCGGATTCGCCTTCGCCCTGTTCGCTGGCGGCCAGGAAGCGCAGCATCGTCAGGCTGCGCTGCAGCGCTTCCTCGCGGGTGATGAAGTGGCGGCGCGCGCCGACCAGCCAGACCGTCAGCGCCATGCCCATCGCGGCGATGCTGGCGGGCCAGTCGTCCGCGGTCTTATCCAGCACCAGGCCGTTCTCGGGGTTGGTCTCCTCGATGAAGTAGTTGAACGAGTTCATCTGGAGCCGACGCAGCGTGCGTGCGTTCAGCGAATCGCCGAGGCGATCAGGCTCGTGCGGCAGCGATGCCACGGGAGGCAGTTCGTCGATGGCCATGCGGGTCCCCGATATTTGCCCGAGATGATCGCGAGCTGCCGCGCGTCGCTCTGTAGGACTGCGCCTGCTTTGCGAGGTGCAACATTCCCCCGACGTGGGCATGCAGGTTGCCGCATCCGGCTTTCATCAGCGACAGGCGGAGAGAGCTCATGAGCCATTGCTACCGGGACCATGCCTACGTGGTCGAGGCGCTGCAGGACGGCGGCGTCTGGACCGGCCGCTTCCGCCTGCTGGGCGACCCGGCCGCCGTGCCGCCCGACCACGCGCAGAAGTTCACCTGGGTCTCGATGGAGCGCGGCTGGGCCACCCAGGCCGAGGCCGAGACCAATGCGGAGGAGGCCGCCCATGCGGCCATCGATGCGGTCTACGGCGTGACGACGCGGCTGGCTGTAGAACCCTAGCCTTAGCTCGTCCGGCACGCCGCCCAGTGCGCACCCTCCGCGATCACGAAGTCGCGGAAGGCGGCGGGCACGCCGCTGAGCACCGTGTCGCGGCGCTGGACGAAGCACCAGTCGATCGTCTTGGGCATGTCGATCACGTCGAGCACGACCATCATCCCGGCCTGCAACTCGACCTGGAAGGTGTGGGCCGACAGGAAGCTGATGCCCATGCCGCACATCACGGCCTGCTTGATCGTCTCGTTGCCGGCCAGCTCCAACCCGGCGCGCACCTGGATGGCCTGCGACTGCAGCAACTGCTCCAGGAACTGGCGCGTGGCCGAGCCCGGCTCGCGAAAGATGAAGTGCTCGTCGCGCAGGTCGGCCCAGCGCAGGCGCTGGCGTGCCGCCAGCGGGTTGTCCGGGTGGGCGACGATGCAGTGCGGGTGGCGAGCGAAGCTGGTGGCCTCCAGGTCGCTCTCCGAGGGCGGATAGCCGCTGATCGCGATGTCGAGCTGATGCTCGCCCAGCATCGCCAGTACCTCGCCCCGCTTGGCCACGGTGAGCTTCAGCCGTACGTCCGGATGCAGCTGGTTGAACGCATGCATCAGCCGCGGCGCGAAGTAGTGGGCGGTGGAGACAACGCCCAGGTGCAGCAGGCCGCGCTGGCCCCGTCGGCCGCCCTCCGGTTCGACGGCGTAACCGCCCAGCGCCTCCTCGGCCGCGCGCACCTGCGCCGCGATGATGCGGGCGTGCTGCAGCAGTTCGCGGCCGGCGTCGCTCAGGCGGCTGCGCTGCGGGCCGGTGAACAGGGTGACGCCCAGCTCGGTCTCCAGCTGCCGGATCTGCAGCGAGACGGCCGGCTGGCTCATCGATAGCACCTCGGCAGCGCGCGAGAAGCTGCCGTGCTGGGCCACGGCCTCGAAGACGCGCAGCATGCGCAGGTTCAGCGGGCCGGTGGCCTGGCTCATCAGGACTTTCCCTTGTGTTTCCCGGCCGAGGGCCAGGACTTGCCAGCGATTGGGCGGATTGCTGCAACTCTATACGCTCACGCTTATGGACTCAATGAGTAATCATCAATTGGCTTAATGAACGTGCCTGCCTAAGCTGCGAAGCAGGAGACACGATCACATGACTCAGAAGCCTTTCCCTCGCTGGGATGACGCGCGCGCTGCCGCGCTCGACGCACCGAACCTGCTGCTGTATCGCTCGAACCTGCTCGGTTCGGACCTGCGCATCACCAACTACGGCGGCGGCAACACCTCCGCCAAGCTGCACCAGACCGATCCGCTGAGCGGCGAGCAGGTCGAGGTGCTGTGGGTCAAGGGCTCCGGCGGCGACGTCGGTTCGATGAAGCTGGACGGCTTCTCGACGCTCTACATGGACAAGCTGCGCGCCCTGAAGAAGCTGTACCGCGGCCTCGAGCACGAGGACGAGATGGTCGGCTACCTGCCGCACTGCACCTTCAACCTGAACGCACGCGCCGCCTCGATCGACACGCCGCTGCATTCGTCGCTGCCCTATGCGCACGTCGACCACATGCACCCGGATGCGGTGATCGCCATCGCCGCGATGGAGAACTCCGAGGCGATCACAAAGCAGGTGTTCGAAGGCACGGTCGGCTGGATGCCCTGGCTGCGCCCGGGCTACGAGCTGGGCCAGCAACTGGCCGCGTACAACGAGGCGCACCCGGGCTTGCGCGGCATCGTGCTGGGCGGCCACGGCCTGTTCAGCTGGGGCGACACGGCCAAGAGCTGCTACGAGAACACGGTGGACCTGATCGAGCGGGCGCAGGCCTGGCTGGAACAGCAGCGGGTTTCGCGCAAGCTGCAGGTGTTCGGCGGCGCGAAGCTGCAATCGCTGAGCGACGCCGAGCGCGACGCAGCGCTGGCGAAGCTGATGCCGGTGCTGCGCGGCTTATCGGCAAGTGACGGCGCCGAGGGCGGGGCGGCCAAGCTCCTGCACCTGGACACCTCGCCGGCCGTCGTCGAGTTCGTCAACTCGCAGCAACTGGAACCGCTGGCGGCGCTGGGCACGTCCTGCCCGGACCACTTCCTGCGCACCAAGATCCGCCCGCTGATCGTGCCGGAGTCGGTCTACACGCTGAGCGGCGCCGCGCTGCGCGACGGCCTGAAGCAATTGCTGGCCGGCTACCGCGCCGACTACAGCGCCTACTACGAGCGCTGCAAGCGCCCGACCAGCCCGCCGCTGCGCGACCCGAACCCGGTCGTGATCCTGCTGCCGCGCATCGGCATGGTGACGATCGCCAAGGACAAGGCCACCGCGCGCATCGCCGGCGAGTTCTACGTCAACGCGATCAACGTGATGCGCGACGCCGATGCGGTGGACCGCTACGTAGGCCTGCCCGAGCAGGAGGCCTTCGACATCGAGTACTGGCTGCTCGAAGAGGCCAAGCTGCAGCGCATGCCCAAGCCCAAGCCCATGGTCGGCAAGGTGGCCCTGGTGACCGGCGGCGCCGGCGGCATCGGCCAGGCGATCGCCAAGCGCATCCTCGCCGACGGCGGCTGCGTGGTGCTGGCCGACATCGATGCCGAGGCGCTGGCCAGCGTCGGCGCGGAGCTGTCCAAGGCCCACGGCAAGGACCATGTGCGCGGCGTCGCCTGCGACGTGACCTCGGAAGCCAGCGTGATCGCCGCTTTCGACAAGGCCGCGCTGGAATTTGGCGGCGTGGACATCCTCGTCAGCAATGCCGGCATCGCCTCCGCCGCGCCGCTGGAAGACACCACGCTGGAACTGTGGAACCGCAACCAGAGCATCCTCGCCACCGGCTACTTCCTGGTCGGCCGCGAAGGCTTCCGCCAGATGAAGGCGCAGGGCACGGGCGGCTCCATCGTGATGATCGCCAGCAAGAACGGCATGGTGGCCAGCAACCAGGCCACCGCCTACTGCGCGGCCAAGGCGGCCGAGATCCAGCTGTCACGCAGCTTCGCGCTGGAAGGCGCCCCGCTGGGCATCCGCAGCAATGTGGTGAACCCCGACGCGGTGATCCGCGGCTCCAAGATCTGGACCGGCAAGTGGAGTGAGGAACGCGCCGCCGCCAACAAGATCGACGAGGGCGACCTCGAAGCCTTCTACCGCGAGCGCTCGATGCTCAAGCGCAGCGTGTTCCCCGAGGACATCGCCGAGGCCAGCTACTTCTTCGCGGCCGAACACCTCAGCGCCAAGAGCACCGGCAACATACTGAACGTGGACGCAGGTAACCTCGCCGCCTTCACCCGATAGAACAGAACAAACAGCGCCAGAGGAGACAACGATGGCACGCATCATCCAGGAACACATCGCCGCCCATAACGAGAAGTTTCAGCGCCAGGTCCACCAGGACTACGAGGCGCTGGGCTGGCAGCTCACCCGCCGCGGCGTGGATATCGACAAGGTGCGCGAGCAGGTGGCGGCCTTCGGCGTCGCGATCCCGAGCTGGGGCGTGGGCACCGGCGGCACGCGCTTCGCGCGCTTCCCCGGCAGCGGCGAGCCGCGCCATGTGTTCGACAAGATCGAGGACTGCGGCGTGATCCAGCAGCTCGCCCGCGCCACGCCCACCGTCTCGCTGCACATCCCCTGGGACAAGTGCAGCGACTGGTCCGAGCTGCGCCAGGCCGCTGCCGCGCAGGGCCTGAGCTTCGATGCGATGAACTCCAACACCTTCTCGGATGCGAAGGGCCAGGCGCTGAGCTACAAGTTCGGCAGCCTGTCGCACACCGACGCCGCGACGCGCGCGCAGGCGGTCGAACACAACATCGAGTGCATCGAGATCGGCAAGAAGATCGGCTCCAAGGCGCTGACCGTCTGGGTCGGCGACGGCAGCAACTTCCCCGGGCAGAGCCACTTCCGCCGCGCCTTCGACCGCTACCTCGACAGCTCGCGCCAGATCTACGCCGCGCTGCCGGGCGACTGGCGCATGTTCCTGGAGCACAAGATCGCCGAGCCGGCCTTCTACAGCACGGTCATCCAGGACTGGGGCAGCAGCTACCTCGCCGCCACCGCGCTGGGCCCGCAGGCGCAGTGCCTGGTCGACCTCGGCCACCATGCGCCCAACGTCAACATCGAGATGATCGTGGCCCGGCTGATCGCCGCCGGCAAGCTCGCGGGCTTCCACTTCAACGACAGCAAGTACGGGGACGACGACCTCGATGCCGGCAGCGTCTCGCCGTACCGGCTGTTTCTGGTCTTCAACGAACTGGTGGCCGCGGCGCACGAGAACGTCCAGGGCTTCCAGCCGGCCTACATGCTGGACCAGAGCCACAACGTCACCGATCCGATTGAAAGCCTGATGACCAGCGCTGCGCAGGTCCTGCGCACCTACGCGCAAGCCCTGCTGGTGGACCGCGCGGCGCTCGACGCGGCGCAGGAAGCCAACGACGCGATGACCGCCTCGCAACTGCTGAAGACCGCCTTCCAGACCGACGTAACGCCGCTCTTGCAGCGCGTGCGCCAGGACGCCGGTGGCGCGGTCGACCCGGTGGCCTGCTACCGGGCCAGCGGCTACCGCCAGCAGGCCGCGCAGGAGCGGCCGGCCGTGCAGGGCGGCGGTGGAGGCATCGTCTAAGCAGATCAGTACCAGGAGGGGCGCTGGACAACTGCCCCGCAACATCAAAACCGGAGACCGAAGACCATGATGAAGAAACGCAGCCTGCTGTTGGGCACCGTACTCGCGGGCATCACGATGCTGGCCCAGCCGGCTTTCGCGGCCGACAAGATCGCCGTCGTCGTCAAGAGCCTGGGCAACGGCTTCTTCGATGCCGTGCACCAGGGCGCCGAGGATGCGGCCAAGGAAATCGGCGGGATCGAGATCATCTACACCGGCCCGGCCAAGTCCACGGCCGAAGGCCAGATCGAGATCATCAACACGCTGATCGCGCAGAACGTCAAGGCCATCGTGATCTCGGCCAATGATCCGGACGCACTGGTGCCGGTGCTGAAGAAGGCGATGGCGCGCGGCATCAAGGTCATCTCCTTCGACTCCGGCGTCAAGAAGGAAGGCCGCCTGATGCACCTGGCGCCCTCCAGCACCGAGCTGATCGGCCAGAAGCTGGTGAGCATGGCCGAGGATGCCGGCGGCAAGAATGCCGAGATCGCCGTGCTCTCCGCCACCGCCCAGGCGACCAACCAGAACGAGTGGATCGCGGTGATGAAGAAGGTGATGGCCCAGCCCGAGCACAAGGGCCTGAAGCTGGACGCCGTCGTCTACGGTGACGACCAGATCGACAAGAGCTACCGCGAGGCGCAGGGCCTGTTCAAGAGCTACCCGAACCTGAAGGTCATCGTCGCGCCGACGACCATCGGCATCGCCGCCAGCGCCAAGGCCGTGCAGGACGAGAAGAAGGTCGGCCAGATCTTCGTGACCGGCCTGGGCCTGCCCTCGGAAATGGCGGGCCACGTGCACAGCAAGGCGGTCAAGTCCTTCGCGATCTGGAACCCGATCGACCTGGGCTACTCCTCGGTCTACGCCGTCAGCGCCTTCATCAAGGGCAAGGCCAAGGGCGTCGCCGGCGAGAAGATCGCCCTGGGCAAGGTCGGCTCGACCACGCTCGACGCTGACCTGACCGGCGCGATGGCCGAGCCCTTCGACTACAACGAGTCCAACGTGGACAAGTTCGCCAAGATCTTCTGAGGCTGAAACACGACCACAGAGACGCGGAGACACAGAGATAGGAGATCTCTGTGTTTCTCCGTGCCTCTGTGACTCCGTGGTCGTATTTCATCGGGCATTTCCATGCTGAATGACGTGAAGCCGCTGCTGACCTTGCGCGGCCTGCACAAACGTTTCGGCCCCACGCATGCGCTGCGTGGCGTCGACATCGACCTGATCCCCGGCCAGGTGCTGGCCCTGATCGGCGAGAACGGCGCGGGCAAGTCGACGCTGGTCAAGACACTGACCGGCGTGCACCGCCCCGACGAGGGCGAGATCCGCATGAACGGCGAGCTGTGCCGCTTCGGCCGCGCCAAGGATGCGCAGGCCGCCGGCATCGTCGCTGTGCACCAGGAAACGGTGATGTTCGAGGAACTCACCGCCGCCGAGAACATCTTCATCGGCCGCCAGCCGATGCGCGGCCTGCCGGGCTTCAAGGTCATCGACTGGGCGCGGATGAACCGCGAGGCGCAGCAGGTGCTGGACGAGGTCGGCGCCGGTTTCGCGTCGACCACGCCGGTGCGCGAGCTGAGCCTGGCCCAGCGCCACCTGATCGAGATCGCGCGGGCGCTGTCGCAGCAGGCCAAGGTGGTGATCCTCGACGAGCCGACCGCCGCGCTGTCGCACGCCGAGATCCACGATTTCTACGGCATCGTCCGCGGCCTCAAGGCCCAGGGCGTGGCCATTCTCTTCATCACGCACAAGTTCGACGAGCTGTTCGCCGTGTGCGACCGCTACGTGGTGCTGCGCGATGGCGCCTCCGTCGGCGCGGGCCTGATGGCCGAGGCCGACGAGCCGGGCCTGGTGCGGCTGATGGCCGGCCGGGCGATCGAGCAGATCTATCCGGAGGTCAAGTCCACGCCGGGCGAGACGGTGCTGCAGGTCAAGACCCTGAGCCATCCGACCGAGTTCCACGACCTGAACTTCGAATTACGCCGCGGCGAGATCCTCGGCTTCTACGGCCTGGTCGGCGCCGGCCGCAGCGAGGCGATGCTCGCACTGATGGGCCTGAACCCCGAGGCGCGCGGCGAGGTGCTGATCGAAGGCAAGGCCATCGACATCCGCGAGCCCGCCGATGCGATCGCCGCGGGCCTGTCCTACGTGCCCGAGGAACGCCAGCGCCAAGGCGGCATCCTGCCGTTCTCGGTCGGCCACAACATGAGCCTGGCGGCGCTGGCCGGCCCGCGCCACGGCATGCACGGCCACATGTCGCGCGGCAGCTGGCTCTCGGGCCTGCGCGAGAAGGCCTTTGCCGAGGGCATGATCAAGCGCCTGTCCATCCGCACCGAGTCGGCCGACACGCCGCTGTCCTCGCTGTCCGGCGGCAACCAGCAGAAGGTCGTGATCGCGAAGTGGCTGGGCCTGAACCCGCGCATCGTGATCCTCGACGAGCCGACCAAGGGCATCGACGTCGGCGCCAAGCAGGCCGTCTACCAGTTGATCGCCGAGATGGTCGAGCACGGCCTGGCGGTGATCCTCGTGTCGTCCGAACTGCCCGAGGTGATGCACCTGGCGCACCGCGTGATCGTGATGCGGCGCGGCCTGCAGGTGCGGGAGTTCAAGCAGGGCGAGGCGAGCGCCGATGCGGTGGTGGCGGCGGCCTCGGGCCTGGTGCTGACCGAGTCCGCACCCGCTGCCGCTACGCCGATGCCAGCAAAGGAGTGGGCTGCATGAGCACGCCGAAGAAGAAACAACAAATACGACGCGAGTGGATCCTGCTGGCGATCATCGCCGTGATCTCGCTGGGCGTCGGCGCGCGGGCGCCGCTGTTCCTGAGCTGGCGCAACGCGCTGGACACGGCCAACGATTCGGCCATCCTGCTGATCCTCGTGCTGGGCCAGATGGCCGTGCTGCTAACGCGCGGCGTCGACCTGTCGGTGGCCGCGAACCTGGCGCTGACGGGCATGTTCTGCGCGCTGGCAGGCAAGGCCTGGCCGGGCATCAGCGTGCCGGTGCTGCTGGCGATCGCCGTCGTCGCGGGGGCGCTGCTCGGCGCCTTCAACGGCTGGCTGATCACGCGCTTCGACCTGCCGTCCATCGTCGTCACCCTCGGCACGATGTCGCTGTACCGCGGCTCGATCTTCGTGGCCAGCCGCGGCACCTGGGTCAATGACCAGGACATCCATCCGTTGATCAAGGGCCTGCCGCGCGAGACCCTGCTGGGCCTGCCGGTGCTGCTGTGGTTCGCCGCGCTGGTGTTCGTGCTGACCGTCTGGCTGCTGCGCTGGCGGCGCGAAGGGCGCGAGCTGTATGCCTACGGCGGCAACCCCTCGGCCGCGCTCTATGCCGGCATCCCGGTCAAGCGCCGGCTGATGATGGCCTACACCCTGTCCGGCGCGCTGGCGGGGCTGGGCGGGCTGCTCTGGGTGGGGCGCTATTCGATCGCCTTCCCGGAACTGGCCTCCGGCTACGAGCTGACGGTGATCGCCGCCTGCGTGATCGGCGGCATCAGCATCGGCGGCGGCGTGGGCACGGCCAGCGGCGCGTTGCTGGGTGTGCTCTTCATCGGCGTGATCAATTCGGCGCTGCCGGTGATCCATGTCTCGCCCTTCTGGCAGCAGGCGATCGCGGGCTTCGTGATCCTGGTGTCGGTGGTCGTCAATGCGCGCTCGCAGCGGCAGGCAGGGCGGCAAATCCTGGAGCATGGCAGTGGCGCGAAGAGCCGCCCGGCGAACCTGCAGGAGGTGGCGGCATGAAGGCCCTGGGTTCGTGGGAACGCGTGCTGGTCGGTTTGATCGTCGCGGTCTACCTCGTGTTCGGCGCGTCGATCGACGGCTTCCTGTCGCCGTTCGCCATCGCCGACAGCACGACCAATATGTCCGAGAAGGCGATCATCGCGCTGGCCATGGCCATGCTCGTGATCGCCGGCGACATCGACCTGTCGATCGCCGCGACGATGGCCCTGTGTTCCCTCGCCATGGGCATGGCGATGAAGGCCGGCTGCGGCCTGCCGCTGATGTTGGCCGCCGCGTTTGCCACCGGCATCGCCTGCGGCGCGTTGAACGGCTGGCTGGTCACGCGCTGGCGCCTACCTTCGATCGTCGTCACCATCGGCACCTTGTCGCTGTACCGGGGCCTCGCCCTGGTGCTGCTGGGCGACCAGGCGATCACCGGCTACGGCGAGCCGCTGAGCACCTGGGGCAATGGCTACCTGGGCGACCTGATCGGCTGGCCGGCACTGATCGTGCCGATCGAGTTCGCGGTGATGGGCGTGATGGCGCTGGCCGTCGGCCTGTTCCTGCACCGCACGGTGCACGGCCGCCGCATCTACGCGATCGGCGCGAACCCGGTGGCCTCGCGCTTCTCCGGCATCGGTGTGGACCGCTACCGCTGGGGCCTGTTCGTGTTCGCCGGCGTGATGGCCGCGCTGGCCGCCGTGCTGCTGACCGGCCGCATCGGCAGCACCCGGCCGAACCTGGCGATGGGCTGGGAGCTCGACGCGGTGACCATCGTGATCCTCGGCGGCGTGGCCATCGAGGGCGGCCGCGGCAGCATCATCGGCACCGTGCTGGCGGCCGTGCTGCTGGGCAGTTTCACCTTCGCGCTGGGCATGCTGAACGTGTCCGGCATCGTCATGTCGATGATCATCGGCGCGCTGCTGATCGTCTCGATGGTGCTGCCGCGGCTGCTGAAGATGCGGCGCAAAGTCATCCTCGCTTCGTCATGAGTGCATTCGACTATTCGCTGACCGGACCGAACGCCACGCTGGCGATCGAGAAGGGCCTGGCCGAGGCCGACTGGTATCGCAGCCCGGTGCCGCGCGAGAGCCTGCGCGAGCTGCTGCAACGCCGCGACGGGCCGGCCATCCGCGACACGCTGCTGTGGTTCGCCCTGCTGGGCCTGACCGGCTGGGCCACCGTCGCGCTGTGGGGCAGTTGGTGGGTCGTGCCGGTCTATGCGCTGTACGCGGTGCTCTACGCGACGGCCTCCGACTCGCGCTGGCACGAATGCGGCCACGGCACGCCGTTCAAGACCGACTGGATGAACAACGCGCTGTACGAGATCGCGTCCTTCATGGTGATGCGCGAGTCGGTGATCTGGCGCTGGAGCCACACGCGGCACCACAGCGACACGATCGTCGTCGGCCGCGATCCGGAGATCCAGGTCAGCCGGCCGCCGGTGATCGGCCAGCACCTGCTGAGCCTGTTCAATATCGGCGGCTACCGCGGCTACTTCCCGGGACTGGTCAACCATGCGATGGGCCGGATGACACCGGCCGAGCTGACCTTCGTGCCCGAGACGGAGCACCACAAGGTCTACCGCAACGCCCGCATCGTGCTGGCCCTGAACGCCGCCGCCGTGCTGCTCGCGCTGCTGCTGCAGAGCTGGGCGCCGATCTTCCTGATCATCGTGCCGCACCTGTTCGGCAACTGGCTGATGATCGTCCACAACTCGACCCAGCATGCAGGCCTGGCCGAGAACGTGCTCGACCACCGGCTGAACTGCCGCACGGTCTACATGAACCCGTTCAGCCGCTTTATCTACTGGAACATGAACTACCACGTGGAGCACCACATGTTCCCGCTGGTGCCCTTCCATGCGCTGCCGCGGCTGCACGAGCTGATCAAGGACGACTGCCCGCCGCCGTACCCGTCGATCCTGTCGGCCTGGCGCGAGATCATTCCCGCCGTGCTGCGCCAGAGGACGGAGCCGGGCTACTCGGTGAAGCGCCCGCTGCCGGCGCCGAAGGGCGAGGGCGCCCAAGGCGGACTCCGCTCCGATGCCGAGCCGGATGCCGCGGGCTGGGTCGCCGCCTGCCCGGCCGCCGCGCTGAAGCCGGCCAACGCGCTGCGCTTCGACCACGGCAAGAAGACCTTCGTGCTGGTCCGCGCCGAGGACGGCGGACTGCATGCGCTGGACGGCATCTGCAGCCACGGCAACACCCACCTGGCCGACGGCCTGGTGAAGGACGGCATCATCGAATGCCCGAAGCACAACGGCCGCTTCAACCTGGCGGACGGCTCGCCCGCCCGCGCGCCGGTGTGCCGCGGCATCGCCCGCTATCCGCTCGAGGAGCGCGCCGGCAGCCTGTACCTCAATCCGGGGCAGGGGAGCAAGGTCGAGGCCCGAGAGAGCCGGACCTGGCACCTGCGCGTCGTCAGCAACCGCAGCGTCGCGACCTTCATCAAGGAACTGGTGCTGGAGCCGGCCAATGCCGGCGAGGCTTTCAGCTTCACGCCGGGCGACTACCTGCAGCTGGACATCCCGGCTTACGGCGAAATCCGCTTCGCCGACTTCGACATTCCCGAGCCCTTCGCCCAGGCCTGGCGTGCGCAGCACCTGTTCGATCGGGTGGCGGTCAACCACGAAGGCGGGCGCCGCAACAACTATTCGCTGGCCAGCAACCAGCAGACCGAGCGAACCCTGCTGCGCTTCAACGTGCGCATCGCCTTGCCGCCGCCCGGCCAGGATTGCGGCCCCGGCGTGGGGTCGAGCTATGTCTTCTCGCTGAAGCCGGGCGACGTGGTGACGGCCATCGGCAGCTTCGGCGACTTCCACATCAAGCCGACGCAACGCGAGATGGTCTACATCGGTGGCGGTGCGGGCATGGCGCCACTGCGGGCGCACCTGAGCCATCTGTTCGACACCGAGAAGACCGCCCGCAAGGTCAGCTTCTGGTACGGCGCGCGCTCCCGGCAGGAACTGTTCTACCAGGCAGATTTCGAGAAGCTCGGCCGCGAGCATCCGAACTTCTCCTTCCATCCGGCCTTGTCCGCGCCGCTGGCCGACGATGACTGGACCGGCCACACCGGCTTCATCCACGAGGTGGTGCTTGACGAGTACCTGCACACCCACCCGCGGCCGGCGGCGCTGGAGTACTACCTCTGCGGCCCGCCGCAGATGATCGAGGCCTGCATCGGCCTGCTGACCACGCTTGGCGTGCCGGCCCATCAGATTGCGTATGACGAGTTCTGAACCATGAGCGAGAAGATCGCCTTCCGGATGTTCCTGAACCCCGGCCAGGCCGCCGAGTACAAGCGCCGCCACGACGAGATCTGGCCCGAGCTGGCCGGCCTGCTGAAGGCCAGCGGCGTCAGCGACTACAGCATCTACCTCGACGAGCAGAGCCACGTGCTCTTCGCCGTGCTGCGCCGCGCGGATGGCCACACGATGGACGCGCTGCCGCAGCATCCGGTGATGCAGCGCTGGTGGGCCTACATGGGCGACATCATGGAATGCAATGCCGACGGCTCGCCCCGCGTCGAGGCCTTGCCCTGCGTCTTTCACTTGAGCTGAGCATGCGCGACGACCTCACGCTCGTGCTCGACATCGGGAAGAGCAATGCCAAGCTGGTGCTGATCGACGCCGCCGGCGAGGTTCTGGCTTCCGCGAAGAGTGCCAACCAGTCCGCGCCGTCCGCGGCCTTCGGCTTCACGGCGCTGGGCACCGGGCCGCTGGCCGACTGGATCGAGCGCAGCGCGCCGGGGCTGCTGCAGGGTAGGGTGCCGTCGAAGATCAGCGTCACGACGCATGGCGCGGCCTTCTGCGCGCTGGGCGAGACGGGCCTGGTCCTGCCGCCGATCGACTATGAATGGGATGGCTACGGCCAGCTCACGGCCGCCTTCGAGGCCTCGCTCGCCAACTTCGCCCACCACGGCACGCCGCGCCTGCCGCAGGGCCTCAATGCCGGCCGCCAGATCGACTACGTGCAGCGGCGCTGGCCGGAGCTGACGGCGCAGATCCGCTGCTGGCTGCCCTATCCGCAGTACTGGGCCTGGTGGCTCAGCGGCGTGGCCTGCAGCGAGGTTTCTTCGCTGGGCTGCCACACCGGCCTGTGGGCGCCGGCCGAGCGTCGCTACAGCGATTGGGCGCAGGCCCGCGGCATCGCCTTCGCGCCGCTGCGCCAGGCCTGGGAAACGATCGGAACCCTGAGGCCGGCCCTGCTGCGCGCCTGGGGCCTGCCGGCCGATGCCGAGGTGCAGGTCACGGCCGGCGTGCACGACAGCAATGCCTGCCTGGCCCGCTATCTCCAGGCGATGCCGGACGCCACCGTGGTGTCCACCGGCACCTGGTGCATCGTGATGGCGCCGGGCGCGGACATCGCGCGCCTGTCCCCGCAGCGCGACGAGCTGGCCAACGTGGCGGTCGACGGCCGGGCGGTCGCCACCGCGCGCTTCATGGGCGGCCGCGAGTTCGCCGCGTTGTGCGGCAACGCCGATCCGGCCTTGGCGACGGCGCAAGCGCTGGAGCAGGTGTTGCGCGAAGGCTGGATGGCCCTGCCGGCCTTCGCCGACAGCGGCGGGCCTTTCATGGGCCGGCGGGGCACGGTGCTGAAGCAGGGCCAGCCGGTCGGGCTGGAGGCCGTGCCAGCCGCGCTGCGGCCGGCGCTGGCAGCGCTCTATTGCGCCGACCTCAGCGCCTTGCTGGTCGGCGACCTGGAGCAGCAGGGCGCCGGCGGCCCGGTGATCATCGAAGGCCCGATGGCGCAAAGCCCGGCATACCGTCTCGCCATCGCCGGCATGCTGGGCTCGCGGCCGGCCTACCGGTCCACCGATGCGCTGGAAGGCACGGCGCGCGGCGCCTGGATGCTGGCCCGCTGGACCGAGCAGACCGGCGTCGGCGCGCAGCTCGAGCGGCTGGAACGGGCCGCGCCCGCGCTGGAAGACGCGTTGCGAACCCACACGCAGGCCTGGCGGGCCGCGAGCACAATGAACTGAGTTCCCTCTCAGGAGATTCGCAGATGTCGGAAGAAGCCTTCATCGTCGCCGCGGTGCGCACCGCAGGCGGCAAGCGCAAGGGCCGCCTCGCCGGCTGGCATCCGGTGGACCTGGCGGCACGGGTGATCGACGAACTGCTCGCGCGCAGCGGCGCCGACCCGGCCGCGATCGATGACGTGCTGATGGGCTGCGTCAGCCAGGTCGGCGAGCAGGCGACCAATGTCGCGCGCAATGCGGTGCTGGCCTCAAAGCTGCCGGAATCGGTGCCTGGCACCTCGATCGACCGGCAGTGCGGCTCCTCGCAACAGGCGATCCATTTCGCGGCGCAGGCGGTGATGTCCGGCACGATGGACGTGGTGATCGCCGCCGGCGTCGAATCGATGAGCCGCGTGCCGATGGGCAGCCCCAACGCGCTGGCCGAGCAGGCCGGCATGGGCTGGTACCAGAGCCCGGCCGTGCTGGAGCGCTACGACGGCGTGCGCTTCAGCCAGTTCCTGGGCGCTGAGATGATCGCGCGCAAGTACGGATTCGGCCGCGAGGCGCTGGACGCCTTCGCGCTGGAGAGCCACCGCAAGGCTGCCGCCGCCACGCAGGCCGGTGCGTTCAAGGCGGAGATCCTGGCCATCGACGGGCACGACAACGATGAAGGCATCCGCTACGACGCCACGCCCGAGAGCATCGCGGCCGTCAAGCTGCTGCAGGAAGGCGGCGTCATCACCGCGGCCAACGCCTCGCAGATCTGCGACGGCGCCAGCGGCGTGATGATCGTCAACGGGCGCGGCCTGAAGGCGCTGGGCGGGAGCGTGAAGCCGCTGGCCCGCATCCACCACATGAGCGTGATGGGCAGCGACCCGGTCATCATGCTGGAGACGCCGATCCCCGCCACCCAGCGTGCGCTGCAGCGGGCCGGCATGGCCATCGGCGACATCGACCTGTTCGAAGTCAACGAAGCCTTCGCCAGCGTGCCGCTGGCCTGGCTGCAGGCGACGGGTGCGGATGCCGCACGATTGAACGTGCACGGCGGCGCGATCGCCCTGGGTCACCCCTTGGGTGCATCGGGCACCAAGCTGATGACCACCCTGGTGCATGCACTGCGCCGCCGCGGCGCCCGCTACGGCTTGCAGACCATGTGCGAGGGCGGCGGCATGGCCAATGTGACCATCGTCGAGGCGCTGTGAAGACCTGACCCCATCGGGACAGGCCTACGGAATAAGCCTGTTTCATCGAGCCGCAATCATTTGGCGGCACAGTGCAGGACATCGCGCCGGGGCAGAAGATTTCAACCTGGCATCGAAGTTGCTAAACGTAGTGCGTAACGATTGTCTCCTCCATCCGCCAGGATGGATTCGAGCCCGGGGCGGGAGTCCCGGGCTCCTTTTTTTGTGGGGACGATCGTCTCTTTCGTCTCGAAGACGGACATCGCCTGCATCAGTCGCTGGGCCTGCGCCTTCAGGCTGTCCGTGGCCGCGGCGCTCTCTTCGACCAGGGCGGCGTTGTGCTGGGTCGCCTCGTCCATGCGGCCGATCGCGATTCCGACCTGCTGGATGCCCGCGCTCTGCTCGGACGTCGCGGCGCTGATTTCGCCGACGATCGCGTTCACGCGCTTGATGGAGCTGACGATGTCCGCCATCGTCAGGCCCGCCTGCCCGACGAATTCGCCGCCGGCCTGCACCTGTTCGACGTTGCGGGCGATCAGTTGCTTGATCTCCTTCGCCGCCTGGGCGGAACGCTGGGCCAGGGCGCGGACCTCGCCCGCGACCACCGCGAAGCCGCGCCCCATCTCGCCGGCGCGGGCCGATTCCACGGCCGCATTGAGCGCCAGGATGTTCGTCTGGAAGGCGATGCCGTCGATCACGCCGATGATGTCGCCGATCCTGCGGCTCGAATCGTCGATGCCGTGCATGGTCTCGACCACCTGGTCGACCACCGCCCGGCCCCGGTCGGCGACATCCGCCGCCGCGTGGGCCAGGTCGCTGGCCTGCCGGGCGTTCTGCGCGGTGTTCTGCACGGTGGTGCTCAGCTGATCCATCGTGGCCGCGGTTTCCTGCAGCGCGCTGGCCTGCTCCTCGGTTCGGTGGCTCAGGTTGACGTTTCCCATGGCGATCTGCGAGCTCGCGGTGGCGATCGTCTCGGCGGCCTGGCCCACATGATCGATGGAGCCGGCGATGCGCTTCATCACCGTCCGGAGGGCACCGGTCGTGGCGGTGGTGGCCGGCAGGCGCTCGATCGACAGGTTGATCGTATCGTCGTTGTCGACCGCACGGACCATGGCCACCAGCTCGGCCGCCTCCCGCGCCGCGCGCTCCAGGCCGATGGCCAGCACGACCTCGGCGGCCGTCTGCAGCACGACGTAGGCCGCGTGCATCACCACCCGGAGCAGGTCGGGATCGGGCGTGCAGTAGACGGCCATGCCGGCCGCCTGCAGCCGGTCGAACGCCAGATGGTGGACGGCGAAAAACGCGGCGGCGCCCACGATCACGCGCCAGTCCCGATAGACAAGCAGCAGCCCGAGCAGCACGAAGACGCCGAAGTGCAGTTCGATGGTGCCGCGCCCGAGCTGGATGTGCAGGGCGACCAGGACCGCGGCGACGATCGCCGCCAGGCCCGTGCTGCCGTAGTGCTGCCCGACGGCCAGCGCCGCGAGGGCGGAGGCGATCAGGACCAGCATCATCACGCCGTCCGGCCGGTGCTCGGGATGCGGTCCCTGGTGCTGAGCATTCGTGTTCATGTCATCTCCAATTGAGTTCGCAAACCCTGTGGACTCAGAGGCTGTGGACGCCCTGGTGGATCAGCGGGGCAGGGGACGGGTCCAGCGGCAGCCGGCCGAGAGGGATCCGAAAGCCGAGGCCCACCAACTGGTCGAGCGGCATCGGTTTGCCGATCAGGTAGCCCTGGAACAGCTGGCAGCCGCGGTCGCGCAGCCAGGCCATCTGCGCCTCGGTCTCCACGCCTTCCGCCACGCAGGACAGCTCCAGCCGGCGCGACAGATCCATCATGGCCTCCAGCAGTACCGCGCCCGAGCGCTGGTCGCAGGCCTGCACGAAGGATCGGTCGATCTTCAGCTTGCCGATGGGCAGGGTCTGCAGGCGGCTCAGCGAGGAGTAGCCGGTGCCGAAATCGTCGATGGAGATGGCGAAGCCCGCTTCCGCCAGTTCGTGCAATTGCTGGGTCGCGTCGTTGCGCGATGCCATCGCGGCCGACTCGGTCAGCTCCAGCTCGATGTCGGCCGGCATCAGGCCGGCATCCCTGACCACCGACATCACGATCTGGGCGAGGTCGGGGTTGTTCAGCTGGGCCGGCGAGACGTTGACCGCGATGCGCCTGAGCGGCATGCCGCGGCTGCGCGCCGCCAGCAGGTCGGCGCAGGCACGCTTGAGCAGGGCGATGCCGAGCATGTGGATCATGCCGCTGGATTCGGCAACGGCGATGAACACGTCCGGCGCGATGGCGCCCAGCGTCGGATGGCGCCAGCGGGCGAGCGCCTCGGCCATCACCACCTGCCCGCGCGCGTCGACGATGGGCTGGTAGACCAGTTCCACCTGCTCTCTGTCCACGGCCGCCATCAGATCCAGGCGAAGCTGGTGCGTATTGCGCAGCTCGATGTCGTAGGCCTCGCTGAAGATCGATTGCGAGTCGGCGCCGATCTTCTTCGCCGCCCGCAGTGCCACATTGGCCCGCCGCTTCAGCTCCGAAGCCTTGGCGCCGTGCTCCACCGGCACGGCACCGGCGCAGACCGTCACGCTCAGGACGACGCCCTGGCATTGCACCGGCGGGCTCATCGCCTCGCGCAGCTGGAACAGGGCGCGCTCCAACGCCGCCGGCCCGCAGCCGTCCACGAGGAAGGCGAACTCGTCGCCGCCGAGGCGGCCGTGGGTGTGGGTGCCTTTCAGGCCCTTGATCCGCTCGGCCACGGTCAGGATCACCTGGTCGCCGATCTGCGAACCGTGCAACTGATTGATCGACTTCAGCTCGTCGATGCCGACCGACACGAGCCAGGCCTCGTCGCCACGCGCTGCGACCGTGCCCAGGACCTCCCGGAACGAAACACGGTTCAGCAGGCCGGTGGTCGGATCGGTGGTGGCAGCGAGCGCGACGCGGGCGTTCCAGACACGACGGCGCGCGCTGAAGCGGCGGCTCGCGGCCAGCCAGATGCCGAAGCCCACCGCCTGCGCGACCAGCAGCACGATGACATCGCGAGAGATGTCCTCCACGACATCGTCAATGGCCATGCAGACCGTGGCCAGGTCGCCGCTGGCCGGATCGGCCTTGGTGCCGCAAGTCAGTCCGATGTCGTCGAGCAGTCCCGCGCTCATGTGCAGGCCTTCGGGTGCCCGCCGAATCGCGCATTGCCCGGCTGCGCAGACCCGGACCAGTTCGGCATCGCGGAATCCGTCCACCGCCTGCTGCGCCAGGACGTCGGCCCTGGCTGGCCCACGCCGACCCTTCTGCGCCTCGGCCGTCTTCATGACGGCTGCGGCCATATCCTGCGCGGTGTTCTGCAACTCGCGAAAGCCATAGAACAAGGTCATGCCGCACAGCATCACGATCGTCAACGCGGTGGTCAGCAGGAAGTGCCAGGCATAGCGCGGACGATGGGAACGGGGACCCGGCGTCAGGTGGGTGTGCATGATGGACGTCTCTCCCGGGTCTTCATGACCCTTTGTCGGGACAGATTCTTCCGATCCGCCCGAGGCACGGCCAGCCGTCGATTCACGAAAGTCTCGTAGGCAAGTTGCCTACATGCCTGGCCGGGCATCCGGATGCGTGAGCCCTAAGATCGCGGACGCCATGAACCCCGTCCTCCATTGGTCCTTCGACCCGATCGCCTTCTCCATCGGTCCGCTTGCGGTCCATTGGTACGGGCTGTGCTGGATGCTCGCTTTTCTGCAGGGGCAGATGCTGACCCAGCGGCTCCTCCGCGCGCTGGGAAGGGGTGACGTCGACGTCGGCTCGTTGATGATGTACGCGCTCATCGGCGCCATCGTCGGGGCCCGGCTCACGCACTGCCTGTTCTACGACCCCGGCTACTACCTGTCGCATCCTCTGAAAGTCCTGGCGGTCTGGGAGGGCGGCATGGCCAGCCACGGCGGCGCCATCGGGCTCATCGCGGCACTGTTCCTGGCGGCTCCGCGCTATGCACCCGGGCTGCCGTTCCTGACACTGCTCGATGCCATCGCGATTCCGTCGGCCATCGGCGGCGCGATCATCCGGGTCGCCAACTTCCTGAACTCCGAGATCGTCGGCCGGCCCACCGACGGTGCCTGGGGCGTCGTGTTCGATCAGGTGGATTCGCTGCCGCGCTATCCGGTGCAGTTGTTCGAGGCCCTGTGCTACGTGGTCACGGCGCTGCTGCTGTGGGCCTGGCAGCGGCGGCGTGAAACCTGGGCCTCGCCCGGGCAATTGACCGGGCTGTTCCTCGTGCTCGTCTTCATCGCGCGCTTCGCCCTGGAAATCATCAAGACGCCGCAGGCCAGTTACGAGGCAGGGCAGGTGGTCACCGTCGGCCAGTGGCTCAGCGTGCCGTTCATCGTGATCGGGCTGTTCATGATCTGGCGTTCCACGCGTCGTTCGACGGCGCTCGAGTCCTGAGGGCATCGCGCGCCGCGAGCCACTTCGCTATTCGCCCAATGCTCGGCTGCGGCGGGGCTTGTTGAACTGTCGCAGCGCAGTGCCGATGGGCACGAGGATCGCGCCGTTCCGGTAGCGGATTCGCGCTGATCGCCACCTGACCGCCGCATCGCCCGTGTATGCCTAGCGGCCTATGGATCGCGCCTCCGGCGACATGTCCGAGTCACGCCCGCTGACTACGGTCCACCCCTGCAACGCGACGGCCTGCGCCGAATGCTTCGCGCTGCACGACGAGCCCATCAGCGATCAATAACTATCTAGGAACATAACCCATGACATTCGCATTTCGCACCGTCCTCGCGACGATGACGCTTGCAGCCGCTGCACCGTTCGCCTCGGCCACCGTGCTGACCTTCGACGATATCGGCGCCGACGGCATGGTGCCGGCCAACTACGGTGGCCTCGACTGGTCGGCCGGCGCGTGGTCGGTGTTCGGCCTCGAGCAGGCACCGTTCACCGCCCACTCCGGCGACTTCCGCGTGACCGCGGACTTCGAATCGACCGATGCGCAGACGCGCATCGGTTTCAACACGCCGATGACCTTCCAGGGCGCGTGGTTCGCCGGCTTCACCGACGTGAACGTCACATTCCAGCTCTACCTGAACGGCGCGCTGGTCGGCACGTCGCAGACGCTCAACACCGGAGCCACGCCGTCCTTCCTGGCCAGCGGCTACAGCGGCCTCGTCGACGCCGTCGTCGTCTCGAGCAACGCACAAGCCGGTTACGTGATGGACGACTTCACCTTCGCGGCCGCCGTGCCCGAACCCGGTACCTACGCACTGATGTTCGCCGGCCTCGGCGCGATCGGCTTGGTGGCGCGCCGTCGCCAGCGCGTCTGATCGACTTCAGAACAAACACAAGACAAAGAGAACCCTCATGACGAACACACCCAGCAGAAGAAATTTCCTGCGCACCGTCGCCGCCACGGCTGGCAGCACCGCCGCGCTCTCCGCCTTCCCGGCCTCGATCCGTCGCGCGCTGGAGATTCCGGCCAACAACCGCACCGGCACCATCCAGGACGTCGAGCACATCGTGCTGCTGATGATGGAGAACCGCGGCTTCGACCACTACTTCGGTTCGATGAATGGCGTGCGCGGCTTCGCGGATCGCTTCCCGATCCCGGTGCCGGACGTGGCCGGCCTGCTGCAAGGCAAGACCGTCTGGTACCAGCGCAACGACAAGGCGACGGGTTCCAACCCGAAGCTGCTCTCGGTGCAGCACAACGACACGCTCGCCAACTTCGCGCTGATGCGCACGGCCGACACGCCCCACCTCTACCCGGACACGCAGGACGGCTGGGACCACGGCCGCATGTCCAACTGGCCGCAGTACAAGAACAACGCGTCGATGGTGTACTACAAGGAAGCGGACATCCCCTTCCAGTTCGCCCTCGCCAACGCCTTCACGATCTGCGACCAGAACCACTGCTCGTTCTTCGGTGGCACGGCGCCGAACCGCACCTTCCAGTGGACCGGCACGAACCACGGCCGTGACGATCCCTCCATCCCGGGCATCTACAACGGCCCGGCCGTCGAGAACAGCTACGGCGGCACCTTGACCGGCGGCAAGATCAAGAGCGGCTACACCTGGATGACCTACGGCGAGCGCCTGGAAGACGCCGGCATCTCCTGGCAGACATACCAGAACAACGAGGTCGAGCCCTACGGCATGAATTCGATCCTCGGCTTCAAGGCCTTCCGCGATGCCAACGCAGCGAGCGTGCCGACGGTGTCGCCCACCCGCACGCCGCGCCAGCAGGCGCTGTACGAGAAGGGCGTGAAGACGCGCGACGTCGACATGCTGAAGGCCGACGTGATGGCCAACAAGCTGGCCAGCGTCGTCTGGGTCTGCCCGCACTCGTCGCAATCCGAGCACCCGGGCGCATCGAGCCCGGCGCAGGGCGCGGCCTACATCGCCTCGGTGCTGGATGCGCTGACCTCCAATCCGGACGTGTGGAGCAAGACCGTCTTCATCGTCAACTTCGACGAGAACGACGGCTTCTTCGACCACATGGTGCCGCCAGCGCCGCCGTCCTACACCAGCTACAACGCCGACCCGAAGCTGGCGACGATGGCCGGCGCCTCGACGGTCGACGTGTCGGACGACTACCTCGGCGAGGACAACGGCGGCTTCCCGGCCGTGGATCCGTACAAGCATCGTCCCTGGGGCATGGGCCCGCGCGTGCCGATGTACATCATCTCGCCCTGGAGCAAGGGCGGCTGGGTCAACTCGCAGGTGTTCGACCACACCTCGACCCTGCGCTTCATCGAGAAGCGTTTCGGCGTGATCGAGTCCAACATCAGCCCGTGGCGCCGCGCCGTCTCCGGCGACCTGACCTCGTGCTTCAACTTCGCGACGCCGAACGCCGACATCGTCGCGCTGCCGGACACGAGCCAGCTCGACGCGCTGAGCCGCACGCTCAAGAAGACGACGACGCCGCCGGTCGCGCCGATGCCCGTGCTGCCCGTGCAGAACGCCGGCGTGCGGCCCTCGCGCGCGCTGCCGTACGAGATGCACGTCACCAGCTCGGTCCGCCCCGCGGCCCAGCTCGGCGCGACGCAGGTCGGCCTGCGCTTCACCAACACCGGCAGCGTCGCCGTGGTGTTCCACGTCTACGACCGCCTGCGCCTGACGGACATGCCGCGCCGCTACACGGTCGAGGCCGGCAAGGAACTGAGCGATGTCTGGACGCCCGCGACCAGCGGCAGCTATGACCTGTGGGTGCTGGGCCCGAACGGCTTCCATCGCCACTTCACCGGCAACGCACGCCGCGCCGTCTCGGCCGCCCAGCCGAACCCGGATGTGACGCTGAGCTACGACAAGGCCGCCAACCAGCTGGTGATCAAGCTCGCCAATACCGGCACGGGCCCATGCTCGTTCTCGATCGGCGCCAACGCCTATTTCGACGCGAAGCCCGACACGCAGTCGGTCGTCGCCCGCGGCGAGACCGTCATCACCCGCCCGCTGGCCAGCAGCGGCGGCTGGTACGACTTCAGCGTGCGCGTCACCGGCCAGGCCGACTTCATCCGCCGCTTCGCCGGCCGGCTGGAAACCGGTGCATCGTCGATCACCGACCCCGCCATGCAGGGCGTCGCGATCGGTGATCAGTTCCGTGTGAACGGCTGATTGCGGACGTCCTTACTCAAACGAAAACGCCTGTGCCGCGGGAGCGGTACGGGCGTTTGTTGAGTAGCTCCGCACAACTCCCGCATGCGGCCACGTTGTGGCTGAGCTTCCCGACTTCAGTTGCGGTTCGGATTGTTCGGTCGGCGGTCGACGCCGTTGGGCACGCCGTCGTGATCGGCATCGCCCCGCGCCCAGGCGCCGCGCCTGAATTCCCATCGGCCATCGTGCTCCACCCAGGTCGGCTGGGTGTAGACGTAGCCGCGGCGCTCCTTTACCCACACGCCGCTGTGCCATACGTGGCTGTGGCCGTTCCAGGCCCAGTAGCCGGGCGTCCAGACATAGCCGCGACGTGGCGCGGGAACCGCCTCCTCGCGCAGTGGGGGCGGCGCTGTTTGAACCCACACCGTGGCGGCCATCGCAGCCGTCGGAACGATGACAACACCGCCAAAGGCGAGGCCGGCGGCCATCAGGCAGGAAGAGAGAACGATTTTTGTGCGCATGGAAGTCTCCAACGTGAGGAGATCATTCAACGACTGCGCGTGGGGGAGCGGTCGTCGGAGGGCGCCGTGAGGCCTTGTCAGACAAAAGCCCCAGAGGTTTCCCTCTGAGGCCTGTATTGGTGGTGGAGAGGAGGAGGATCGAACTCCCGACCTTCGCATTGCGAACGCGACGCTCTCCCAGCTGAGCTACCCCCCCAACGGAGGCTGACTATACACGGCCGGCCTTGCGTTTCGATAGTGGGAAGTCCGAGTCAAGGCACACTGGCGGGTGTCACAGGATTGCCGCTCCCAAGGACCGCCCCGATGAACCGTTTCGACCCCGATTGGCTGGACGCCCAGTACAACAACCGCGCCCGCGTCGCCGACAGCCTGGTGATGCTGGAGCGCTGGACGCGAGCCTCGGCGTTGGTGCGGCAGGGCGTGCGCTGCGAGCTGGACATTCGCTATGCCGAGGACGGCGATCCGGCGTCGACGCTGGACGTGTTTCCGACCGACGTGCCCGACGCACCGGTGCTGGTCTTCATCCACGGCGGCTGGTGGCGGGTGCTGGACAAGTCGGACCATTCCTTCGTCGCGCCGGTGTTCACCGAGGCGGGGGCGATGGTGGTGGTGCCGAACTACGCGCTGTGCCCGCGCGTCGGCATCGAGCACATCGCGCTGCAGCTGACGCAGGCGATCGCCTGGGCCTGGCGCCATGCGCGCGAGCACGGCGGCGATCCGAACCGGATCGTGCTGGTGGGCCATTCGGCCGGTGGGCATCTGACGGCGATGCTGTCGTGCTGCGACTGGAAGACGGTCGGCCGGGACCTGCCGCGCGGACTCGTCAAAGGTGCCATGTCCATCTCCGGCGTGCACGACCTGGAGCCGGTGCCGCAGATCGGCTTCCTGGCCGAGGACCTGCGGCTCGACGCGGAGCGCGCCCGCCGGCTGAGCCCGATCCACTTCCCGCCACCGCCGCTGAACCTGCCTTTTCATGCGCTGGTGGGTGCCGACGAGAGCGAGGAGTTCCGCCGCCAGACCCGTGCGATCCGCGACGCCTGGGGCGGGCGTGCCGTTCCTGTCTGCGAGGAAGTGCCCGGCACGAACCACTACACGGTGCTGCACGACCTGGCCGATCCGCAAGGCCGCTGCCACGCGCTGACACGCCAGTTGCTGGGCTTGCGCTGGTACAGCGGCCTGCAGAGCGCGCCGCCCTGAGCGGGCGGCGGCAGGCCGTCGGATCAGCTGCGCGACGCGCGAGACTTGCGGCGAGCGATGCTGCCGGTCACGCCGAGGCCGGCCAGCAGCAGAGCCCAGGTTCCCGGCTCGGGAACCGCGGCCGCGGGCGTCGCGTAAGAGATCGAGAAATTGAACTCATGCACGGCGACGCTCGTGATGGCTGACGTGCCCGTGTTGACGCCCTCGGCCGCACTGAAGCTCAGGCCGCCATTGCCCAGCGTGACGCCAGGAGTCAGCGTGAAGCTGGTGTTGGCCGTGCCGTAGACGATGTTGCCCGCCGCGGTGTAGCTGGTGACCGCGCTGCTGAAGTCCAAGGGGTCGGCACCGGTGTCGACACCGACACCCGAGTTGGCATCGCCGATGTCGAACTGCAGTGCGGTGATGGTCGTGCCGTTGACCTTGGAAGTCGTCAGGAAGTTCGTCGGCGTGGAGATCTTGAAGTAGTCGGTCGTCGTCGTCGCGCCGACGACTTCATACGACGAGATCGTGTAGGCCTGGCCGTTGTATCCGGCGGCCGCGAAAGTGGTCGTCTCACCAAAGACGGCGCTGTAGCCGCTGCCCAGGATGTAGCCGACGGTGCCAGCGCTGTTGAAGCCGGCGATCGCAAAGGTGAACGTGTCGCCCGGGGTGATCCCGGCACTTGCCGCCTGCGAGAAGGAGAGCGCCGCTGCGGCAGTGGCAAGGAGTAGACCGGCTCGGCGCGAGCCGGCGGCGATGCGATTTTTTCTCATGGTGAGCAACCCTGTCGTAGTCAAGTTATGTGCCCATGGTTGACGTCCTGTCGACGCCATGACCGGTGCTTTACAAAGCTATCACTCGATTGAAATAGACGGCTCGGGTGCCCCCGTGGATCGGGGAGAGTGATTGCGATACGAAGGGTTAACACCTGACCCCACTTGTCGGCAAGGGGGCTCCAGGGTTTGCCTGGCTTGCGGGATTTCGGGCCGTCAGTTCAGGCTCGACAAGGCACGCGCCGCGGCGTGCAAGCTGGCCGCGCTACCGTCCGGAAGGGTCAGGTCTTGCGCCTTCGCCACGTGCGGGTAGTAGCCGCTCAGCGAGCGTTCATAGCCGGGGTCGTAGTGATCGCGGATCAGCTCGCCGAACACGGCTGCCCATTCGCCGGCGCGGGCCTGCGCCTGCCAGCGCTTGATGGTGTCCTTGCCGCGCAGCGCGACCAGGCCGTCGAGCTGGCGGCAGAAGCCTTCGGGGTCGGCGGCGAAATGGCCGTAGTCCTGCAGCAGCAGTTCGATGCGGGCGGCCTCGGGCATGGCGATCCACAGGCAGCGTTCGCTGGCGCGCATCCGCTCGTGCAGCAGTTCGGGCACGCGCAGCTGGCCGATCTTGCGGCTCTCGCTCTCGATGAAGACCGGTCGCGCCGGGTCGAACGCGCGCAGGCGCTGCCAGACCAGGCTGTCGAAGCGCTTCTGGCTGGGCTGTGGTGCATCGGGCATGGCGCCAAGCACCGAGCCGCGGTGGCAGGCCAGCGCTTCCAGGTCCAGCACCTGCGCGCCTTCGGCGGCGAGCGCCTGCAGCAGGCGCGTCTTGCCGCTGCCGGTGCGGCCGCACAGCACGCGCAGGTCCAGCGTGCCGGGCAAGGTCTCCAGCAGCTTGCGGACCTCGGCGCGGTAGGCCTTGTAGCCACCAGTCATCTGGCGGGCGCGGAAGCCGATCTGGCCGAGGAACCAGTTCATCGCGCCGGAGCGCTGGCCGCCGCGCCAGCAGTAGACGAGCGGCCGCCAGGTCTTGGGCAGGCCCTCGGTGTGGGTCTCGATGTGGCGGGCGATGTTGCGCGCCACCATGGCGGCGCCGATCTTGCGGGCCTCGAAGGGCGAGGCGGCGTACAAGGTGCCGACGGTGTGGCGCTCCTCGTTGTCCAGCACCGGCCAGTTGAGCGCACCGGGCAGATGGTCTTCGGCGTATTCCGCTGGCGAGCGGACGTCGATGATCGCGTCGAAGTCGGCCAGCCGCGCCAGCGCGTCGGCAGCCTCGACGGTGTAACTCATGCGGGCAGGGACACGGCGTCCAGCAGTTCGTTCTCGATTTCCAGCTGCGCCTTGTTCTGCTGCAGCAGCGGTCCATCGAGCAGGAAAGTGTCCTCCACGCGCTCGCCCAAGGTCGAGATCTTGGCGAGCTGCAGGTTGATGCGGTAGCGCGCCAGCACGCGGGCAATGGCGTAGAGCAGGCCGGCACGGTCGCTGGTCGAGATGGTCAGCAGCCAGCGCTGGGCGCGCTCATCGGGCCGCAGCGCGATGCGCGGCGTGTAGGGGAAGGACTTGACGCGACGCGACAGGCGTCCGCGGCGCGGCTCGGGCAGCGGGCCTTCGGAAGCCAGCGCCTGCGTGAGCTTCGATTCGACCAGCGAGACCAGGTCGCGGTGGTGCAGGTCGAGGTCCGGGCTGATCACCTGGAAGGTGTCCAGCGCGTAGCCCTTGCGGGTCGTGTGGACCTTGGCATCGAGGATGTTGAAGCCGGCGCCGTCGAAGTAGCCGCAGATGCGCGCGAACAGATCCTGCCGGTCCGGCGCGTAGACCAGCACCTGCAGGCCTTCGCCGACCGGGGAAGGGCGGGCGCGCACGATCGGCGTCAGCGATTCCACGTGGCGCCACAGCGAGCGGGCGTGCCAGGCCAGGTCGCCGGCCTCGTGGCGGGCGAAGTAGCTCAGCTCCAGGGTCTGCCACAGCGGCTGCTCGGTGCCGGGAAGCTGCGAGTGCAGTGCCAGCATCTGCTGGGCTTCGAGCTTGCGGGCCTCAATCTCGGCATGCAGATTCGGCCGGGCGCCGCCGAGTGCGCGCAGGGTCACGCGGTACAGGTCCTCCAGCAGCTTGCCCTTCCAGGCGTTCCAGACCTTGGGGCTGGTGCCGCGGATGTCGGCCACCGTCAGCAGGTAGAGCGCGGTCAGGTGGCGGGCGTCGCCCATGCGGGCGGAGAAGGCCTCGATGACCTCGGGGTCGGACAAGTCTTCCTTCTGCGCCACGCGCGACAGGGTCAGGTGCTCCCGCACGAGGAAGACGACCAGTTCGGTGTCTTCCTTGCCGATGCCGTGCTCGCGGCAGAAGCGCTTGACGTCGGTCGCGCCCAGGTCTGAGTGGTCGCCGCCGCGGCCCTTGGCCACGTCGTGGAACAGCGCGGCGATGTAGATCAGCCAGGGCTTGTCAAACTGCGCCATCAGCTGCGAGCAGAACGGGTACTCGTGCGCATGCTCGGGGATGACGAAGCGGCGCACGTTGCGCAGCACCATCAGGATGTGCTGGTCCACCGTGTAGACGTGGAACAGGTCGTGCTGCATCTGGCCCACGATCGCGCGGAACACCCACAGGTAGCGGCCCAGCACCGAGGTCTGGTTCATCAGCCGGAACACGTGCGTCTGACCGACCGGCTGCTTCAGGATGTCCATGAAGGTCGCGCGGTTCACCGGGTCGCGGCGCCAGGCACCGTTCATCAGGCCGCGGGCGTTGTACAGCGCGCGCAACGTGCGGGCCGACAGGCCCTTGATGCCGGGCGTCTGCTGGTACAGCAGGAAGGTCTCGAGGATCGCGTGCGGATCGCGGTGGTAGAGGTCGTCGCTGGCGACTTCCAGCATGCCTGCACGGTCGAGGAACTTCTCGTTGATCGGCTGCATCAGGCCCTGCTGCGAGCCGTTGATGCGCTCCTCGAGGTTCAGCAGCAGGATCTGGTTCAGCTGGGTCACCGCCTTGGCGGCCCAGTAGTAGCGCCGCATCAGCACCTCGGACGCGCGCTGGGCCTTGGTGCTCTGGTAGCCGAAGCTCTCGGCCACGGCGGTCTGCAGGTCGAACACGAGCCGATCCTCGCGGCGGCCGGCCACCACGTGCAGCCGCGCGCGCACCAGCCGCAGCAGGCCTTCGTTGCGCTGCAGTTGGCTGCTCTCGAAGGCGGTGATCAGGCCCTTGGCGGCCAGCGCCTGCCAGGTCTTGCCCAGGCCCGCGGCGCGGGCGATCCAGATCAGCACCTGCAGGTCACGCAGGCCGCCGGGGCTTTCCTTGCAGTTGGGCTCCAGCGAGTAGGGCGTCTCGTCGTACTTGGTGTGCCGCTGGCGCATCTCCAGCGTCTTGGCGCGCAGGAAGGCCTTCGGGTCCATCCGCGCGTCCAGCGCCTTTTCGAGCTGGCGGTACAGCGGCTTGGCACCCGCCAGCAAGCGCGATTCGAGCAGCGCGGTCTGGATCGTGACGTCGCCGGCGGCCTCGCTCTGGCACTCGCCCAAGGTGCGCACCGAGGAGCCGATCTCCAGGCCGATGTCCCAGCAGGCGGTGATGAAGCTCTCGATGCCGGCCTTCAGCGGGCCGTCCATGTGGGCCTCGGCGCCATCGGGCAGCAGCACCAGCACGTCGATGTCGGAATAGGGGAACAGCTCGCCGCGGCCATAGCCACCGACGGCGACCAGGCTCGCCTCGGCCGGCAGGCCGGCGCATTCCCACAGCCCGGCCAGCGTTCCGTCCACATGGCGAGCCAGCTTGCGCAGCAGGGTCGCCGCGGCGGTGACCGTGGGCCGCGCCGCGCGGAACGCGTCGATCAGTTCCTGCTTGCCGGTCTTGAAGTGCTGACGCCGTGCGCCCAGTTCGGCGGTGCCGAGGGTGGTCATCCGGCCAGTTAGCCCGTGACGCCGGCGGTGGCGGGCGCCGGGGCGGCCGCGGTGATGAAGGCGGGCGGCGGCGGGCTGCCGGCGGACAGAGTCATGATCTCGTAGCCCGTCTCGGTCACCAGCACCGTGTGTTCCCACTGGGCGGACAGCGAACGGTCCTTGGTGACGATGGTCCAGCCATCGCCGGTTTCGCGGATCTCGCGGCGGCCGGCGTTGATCATCGGCTCGATCGTGAACATCATGCCGGGCTTCAGTTCGTCCAGCGTGCCCGGGCGGCCGTAGTGCAGCACCTGCGGCTCTTCATGGAACACGCGGCCGATGCCGTGGCCGCAGAACTCGCGCACGACGGAGAAACCTGCGTTTTCGGCGAAGGTCTGGATCGCGTGGCCGATGTCACCCAGGCGCGCGCCCGGCTTGACCTTCTGGATGCCCTTCCACATCGCCTCGTAGGTGAAAGCGCACAGGCGCTTGGCGGCGATCGAACCCTCGCCGACGATGAACATTCGGCTGGTGTCGCCGTGCCAGCCATCCTTGATGACCGTGACGTCGATGTTGACGATGTCGCCGTTCTTCAGCGGCCGGTCGTTCGGGATGCCGTGGCAGACCTGATGGTTGATCGAGGTGCAGACCGACTTCGGGTAGGGCGTGTAGCCCGGCGGGCAGTAGTTCAGCGGCGCCGGAATCGCCTGCTGGACGTTGACGATGTGGTCGTGCGCCAGCTTGTCGAGGTACTCGGTCGTGACGCCGGGCTTGACGTGCGGCGTGAGCATGTCCAGCACTTCGGAAGCCAGTCGCCCGGCGATGCGCATGCCCTCGACATCGGCGGCGGATTTGATGGTGATCGTCATTCGCGGGATTTTAATCCGCCCAGACAACTACCCCCGTCCAGGCAGTCACCAAGACCACAATGCCGAAGGCGATCCGGTACCAGGCGAACAGCTCGAAGCTGTGCGTGGAGATGAAGCGCAGCAGCCAGCGCACGCAGACCCAGGCGGCCAGGAAGCTGACGATGAAGCCCACGCCGAACAACGGCAGGTCGGCAATGCTGAGGTTGTGGCGCTCGCTCCAGAGGCTGTAGACGCTGGCGGCGAGCAAGGTCGGGATCGCCAGGAAGAAGGAGAAATCGGTGGCCGCCTTGCGCGACAGGCCCAGCAGCATGCCGCCGATGATCGTCGAGCCCGAGCGGCTGGTGCCGGGGATCATGCCCAGGCACTGCACGAGGCCCACCTTCAGCGCGTCCATCGGCGTCATCTGGTCGACGTCGAGGATGCGGGCAGTCTTTTCGGGCTGCACGCGCCGTTCCACCCACAGGATGATCAGGCCGCCGACGATGAAGGCCGCAGCCACCACCGGTGCGTTGAACAGGTAGGGCTTGATGAACTTCTTGTACGCGATGAAGCCGATCACCGCGGCCGGCAGGAAGCCGATGATCACGTTGGTGACCAGCTTGCGCGCCTGCGCGCTCGATCCCATGCCGCTCAGCGCGCCCCAGATGCGCTGCCAGTAGACGATCACGACGGCCAGGATGGCGCCGCTCTGGATCGCGATGTCGAAGACCTTGGATTTGCTGTCGGTCATGCCGAGCAGCGAACCGGTCAGGATCAGATGTCCGGTGGACGAAACCGGCAGGAATTCCGTCAGGCCCTCCACGATGCCCATGATGGCGGCCTTGATCAGCAGCAGAACGTCCAACGCAAACTCCCTCCGGATGAAATTGGCCGCGATGATAGCGGCCGCTTGCTGTCGATCTGCTGACCGCCTCACTCCGGGACTCTAGAATTCCGGCTTCGCTAGATCCGGCTCAGCCGGCGGATGAGGAACACCATGAACATCGAACAAGCCCGCTTCAACATGATCGAACAGCAGATCCGTCCCTGGGACGTGCTGGACGCGGGTGTGCTGGAGCTGCTGGCGGTCGTCAAGCGGGAAGATTTCGTGCCGGCGGCGCACAAGGCGCTGGCCTTCATGGACACCGAGATCCCGCTGGGCGACGTCGCCAAGGGTCAGGTCATGCTGGCGCCGCGCCTGGAGGCCCGCCTGTTGCAGGAGCTCAATGTGGCCCGCCACGAGAAGGTGCTCGAAGTCGGCGCCGGCTCGGGCTTCATGGCCGCGCTGTTGGGCCACCGCGCACAGCGCGTCATCTCGACGGAGCTGGACGCCGCGCTGGCTGAGCAGGCCGCTGCCAACCTGAAGCGCGCCGGGGTGCTGAACGTCACGGTGCTGAACCAGGACGGCGCCAAGGGCCTGGCGGCCGAGGCCCCGTTCGACGCCATCGTGCTGTCCGGCTCGGTCGAGGTGGTGCCCGAGGAACTGCTGCAGCAGCTGAAGGTCGGCGGCCGGCTGGCGGCCATCGTCGGCGACGAGCCGGTGATGCGCGCGCAGCTCTTCACCCGCGTCAGCGAGAAGGACTTCAGCACGCGCATCCTGTTCGACACGGTGGCGCCGCGCCTGTCCGGTTTCGCACGACGCAACGCCTTCGCGTTCTGAGCGGGGTCGCGGCCGGCTGCGATGCAGCCTGTCGCCGTTTATCGCCGTCAGGAGGTGCGAAGCCTGCAAGTCGTCGCATTTCTGCAGCATTGCGGTCGTGATTCCGTCTATAACCTCGCCGGTGGCATTGACGCCCGGCCGCAAGTGGCCGAATCTGCGTTGCCGCGCTACTGAAACCGATAACGAAATAAGCGATGAGGACACCCATGCCCGAGATCCGTGCTCTGAACCTGAGCCGCTCCCTGCTTGCGATCGCGGCCCTGGCGGCCGTCGGCACCTCGGCCCAGGCCCAAAGCCTGCAAGCCCTGTACGAAGCAGCTCACGCCTATGACGCGACCTATCTCGGCGCACGGGCCACGGCGGAGTCGGCGCAGGGCAGGGCCATCCAGGCAGACTCGGCCTTGAAGCCTTCGCTGGGGCTGGGCGTCACCGACACCTACACCCGCACCAAGTTGCCTTCCGCGGCCGGCATGCCCGACTACGGCAACAACACGCTCAGCGCCGGCCTGACCGGCAAGTACGCCGTCTACAACCCCGCGAACCGGCTGACGGCCGAGCAGGCGCAGCGCAACCTCGAAGTCGCTGCGGCGGATCTCTCGGTTGCCGAGCAGGATCTGATCGTGCGCCTGGCCACCGCCTACTTCGACGTGCTGGCCGCGCAGGACGCGCTGTCCACCGCCCGCCAGGCCAAGGCCGCGATCACCGAGCAATTGGCATCGGCCAAGCGCAATTTCGAGGTCGGCACCGCCACCATCACCGACACGCGTGAAGCGCAGGCCCGTTCCGACCTCGCCACCGCGCAGGAGATCGCCGCCGACAACGACCTGCGCAGCAAGCAGGTCACGCTGGACCAGCTCGTCGGCCGCCGCGGTGTCATGCCCAGGCCGCTGGCCGTGCCGGTCGCGCTGCCGGCCGTGCTGCCGGTCAATGCCGACGCCTGGGTGTCCACCGCCGTCGAAGGTCATCCGCTGATCCGCAAGGCCCGCCTGGGCCTGGACGTGGCGCGGCTCGAAACCAAGAAGGCTCGCGCGGTCGATGGCGTCACCGTCGACCTGAACGGCACGCTGGGTGCTCAGCGGGTCAACAGCAGCCTGAACTATGGCTCGCCCCAAGCCGATGCCCTGAACGGCGAGGGCACCGCCAAGTCCGCCAGCCTGGGCGTGACGATCACCTACCCGCTGTATACCGGCGGCTACGCCCGCGGCCGCGTCGCCGAGGCGATGTCGCTGGAAGAGAAGGCCCAGACCGATGTCGACTTCGCCGTCCGCGGCGTAGAAGAAGGCACCCGCCGCGCCTTCCTCGGCGTGCAGTCGTTGAAGGCCCAGGTCCTGGCACTGGAAGCCGCCGAATCGTCCAGCCAGCTCGCGCTGGACGCCACCAAGCTCGGCTACAAGGTTGGCGTGCGCGTGAACCTGGACGTGCTGAACGCGCAGACCCAGCTCTACACGACGCAGCGCGACCTCGCCAAGGCCCGCTACGACGTGCTGGTCAACAGCCTCAAGCTGCGCCAGGCTTCGGGCCAGTTGCAGCCGACCGACGTGATGGCGATCAACCAGCTTCTCGCGCCCTGATCGCGTGAACTGACACGGGGGCGGCATGAGGCGGCGGCACAATACCGCCCATGCTTTTTCTGCTCTCTCCCGCGAAGTCGCTCGACTACGAAACGCCGGTGCCTGAAGCCGTCCAGGCGCTGGCCACCGAACCGCAATACATCCGCCAGGCCTCCGAGCTGATCAAGCTGCTGCGCGCCAAGACGGCCGGCGACATCGGCGCGCTGATGGACCTGTCCCCGGCACTGTCCGAGCTGAACGCGGCCCGCTACAAGGCCTGGCGCACGAAGTTCACGCCCGAGAACAGCAAGCCGGCGATGCTGGCCTTCAACGGCGACGTCTACGACGGGCTCGACGCCAAGAGCCTCAGCGTCCAGGACACCGAATGGGCGCAGCAGCACCTGTGCATCCTCTCGGGTCTCTACGGCCTGCTGCGCCCGCTCGACAAGCTCCAGCCCTACCGCCTGGAGATGGGCACGCGGCTGGAGAACCCGCACGGCGCCAACCTCTACAGCTACTGGGGCGACCGGCTCGCGCTGCACCTGAACAAGCTCGCCGCCGCCGATCCGGTGCCGGTGATCGTCAACCTGGCCTCGCAGGAATACTTCAAGGCCGCCGACCGCAAGGCGCTGAAGCCGCGCGTGATCGAGTGCCAGTTCGAGGACTGGAAGAACGGCCAGTACAAGATCATCAGCTTCTTCGCCAAGCGGGCGCGCGGGCTGATGGCGCGCTACGCCGTCACGCAGCGGATCTCGCGCCCGGCCGACCTGCTGGGCTTCGACCTCGACGGCTACGGCCACGCGGCCGAGGCTTCGACGCCCGAGCGCCTGGTGTTCCGCCGCCGCCTGGCCGATTGAAAGAATGATGAGGGAAGGACACGAGCTATGAGCGCCCAACAGATCATCACGCCCGAGCTGCGTGCCTGGATCCTGGAGCAGACCCAGGCCGGCCACGGCCGCGATCAGGTCCTCGCCGCCATGATCGGCAGCGGGTGGGACGCGGCCGTCGCGCGCAAGGCGCTGGCGGACACGCTGACGCCCGAGCAGCCTTCTTCTTCCTCCGCTGGCGAAGCGCCCACGGCCAGCAAGGTGCCCGAGCCCTCGCTGGAAGGCGCGCCGCCTTCCGTCTGGGCCGGCGATCGCCAGGTCAACATCCTGATGGCGCTGAAGCACCCGCGTGTCGTCGTCTTCGGCGGCCTGCTGTCCGATGAGGAATGCGACCAGATCGTGGCCCTGTCCGCGGCGCGGCTGGCCCGCTCGGAAACGGTGGCCACCGGCACCGACGGCAGCGAGGTCAATGCCGCGCGCACCAGCGATGGCATGTTCTTCGAGCGCGGAGAGAACGAGCTGATCAAGCGCGTGGAGGCGCGTCTGTCCGCGCTGCTGAACTGGCCTGTGGACCACGGCGAAGGCCTGCAGGTGCTGCGCTACCGCCCGGGCGCGGAGTACCTGCCGCACTACGACTACTTCGAGCCCAACCACGTCAGCACCGCCACCATCCTGAAGCGCGGCGGCCAGCGCGTGGCCTCGCTGGTGATGTACCTCAACACGCCCAAGGCCGGCGGCGCCACGACCTTCCCGGACGTGCGCCTCGACGTCTCGCCGATCAAGGGCAACGCGGTGTTCTTCAGCTACGACCGCCCGCACCCGATGACCTTGAGCCTGCACGGCGGTGCACCGGTGACCGAGGGCGAGAAGTGGGTCGCCACGAAATGGATGCGGCAGGGCGTATTCGTCTGACTAGAATGCGCCGCTGTTTTACGGAGCCCATCTTGAAGAAATCCCTCGCCCTGTTGCTGCTGTCGTCCTGCATCGGTCTCGCCGTGGCCCAGACCCCGGCGCCGCAACCGGTCCCGCCCGCCGTCGCCGGCCGTGTGATCACCGAGCCCGCGCCGACTGCCCCGGCGGCATCGGCGAAGAAGAAGTCGCAGCACCACGCGGCTGCGAAGTCGGCCAAGTCCGGCAAGAAGACCGCCGCCGCGAAGAAGACCCGCAAGAACGCCGCCGGCAAGCATGCCCACGCTGCAGCCAAGTCCACGCATGTGGCCAAGGCCGGCGGCAAGACCGGCGCCAAGGCGAAGGCGCACAAGCGTCACGCCACAGCCTGATAGGACCTGATCGGTCCTGATCGGCAGGCTGTTCATCGGCCCGTTCTGCACTTCGTCGCAGGATGCGGCTTCAAGCCCCATTCCCTCCCTGAGCCGCAGCGATACTCGCGCCCGGCGAGAAATCTCGCCGCACAACAGCGCCGATATCGCGGGGAGAAAAAATGAGTTCATGGGCTGCCAAGGCCAGGGCCTGGCTGCGCAAATTGCGCTGGTGGATCGCGATCGCCATTCTCATCGCGGGCTGGCGGATCTACGCCCAGGTGACCACACCGCCGCCTCCGCCGCCGCCCACCGGCGAGGTGAAGCTCGCCGACATCGTGCAGACCGTGCAGGCGGCCGGCACCCTGCAGGCCAAGACCAAGGTCGACGTGGGCGCGCAGGTCAGCGGCCTGGTCAAGGAAATTCCGGTCGTGCTGGGCCAGGCGGTCAAGAAGGGCGACCTGCTGGTGCTGCTGGACCCGGAGCTGGCGCAGAGCGCGGTGCTGCAGGCCGACGCCGCCGTGGCGCAGCAACGCGCGCAGATCGACTCGCGCCGCGTTGACCTCGAGGCCGCCAAGCGCGAGCTGGAACGCCAGCGCCGCCTGCTCAAGGGCGAAGCCACCGCCGCCACCGAAGCCGAGAAGGCCGAGAACGACCTGGCCAAGATCGAGGCCGACATCCGCGGCCAGGCGGCCAACCTCGTCCAGATGCAGGCGCAGCTGGACCGCAACAAGCTCAACCTCGCCTACACCCGCATCACCGCGCCGATGGACGGCGTGGTCGTCAACATCCCGGTGCAGGTGGGGCAGACCGTCATCGCCGTGCAGATCACGCCGGTGATGGTGACGCTGGCAGACCTGGACACGATCACCGTTCGCACCAAGGTGCCCGAGGCCGATGTGCAGTCGCTCGCGCCGGGCCAGAAGGCCAGCTTTTCCACGCTGTCGGGCGATGGCCGTCGCTACGAGGGCAAGCTGCGAGTGATCCAGCCGGTGCCCGAGCGGGCCGGCAACGCGGTGTTCTACAACGCGCTGTTCGAGGTGGACAACCGCGACCGCAAGCTCTTCACCGAAATGACGGTGCAGGTCGACATCGAGACCGGCGAGGCGAAGAAGACGCTGGCCATGCCCATCGTGGCGCTGGGCGAGCGCGGCAAGGATGGCGCCTATGCCGTCACCGTCGTCAGCAAGGACGGCAAGAACGAGGCGCGCCAGGTGAAGACCGGCCTGCATGACACGGCCAACGTCCAGGTGACATCGGGCGTGAAGGTCGGCGAGAAGGTGCTGCTGGCACCGCCACCCGCATCCGCCGCATCGGCTGCCTCCGCGTCCTGACATGGCGCTGATCGAGCTGAAGAACGTCGAGCGGCACTACCGGCTCGGCGACAACGACGTGGCCGCGCTGGCCGGCGTGAGCCTCACCATCGAGGCGGGCGAGTACGTGGCCATCGTCGGCCAGTCGGGCTCGGGCAAGAGCACCTTGATGAATGTGCTCGGCTGCCTCGACAAGCCGACGACCGGCAGCTACACGATCGCCGGCCGCGACACGGCGGCGCTGGAGCCCGATGAGCTTGCCGCGCTGCGGCGCGAGCACTTCGGCTTCATCTTCCAGCGCTACCACCTGCTGGGCCATCTGGATGCGCGCGCCAATGCCGCGCTGCCCGCCGTCTACACGGGCCAGGGCACGGGCAAGCGCCTGGAGCGCGCGCGTCAGTTACTGGAGCGGCTGGGCCTCGCCGAGCGACTGCACCACAAGCCCAACGAGCTGAGCGGTGGCCAGCAGCAGCGCGTCTCCATCGCTCGCGCGCTGATGAACGGCGGGCAGATCATCCTGGCGGACGAACCCACCGGCGCGCTCGACTCGGCCAGCGGCGCCGAGATGCTGCGCCTCTTGAGCGAGCTGAACGCGAGCGGCCACACGGTCATCATCGTTACGCACGATCACAGCGTGGCGGCGCAGGCCCGGCGCGTGATCACGATGAAGGACGGGCATGTGCTCAGCGATGCCGGCACGCCCGCCGGCCACCTGCCGCGGCAGCCCGAGCCGCCGCCCGCATCGCAGATCAATCGCCTGCAGCGCAGCTTCGTGCAGTGGCGCGAGGCGGTGCAGACGGCCTGGTCCGCGCTGAAGGGCAGCCGGCTGCGCACGGCGCTGTCGATGCTGGGCATCAGCATCGGCATCGCGTCGGTCGTGTCCATCGTGGCGCTGACGAGCGCGGCGCGGCAGTCGTTTGAGTCCGACCTGGCCAGCTTCATCTCCGGCCGTATCTCGGTCTGGCGCGGCAACGCGATCCTGCCGCCGGGTGCCCAGCCCAAGGCCTTCCAGCCAGCCGAGATCGAAGGCCTGCGCGCCTTGCCCGGCGTGGTCGGCGTCAATCTGGAGCGCGAGGCGCAGATGACCGTGCGCCAGGGTTCGCGCGACGCGCTGATGACCGTGCGCAGCGGCGGCCCGCAGACCTTGACGGCGCGCAAGCTGCGCGTGGCCGAGGGGCGCTACTTCAACACGCTGGATCTGCGCGACAGCGCGCAGGTGGTCGTCATCGACCAGAAGGCGCGCGAGAACCTCTTCAAGAAGGGCGAGTCGCCGATCGGCCGCACCTTGATGCTGACCCTGGGCGGCATGCCCGATCCCGCAGCCCAGGCGGCCGGTGTGCAAGCGCCGGCCTGGGCGACGCTGCCGATGACGGTCGTCGGCGTGGTGGAGAGCGATGCGGCCCTGCTGTCCGGCGGCAACTGGCTCGGTGAAGTGTTTCTGCCCGACAGCACCTTCACGCGCAAGGTGGATGCCCGGGCCGACTACGACCACTTCGACCTGCTGATCAGTCCCAAGACGCCGCCCGAGCAGGTGCGCGAACAGATGACCCATCGCCTGCGCGCGCTGCACGGCGCGGAGGACTTCTCCATCTGGAGCGGCGAGGAGGAGTTTCGCAAGGTGACCCGGATCACCGCGGGCCTGGCGGGCGTGTTCGCCGGCGTGGCGGCCATCGCCCTGGTGGTGGGCGGCGTGGGCGTGATGAACATCATGCTGGTGTCGGTGTCGGAGCGCACGCGGGAGATCGGCATCCGCATGGCCGTGGGCGCGCGGCGCAGCGACGTGCTGCTGCAGTTCCTGGTCGAGGCGGTGGTGCTGTGCTGCCTCGGCGGCCTGGTGGGCGTGGCCTTGAGCTGGCTCGCCGCCTTCGGCTTCAACCAGGTGCAGCAGCAGCTCCATGTCTCGGTCAGCTGGGATGCGCTGGTTGTGGCCTTCGCGGTTTCCAGCGGCGTGGGACTGATCTTCGGCACCTTGCCGGCGCGGCGCGCGGCGGCACTCAGCCCGGTCGATGCACTGGCACGCGAATGACGATGATGAACATGAGACGAATCCTCCTGTGGGCTCCCTTGCTGCTCGCTGCCTGCGCCGGCGCGCCGATCGCACCGCCGGCCGCGCCCGAGGCGCCCGCGCAGTGGGCCGACACGCCGGCCGCGGGCGAACTGGCCGCCTGGGCGCCGCTGCTCGATCCCGCGCTGCAGGCCCTGCAGCAGCGGGCCCTGGGCGCCAACACCGACATCCGCCGCGCTGCGCTGGCCCTGCAGGCGCAGGAGCTGCAGGCCCGGCTGCAGGGCCTGCGCATCCAGCCCAGCGCGAGCCTTTCGTACGGCGCCAACAAGCCGCTGGAGTCGCAGGGCTCCACCATCAACGTCAACGGCGTGCTGATCCCCGTGGGCTCGCAGGCGCAGTGGAGCCACAGCTACGGCGCCTCGATCGGCGCGGGCTTCGAGCTGGATCTGTGGAACCGCCTGGCGCAGCTCGATGCCCAGCAGGCGCGCCTGAGCGAGGCCGCGCAGAGCGACATCACGGCCGCCCGGCAGAACATCGCCAGCCGCGTGGCCGAGAGCTACTGGACCCTCGCCGCCAACGAGCGCCTGGCCGCCATCGCGGCCGAGAAGGTGAGGGTGGCCGAGCAGGCGCTGCCGCTGGTCACCGCCCGAGTGAAGGAGGGCAAGCTCGTGCCGCTGGAGATCGGCCGCGCCTCGTCCACCCTGCAGTCCGCGCAGCAGCAGCTCGCGCAGGCCGAGGCCGCGCTGGCCAAGGCGCGCGTGAGCCTGGCCCAGTTGCTGGATGAGGTTCCGCCCGGCCCTGCCGTGCAGCCGGTGCCGCTGCCCGCCGCGCCGTTGCCCGATTGGACGCCCGACGACCCGGCCCGCGTGCTCGAACGCCGGCCCGACGTGCACCGCGCGCGCCTGGAGGTCGACGCCGCGCTGGCCGGTGCTCGCGCCACGCGCGCCGCCCGCTATCCGCAGCTGAGCTTCAACGCCGGCCTCGGCACCGGCGGCGCAAAGATGAGCGACTGGTTCGCCCAGCCGCTGCTGTCGCTGGCCTCCAACCTCACCGTGCCGCTGATCGACTGGCGCCGGCTCGACCTGCAGGACGCGCAGTCACGCAACGCGCTCGACACCGCGGCGCTCAACCTGCGCGACAAGGTCAACGGCGCGCTGGCCGAGGTGCAGGGCCTGCTGATCGACCAGCGCCGCATCGGCGACGAACGCGCGGCGGCTGACTCGCAGCTGGCCGTCAACGCCGATGCCGAGCGCCTGGCCCGGCTCAAGCTGGAGGTCGGTTCGATCGCGCGTGCCGACGCACTGCAGGCGCGCTCGGCGACGCTGGATGCCGAGCAGGCGGTGGTGCAGTCCCGGCTCGATGCCTTGCTGAACCGTTTGGCGCTGTTGCGCGCATTGGCCGTTCCTCTGGACTAAGCCCCTCGCCACCCCTTCCTGAGCGATTGCGGGCAACATCACGGCTTTTTTGCCGATGACCCCACCCGCTCCACTGACCCGCGGCCTGCTGGCCCTGCTGGCCGCGACCTGCGGCCTGCTCGTCGCGGCGCTGTATTTCTCGCAGCCGCTGTCCGCGCTGATCGCCGCGGATCTGGGCCTGGCGCCCGAGTCGGCGGGCCTGCTGGTCACCTTGACGCAGGTCGGCTACTGCGCCGGCCTGATCCTGCTGACGCCGCTGGGTGACATTGTCGAGAACAAACGCCTGGTGATCGTCACGATGTGCGGCTCGGCGCTGTCGCTGGCCTTGGCGGCCCTGGCGCCGAACGGCGCGAGCTTCCTGGCCGCCTCGCTGCTGGTGGGCCTGGCCGCCTGCGCCGTGCAGATGCTGGTGCCGCTCGGCGCCCACCTGGCGCCGCCGGAGCGGCGCGGGCGTGTCGTTGGCACCATCACCGGCGGCCTGCTGCTGGGCATCATGCTGGCGCGGCCGGCCTCCAGCGCGGTCGCTGGCCTGGCTGGCTGGCGGATGGTTTTCGGCGTCGCGGCCGCGGTCGTGCTGCTGTTCGCCGCCGTGCTAGCGCGGCGTCTGCAGCCGCTGCAGCCCGCTCATTCGGCGAGTTATGGCTCGCTGATCGCCTCGCTGGGTACCGTGTTCGCAACGCAGCCCGTGCTGCGCAAGCGCGCGCTGTCGCACGCCGCGCTGTTCGCCACCTTCAGCCTGTTCTGGACCGCCGTGCCCTGGCTGCTGCTGGCGCAGGGCTACACGCAGCACGCGATTGCGCTGTTTGCGCTGGCCGGCGCGGGCGGCACCTTGATCGCGCCGGTGGCCGGGCGGCTGGCCGACCACGGCCACACGCGCGCCGTGACGATCGCCGCCATGCTCATCACTTCGCTGTGCTTCGCGCTGACCTGGCAGGGCGGCCCGATGTGGCTGATGGTGCTGGCGGCTATCGCGATCGATGCCGGTGTGCAGGCCAACCACGTGGTCGGCCAGCGCGAGGTGCTGCTGGTGGACCCGGCGCTGCGCAACCGGCTCAACAGCGTCTACGTCGCGATCATGTTCGCCGGCGCGGCCCTGGCCTCGTCGATGGCGGGCCCGCTGTTCCACGGCGGCTGGCACGGCGTGGCCGCGGTCGGCGCGGCGCTGCCGCTGCTGGCGCTGGCGATCTACCTGGCGCACGGTTCGCGGGCGCGCTGACGCGTTTGGGCGCCGGGGCGCCCTTATGTGTCAAGACCTTTACCCCGGCTTCACCAAGCTGGTGTTCAGTGCAGGCCCTTAGGGACGAAAAAGAGTCATCGCACACCCAACGGGAGCCTCCCGATGATCTCAGCACTCTCATCGTCCAGCGCCGCCGCCATCGGCGCCGGCAGCACTGCCCAGAAACGCCCCAGCGCCGACGAGATGTTCCAGAAGCTCGACAGCGGCGACAAGGGCTACCTGACCCAGTCCGACTTCGCCAGCATCTCCAAGGAAGGCTCGGACACGGCCAAGGCCGAGGAAATGTTCAAGAAGATGGACACGGACGGCGACGGCAAGGTCACCGAGTCCGAATTCAAGGCCGCCTCGGAAAAGATGGACGCCGCCCGCCAGTCGGGTGGTCACGCAGCACTGGGCGGTGCGCACAGCGCCCAGGGCGCGCCGCGCCAAGCCGCCGTTTCTGCATCCGACAGCAGCAGCAGCGAGAAGACCTACGACCCCGCCGACACCAACGAGGACGGCACCGTCTCCCAGCAGGAGCAGCAGGCCTACGACGCCAAGCAGGCGCAGGCTCAGGTGGCCATCAGCACCTACGAGTCGGTCGCCTCCGCCCAGTAAGTTCCGCTCAGTAGGTTTCGAGATGCAGCCGGCCGGTCTTCTTCAGATCGGCCGCCGTCGCTTCCCAGTCCAGGCCGGCCTGGCTCGCCACGTCGCGCAGCGCCAGGATCACGCCTTCCTCCATCGCCTTCAGACCGCAGACGTAGAAATGCGCGGCCGGATCGGCCAGCAGCAATGACAGGTCGGCAGCGCGCTCGCGCATCAGGTCCTGCACGTAACGCTTGGGCTGGCCGGGCGTGCGGCTGAAGGCCAGGTTGATGTCGATGAAGTCGCGCGGCAGGCTGGTCAGCGGGCCGAAGTAGGGCAGATCCTCCTTCGTGCGGGCGCCGAAAAACAGCAGCAGCTTGCCGCCTTCGAACTTGCCGCTGGCCCGCAGCCGGCGGCGCCACTCGGTCATCGCCCGCATCGGCGCGCTGCCGGTGCCGGTGCAGATCATCACGATGTGGCTCTTCGGATGGTTGGGCATCAGGAAGCTGGTGCCGAACGGGCCGATCACTTGCACCGTGTCACCCACCTGCAGGTCGCACATGTAGTTGCTGGCGACGCCGCGGACGGGCTGGCCGTCATAGTCCTCCAGCACGCGCTTGATCGTCAGCGACACGTTGTTGTAGCCCGGCCGCTCGCCGTTGCGCGGGCTGGCGATCGAGTACTGGCGCGCGTGATGCGGCCGGCCGCTGGCATCCACGCCCGGCGGCACGATGCCGATCGACTGACCCTCCAGCACCGGAAAGGGCATCGCTCCGAAGTCCAGCACGATGTGATGCGTGTCGTACTCCCGGCCGACTTCGGTCACGCGGATGTTGCCGCTGACGGTCGCCGTGACGGACCTCTCCACCGCCTTCGGGCCGTACAGATTGGCATAGGCGTGGGCCGCCGACCAGGGCGGGATCGTCGCGCCGTATTGCGCGCTGTTGAAGGCGGTGACGGCCGGCTCCGCGATCAACTGCGGCGGGGCTTCTGCAACCGCTTGCGCGATGCCGGCCTCGGCCAGCTCCTCAGCGCTCAGTTCGCCCGGCAGAACATCCCATTCGAGCTGCTCGGCCGTGCTGTAGGCACGCGCCTTGGGCATGCTGCGCCAGTTGTCGATCGAGCCGGTGGGGCAGGGCGGCACGCAGGCCATGCAGAGATTGCACTTGTCTGCGTCGACCACATAGTTCCGCGAATCGTGCGTGATCGCCTGCACCGGGCAGGTGGCCTCGCAGGTGTTGCAGCGGATGCAGATCTCCGGGTCGATCAGGTGCTGCTGGATGACGGCGACGGCCATGTCCATGATGCTAACGCTCAGCCGAAGCGGACGTACTCGAAATCGACCGGCTGGCGATTGATGCCCATCACCGGCGGGGCGATCCAGTTGGCGAACTTGCCGGGCTCGACGACGCGGCCCATCAGGCTGGCGACGAAGGCGCGGTCCTCGTCCGAGGGCAACCATTCGTCCTTGCGCGCCTGCCACTCGGTCTCGCTCAGCACGCGGCCGTCCGGCGACATCTTGATGCCGGCCAGCGCGCCGATGTTGCGGTGGAAAGCCTTGTGCGGCACGGTCAGGCGCATCGGCAGGCCGGCCTTCTCGATCACCTTGTTCCAGCGGCCGACGCCGGCCACCGAGTCGCGAATGAAGTCGTCGCGCAGCACCTCGTTGAGCGCGTTGAGCATCGGCACGTCCTTCTCGACGAGCTGGCCGTTCTGCACTTCCAGCACCTTGTAGGTCCGGTCCTTCAGGATGTGGTCGTCCTCGCGCTTGCCTTCCTCGAAGCGGCCCTTGAGCCCGCTGCTGTAGAAGGTGGCGGCGTTGCTGGACTGGTCGGCGCCGAACAGGTCGATCGTCACCGAGTAGTGGAAGTTCAGGTAGCGCTGCAGGGTCGGCAGGTCGATCACGCCGGCGGCACGGAGCTTCTGCGCATCGTCGGTCTTCAGCTCGTTCATCGCCTGGCAGGTGCGCTGGATCACACGGGAGACGCCGCTCTCGCCGACGAACATGTGGTGCGCCTCCTCGGTCAGCATGAACTTGGTCGTGCGGGCCAGCGGATCGAAGGCCGATTCAGCGAGCGCCGACAGCTGGAACTTGCCGTCGCGGTCGGTGAAGTACGTGAACATGAAGAAGGCCAGCCAGTCCGGCGTGGCCTCGTTGAACGCACCGAGGATGCGCGGGTTGTTCTCGTCGCCGCTGCGGCGATCGAGCAGCGCCTCGGCTTCCTCGCGGCCATCGCGGCCGAAGTGGCGGTGCAGCAGGTAGACCATCGCCCACAGGTGGCGGCCTTCCTCGACATTGATCTGGAACAGGTTGCGCAGGTCGTACATGCTGGGCGCGGTGAGGCCCAGGTGACGTTGCTGCTCCACCGAAGCCGGCTCGGTGTCGCCCTGCGTCACGATGATGCGGCGCAGGTTGGCGCGGTGCTCGCCGGGCACATCGGTCCAGGCCTTCTCGCCCTTGTGGTCACCGAAGTGGATCTGCCGGTTCGCGTCGCCCGGGTTCAGGAAGATGCCCCAGCGGTAGTCGCGCATCTTCACGTGGCCGAACTGGGCCCAGCCCTGCGGATCGACGCTGACGGCGGTGCGCAGGTAGACCTCGTGGTTGGTCGAGCCCTCGGGGCCGACGTCGTCCCACCAATTGATGAAGTTGGGCTGCCAGCCCTCCAGCGCGCGCTGCAGCGTGCGGTCTTCGGAGAGGTTGACGTTGTTGGGGATCTTGTCGCTGTAGTTGATCGTCGTGCTCATGTCGTCTCGCTCCGGTTCAGACACGGTTCCAGTCGAATTGCGCTTTCTCGCCCTTGCCGTAGACCTTCAGCGCGCCCTTGTCGCCGACGGCGTTGGGCCGCTGGAAGATCCAGTTCTGCCAGGCGGTGAGGCGGCCGAAGATGCGGGTGGCCATGTTCTCCTGGCCGTTGAAGCGCAGGTTCGCTTCCATGCCGGTCAGTGCGTCGGGGCTCATCGCCACGCGTTCCTCGATGGCGATGCGGACCTCGTCGGCCCAGTCGATGTCATCGGGGTTGCTGGTGGCCAGGCCCAGTGCGAAGGCCGCGTCGGCGTCCAGCGGCTGGCCGACGGCGGCGCGCAGCGCGTCCATCGCCGGCGCCTCGTCGTAGAAGCGGCGGGCCAGGCGGCTCTCGCCGGTGACCATCGGGTAGCGGCCGAAGTTGGCTTCGCCGACGATGGTCTTGGGCGCGCGCGCCTCGTCGTCCGGTAGGGCCAGGTGGTAGATGCGGTCGCAGGCCAGGGCCAGTTCCAGGAAGGTGCCGGCGAAGCAGGAGCCGGGCTCGACCAGCGCGAACAGGCTGCGCGAAGACACGTCCAGCCGCGCCAGGGTGCGGCGCAGCGCGCCGACCGTCTCGCGCACGAACCAGTGCTTGCCGTGCTGCGCCAGGATCTCGTCCATGGCCAGCACCGCGCTCGCGTCGCCCTCGGTCTTGATCAGCCAGACGCCGATGTCCAGCTCGTTCGTGCGCATCGACAGGATCGCGTCGTCCAGCTCGCGGGCCAGGGCCAGCGGGTACCAGGCAGCGCCGGCCGCCTCGATCGCGGCGATGTCCGATTCGACCGGCGTCGTCGGCGCCTTGATCGTGAAGCTGGCCACGCGCTTGTCGCGATCGATCTCGACGGTGACGTGGCCGTAGCGCAGCGCGTCGGCCTCGATCGTGCGCTCGATCGGCGTCAGCGCCACGCCGCGGCCGTTGTCGGGCCGGTCGCTCTGCTCGGCCAGCTTGATCGCACGTTCCTGCACGCGGGCGGCGAACTGCGCGGGCTTGGCGATGTCGTCCACCAGGCGCCAGTCCTTGGCGCGCTGGCCACGCACGCCTTCGACGCTGGTGCAGAACAGGTCGGCCAGGTCGTGGCGTACCTTGCGCTTGTCGGTCACGCGGGTGAGGCCGCCGGTGCCGGGCAGCACGCCCAGCAGCGGCACCTCGGGCAGGCTCACGGCGCTGCTGCGGTCGTCCACCAGCAGGATCTCGTCGCAGGCCAGCGCCACCTCGTAGCCGCCGCCGGCGCAGGAGCCGTTCACGGCGGCGAGGAACTTCAGGCCGCTGTGCCGGGACGAGTCTTCCAGGCCGTTGCGCGTCTCGTTGGTGAACTTGCAGAAGTTCACCTTCCAGGCGTGCGAGGAGACGCCCAGCATGAAGATGTTGGCGCCGGAGCAGAACACCTTGTCCTTCGCGCTGGTGAGCACGACGCTGCGCACCTCCGGATGCTCGAAGCGGATGCGGTTGATCGCATCGTGCAGTTCGATGTCCACGCCCAGGTCGTAGCTGTTGAGCTTCAGCTTGTAGCCGGGGCGCAGGCCGCCGTTCTCGTCGAAGTCGGCCGCCAGCGTGGCGACGGGGCCTTCGAACTTCAGCTTCCAGTGGCGGTAGCGGGAGGGGTCGGTCTGGTAGTCGACTCGTTGCGGCTCGGTGCTCATGCGGCTCTCCTTAATGCATTTAAATGCATGTTATGAAGCATAGTGCATGCATTGAATTGCAGTCAAGACGCCGCAAGGAAATTTACGCAGGCAGCGACAGCGTCTGTCTCACCATCGCCCGCAGGGCCTGGAAGCTCGCGCCCAGATCCTGTGCGCTGGTGTCCAGCGTCAGCGTGGCCTTGGAATAGAAGGGCGAGCGGCCTTCGAGGATCGCCTTCAGGTCGTCCATCGCCTCCTTGTTGTCGGCCATCGGCCGCATGTCGCCCTGGGCGATCACGCGGCGCATGTGGTCTTCCGGCGCCGCCTGCAGCCAGACGGTGGTGCAGTGCGACAGCAGCAGGTTGAAGGTGGCTGCATCGGAAACCAGGCCGCCGGGCGTCGCCAGCACTGCCTCCGGATAGATCTGGATCGCTTCCTCGACGGCGCGGCGCTCATAGCGGCGGTAGGCGTTCTGGCCGTACAGGCCCTGGATCTCGGAGATGCTGCAGCCGGCGAACTTCTCGATCTCGCGGCTCAGCTCGACGAAGGGGTAGTCCAGGTCTTCCGCCAGCATGCGGCCCAGAGTGGACTTGCCGGCGCCGCGCAGGCCGATCAGCGCGATCCGGCTGCGGCCGGCGTCGGCGGCCGGTGCCTCGCCCAGCAGGCCCGGCAGCGCCTCGCGCACTCGGCGCAGGGTCGGCTCGTCGCGCTTCTCCAGCAGCTCGCGGATCAGCAGCCACTCGGGGCTGGAGGCGGTGACATCGCCCAGCAGCTCCGCCAGCGGGCACTGCAGCGCCTGCGCGATCTGCAGCAACACCAGGATCGACGCATTGCCGACGCCGTACTCCAGGTTGGCTAGGTGCCGCTCGGAGACGTCTGCCGTGGTCGCCAGGGCCTTGCGGGTCATGCCGCGGCGCGAGCGCAGGGAGCGTACCCGCTCGCCCAGCGCGACGAGGAAGGGGTTCTTTTCCTCGCCACTTTCTTCGTTCGGTGTTAACCCGTGGATAGGCAATATATTGCTTGACACGATATTTTCAGGGTCCTAGAGTGCATTTACGCACAATACTGCATCACCGAGCCGCAAGCAAGGCAGGAGGCAAGCCGAGATGAGCAGCAGCACCACCGTCCAGGCGCCGCCGCGGACGTTCAACTTCGCCCAGCACCTGCTGGCCGCGAACGCCCAGCGCGCCGGCAAGACCGCCTTCACCGACGACCACGGTTCGATCAGCTACGGCGCACTGGAAGAACGCGCCCGCCGCCTCGGTGCCGCGCTGCTGGCCGCTGGCGTCAAGCGCGAGGAGCGCGTGCTGTTGCTGATGCAGGACTGCTGCGACTGGCCGATCGCCTTCCTCGGCGCCATCTACGCCGGCATCGTACCGGTGGCGGTCAACACGCTGCTGACCGTGGACGACTACGCCTACATGCTGGAGCACTCGCGGGCGCAGGCGGCGCTGGTGTCCGGCGCGCTACTGCCGGCGCTGCACGAGGCGATGGCGCGCGGCACGCATGAGCTGCACACCGTGGTCGTCTCGCAGCCGCAGCCGAGCACGCCGCTACAGGCCGGCGAGCAAGAGTTCCAGTCCTTCGTCGACTCTCAGGCGCCGCTCGCCCAGGCCGCCGCCACCAGCTGCGACGACCCGGCCTTCTGGCTCTATTCCTCTGGCTCCACGGGCAAGCCCAAGGGCACGGTCCACTCGCAGGCCAATCCCTACTGGACCTGCGAGCTGTATGCCAAGGCGATCCTGGGCCTCACCGAGCATGACGTCTGCTTCTCCGCCGCCAAGCTCTTCTTCGCCTACGGCCTGGGCAATGCGCTGACCTTCCCGCTGTCGGTCGGCGCCTCGGTGCTGCTGATGGCGGAACGACCGACGCCGGCGGCCTGCTTCAAGCGGCTGCGAGGAGAGGTGGGCGGCGTGAAACCGACCTTGCTCTTCGGTGCGCCGACCGGCTATGCCGGCATGTTGGCTTCGCCCGAGCTGCCGCTGCGTGGCGAGGTGGCGCTGCGCATGGCGTCCAGCGCCGGCGAGGCGCTGCCGGCCGAGATCGGCGGGCGCTTCCGCGAGCATTTCGGCGTGGACATCGTGGACGGCATCGGCTCCACCGAGATGCTGCACATCTTCCTGTCGAACCGGCCCGATCGCGTGCAGTACGGCACCACCGGCTGGCCGGTGCCCGGCTACGAGTTGCAACTGCGCGGCGACGATGGCCGCGAGGTTGCTGACGGCGAGCCGGGCGACCTGTTCATCCAGGGACCGTCGGCCGCCTTGATGTACTGGGCCAACCGCGAGAAGTCGCGCGACACCTTCCAGGGCGGCTGGACCAAGAGCGGCGACAAGTACATCCGCAACGCCGACGGCAGCTACACCTACGCCGGCCGCAGCGACGACATGCTGAAAGTCAGCGGCATCTACGTCTCGCCCTTCGAGGTCGAGGCCACCTTGATCCAGCACCCGGCCGTGCTGGAGGCCGCCGTGATCGGCAAGCAGGACGCCGACGGCCTGACCAAGACCAAGGCCTTCGTCGTGCTGAAGCCCGGCGGCGCCGCCGGCGAGGACGAGCTGAAGGCCTTCGTCAAGGAGCGGCTCGCGCCCTACAAGTACCCGCGCTTCATCGAGTTCATCGCCGAGCTGCCCAAGACCGCCACCGGCAAGATCCAGCGCTTCCGCCTGCGCGAGCGCGAGGCGGCAAACTCGTGATCGAGTATCAATGGATCAATGCCGAGCGGGCGGAGCAGCCGCTGCTGGTGTTCCTGCACGAGGGCCTGGGCTCGGTATCGATGTGGCGTGACTTTCCGAAGCGCCTGTGTGATGCGCTGGGCTGGCGTGGCCTCGTCTACTCGCGACCGGGCTACGGCCGTTCGACGCCGCGCCCGCCCGACGAGCGCTGGGCGCCCGACTTCATGCATCGGCAGGCCTATGACGTGCTACCCGCCTTGCTGGCGGAACTCGGCGTGGATCGACCCTACTGGCTGCTCGGCCACAGCGACGGCGGCTCGATCGCGCTGCTGCACGCGGCGAAGTTCCCGCAGCGCGTGGCCGGCGCCATCGTGCTGGCGCCGCACATCCTGGTCGAGGACATCTCGGTGGCCTCCATCGCGAAGACCCGCGAGGCCTATCTGACGACCGATCTGCGCTCGAAGCTGGCTCGCCACCATGCCGACGTCGACTCCGCCTTCTGGGGCTGGAACGACATCTGGCTCGACCCAGCCTTCCGCGACTGGTCTATCGAAAACGAGATCAGGGATATCGCTTGCCCGCTCTTGGCGGTGCAGGGTTTGGACGATGAGTACGGTACGCTGGAACAGATCCGTGGCATCGCCCGGCGCGTGCCGCAGACGCGCCTGCTGGAACTGCCCGACTGCGGCCACTCGCCGCACCGCGACCGGCCGGATGCGCTCATTTCCGCAGTTAGCACCTTCGCTCACACCTTCGTCCTTTCACAGCCATAACTATCAAGGAGACAAGACGATGAAGCTCGCAACCCTGGCCCTGGCCGCGCTCGCACTGGCAGCGAACGCCGATGCCCAGACCAAGCTGAAGGTCGGCCTGATGCTGCCCGCCACCGGCACCTATGCCGCGCTGGGCACCGCGATCGACAACGGCTTCAAGCTCTACATCACCGAGCAGGGCGGCAAGCTCGCCGGCCGCGAGATCGAGTACGTGCGCGTGGACGACGAGAGCGACCCGGCCAAGGCCACCGACAACGTCAACAAGCTGATCAAGCGCGACAACGTGGACGTGATCGTCGGTACCGTGCACAGCGGCGTCGCGATGGCGATGGCCAAGGCCGCGAAGGACAGCGGCACCTTGCTGATCGTGCCCAATGCCGGCGCCGATGCCGTGACCGGCCCGATGTGCGCGCCCAACATCTTCCGCAGCAGTTTCAGCAACTGGCAGCCGGGCTACGCGATGGGCGAGGTGGTGGCGAAGAAGGGCCACAAGAAGGTCGTCACGATCACCTGGAAGTACGCCGCCGGCGACGAGTCGGTGCGCGGCTTCAAGGAGGCCTTCGAGAAGGGCGGCGGCACGGTGGTGAAGGAGCTGAACCTGCCGTTCCCGAACGTCGAGTTCCAGGCGCTGCTGACCGAGATCGCCGCCACCAAGCCCGACGCCGTCTACACCTTCTTCGCCGGCGGCGGTGCGGTGAAGTTCGTCAAAGACTACGCCGCGGCGGGCCTGAAGAAGAACATCCCGCTCTACGGTGCCGGCTTCATCACCGACGGCACGCTGGAAGCGCAAGGCGCCGATGCAGCCGGCCTGTTCACCACGCTGCACTACGCCGACAGCCTCAACACCCCGCGCGACAACGCCTTCCGCCTGTCCTATGCGAAGACCTACAAGCTGCAGCCCGACGTCTACGCGGTGCAGGGCTACGACGCGGCGCAGATCCTCGCGATCGGCCTCGCCGCGGTGAAGGGCGACGTCAGCAAGAAGGCCGAGTTCGCCGCCGCGGTGGAGAAGGCCAAGATCGACAGCCCGCGCGGCCCGTTCACCTTGTCCAAGTCGCACAACCCGGTGCAGGACTTCTACCTGCGCGAGGTCAGCGGCAAGGAGAACAAGCTCGTCGGCGTCGCCTCCAAGGCGCTGGCCGATCCGGGCAAGGGCTGCCGGATGTAAGCCGGCGTGGACTTCGCTTCCTTCCTGATCCAGTGCCTCAACGCGCTGCAGTACGGGCTGCTGCTGTTCCTCGTCGCCTCGGGGCTGACGCTGATCTTCGGGATCATGGGCGTCATCAACCTGGCGCACGGCAGCTTCTACATGATCGGCGCCTACATGGCCTACGCGCTGGCGCCGATCGTGGAGAGCACCTTCGGCGGCGGCTTCTTCTCGACGCTGGTGGTGGGCATCGTGCTCTCGGTGCTGCTGGGCTACCTGCTCGAATGGGCCTTCTTCAGCTTCCTCTATGAGCGCGAGCACCTGCAGCAGGTGCTGATGACCTATGGGCTGATCCTGGTCTTCGAGGAAATGCGCAGCATCCTGGTCGGCGACGAGGTTCACGGTGTGGCGGTGCCGCCGCTGCTGGCCGGCAGCCTGCCGCTGGGCGAGCTGATGAGCTATCCGGTCTACCGGCTCTTCGTCAGCGGTGTCTGCCTGCTGCTCGCGGCCGGCATGTACCTGGTGCTGACGCGCACGCGGCTGGGCATGATGATCCGCGCCGGCGCGAGCAATCGCGAGATGGTGCAGAGCCTGGGCATCGACATCAAGTTCCTGTACCGGCTCGTGTTCGCCGCCGGTGTCGCGATCGCAGTGCTGGCCGGCATGGTGGCGGCGCCGGTGTCCTCGGTCTATCCGGGCATGGGCAACACGGTGCTGATCGTCTGCTTCGTCGTCGTCGTGATCGGCGGCATCGGCTCGATCCGCGGCGCGCTGCTGGCGGCGCTCTTGATCGGCATCGTCGACACCTTCGGCAAGGTGCTGCTGCCTTCGGCGGCCGGCGTGCTGGTGTATGTGCTGATGGCGCTGATCCTGCTGTGGCGGCCCGACGGACTTTTCAAGGTCGCTTGATGTTTTCCAGACTCGTATTCGTCGGACTTGTTTTCGCTGGCCTCGCCCTGTGGCCGTTGGTCGCCGGTGCCTATGGGCTGGATCTGGTCATCAAGATCATGATCGCAGCCATCTTCGCGCTGAGCCTGGAGCTGCTGGTAGGCGCGACGGGCCTCGTCTGCTTCGGGCAGGCGGCCTTCTTCGGCATCGGCGCCTACGCGGCGGCGCTGCTGATGGCACGCTTCGATGGCGCGGCGCTGTGGTGGCTGCTGCCCGCCGCGGTGCTCTGTGCCGGCCTGTATGCGCTGCTGGTGGGTGCGCTGTCGCTGCGCACCAAGGGTGTCTACTTCATCATGGTGACCTTGGCCTTCGCGCAGATGGCCTACTACGTCGTCCACGACACGCCGCTGGGCGGGGGTACCGATGGCATCTACCTGCCGGGCGTACCCGTCGCACCGTTGGACCTCGGCAAGCCGTTGGCCTTCTACGGGCTGACGCTCGCCAGCCTCGTGCTGGTGTTCGGTGTCCTGGGCCTGCTGCTGCGCTCGCCCTTCGGCCGCGCGCTGGCCGGCATCAAGGCCAACGAGCAGCGGATGCGCGCCACTGGCTTCAGCACCTACCCGTACAAGCTCGCAGCCTTCGCGGTCTCGGGCGCCATCGCCGGTCTGGCGGGCTTCCTGTTCGCGGTGAAGGACGGTTTCGTCAACCCGGAGCTGCTGGCCTGGCACCAGAGCGGCTCGGTGCTGATCATGATCATCCTCGGTGGCCTCGGCCACCTGCGCGGCGCGCTGATCGGCGCCTTCGCGCTGGCCTTGCTGGAGGAGTTCTTCAAGTCCGAGGCGGTGTGGGGCGGCTTCGCGAAGCACTGGCACCTGGGGCTGGGCCTGACGATCATCCTCAGCGCAGCTCTGCTGCCCAAAGGCCTCGTTGGCATCCCTCAGCTGTGGCGTCATCGACTGGAGGCGCGCCGTGACTGATGTGCTCTTGAAGTGCGAGCGGCTGACGCGCCGCTGGGGCGGCATCGTCGCCGTCAACGAGGTGAGCCTGGCGCTGGCGAGCGGCGAGGTGCACGCGGTGATCGGCACCAACGGCGCGGGCAAGTCCACGCTGATCAATCTGCTGTCGGGCGAGATCGCACCTTCCTCGGGTGCGGTGGAACTGCTGGGGCAGGACATCTCCGCCTGGTCGCAGCCGCGGCGCGCCCGCGCGGGCCTGGGCCGTAGCTACCAGCGCAACACGATCTACCCGGGCTTCAGCGTGTTCGAGAACTGCCGTCTCGCCGCCCAGGCCCGCCGCCCGCGCGCCTGGCGCTGGTGGCAGAGCGCGCTGGCCTGCGAGGAGACGAACGAGGCCGCCCGCGCCGCCGCGCAGCGCGCCGGCCTCGCCGAGCTGCTGGACCGCAGCGCCGGCCTGCTGAGCCATGGCCAGAAGCGGCAGTTGGAAATCGCGATGTGCCTGGCCACCGCGCCGCGCGTGCTGCTGCTGGACGAGCCGTTGGCCGGCATGGGCGCCGAGGAGACCGAACGCATGCTCGCGCTGCTGGCCGAGTTGAAGGCGGGCCAGGCGATGCTGCTGGTCGAGCACGACATGGACGCCGTGTTCCGCATCGCCGACCGGATCACCGTGATGGTCAACGGCGCGGTGATCGCGTCCGACGCGCCCGAAGGTATCCGCGCGAATGCCGACGTGCAGGCCGCCTACCTGGGAGGGCACTGAGCGATGGATGCAATCCTCCATGCGCAGGACGTCCACGCCTGGTACGGCAGCAGCCATGTGCTGCATGGCGTGGACTTCGCCATCGGCCGCGGCGAGACCGTCGGCCTGCTGGGCCGCAACGGCATGGGCAAGAGCACCTTGATCCGCACCTTGCTGGGCCACGTGCCGCAGCGCGACGGCCGCGTCACCTTGTTCGGTCGCGACGTGTCGCGCGCGCGCCCGCACGAGATCGCGCGTCGCGGCGTCGCCTTCGTGCCCGAAGGCCGCGGCGTGTTCCCCAACCTCAGCGTGCGTGAGAACCTGCTGATGGCCGCCCGCAAGGGGCTCGATGGCCGCGCCGACTGGACCTATGAGCGTGTGCTGCAGACCTTTCCTCGCCTGCAGGAGCGCCTTGGCAACCTCGGCGCGCAACTGTCGGGCGGAGAGCAGCAGATGCTGTCCATCGGCCGCGCGCTGATGACGCACCCGGAATTGATCATCCTCGACGAAGCGACCGAAGGCCTCGCGCCGCTGATCGTCGCCGAGATCTGGAAGGTGATCGGCGAGATCCGCGCCAGCGGCATCGCCACCTTGATCGTCGATCGCGACTACCGCCGCGTGCTGGCCGGTGCCGACCGAGCGGTGGTGATCCAGAAGGGTCGCGTGGCGATGGCCGGCAAGGCGGCCGAGCTGGCGGCCGATCCCGCGCTGGCGGGCTACTTGGGGATCTGAACGGGCGACTCTGCTGGCTCTACTGGCTCTACCGGCTCTGCAGGCGGTGCCGCCAAGGCCTTGCGCCGGCGCTTGACCTCGTACATCAGCGCATCCGCGTCCCGCAGCGCCTCGCCCGGGTCCAGCACGCCCGCGCGCACGGCCATCGCGCCGACGCTGGCGCCGGGGTAGTCCAGTTCGAGCCCCGGTTCCAGCATGTAGCGCCCGACCGTGGCCTGCGACACGCGACGCTCGAAGGCCTGCGTGGCCTCGGCCAGCTTGCCGTCCAGCGCCGGGCCGAGGCCGGCCACGACGAATTCGTCGCCGCCCAGCCGCGCCGCCATGTCGCCGCCGCGCAGCGAGTCGCGCAGCCGCTGCGCGACCTGGATCAGGAAGGCATCGCCGATCTCGTGGCTGTGGTTGTCGTTGATCGCCTTGAAGCCGTCCAGGTCCGCGTAGGCGACCAGCACGGCGACCTGCTGGCGGCGGCCTTGTGAAAGCAGCCGGCCCAGTTGCTCCAGCAGCGCGCGGCGGTTCGGCAGGCCGGTGAGCGTATCGGTCAGCGCGGCCCGGGCCAGGAACTCGTTGGCCCTCATCAACTGGTCGACCAGGCGCTCGCGCTCCACGTACTGGCCGATCAGCTTGCCGAACAGGGCCAGCGCGCGTTCGGCGTGCGGGTCCATCATGTGACGGTGCGGGCTGGCGGCGCAAAGCGTGCCGTAGATCTCGCCGCTGTCGCCCACGCGCACCGGCGTGCTGACGTAGGTGCTGATACCCAGGGCCTTGGCGGCTTCGGAGTCGCCCCAGTCCTTGGCGACATCGTTGTTGAAGGGCTTGCCCTCGTCCAGCGCACGCTTGCACAGCGTGTCGGCCCAGGGAACGGTGAGGCCCTCGGGGATGGCGAAGTCGCTCGCGGTGTTGCGGGCGTAGAGGATGTGCTGCTCGCCCTTGCCCAGGTCGATCGTCGTCAGGTAGGCGGATTCCATGCCGGTGACGGTCTCGAGCATCTCGAGCAGCGGACGGGCCAGTTCCTCAAGGGACCGGGCATGGGTGACGGAATGGGCGAGGTCGTCAAGCAGCGTGTTGTCCGGCATGGCGTGTCGAGGCAGGAAAGTCAATCCCTGGATCTTGTTCGTCTTGTCCGGACCATTGTGCTTCAGTTCCCCGGCCTGTGAGCCGGGGAACGTAACGAGGGCTTTCAGCCGCGGCGACGACGCGACACCGCCAGCAGACCCAGCCCGCCCATCAGCATCATGCCCAGCGTGCCGGACTCGGGCACGGCGGAAACATTCAGCGCCTGGTCCAGGTGGATCTTCAGGAACTCGGTGTTGTCGGAGCCGAGGTCGCGGCCACCGGTGCCGGGGTAGTTGTTGTCGTTGACGACGAGGATGGTGTTGGCATCCAGCACCAGCACGTTCTCGATCGTGACGAAGGGGAAGGTGAAGGTGCTGCTGCCGTCGCGGTTCAGGTCGTTCGGGTCGGCGATGTTCATCAGGTCGGCGACCTCATGCTTGCCGACGTAGCCGTTGGCATCCGTCTCGTTCAGGTCGATCCGGAAGACCTTCTTGAACGGCGTGCCCGAGGTGCCCGTGCCGCCATTGCGCTCCAGCACCAGGAACTCGTGGTCGTTGATCGCCGTCATGTCACCGATGTTGGTGCCGTCGGCGTCGAGCTTGTAGAACCACTGCTGGTCCGTGTAGGACTCGGTATCCACGTTGAAGGAGTTGATGCGCAGGCTCTTGGCCGGGTCGCCGGCCACCGAGCCTTCGAGCAGGGTGAAGAGCCGGTCGCCGGCGGCGTTCATCGCCATGCCTTCGAAGCCGTTGGAGGAGTTCAGGGTCGGCGAGCCGCCTCCCAGGTAGGGGTTCTGCGGCGACTTCACGCCGGTCAGCGAGATCTCGCTGCGCAGCACCTTGCCGGTGGCGTCGGTCTTCACCAGGAAGGGGCCGAACTCGTCGCCGAACCACATATTGCCGTTCTTGTCCTTGCGCATCGATTCGACGTCGAGGTCGGCGCCGGTGAGCAGGCGGTTCGCGCGGATCGACGAGTCGACGAGCGGGTTGGCGGCGTTGTTGTAGTAGTGGGTGTAGTCGGCTTGGATCGTGAAGCCCAGCTTGTGATTCGGGTCGGACAGAGAGATGTTGCTCTGCGCGCTGAAGCCCGGCAGCGCGGCGCCGCTCAGGTAGTCGTTGGCACGCACGGTGCCGCTGCCGCCGGTGGCGGTGCGGAAGTCCGGCGTCAGCGCGTAGACGCGCAGCAGCGCATCGGCCGAATTGGCCTGCGTGCCGAAGCCGTTGTCGGTCATGAAGCGATAGCTACCGGCCACCGGACCCTGCAGCACGCCCGAGAAGCCCTGCACCGGCTGCAGGCCGACGAGGGGCAGCGGATTGCCGCCGGCGCCGTTGGCGAACTGGCCGCTGGTGGGGCCGGGCGAGAAGGTGTTGGCGGGCATCAGCGCCCAGCCTTCCAGCGAGGCCTGGGCTGCGGCCGGGCCGGCGGCCAGTGCGAAGGCGAGGGCGGAAAGCACGGGCAGTGCGGCGGCGGCCAGATTCTTGGTCTTCATCGTTGAACTCCTGTTGTGCCTGGATGTGGCCGGCCGATTCTTCGGAGTGCTGATGAAGTGTTCGTGAATGTGCCTATGGTTCTTTTATTGCCACCGTGTTGCCAATTCGTTTGCTTTACGTGCAATGGGGCGCTGCGCCGCACCGCCGTTGTCGCTTCGGGATCGCGATGGCGACGCGCATCGACCGTTCCCGACTACCCGAACCGTTTGTTGCAAAGTGTGAACCCACTCTTCAGGGTAGGTGACGGCGAGGAGCTACCCCGCGAGGATGACTACCAAGCTGTCATCGGTGGTCTTGCGACCATCCACGCTGAGCGCAATTGGTAAGAACAAAAAAAGAAAAGGCCCGGCAATCGCTTGCCAGGCCTTCAAAAGCTCTAGGAGCTCCTGCTCAGGGAGGAAAAGCAGGGAAGCCGGACCGTCAAGCCCTGCTTCACTTGTGATTCTAGGGATGGCATCCCGCGCCCGCCATCGCTTTTTTGATGTCGCGCGGGAGCGACAGCGCGCGCGTTCACGCGTAATTGCGCCTCAGGTAGACGACAGGTACTTCGTGTAGCGCCTTGTAGAACGGCGTCATCGCATGGTGGTCGCAGCACAGCATCAGGCTGTTGGCTGACAGCTGCCGCGCCAGTTCGCCCAGCGCGGCGTACTCGGCCCCCTGGCTCAGCAGGAAGGCGAGGTGGTCGTCCGCCCGCGGGCCGATCCAGCGTTCGTACAGCGGGCGCCGCGCCTCCAGGATCGCGGCCCAGTCGATGGGCCTTGCCGCTTCCGCCTCGCCACGGCTGATCGCGCCGAGCCGCTCGCGCATGGCCGCGTGAAGCTGCTTCCAGCCCGTCAACCCACCGGCCAGCTCGCTGAGGAACAGCGTGCGCGCGGGCAACCCGCCCGTGCGGGCCTCGATACGGCGGCCACCCTCGGCCATCCGGGCCAGGAAGGTGGCGGCGTCCGCGCCCACCTGGCGCAGCGTCGCATCCGAGAGCACCTCGAAGTCCGCCTGCCCGATCACGAAATGCGCCTCGACACCGTGCCGCGCGAAGAGGGCCGCGAAGCGCGGCAGATCCTCCAGCAGCCGTTCCGCCACCAGGCCGGGCTCGCTGCCGATGCCGCTGAAGGTGTAGCGCCAGGGTTGCTCGGGGTTGCCGGTCGGCTCGTACGCATAGTCCGGGCAGACGGGACATAGCAGGTGGACCGGCTCGCCGGCCAGGCCGCGGGCCAGCACACGGGCGAAGTCGCGCGTCGCCTCGCCCTTGCGCGAGACGACGTGCGCGTCCTCGAACAGGGTCTGCAGTTCATCGGCAACGCCCGGCGGCAATGCCTCCAGCTCCGGCGGCTGCCGCGGGCCCAGGCTCAGCTCGCTGGCGGGCAGGTCTTGCAGCAGCAGGGCCGCCAGTGACGGATCCACGCCGGCGAACTGCGGCAGCTGCAGCGTCTGATCCGCCTCGTCCCAGCCGATGTCCGGGTAGCGGGCGCGCAGCGCCAGGTAGAAGGGCAGGTTGCGCGGCGCATTGGGCACGCGCGCCGCCTGGCCGCGGAAGCGCTCGTAGATGTGGCGCAGCTGGGCCACCGCCTGCGCGTCCGGCTGCACGCGCTCCCGGCGGTGGCGGCCGCCGGGCAGGCCGATTGAGCGGCGCAGCAGCGCCTGGCTGACGTCGCTGGGGATCAGCCGGTAGCGCTCGATGACCTCGCGCGCCCGCCCGGTCGCACGCGAGGGCAGGTGCGGATGCTGCGCTTGCAAGGGCAATGACGATGCGAACTCCATGGATCACTCCATCAAGGCGGGGACCGAGGCGCCGACCGGCACGTCGATCCGCGCGCCGAAGCGGTAGGGTTGCTGCAGCAGGCCGAAGCGGCGCAACTCCTCGTCCGGTGGCGGCCTCAGGCTCCACTGCTGCGAGGTGCCCCAGCCGCACAGCGCCCGCAGCGAGGCGGCGTGCTCGGCCGTCTTCAGCGCGGCGATCGCCGGGTCGATCACCGGCACGCCGACGATGTCCTGCACCGTCTCGTGGAAGCCCGATTCCAGGGTGCAGCCGAGCACGACGACCTCGGCCTGGTCGTCTTCCACCGCCCGCTTGGCGGCCTCGATGATGCGGCGCTCAGTTTCGCGCGGCTGCGCCACCATGTCCGGCACGCCCAGGTCCAGCGAGCGGAACGAGGCGAGCTGGCCGTCGAAGCCGTAGCGGCGGATCGTGCGGTGCATCTGGTCCTGCCAGGTGCGGCGGCCGATGACGACCGAGTAGCGGTTGCCCAGGCGCAGCGCCGTCTCGATCGCCGCCTGGCAGGGGCCGATCACCGGCATGCCGCGGGCCGCCTGGCGTGCTTCATCGAGGCCGGGATCGTAGAAGCAGCCCAGTGCCAGCGCGTCGTAGCCTTCCAGCGCGGCCTGGCGCGCGGCCAGCATCACGTCGCGCACGATCAGCGCCTCGTAGACGCGGTACTCCAGGTGGTCCATCGCACCGACCGACGGGTCCAGCGAGGCCACGGTGACGAGGTTGCGCGGGTCCTTGCAGCGGCGCGCGAGGGCCGCGAAGGTGGCGTCGTAGGCGGGCACGCCCACCGCGTTCAGGTACATGATCTTCAGCATGGTTCTGCTCCTTTTCGCGATCACGGGCGGATCACCTGCGGACCGCCCCGCTTGTTGAACATCCAGGTCGTGCCGGGTGCCACGCGGTAGCGGCCCGGCGCGCCGCTGACCTGGAAGCGGTAGACCGCGCACACGTGGTCCAGCAGGATCGAGCCGACCAGCAGCAGGCCGTCGTAGCCGGCCAGCGGGTTCAGGTTGGCCGTCGTGCGGCCGCGGCCCTGGCCGGCCTCGATCTCGGTGACGTACTGGTCGGCGCCGAGCACCAGGCGGGCAGGGCGGCCGTCGTCACGGTGTCGGCCGATGTCCAGTTCCAGCAGCGGATAGCGCCCGGTGCGGCCGCGCTGCAGCTCGAGCTGGTGCATTGCCTGCATCAGCAGCACCGGGTCGCCCTTGAAGTGCGAGGAGCCGGTGTCGTGGCAGAAGAGCTGCCCCCGCGCCACCTCCACCGGGCCGACCTTCCAGCTGCGCAGCGGCGTCGTCCAGATGTAGTCCAGCCCGGTCGCATAGGGAACGAAGGGCAGTTCGATGGCGCTGTCCTCGTCCACCGCCTGCATGTCGTAGCCGCCGAATTCGACGACGCCGGTGCCGCTGGCCGGGTCCATCAGGAAGGAGACCATGGCCCGCTCCGGCGTCAGCACGCCGGCGTTCAGCAAGGTCTCGACGATGTGGGTCGAATGCGGGTCGGGAGACAGACCGTTCGGCACGCCCAGGCCACCGTCCCAGTTCAGCTCGCAGAACTGCGTGCCGTCGTAGTGGGTCGTGCAATAGAAGCCGGCCCGCTGAGGCGGCAGCGTGCCGAGGCTCAGGAAATCGCTGCCGCGCGTGGCCAGCATCTCGCCCCAGTGGCCGAAGTCGATGCGCAGCGGCTCGCCCGCGCCGGCCACGAAGCTCGAGCTCGCGGCCGGGTCGAAGCGCCGGCGCTGCGGCATCGTGCAGGCCCGGGTGTCGCAGGCCGTGGACGTCAGCCAGTTGAAGCGGGCGCCGGTGTCCACGTTCAGCTTCAGGATCGGCGCGGCCGGGCCGTTGCCGACCCGGACCGGCGAATACCAGGGGCTGGCCCCGTTGTCCTGGAAAGGGCCCTTGAAGGCGGGTAAGCGCAGCCCCGGCCGCAGCAGGGTGCGCTGCGGCAGTTCGTCAACAATCATGTGATCCTCGCTGGGTGTTTCGGTGGCCGGACGGCGCGTGCGATGCGCGCCCCGTGGCGTCAAAACTTAGAGCGAGTGCCAGGGCCTGGCAAACGGTTTGACGGGCAGGTGAGGCCCGCGGCGCGGACTACCCCGGGGTGATCCGGAAAGCCTCCATGCGCCAGGACACCGCTGCCTGCCGCTGCTCGTAGGCCAGCGCCCGTGCTTGGCAAACGACCAGGCCCGCCGTGCCGGCGTCGCGGTCCACCCACCCGACCAGGCACAGGCTGCCCCCATCCGGTGCGGCCGCCGTCAAGGCCAGGCCCTGCGGGCCGGCAAAGCCCTGCACCGCCCCGCGCTGCTCCGCGGGCGAGGCCAGGGTGCCGACGCAGCGGCCATCGGCATCGACCAGCAGATCCAGCAGCCGCAGCGGCGAGCGCGGATCGTGATTCACCAGCCGCAGGCGCTGCAGATCCAGCGTGCGGCCTCCCCGGGGCAGGGCAAGACCCGGCACGGCGGGTAGGGCCTCGGGGCCGGCCAGCGGGCGCAAGGTCAGCATCTGCGGTTCGTGGCCGGCGCGGCTGTGCATCAGCCGCAACACCGGCAAGCCGCCCGGCGCGTCCAGGAACAGCACGCCAGCCATCGCGGCGGGCTGGCCGTCACTCTGGACGGCGCCGGCAAAGGCGGCGCTGGCACCGGCGCTCGCCGGCGCGCAGCCCTGCATCGGGCGGCCCGAGCAGGCGCCGCTGAAGCCGCCGCCCGGGCTGCGGGCGCGCAGCAGCAGGTCCAGCTCGACCGTGCCGTCGCCCCATCTGCCGCTGAGCCTGTCGTCCATCGCTCGCAGTGTGGCGCGGGGCGGGCGGGGGCAGGGTGGTGGCACCGGGTGGTCACCTGCGGACAAGGGGCTGCCCTACCCATTCGGGTAGGTCACTTGGTACTTGCCACCCCCCTAATAAAAAGGATGGCTGGCATCATCAACATATGCCTGAAAAGCGCTCGCAATCGAACGCCTGGATGTGGGTCGGCAAGCTGACGCCCCCGCAGATGAAACTGGACACGGTCCAGCGCGACGGGCTGCTCAAGCGCCTGGTACAGACGCAGCACGTGCCCCTGTCGCTGATCATCTCGCCGGCCGGTTTCGGCAAGACGACGCTGCTGGCTCAGCTCCACGCCCTCTACCAACGCGCCGGCGGACCGGCCGCGGGCGCCACCACGCAGGCGGCCTGGCTGACCCTGGACGAAGGTGATCGCGACGAGGGCAGCTTCCTCGCCTACGTGTTGCTCGCGATCGAGCGCGCCGGCATCGACCTCGGGCCGCTGGTCCGCCGGGCGCACGAGCAGACGCTCGAGGCCGACCCGATGCGCACCGTCTCGGCGCTGCTGCAGGCCGTGCAGCGGGCGCAGCGCCGCGTCACCCTGATGCTGGACGACTACCACCGCGCCACCAGTCCCGGTGTCGACGAGATCGTGCGCATGCTGCTGGAGCGCGGCACGCCCTGGCTGCGCATCGTCATCGCCTCCCGTGCACGGCCGAACTGGGCACTGGCCACGATGAAGGCCTGCGGGCTGCTGCACGAGGTGCATCCGAGCGAGCTGGTGCTGTCGCTGAGCGAGACGACGACGATGCTGGGCGGTGGCGTCGACTCCTTCGAGGCCTCGATCATCCATTCGCGCACCGAAGGCTGGGCGGTGGCGATCCAGCTTGCCCGCTTGTGGGTGTCCGAGGGGCCGGGCTCCTCGCACGGGCTGCAGGCCTTTTCCGGCCGCGTCACCGAGGTGGCCGACTACCTCACCGAGCAGGTCATCGCCAAGCTGCCGGAGGACTGCCGGCAGTTCCTCGTCGAGACCTCGATGTTCGAGCGCTTCAACGCCGAGCTGGCCGACGTGGCGCGCGGCCGCACCGACAGCGCCGAGATCCTCGCGCGGCTGTCAGGCATCGATTCGCTGCTGGTGCCGCTGGACGCCGCCCGCACCTGGTTCCGCTACCACCAGCTCTTCGCCGATTTCCTGCGCCCGCGCCTCAGCAAGCCGCGCGCCCGGGAGATCCACCGCGCCGCCGCACCCTGGCTGGCGGAGCAGGAAGACTGGTCGCTGGCCGTGGCCCATGCGCTTCTGGCCGGCGATGTGCGGCTGGCGGTCAGCTTCATCGAGAAGGCCGGCGGCTGGAAGCTGGTGCTGCACATGGGCATCCAGTACACGCGCCGGCTGCTGGAGCGCTTCGACGACCTGGCGCGGCGCAGCGAGCCGCAGCTGCTGCTGATCCAGGCCTATCTGCATGCCAAGCACGGCGACGAGCTGCTCGCCTTCGAGATGCTGCGGCTGGCCAAGGCCGGGCTGGAACGCGAGCCCTCGGCCTCGGCCGAGCACGACATGGTCGTCATCGAAGCGCTGGTGCACAGCTACTTTGATCACCTGGAGGTATCCAAGAGCTGGCCGCGCACCGGCGAGGCGGCCAACCGCTACCTGCCGGACGACCCGCTGGGCCAGGCCACCCTGCTGTGCGTCAGCGCCGTGTCGGCGGTGGCGCTGGGCCACATGGCCGAGGCGATCGAGGCCGCCCGCGCGGCGCGCACGCGGATGCGCCTGGTGCGCAGCCCGCTGGGCGAGAACTTCTGCCTGCTGCACGAGAGCCAGGCGCTCAGCGTGATGGGCCGCCTGGAGCAGGGCCGGATGATGGTGGATGAGGCGGTCTCGCTGGCCGAGGCCAACTTCGGCACCGACAGTTCGATGAAGGCCCTGGTCGGCTGCTTCAAGGCGCAGCAGCTGTTCTGGGAAGGCCGCTGGTCCGAAGCGCAACCGCTGATCCAGTCGGTGCAGGACTCGCTGCTGCGCGTGGACGGCTGGCTGGACGTGTTCGCGGTGATGGCCGAGGTGGCCTGGCGCATCGCCGTGCGCAACGATGGCTGCGCCCAGGCGATGAGCATCCTGGACGAGACCGCGCTGCTGGCCCGCCGCCGCAACATGCCCCGGCTGGAGCGGATGGCGATGGTCTGGCGCATCGACCTGCTCGCGCAGAGCGGCATGGCGGCCCAGGCGCGCAAGGAGGCGGCGAACGCCGGGCTCGACAAGGACCTGACGAACGAACTCGCCGCCGAGCAGCCCGACTGGCGCTTCCTCGAAGCCGCCTCGCTGGCCCTGGCCCGCATGCACTTGGCGGGCGGTGCGCCGTCGGTGGGTCAGGCGCGGCTGAAACGGGCCGCGAAGATCCTGCAGGGCATGGGCCTGGAGCTGCCCGCCTGGCGCGTGAACCTGATGAGCCTGCTGCTGGACCAGCGCACCCGCGGCCACGGCGCCGGTGAGGGCGATGCTGAATCGGCGCTGACGCCGATCCTGGAGCACGGCCTGCACGGCTTCCTGATGGAGCTGGGCCAGCAGGTGGTGCCGGTCGTTCAGCAATTGGCCGGGCCGCTGTCCGCGCAGCTGCAGTCGGCGCTGCAGAAGGTCAACAACAGCGGCAGCAGCGCGCAGGCGCGCCCGCAGCGCCGCGCGCAGTGCAGCGCCAAGGAAATGGAAGTGCTGAACCTGCTGGTGGCCGGCCAGCCGAACAAGCTGATCGCGCGCACCATGGGCATCTCGGCCGACACGGTCAAGTTCCACCTGAAGCAGATCTATCGCAAGCTGGGCGTCGACAACCGCAGTGCGGCCGTGACCGTGGCGATCCGTCAGGGCTTGGTGACGGCCGAGGCCATTCCGGTTGGCGCGCAGGAATGAGCAGTAGCGAGGACAAGGAGGCCAGCCTCGGCAGCCTGGGCCTGGCGACGATCTGGTTCGGCGGCATGGTCAGCGTGCCGTCGCTGTTCATCGGCAGCACGCTCATTGCCGGGCTGCCGTTCAAGGAGGTGATCCTGGCCGGCCTGATCGGCTTCTCGATCGTGGCCGTGTTCATGAGCCTGGAGAGCGTGGCGGCCGTCGAGCAGCGGATGAACACGGTGGAGCTCGCCTCCAGCGCCTTCGGCCGCGGCGGGGCCAACGTGGTGCTGGGCATTGCGCTGGGGCTGTCCCTGCTGGGCTGGTTCGGCGTGCAGTCGGCGGTGGCGGGTGCCTCGTTCGCGCGGATCATGCAGATGTACTTCGCGCTGCCGGCGCCGGTGTGGCTGTGTTCGCTGCTGCTGGGCCTCTTGATGATGCTGACGGCGGTGTTCGGCTTCCGGCATGTGAAGTGGCTGAACTTCATCGGCGTGCCCTGCAAGATCGCGCTGCTGGCCTATGCGATGGTCGTGGCCTTCCAGAGCCACAGCTGGGAGCTGATCGCGAACTATCAGCCCGAGCCGGCGCGCCGCATCGACTTCCTGGCCGCCGTGGGCATGTGCATCGGTTTCTTCTCGGTCGGCGGCGTCGTGTCACCGGACTACGCGCGGCACGCCCGCACCCGCACCGATGCCGTGGTCGGCTCCGTGCTGGGCCTGATCCCCTCGGCCCTGGGCATGGCGGCCTGCGGCGCGGTGCTGGCCATCGTGCAGCAGACCTACGACATCGTGGAGATCTACGCGCGCATGGGCATGCCGGGTCTGGCGCTGTCGGTGCTGATCGTCGCCGCGTGGACCACCAACGTGATGAACGCCTACTCGTCCGGCCTGGCGCTGAACGGCCTGCTGCACTGGCCGCCGGCGCGGCGACGCCTGGCAACGCTGTTGGCCGGCGTGCTCGGCTCGGTGCTGGCGGCCAGCGGCATCCTCGACCATTTCACCAATTTCCTGATGCTGCTGACGGCCACCGTGCCGCCGGTGGCCGGCGTGATCGTCTGCGACTACTGGCTGGCCGGCTCCTACCGGCCCGTGGGCGGCAGCAACGGAAGCGGCAGCGAGTGGAAGCGCAACGGCATCGTCGCCTGGGCCTGCGGCCTCGCCACGATGATGCTGGTGGAGCACCCGATCCACTCGGTGCTCGGCATCGTCGTGGCGGCGGCCGTCTACTACCTGCTAGCGCGCGAACGCCGCGATCTGAGCCGCGGGCAGCGCGCCTGAGCGCCGGTCCACCTCCGCGCCGCGGTTCAGCTTCACCAATGTCGGGATGCTGCGCACCTGGAAGCGCTGCGCGGTGCACGGGTTGGCGTCGCTGTCTACCTTGACGAAGAGCGCGCGGCCCTTCAGCTCGGCGGCGGCGCGCTCGAACTGGGGCGCCATCATCCGGCAGGGCCCGCACCAGGCCGCCCAGAAGTCGACGATGACCGGCAGCTCCGTATGGCGGGTCACCTCGTCGAAGTTCGCGTCGCTGAGTTCGACCGGCTCGCCGGGTAGCAGCGCATGGCCGCAGCGGCCGCACACCGGGTCTTCGGCGAGGCGCGCCTTCGGCACACGATTCTTTGCCAGGCAGTGCCGGCAGGCGATGAAGGTCTTGTCGTCGGATTCCATCTGCACAGTCTGCCAGCGTCACGCGATTGCGGGGTGCAGGGCGCCGTGGATGGGCAACCGGCGTGCCGCCGGATTCATAATGGTCCGGCAGGAAGACAAGAAGGCAGGGAGCGGGCCCGAATAAGAAGAGGACACCGATGCCGCTCGGTAATTCATCGATCGTGATTCCCGGCCCCAGGCCGCGGCGTCGCCTTCTGCTGGCGATGCTGTTGACGAATCTCGCGGTTGCGACGCTGCTGGCCGGGCTAGTCTGGCTGGTCGCCGAAACGAGCCACGGCGCCTACATGCGCCAAGCCCGCGACAACGCCGAGGACCTGGCCGCGATCGCCCAGGCCAACGTGGCCTCGGAGCTGCGGCGGGTCGAATCCCTGATGCACGCTGCGACCGACGAACTCGAAGCACTGCACGCCCGAGGCCGGCTCGACGACGCCGAGATCGCCCGCGTGCTGGACGCACGCCGCCGCCTGCTGCCCGGGGCCGAAGGCCTGCGCATGGCCGATGCCAAGGGCCTGGTGCGCTGGGGCAATGGCCTGCGGGCGGGCGCGCCGGTCGATGTGTCGGACCGCTCGTACTTCATCCAGGCGCGGACCCAGAGCGACGACAGCATGGCCGCGGCCGGGCCGTTCCGGTCGCGCGTGTCGGGCCACTGGGTCATCGGGCTGGCCCAGCCGATGCGGCTCGGCGGCCAGTTCTCCGGCCTGCTCTACGCGAGCGTGCAGACCGACTACTTCCGTCAGCTGTTCGCCACCTACGACGTCGAGGGCCAGGATGTCGTCACCCTGCGCATGGGCGACATGCAGTTGATCGCCCGCCATTCCCCGGGCAGCAGCGCGCAGCCGGATATCGGCAGCACGCTGACCTCGCAGACGCTGAAGGACGAGCTGGCCCGCAACCGCGAGCGCGGCACCGTCGTGTCGAAGACCGCCTTCGACAACGTCGAGCGGACGACCGCCTACCGGGCCGTCGATGGCTGGCCGCTGATCGTCTTCGCCGGGCTGGACAACGAACGCTACTTCGCTCCCTGGCGCGCGCAGGTCCGGCAGGTGGCGCTGCTCGCCTTGTTCGCCTGGCTGCTGTTCGCCAGCGCCACCGTGGCCGTCTACCGCGCAGCGCGGCGCGAGAACCGCAGCCTGCGCGCCCTGAGCGCCGAGGCGCAGCGCATGCAATCGCTGCTGCGCGTGGCCGGCGACGGCATCCACGTGATGGACAGCGGCGGGCGGCTGATCGGCATGAGCGACTCGTTCGCGGCGATGCTGGGCGCCACGCGCGAAGAACTGCTCGGCCGCCACATCAGCTCCTGGGACGCCCACCAGGACGAGACCAAGGTCAACGCCTGGCTGGCCCGCCTCAAGGACGGCGACCGGCAGCGCGTCGAGGTCTGCCACCGGCATAGCGACGGGCACCTGATCGACGTGGAGCTGCAGATCAGCGTCGCCCAGATCGGCCGGGAGCTGATCATCTACGCGTCGGCCCGCGACATCACCGAGCGCAAGCGCCTGCTCGCCTCGCTGGAGGCCTCGTCGGCGCGGGTCGAGCGCCTGATGCAGGAGCAATCGGCCATGCTGGACAACGACATCGTCGGCATGGTCAAGATCAAGGACCGGCACGCGACCTGGCACAACCGGGCGCTGGCAAGCCTCTTCGGCTACGAAGCGCGGGAGCTCGAGGGTGCGCCCACCCGCTTGCTGTACCCCGACGACGCCTCCTACGAGCGGGTCGGCAGCGAGGGCTATCCGCTGCTCAACGACGGCCGGCACTACCGCACCCAGCTGCAGATGCGCCACAAGAACGGCCACCTGCTGTGGATCGACCTCAGCGGCGTGCGCCTCGATGGCGATGTGACCTTGTGGACCATGGCCGACATCGGCGCGGTCAAAGACGCGCAGGCCCGCGCCGAGCACATCGCCTTCCACGACGCGCTCACCGGCCTGCCAAACCGCCTGCTGCTGGCCGACCGGCTGCGGCAGGCGCTCGCGACGCAGAGCCGCACCAACACGCGGCTCGCCGTCTGCTACCTGGACCTGGACGGATTCAAGCGCGTCAATGACGAATGCGGCCACGACGCCGGTGACGCGCTATTGGCCGAGATCGGCCGCCGCCTCGCCCGCGCGCTGCGCCGCGACGACACGGCGGCCCGGGTCGGCGGCGACGAGTTCGTCGTGCTGCTGACCCTGCTCGATCCTGCAGAGGACACCGAATGGCGCGCCGTCGTCGAGCGCCTGATCGACAGCCTTCAGCAGCCGATCACGCTGCCCGGCGGCAAGGAGGTGCAGGTGGGTGCCAGCGTCGGCGTCGCGCTCGCGCCGCAGCACGGGACGGATCGCACGGTCCTGCTGGCCCTGGCTGACCAGGCGATGCTCAAGGCGAAGCGGGCAGGCAAGGGGCGTATGGAGACGGCTTCACCCGGCTGACGACTCACGGCCCCATCTTCCTGTGCGCATGAATCCTGTCCAGCGCATCCACGTACTTCGCTTCGAACGGCGCGCTGATGTCGTACCGGCCGTGGACCATCAGGCCGAAGAGGCGCTTGACCTGGTCGACCTTGCCGAGGGCGAAGAAGGCGGGGGAGACGGTGACGGTGGGGAGCAGGTAGGGGTGGCTGACGGTGTTGTCCCGCTTTTCGACGGCCCCGGCGGGGCCGCGGGTGACGGTGATGGGGCGCTGGTTGACGGCGCGGTAGAGCTCGGCAAAGCGGTCGTGCAGGGCGGCGACGCGTTCCTTGTCCAGGCTCGTCGCCATGGGCGCGGGCGGAGTGGTGCGAGGCGCGCGGTCGGGGCCGGGGTCGGTGAAGTCGCCGGGGAAGGCGAGGGCGAGGCGGTGCTGGGTCTCGATGTTGAACTCGTTGGTGCCGGAGTTGTCCCAATGGCCGGCGAGCAGTGAGGCCTGCAGCGTGGCGTAGAGAACGCTGGTGTCGAAGTCGCCGTAGTTGAGCCAGCTTTCCAGCCATGCGACGGCGCGCTGGGTCTGTTCGGTGTCCGAGCCGGCGCCGACGGCGGTCATGCCCTTGAGCGTGTCGGCGGCAACGGGACCGACGCCGATGCTGCCGGCCTTGTGCACAAGGCGCATCAGGATCACGTAGCTGTCTGTGTTGCGCTTCGCGTCGGCGGGTAGCAGGAAGGGCACGAGCCGGGTGTTGTGATAGGCCACGTCGACGATGTCGCCGGCGGGCGTGCCGTGCGATGACTCGTGGATCAGTATGTCGACCTGGAAGTCCAGCGGTGCGCTGACCCAGTCGGGGCAGATCTTCATGAGCGCTCCGGCGGGCGGCGGGGCCAGGCCGTGGCCGTCGTTGAAGGCGGGGCGCTTGCAGCCGCCGTCGCAGACGGTGTGGCATTCGTGCGCGGCCTGCAGGTTGCGCACCTGCGCGGCGAGAGCCGAGACGGTGGCGTCCACGTCCGGGCGCGCCACGCCAGCGAAGAACTGAGCGACAAGCGCATTGGCCGCCGCGGTCGGCGTGGTCACGACATCCTTCTCGGCCTTGTCGACGATGGCCTTGGCGATCGGGAAGGCGACCTTGAAGGCGTTCTCGCACTTTGTCTTCTCGGCCCCGGTGGCGATTTCGGCGCCTGCGGCCTGGCAGGCGTTGGCTTGCGGCGGAGCGGCGGGCATGCCGACCGGCGTGGGGAAGACCTGCACGGTTCGCATCGAGCGGTAGTCGAGGTTGCCCAGGCCATCGTCCGGATGCGGGACGAGCGTGCGCTTGCCGGTGTGGCCGGCGGCGGCGAGCGCGGCGTCGACGGAGGCCAGCCGCATATTGGCCTGGAAGATGCGGCCGATCATGCTCGGCTCCTCGCTGGAGTAGGCATGCAGGGTCAGGTCTTGCCCAGGTGGCGTGACGAGCCCGGCGATCTTGGCTTTCTCGCCGGGCGACAGGGTCACGCTGTCGCGGTCGAAGTAGATGGTGCTCGTGTCCGCCGCGGCACCGACGGGCAGATCGTCGATCTCGTAGTCGAACGGCGCCCGGCGCACGGTGTTCGCAGCGCCAGGCTGCGCCGTGTGCGCCAACTCGTGCGCCAGCAGGTGCAGGCCGGCGCGTGTGTGAAGCGGCGGTGCGCCGCGGCCGAGCACCACGTCGTTGCCGAGCGTGTAGGCGCGGGCACGCAGCGTGGCACTGCTTGCCTGCGCCGCCGGTCCCTGGTGCAGGCGGATGCCGGAAAGGTCGCGGCCGAGGCCTGTTTCGAGCGTCCGGCGCTGCATCGCCGGGAGCGACTGCCCGCCGCCGCGTAACGCCAAGGGCACATCGTCGAGGTGCGCCTGCCCTTCGCCGGCCTCGGTCGAGCGATGTCGGGCCGTGAGCCCGCTCACCCGCGTCGCAGCACGATCCGCCGCCGCTTCTTCCGCTGCATCGTTGCGGCCAAGATGCAGTGCCCGCAACGCCGATCGCTGCCGGCATCGCGGGCACCCGCCGCCGCAGGCGCAGTGCCCGTTCCCGTTGGCGTTACCCGGGGCCGCGCGCAGCAGCGGCGAGGTTGTTGCGGCCGCCTGCGCCGGCTCAGCGCGCGCCCGCGCAGGCGTGGCCTTCTTCGGGCTCGCTGCTTTCTTGTCCTTGCCGGCCCGGCAGGCGGTGCAGGTGGCAGCCATGGTCGTCGCCCGCTCCCTACTTCCAATCCAGCAGCGTGAACTGCGGCGCCAACTGCGGGCCGGAATTCGTCGTCTCGCTGCTTCTCTGCAGATCGAGCAGCTGCCGCTCGCGGCCCGGATTGGCGATCGTCGACAGGTTAGATTCGATGATCTGCCCGAGCACGGGCGGGAACTGCAGCGTGGCGAGCTTGCGGCCGCGGTACATCAGGCCCTGCACGTTGGCCGCGGCCCAGGGGATGTAGCCGATGGCGGTCTGCGTGGCGCGCGCGAGGGTCGCGTCGTCCGGCATCAGATCTTCGACGGCCTTGGGCTGGGGCGACTCGCCACGCTGCGCGGCGTAGACCTGCTGGCGCGAGGTGAACACCGCGAGCGAGGCGATGCGCTGCGTGTCCGGCGCCTTGGAGAGCCCCGCGTCGCCGAAGGTGCGCCAGCTCATGCCAGCGGCATTCGTCACGTCGAAGCCTTCCTGGTTGAGGCGGTCGTGGATGTTCTTCAGCAGGAGCTGGTCGGCATTGCCGCTCACCGAGACGACGGCGGCATAGCCCTGCACCTCGGGGCTCGATGTGCGCAGCGGATTCGCCGCCAGGTGAAGCTGGATCGCGGCCAGTAGCTCGTTCTTCTTGAACAGGTGGCCGGAGGCATAGGCATCGGTGAGGAAGTGGCCGCCCGCGGCGTCGGTCAGCAGGGCATGGTTGATCGCGCCTTCGCTGGTGCCGGCGGTCTTCGCCTCGACCAGGGCCTGCTCGTGCAGGCGGCGCCATTCGGCGCGATTCTTCGGCGCGAAGTGGGCGTCGTTGGACTTGGCCATCGTCAGGTAGCGGCCTTGCGTGATGGACTCGTAGGTCTTGTTCGAGTCGTCCAGCTCGCCGCGGCGTTCCTGGCCGATGGCACCGAGCAACTGGTCGATCTCGTTGCCCTTCTTCTCGTCGCCCTTGGCGACGTTCTGCTTCGCGGCGGAAGCGATGGCATCGGGTCCGTCGTAGAGGTCGCCGGAGAGGGCGATGATCTCGCCGGGCGTCAGTCCGACCTTCTGCAGATGACCGTCCCGCATGCGCGTGCCGGCGGTGATGCGCCCGCCGGCCTGCTTCAGCGGGTCGTCCTCGATCTGCCTGGCGAGCGCGGCGGCATCGAGGCCGCGCTTGGCGGCCCAGGCCTTGCCTTCCTCGGTCTTCAGGAAGGCGAGCAGGTCCTGCAGTGCGCTGTCGCCAAGGTCTTCGTGCTCGGGGCTCTCGAAGTGGTGGACGAGCCCCGCCGCGCCCGGGTGCACCGCCGCCTGCACCACATGCGCCACCTCGTGCGCGAGCACATGCGGCGTGGGCTGCGCGCCGCGGCCGCCGTGCACGATGTGGCTGCCGCTCGCGAAGGCCTGTGCGCCGCGTGCATGCGCCTCGCCGCGTTCGGCCGGTGAGCTGTGCAGGCGCACGGCGCCGAGGTCCCAGCCGTAGGCCGATTCGAGCTGATGACGCGCCGCGCCCGGCAGCGGCTGGCCGGCGGACCGCACGCCCGGCGGCGGCGCGGTCGCGGGCAGCGGACGCAGTCCGCCTGCGGGTGCAGTAGTGGAGCTGCGCGTGGCGCCATGCGCGGCGCGTTCGGCTTCGGCCTCGTTCTGGCGCACCGAGCCGGAGCCGGTGATTGCCGCGCCGCGGCAGCGCGGACACCCGCCGCCGCAGGCACAGCCGCCGTGCGCGGCCTGCTGCTGCGGCGCGGCGCGGCGATGCGGCGCATCGGCAGTCACGGCACGCGGGTGACTGGATGGCGCGCGGGCGGACGTCCTGTTCATCGTGCGGGGATCAGGATGCGCTGGCCCGTCGCGAGCGGCGGCCAGGCGTGGGTGACCGGATCCAGCGGGATGTCCGGGTTGGCCTGCGCGAGCGCCGCCACCGAGACGCCGTGCTGCGTGGCGATCTGCTCGCGCGTCTCGGTCGCGCTCTCGGCGACGTTGGTGCGCGGGAAGACGGTATTGCTCGTCACCACGACGTGCTCCTCGCAGCCCTGCAGCACGGCCGTGGCCGGCAGCGGCGAGGCGATGCCGGGGTTGTCCGCCTCGATGGTGGCGCGCGGCACGTTGCTGCGCAGCGCCAGTTCGTTCAGGCCGGCAATGCCCGCAGGAATGTGGACCGTGCGCGGCACGCCGGCCGCAGGCAGGCCGCCGAGCGGGTCGCCGTGGGCATCCAGGCCGAGGTACTCCACATGGCCCTGGAAGTACACCGCGCGCACGCCGGCCTCGCCGATGCCGCCATGCAGGATGCCACCCGCGGGCGTGCCGCCGTCTCGGATGCGCTCGGCCGCGGCGCGGTGGTCGGCGTACTGCGCGGGCGTCACCGCGTCGGTGATGAGCGACGCGTCCGGTGCGGGCGTCGTGACCTGGCCCTCCACGACGTGGCGCAGCGGCTCGTTCGTGCCGGCGCGCACGCCGGCCAGCAGGCCCGTGTTCAGCGTGGAGACGGTGAACATTTCGGTGAAACCTTCCTTCAGCGCGCCGCGGCCCTTGTCGGCTGCGTCGAAGGCCGGATGCGCGCGCAGATGCAGGCTCTCGTGCGTCGCCGTCTTGAAGAGGTTCCAGCGTTGAAACAGCTGCGCGCGGTTGGCATTCGGGCCGGGGTCGAACGCGGATTGCAGCGTGATGCCCAAGCGCCCGCGTTCGCTCCATTGGGCCAGTCGGTAGTCGATGAGCTGCCGCCGGTTGCCGGGAGCGGGAAGCGTGCGGGCGGCAGCGTAGGCCAGCGCGACATCGCTGCGGAACTGCTCGGCGCCCGGGTCCTGCGTGGCGTAGTGGTGGCGCGCCAGCACGGTGGTTGCGAAGTCGCGCGAGCCGGCGGCGCCGGCAGCGCCCGGCACGTCGTTCTCGAACAGCCACCAGGCCACGCCGGGCGCGAGGTCGGGCGTGGCCGTGGCGGCCTGGCGGTCGGCGGCGCTGTAGGGGTCGAAGATGTTGGGGTCGGCCGTCGGGGCGGCGTGTCGGGCGGCGCGGTTGTAGCCCTGGGCGGCGGTGGACGCCGAGGCATCCATCGAGACACCGAAGCGGTTCTCCAGCACCGAACGCGCCTGGTTGGCAATGTCCACCACGCCCGTATTCGCCGCTGCGCCTGCCGCAGCCGCCGGGGCGGTGAAGGGCACGCGAGGCCGCGCCAACTGGGCGACGACGGTGGGGCGGAAGAAGGTCAGGTAGGCGTCGTACGCGGCGAACAGCTCGGTCGTCATCGCCCTGCGCGCGGCGTCGGCGCGCGCGGTCTCGGCCGGCGTGGCGTTCTGCGCCACGCCGTCCCAGGGCACGCGCGGCGGCGGGGGCGGGATCACCGGCGGAGCGCCTGGCGGGCCGCCCGGCGGCACCACGGGCGGCACCACCGGGGCAGGCCGGCTGCTCGGGTCAAGCTCGTAGCCGAACTCACGGGCGAGGTCCGCATCGGGCACCGTGGAGACATGGCCCGCCGCGTCGGCCCGCTGGTCCGCGCCGTGTGCCTGCGAGAGCCCGGGGTCGGCGCCGGGCAGGCTGATCGTCGCCCGCCGGTTGCCGGGCAGCGCCGCGCCCGCGGCATTGCTCTCTCCGTGGGCGAACACGTCGATGCGCGCAGCCGGCACGCCGGGGCTGCCGTCGATCGGGTTCGTCAGTTCGGCCACCACCGCTTGAGCCCGCTGGCAGGAGATCGACCAGTTGAAGTCGCACGGCCCTTCGGCGCTGGCATAGCCGTCCACGCGGATCACGCCGCTGTCGCCCTGCGCGTGCCAGGTGGCGGCAAGGGCGTCGATGGCCGTGCGCCAGGCGCGGGTGAGCGTGGCAGAGTTCTGCGGATAGGCGAAGGCCTGGCTGACGGCGGCCGGCTCGGTGGCGAGCGTCTGGCAGGCCATGCCGGCGGGCGCGGCGCAAGCTTCGGGATCGGGCACGCGCTGGACGGGGCCGGTGGCTGGCGTGTTGACGGCGATGGGCGTTCCCGTTCCGAGCGGCCGTGCCTGCACCACGCGCCGAGCCTGCGCATCGGCCTCGTGCTCCAGCGTCGGTTCCGCGTTGATCTGCCCATGCATCCCGCCGACGCGGCCCTGCCGGTGCTGCTGCACATGCGCCAGCTCGTGCGCGATCAGCTCGCGGCCCGCGGCCGAATGGGGCGCCCAGCGGCCGGGCGCCACGTGCACCTCCCGGCCCTGGGTGAATGCCAGCGCGCCAAGCTCGGTCGCGCGGCGCGAGTCGCGGTGCAGGCGGATGTCGGAGAAGTCGGTGCCGAAGGCCGACTCCATCGGCCGCAGCACGCTCGCGGGCCAGCCCGAGGCAGAAGTGGCAGCAGCAGCGGCGCAGCGCGGGCAGCCGCCCCCGCAGGCGCAAGCGCCCGGCGCCGGCGCGGCCCGCGCCGAGCGCTTGTTCCCCTGCGCGGCCTCGCGCGGCGCCGCTGCGGCGTTGCGCGGCGGGCTGGCCTTGCGGGTGGCGTGGACTGCATTCGCCATGGCGCGGCCTTGCTGCTTACTTGCCTCGCTTGCTCTTCTTCGGCGTCGGTGCAGGCGGGGGCGGCGTCGTGTTGCGCTTCAGCAGCGCCATCGCGAGCGCCAACACGCGCTTGGCGATGTCCGCACTGCCGAAGATCTTGGCCAGCTTGTCCTGGCCGGCTTCGATGATGCCTTCCACATCCACGATGCCGGCGGCGCGGAGCTGCTTGCGCTGGTCGTCACTGATGTCGAGCTTCTCCAGCGCAGTCCGGATCTGCGTGGGCGGCGGAGGCGGCGGCACCGGGGGCGGCGGTGGTTGCGGTGCCGGAGGAGGAGGCGGTGGTGACGGTGGCGGTGGCGGTGGCGGTGGTGGCGGCGGGGGTGGAGGAGGTGGTGGCGGCGGCGTTCCCGTCCCGTAGATGACCGTCCCGTCGATCACCACCGAGCGCGGCACGATGCGCAGCGGCAGGGTCAGCGTGATCTGCACATCGGCACCGGGCGACATCGTCACCGGATCCGGCCCGAGCAGCACTTCCTTCGCATTGGCATCGAGCACGCGCGGCGTGAGCTTGCCGAGTTGCTGCAGCCGCGCGGTGGTGTTGGCGTCGAAGGCGATGCCGAAGCCGCCGTTGGCGTCGGTGCGGCCGACCTGCGTCGAGCCCGCGGCCCCCGCCGTGCTGACGAGCAGCTCGATCGAGTAGCCGCCGAGGCCCTGGCCCTTCGTGTTGACGAGGCGCCCGCTGAAGGTGCTGCCACCGTCGGGCCGCGTGGGCGTTGTCGTGGCGACGGCTTCGGCGCCGGTGGAGAGCAGCGACTGCGCGCTCACCGCAGCCTCGACGCGCGCGTTCAGCGCCACCGTCGTCGGGTGCTGCGCGCCCAGCTTCGCCTCCATCCGTTTCGCCTCGACCTGGTAGCGCTGCGTCATCGCCACCTGCGTGGTGTTGACCTGCATCACGCCATTGCCGGCGTAGCGCTGCCCCAGCGTCGCGACCTCGTCGGCCTGGAAGGCATCGGTCGCGACGGTGCCGCCCAGGTCTGCGGAATAGGCATTGAGCGCCGGCGCAGCGAACACGCCGATCGACTGGTTCGCCCCGGTCGCGCTGCGGCAGAAGGTCGAGTCGAAGACGTGGTTCGGCACATCCACCGTGCGCGGCACGTGCGTGGAGCTGCTGGCGGGCAGGGCGAAGATGCAGTGATCCGCATGGTTCTGCGAGGTGATGTTGGCCCGCATCGCGAGGCTCAGCATCGAGAGCGTGCGCGTCGCTTCCTCACGCAGCCGGCCGCCGGTGGCGCGCAGCGTATCGGCGACCAGCGCGGTATTGAGGAAGAACGGGTCGGCGCAATACGCGGCGCTGGTGTTGCTGGAGTAGCCCAGGTCGTCCAGGCAGACCAGCGCCTGCGCCATCATCGAGCGGTTGACCGCATCCACCCGCACGAAGTTGTCGTCGTAGATCGTCTCGCCGCCGGGCAGGGCGGCCTCGGCGCGGTTCACGAAGATGCGGTTGTTGTCGATTTTGCTGCCGGCCAGGCGCGCGATCAGGCGGTGGATGCCGCCGAGGTTCAGCAGCAGCACGCCGCCGATGGCGCTGTCGATGATGCCGAAGCGGCCCGTGTAGGCGCTGCTCAGGTGGTTGGAGACGACCGACATCGGCCCAAAGGCGAAGGCCGTCAGCGCGCGTCCTGCGGGCTGGTCCACCCGGTTGTCGTGCAGGCGCAGCGCCGCCTTGCGGCCGGTGGACGTGGAGAGCTGGTTCGTCAGCGCGCCACTGAAGCGCACGTAGATGCCGCCGCGCAGGCCGGCGCGGCGGCGCTGTTCGTAGTCGGCCGTGATGGCGCCGTTGGCCGCGATCACGTTGCCGCCGATGTCCACGTCGTTGCCCCAGCCGATGAAGATGCCGCAGGCCGGGTCGATCGCGTTGACGCCGTTGTCCTCGATGTGGTTCTCGCTGATGGCAGCGCCGTCCACGATGGCCAGCGAGATGCCGCCGCGCCCCATCTGCTGCGCCTGCGCGAGCATCTCCTCGGTGAAGGGCGTGCGCAGGTTGTGCACGAGGCGGTTGCAGCGGATCTCCAGGTCGCGCACCGGATGCGTGGCGCGCAGCAGCGGCGTGAGCGCCAGCGTGCCGAGCGCGGTGTCGACCATGCCGATCAGGTTCGACTTCGCATCGTTGGTGCTCAGCGTGGCGCCCGCCGCAGCGGCGAGCCTGGCACCCGCCCGCAGGGCGAAGCCGATGCCCGACAGCCCCATCTGCTCGACGAGATTTCCCTCGATCGAGATCTCGTGCAGAAAGGCCTGCGCCTTGCTGATGCTGGCCGCCGCGCGCGGCGCCACGGTGATCGCATTGCTCAGCACGCCCTGGTCCCGCGCCTCCTTGATGCTGACGATGCGCCAGCTCGGGGACACCGTCAGCAGCGCGCGGCCCGGCACGGCCTTGATGCTCGCCATGCCGTCTTCGTCGGTGCGGTCGCTGAAGGTGGTGCCCGCCGCCACGCGCAGCTTGCTCGCGGCGTTGGTGGAGAGCTGCGTGTCCGTGGCCTCGAGATACACGTCCACATCGGGCTGCGGCACGCCCTGCTCGTCCTGCACGAGGGCGAGGAACTGGCTCGTGTTGTCGACGTTGACGGCGACCGGCGCTTCATCGCTTGAGCTCGCATCGGCACGCGTCAGCGCCGCGCGCGTCTGCAGCGCGGTCAGCGCCACGTTCAGCAGGATCGGCGGCGGCGGGGGCGGCGGATCGAGGTCGCCGCCGAGCACGATGCCATCGCCGGCACCGCCGACGACGTGGTTCTCCAGCAGCCGCACCCGCTCGCAGCCCGCGCGCAGGTGGATGCCGCCGAGCGCCCGGTAGGGCGGCTGCGGCAGCAGCAGGGTCGCCAGGCCCAGGCTCCACACATTGCGCAGATACAGCAGCACCAGTTTCGGGAAGCGGTACAGGATGATCGGCCGCGCGCAGGGGTCGGCCGGGTCGCGGGTCGGGTCGTCGTCCGGCTGGCCGGGGTCGTTGGGTCGCTCGACGAAGGGGACCAGCACGAGCGTGTTGCGCTCGACCAGGCTGTCGTCCGCCGCCAGCGAGATCGTCGTGAGGCCGGCCACGGTGTCCAGCAGGTGCAGCCGGTTGTCGTGGATGTGAAGCTCCGCCGCCTCGTTCGCGCGGATGCAGTGCACGCGCGCCACCATGCGCAGATGGTGCAGCTCGATCTCCTTGCAACTGCCTTCCTTGCGGCCGATGAGCAGGATACCGATGCCGTCGTAGGTCGCCATGTCCAGCCCGTGCACCTGGATGCCGGTGCAGTCGGTGAACTGCAGCAAGGGGTCCGCCGGTGTTTCCTCGCGCGGCAGCACCAGCGTGCGCCGGCCGCAGCCGTGGATGGTCACGTTGATGCGGCCGTCCAGCTTCAGGTTCGTGCGGTGGATGCCGGGCAGCAGGCAGAGCTCGCCGCCGGCCTGCGGCAGCTGCGCGGCGGCCTGCTCCAGCGAATTGAAGTCGCCGAAGCTCGACACGCCGTCGCCGATCAGGAAGCTGCAGCAGAGCTTCTGGTTGGTGAGCGGACGGAAGCGCTTGCGGCAGTCTTCGATGGTGCCGCTGATGTCGGTGTTCAGCCGGCCGGTCCAGTCGATCTCGGCCAGCGGCACGCGATGGTAGACGATGCCGGTGGGCGGCGCGTCGTCCACCAGCACGTCCGGGTTGCCGATCTCGCCCGCGCGCAGCGGGAAGGTCCAGTAGTCGCCGGGCCGGTAGTTGCCGGGCGTCGCCGCATCGAACACGAGGCGGATGCCGTCGCGCAGTTCCACCGGGCTCAGCGCGTTGGTGAAGGCGCCGATCTCCTCGAGCCCGTCCCAGAGGCGGAAGAAGACGGGATCGGTCGTCGCCGGCAGCGTGCCGAACACGGCGGGTGCGCCGAGCGAGAGCGTGTTGTCCGCGCCGAGCGTGGCGTTGCTGCCGTAGACCACGCGCCATTGCCCGGCGAGTTCGTCGTACTGCAGCGCCTCCAGGTAGAAGCTCGCGAGGCCGCTGTAGAGGATGGCGGGCAGGCCCGCGTCGATCGTGACCGTGGCCGGATTGACGGTCGCATCGAAGCGCCCGCGCCCGCACAGGCCGCCGTTGAAGCGGCTCCACTTGAAGCGCCCGATGCCGGTCGTGGCCGCGATCTCGATGCGGTACAGCGCATGCTCGAAGCCGGTGTAGCCGCCGCCGCCCACGACCGGGCAGTCGCCGCCGAGCGCGAGGGTCGGCGCGAGCGTCGCGGTCAGCCGGCCTTTCGCGTTGGGGTCGTCCAGCAGCCTGCCGCGGATGTTGCTGCAGTCCTCGCCGTCGGCCAGGCGCAGCAGGCGCAGCCGCATGTTGACGTAGGCGCGCTCGCTGGTGTCCGGGCCGCCGAGTGCGGGTTCGACCAGGGCCTGCGGGTACTGGAAGGCGTTCAGCGATTCCTCGGAGACTTCGAGGATGACCGCATCGCGCACGCCGTCGCCGAGGCTGTCGACGGTCGGCTGCGGCGAGGCGATCGGCGGGCCGAGGTAGTCGGCCACGCGCTCGACGGCGCCAGCGCCGGTGCCGGCGAGCTGCGCCAGGATGCCATCCACCCAGGCATGCCCCGGCAGCAACTTCACATGCACCGCGCCGCCGCTGACGAAGGCCGCGGTGACCTCGAAGCCGTCCGCATCGTCCGCCGGCACGGCGCAGACGCCCGCGCCGATGATGTCGCGCCCCGCCTGCGCCTGCCAGCCGAGGTCCAGCAGCTCGCCTTCGCTGAAGTCCGCATCGGTGCTGACGCGCCCCTGCTGGTGCAGCACGCCGTTGACGTTGCGCAGCACGCCGAGCGCAGGCGCGCCGACGGGCCGCTCGTTCTCATGCGGGTCGAACTTGAGGATCGAGAAATCGCCTTGCATCGCTGCTACTCCTAAGTGACCGGGACCGTCAGCGGACGGATTCCGATCGGCATGAACTCGGCGAGCCGGGTGTTCAGGTTGATCCACTTGTGCGCTTCGAGCAGGAAGCCGAAGGCGCCCATCGCGTCGTCGCCGGGGCCGACCGTGCGGATGCGCAGATCGGCGCCGAAGGCGAGCTGGCCGTAGCCCGGCGCGTTGAAGCGCACGGAGGTGAAGCGCTGCACCGCGTCCGGCGCGCGCACGCAGAAATGGTTGGCCGGCAGCCGGTTGGCGCCTTCGCTGAAGCTGCAGAACTTGAGGCAGCCGTGCTGGTTGTCCAGCACCGCGAAGGGCTGCGTGAAGATGCCGCCACTGCCACCCACCGCGGCCGTGCGAACGCTGCCGAAGACGGTGATGCCGGAGAAGTCCAGCGCGCAGCTCCAGCCGTTCGCCGGATCGGCCGGAGTGCCGATGGCCAGGCCCGTGTCGGCATCGACGATGCAGTCCTGCAGGTCGAGCCGGTAGCGCTCGTCGATGGTCAGCGCGCCGGTGATGCAGCGCTGCAGAACGACGTGCGGCGTCGGCACGAAGGCGGCTTCGTCGGCCGCGACGGTGAAGCCGTAGCCGTTGCGCAGGTCCATGGCCGGCTGCATCGGCGCGCGGGTGCCGTTGCGCAGCGAATGGCCGCCGGGGAACAGCGTGCAGCCGACGAAGGCTAGGCTCGTGACGGCGGCCCGACTCACCAGCGGCGCGCCGGCCGGATAGCCGCTCGCGGCCGGCGCGATCAGCGCGCCCTCGAAGCGGACGGCCGGGCCGTCGATGGTGGCCGCCGACGCATCGACCGGGCGGAAGGCCAGGGGCACCCGCAGCACGATGACCGGTCGGTGGCCGTCTGCGGCGCGGATCGTCAGCGACTGCGCGAGCTGCAGCGCGAAGCCACCGTCGACGACGGTGCCCGGAATGGCCGAGAGATCCAGCTCGTGGACGAGGCTGTCGTCGATCTGCACGAGCACCGGCTGCGTCGCCGTGTCCAGGCCGCCGAGCTGGCTTTGCAAGGAGGTGCCGCCCGGCATCGCGCTCGCATGGCGGATCGTGAGGCCGCTCAGCCCATCGATCGGCGTGCGGCTGATCGGATGTGCGCCCACCGGGCCAGGCGCGCCGTAGGTGAAGCTCGCGTAGACGCGCGCCGTCGTGCCCGCCGCATCGACCAGCGCATCCCGCTGCGCCGCATTGCCCACGCCGATCAGCAGCCGGCCGATGCGTCCGTCGATCGCGATCTCGCCGTCGGCCAGCGGGCGGCGCAAGCCCGTCTCCCAGGCGCAGAGGTTGTCGCCGCGGAAGCGCCAGGTGGTCGTCGAGAACACCGGCTGCTCGGACTGCGGCAGGAACAGGTTCAGGCCGGTATCCGCGAGGTCGAAGCCGGTCGGCGGCGTCGGCGCATCGTCGAAGAAATCGATAGCGATGTAGGCCTCGGGGTGGCCGGTTTCGCTACCGCTGGTCAGCCGCGCATCGAGCAGCGGGCCGGGCACGGCATCGGGCTCGGTCAGCGGCGTGCCGCCGTCCGCCTGCAGGAAACCGGGGCGGCTGGTGTTGAACAGGATCACCGGCAGGTCCAGCGGGTGCAGGTCCAGCCGGATGCAGAAGCGCGCGAGGCCGGCCGGCGTGGCCGCACCGAGGTCCGTCGCGCCCTTGGCCAACGGCTGCACGAGGCGCAGGCGGTAGGCCGCGAGGCGCCAGAGGAAGACGGCCAGGTCCGGCAGGTTGATGTGCCGCGCGTGGTCGACGCTGCCGTTGACGAGGTTCGGCTTCACATCCGCCGTGTAGGCGAAGTTGTCGAAGGGCGTACCGAGCAGCGCCAGTGCCGCCGGGTCGCGGATCGGCACAGTGCCGCCGCGCGGTGTCATGCGGTGGCCGAGCGTGGTGAGGCGTGCGTCGCCGTAGGGCGGCTGGCCGCCGGCGTCGGGGCGCTGGTGGTTGAGGTGCTGCGTCCAGCCGAGGTTCTCGCGCATCTCCACCGCGCGGCAGGCCCAGCCGGTGAGGTTGACGGCCAGCCGCTCGATCGCCCCCAGCGTGCCCTTGCGGCGGCGCAGCGCGATGGTGTCGGCGACGTCGGCGCGCAGCGTGCGCGGGTCGCCCTTCAGATGGCTCGTGCCGAGCAGGTCGGCGATGTAGGGCACGACCCAGTCGGCGCAGGTGTCGATGAACAGGTCTTCGTAGCGCTGCGCCACGTCGTCGTGCAGCGCGCCGAACACGTCCTCGACGGCGCCGAGATAGGCCTTGAGCTGGTCCGGCGGCGACTGCTCCGCATCACGGACGCGGTAGATCTCCGGCAGCCGGTCGAAGAGCGGAACACTACTGCTGCTCATGCGCACTCTCCCGCGCTCGGCTCGGCGCTCTCGGTGAGGGTCAGGTGCTGGCCGCTGAGCTGCAGCAGTTCGCGCGCGGCGCAGCGCAGCGTGGCGATGCGGGGGCGCGGCGGCGCGGGCGCGTGCAGCTTGGATGGGTCAGGCTGCTCGCCGCCGGAGAGCAGCCCGTCGGCCGTCACCTTGCACCACAGCACGCCGGGCACGTTCTGCACGCGGCCTTCGATGCGGCTGGCGTATTCGCGCTCGCCGAGGCGCCGCGCCGACAGGCTGAACAGGCCGGTGCGATTGTTCGCGTCCTCCGCAAGGCCCAGCTCCGTGCGGATGGCGGCGGCCACGTCGGCGGCCTGGTAGGTCGGGTCGCGGGCGTAGGCGAGGTCGAGCCACACATAGCGCAGCACCGCCTGCTCGATCACCACCGGCCAGCGGTTCGGCCCGCGGCAGCGCAGCGCGTGGACGACGGCGGTGCGCACCGCGGCGAACTCGTCCTCACGCCCGGCCTGCAGCAGCACGCGCAGGATCACCGCCGGCACGCCGCCGTCCAGGTCCCACGCTGCCGCCGCGGTGACGACGCCGGCGATCGACAGCATCTCCGTTTCCACATCGCGCAGGCTGACGATGCGACCGAGGCTCTGCACCTTGCCCGGCGCGGCCTCGCGGGCCTTGCCGGCGTCCTCGGGATCCGCACCGCCGCTGACGATGCCGGCGATGTTCACCTTGTCGAAGCCCGCCGGCCGCTCCGGCGCGGAGGGCAGGGCGCCGGGCTTCATCGGCCCGCGCGCGCCGTCGCCGCTGCGATAGCGCGCGATCACGTTACCGACGCCGCTCGGCAGGCGCGCGCCGGTCTCGCCATCGCCGAACTGCACATGACTGCGGCCGTCCGCGTCCTCGCGAACGATGTAGACCTCGTCCTTCGGGCCGTTGCCGAAGAGCGCGTCCACCCGCGTCCACAGGCGCCCGCCGACCCACACTTGCAGCTCCGGCCGCAGCGTGCCGTCCGCCGTGATGTAGTAGGTCAGCGGCGCCTTGGGCAGCGTGAAGGTCTGGAAGGCCTGCGTCGCGTCGCCGTTTCCGAGCGTCGCATCCGCCTCGGCCTTGCCCTGTGTCGCATCGACGAGGTTGCCGTAGACGGTGATGGTCGGCGTGTCCTCGTCGAAATCCTGCTGGGTGAAGGGCAGCGGCGGGCGGTCGAAGGACAGCGGCCACATGCGGGCGGCGGTGGCGCTGAGGAAGGCGGCGAAGGCGAACACCGTCGGCGTGTTGGTGCAGACGAGCTCGACGTTGCGCCCGTCCGTCGCGGAGAGCCACAGCCGGCGCCCGCTCATCTGCTGCACCTCGGCGGCGGTGCCGTAGAAGTACAGCGCCGCGCTGCCGCTGGCGAAAGCGCCACTGGCATAGCCGGTGGGCGGCGTGAGGCTCAGCTCCGGGCTCGTGATCTCCAGGAAGCGCAGGTCCCGGATGTCCGCCATCTCGTAGTGGATGTTGCCGTTGACGATCAGGTTCGAGTCCAGCGTCAGCACCGTGGACGGGCCTTGGAGGTTGCCCCAGCGCACGGTGCCGGAACGCGTGGCAGTCACGGTCTTCGTGACCGCGAAAGGCACCGGCGTCGTCTGCCCGTCGAAGTGGATGCGGCCCTGCACGATCAGGCGCCGGCCGGCGGCCAAGTCCGGCGCCTCCACGTCCAGCGGCATCTCGGTCCAGTCGAGCGTCGTGTAGGCGTCGCCGAAGTAGTAGGTGGACTCGAAGGCGTAGATGTAGCGCTCGAAGCGCGTCGCGGCGCTGGAACTGCCGGTGATGGTGCCGCTGCCGTCGGTGATCGGCGTGGTCAGTGTGGATGGCGCGTTATGGCCGAAGTGGCGCAGCGTGCGGCCGATGCGCAGCGCCCGCATCGGCGCCGTCCAGCCTTCGCTCGGGCCGTGTTCGAGTTCGATGCGCACGCGGTCCAGGTGCGGCGTGACGGTCGCGATGGTGACGATCTGCGGCGCCTTCTGCGCCGTCCAGCTCGCGCCGTTGCTGCTGTACATCGACTCGTCGGACATCAGCAGCAGCTTGTCGCCCTTCTTCAACTGCGCGGAGGCTTGCGCGCTGGCCGACAGTTCCAGATGCGTACCGCCCGCGGCGAGCAGCGGCTGGGCGATGCGGCGGCGGTACAGGTTGAAGCGGCTGAGCGCGGGCTGGGCGACGAGTTCCTCGACGGTCTGGAAGTCGGCCGGATTGCTCACGTCCGCCAGGTCCGCCTTGACCGGCCAGCCGGCGCGGATCGTCACCGGCGCGGTGCCGCGCGCCTCGATGGCGAGCGTCGCCCGTCCGCCCAGTCCGGGCGCCAGGCGGTAGCCGGTGAGCCGCACCAGATCGGCCACGCTCTCGCGCCATTGCGCCGTGCGGAGGTAGGCCTCGTTGGCGTAGTGCTCCTGGTAGAAGCTGAGGATGTCGCCGACGATCGCCGCGCCCTGCAGCAGCGCGATGGCCGGGTCGTCCGGCTCGCGGTGAGTGAAGGCGAGCAGCGGTTCCGCAGCATCGATGTTGCGCAGCATCTGCTCGTAGAGATCGGCATAGCGGCCGATTCGATAGGTGATGTGCGGCAGCGCCGGCCGGTTGTTCGCCGGGCGGGGGAAGAGGAAGTCGTCAGTGGTGAACGGTTGGCAAGCCATCAGACTCTCCCGCCGCGGAGGTCGAAGCGGATCAGGCCGCGTTCGAGGTGGTCCGGGTCATTGGCCAGCAGCACGACCTCGTTGAAGGCCATCTCCAGCTCTTCCGTGCCCGGGATTCCTGGCGTCGGCGCATTGAAGCGCTTCATCGTGATCGAGACCACATGCTCCACGCCGGCCACCTGCTGCAGCCGGCCCTCGATCTGGCTGCGGTGCAGGGCCTGGCCGAAGGTCCAGTTGTCCGGATGGAAGAAGCCGCGGCGGCCATCCGAGGTGTAGGTGGTGCCGAACTCCTGGTCGAGGATGAAGCGCAGGTCTTCGCGCCAGAACTCGGGGGCCAGGCAGACGACGATGCGCACGTCCAGCGGCACGAAGCGCGGCGGGCGCAGCTCCAGGTCTTCGCCGATCAGCCGCACGGATTCGAGATGGTCGGCCACGCGCTGGCGCAGCGCATCGTCGAAGCTGATGGTGCCGACCGGGTCAATGGTCACGCGCACCGTGCGCCAGGAACCGGTCCACGCATAGCGGGCAACGGCGCGGGAGACGCCGTCCACTTCCTCGGCGCGGCGCACGTAGTCGGCCAGCGTGACGGCGCGCAGCTGCCGCGCCCGGTAGGCCTCGGGCGCGTTGCGGCGGATCTTCTCGGCCGGTTCATAGTCGCGCCCATCGCTGACGTCGAACGGGTTCCAGACGCGCTGGATGGCTCCGCTCAATGTGCCCGTCAGCCCCCGGGCAAACACGAGCTGGTCCGCGCCGATGTTGCCTTCGCTGCCGGTGCCGACCTGGTACTGCGCATGGACGATGGCGCCCTCCGGCAGCAGCTGCCCGTTGGTGCCGTTGCCGAAGCGCAGGACGGAGTGCCGGCGCTCGTCCGTCTCGACCATGAACTGGTCGCCCAGCTCCGCGCTGTCGTCACTGTGGACGAGCGACTCGACCTCGTCCCATAGGTCCGTGCCGCCGAGCGGCACCGTCACTTCCACATGCAGCGTGGACTGCGCCGGGATTTCGCCGCCGGGCGGTGTCGGCAGGTAGGCGAGCGGCGCCTCGAAGCCGTTGGGCCGCACCGGCAGCGGCGCGAGCACCCAGTCGAAGCCGCCATTGCGCGTGCCGCGCTGGAAGTAGCGCTGCTTCACTTCGTCGGTCTCGGCCGGCAGCGGGGTGCCGGGTTCGTAGAAGAAGACCTCCATCGGCTCGCCCGCATGCATCGGCAGCAGGTTGCCGTTGAACACGGAGATGTTGTCCACCGGCGTGCCGCTGCAGAAGGTGGTGAAGCTGTAGTCCTGGCGCAGCGCGTCCGCCTCCTGCCACCACAGGCGCACGAGAAAGGTGTTGGTGAGCGGATCGTGGATCGTCTGCGCCGCCTGCGCGCCGGTGGCACCGGGCACGAGGCGCAGCAACTGGCGCTTGCGCGCATCGCGGCCGGGGACCTGACCGGTCAGCGGGTTCAGCGCCTCGGCGATCAGCAGGCGCGGCAGCGCGCCGGTCTGGATGAGGTCCCGCAGCGTGTCGGCCTCGAGCTGCGTGGCGCCGGCGGTCGTCACGTCGGCGCTCGTGCTGCCGGCGCGCAGTGCCGGCTGGGCGCGGCGCCAGGTGTGCAGGTGCAGCTCGTTGACAAGCGGGTCCAGGCGCTGGCGCTGCGCGGCCGGCAGCCAGTGATCGCGGCTGGCGAAGAAGACCGATTCGTCCGCCAGCGGCGTGGCCGCGCCTGTCCAGCAGACGAGTTGCTGGCTGTCGAGGCTGAACGGCGCCTGCCCCGGCGAGACGATCACGCCGAGCCAGGTACTCGCCTGGTTGCCTTCGTTGACGTGGTAGTCCATCAGCCGCGCATGGCGGGCGAGCGAGACGCGCTTGCGCGTCGTCGCCAGATAGGCCTCGGCGCTGACGCGGTCCTGGTAGTCGCTGATCTCGTCGCCCGCGGCGGCGAAGAGGTCGATCAGCACCTGGTCGAGATCCGCCTCGCTGGTGCTGCGCCAGCCCGGCACGCGCTCGGCCATCGCCACCATCAGCGTGTGGCGGAAGGAGTCGTAGTCCTTGGCGAGGTAGTCGATGCGCGGGCCCGGCGCGAGCGGCCGGCCGGGCAGCGCCGGCGCGCAGTCGTTGGTGAAGCAGCCGGGGCGGAAGCGGAAGTCGATGTCCGAGAAGAAGGGGTCGATGCGGCTGGCGTCCCAGACGAGTTCGATGGTGTAGGTCGAGTAGTCGCCGACGGGTTCGATGCGCAGCGAGAGCTGCTCGGCCGTGGGGCCGGCGACGACGGCAGTGCAGCGCACCTGGCCGGGCAGGTTGCCCGCCGGCACGCGCGTGCCACCGCGGATGCGGAAGATCTGGCCCGCGCGCGTCGGCGTGGCGGTGATCTCCGCCAGGATGGCGGCAACGAAGAGGTCGTTGAAGAAGCGCAGGTCGATGTCGGCGTGGTCGGGGTTCGAGCCCGAAGGCAGCGAGACGAGCGCGAGCTTCAGCCCGTTCAGATTCGCCGCCGTCAGCGCATCCGCCCGGTCGTCGACGAAGTCCTGTGAAACGATCGCGGTCATCCTCCGCTCCTCTGGAACTTCACGACCCGCGAGTCAGGCGAGCCCGCAGGCCGGTACTTCACCGTCACTTCGAGCTGCGAACTCGGATCGTCGAAGGTGACGTCGATCAGCTCCACCGTCAGCCTCGTGGCGAGCCAGCGCGACAGCGCATTCGTGATGCGCGCCTTGACCACGCCGCGCAGCACGTCCGAGGCCGGCTCGAACACCAGCCGCCGCACGCCGCCGCCGAACTCGGGCAGGAACAGGCGCTCGCCAGGCGCCGTCAGCAGCAGTTGCAGCAGTTCGTCGCGCACCTGATCCGCATCGGACTTCGGCGCCGCGCTGCGGCCGTCGCTGCCGATGCGGAAGGGGAAGGCGAGGTGCCGGCCGTTGGGGAGGGGGTTGCTCGCCATGGTCAGAGTCCCGAGGCCTCGGTCTGCGTCTGCACCACGATCGCCGTGCCTTGCGGTGCGGAACTCGGGTTCAGGCACAGGCCGACGCTGTTGTCCATCAGCGCCGGCACGCCGTTGATCGTGGATTGCAGCGAGCCGGTCAGCCACTGGATCGTCAGGCAGGGCAGCGGCACGCCGCCCGGCGCGAAGGCGCAGCCGACGATCGGGTGCACGTCCGTCAGCAGCAGCACCGGCCCCGAGGGCAGCAGCGCCTGCGTATTGCTCGTGAAGAGCATCGCCTGCCCGCCGTGCGGGCACATCACCGTGCTGGCCGGGGTGAGGAAGAAGCTCATGTCGGCGGCACTCCCAGCGTCATCGCGCCGCTCGCGAGGCTCACCCCCGCGGGGCCGATCTTCACGATGCCGCTGTTGAAGTCGATGGCGGTAGCGCTCATCTCCATCGTGCTCGCGCCGATGCTGAGCTTGATGCCGCTTGAGGTCAGCTCGACCTTCGCACCGCCCGAGTGCTCGATGCTGATGCTGCCGCCATCGTCGTCCAGCACGAGCTTGTGCCCGCCCTGGGTGACGATGACGTGCGCGCCGTTGGTGTCGGGGCTGGGCCGCTGGCCGGAGACGAAGAAGCCGCCGGACCAGATCGGGAAGTCCAGGTTGCCGGCCTCGAACTCGATCCACACCATCGCGCCGACGGCCGGCAGCATCACATAGCCTGCGCTGTCGCCGGTGAAGGGGAAGGCCGGCAGCGCCCAGCCGACCGGCGTGTCCGCGCCCATCACCGAAGGCACGGTCGCCTTGATGCGGCCGAGCTTGTCCGGGTCGTCGATGTCCGTCACCGTGCCGCGGAACTTGCCGAAGAAGCGGCCCGCGCTGTGCTGCGTGAGCTGCTCGATGCTGCGTTCGAGAACGTCGCCGGTCAGTGCGCCCATCAGAAGACTCCCACGCTGGCGGAGAAGGAAACCGAGAGGCCGCCGCCCGGCGCTTCCACCACCGGCGCCGCCGGCACGGTGGTGCGCCCGTCGCTGCGGGCCTCGAAATGCTGGGTCCAGACTGACGGCGTGATCGTGTGCACCACCTTCGTCAGCAGGTAGGTGCCGCTGTACGGCGTGCTGCCGCATTCCACGCGCACCTTGCGGTACGGGCTCAGCACCGCCGCATAGCAGCCGGGCACGACGCGGCTCGTCAGCTTGAACGCATAGGCGGCGTCGCGCGCGCGGCGCTGGGTGGCGTCCGTGAGGTCCTCGCGCAGTGCGTCGGCCGGCGGCAGCAGGCGGGAAGGCGTGTCGCCATCGGCCAGCACGGGTGCATCGCCGCTGATGGACAGATCGCTCGCGCTGCTCTGGAAGCTCGTGATGCGGCCGTTCTGCAGGCTCAGCGTCGCGCCCTGGCTACGCTCGGGCGATTCGCTGTCTTCCTCGATGGTGGCGTCGGCGAGGTTGCGGCCGTCGCCGATCAGCGTGAGCGTGGGCAGGCTGCTGTCGGCCTCCTCAGGATCCGGCAGGAAGCAACCGATGCTCTGGCCCGGCGCCGTGCCGGGCAGCACGTAGGCGCGCCGCGCGTTGGCATGCGCCAGTTGCGCGAGCAGGGTGAGGCGGGTGCCGCGGCGCGTGGTGATCGGGTGCGTCGCGCTGGTGGACGGATCGGTGCGCACATCGGCGATGGACGCCGCGCTGCGCAGCAGTTCCTCGGCGACCTGGCTGTCAGTCTTGTCGCGGAAGATTTCTGTGCCGTGCTCGCGGTCGAGCAGCACCGAGTCGTCGCGCACGGCAAAGGTGGCGGTGCTGCGGCCCGGCTGCGAGTCGAGCCGCGACTCGAAGCGCGAGACCGGCCCGTCGATCAGCGGCACGAAGCTGCCGCTGCCCGGGTCGAGTTCCACACGTACGCGGGAGAAGGGCGCTGACTGCGTGTCGGGCCGGTGCTGCCAGCGGCCTTGCGCATCGAGGCACATCGTCATGCGGATCCGCGCCTCCCAGAAGCGATCGAGCTCCTGCGTCACCTCGATCTCCTCGATGCGGTCGAGGTCGTCCGCGCTTGCTTGCGCGGTGCCGAACCAGACCCGGAATTGCGCGGTGCCCATGGTGTTCAGGTCTGCGGAACGTTGAGCGTGTCGCCGGGCTCGGCCACGAGATCCCGGCTGTCGAGCGCGGTGTTGGCATCGGCAATGTGCCAGAACCAGGTCGCGTCGGCGTACTGCTGGTCGGCGATCACGTCGAGCCGGTCACCGCTGACGACCGACTGCGGCGCCCCGACCGCGGGGGTGAGTTGCCGACGCTTCAGCGCCACGACGGTCTCGCCGGTGGAAAGTGTCGTCGTCACCGTGGCGACCTGGGCGTAGCGGGAGTTGGTGAGGAACATCCGTCGTCTCCTTCGTTCAGATCGGGATCAGGTCGACGACCTGCTCCGCGGTGTTGGCGAGGTTCGCGATCGCCATCGCCTCTTTCGCGAGCGTCGAGTATTCGAGCGCGCCCTTGGCGACGATGTCGTCCGAACACTGGTCGATGGCGATGACGGAGAGCGTGATGTCCACGTCCGCGCGCGTCGGGTTGAGCATGAAGTCGTATTCCTGCTCGATGATGTTCATCGAATCGATCGTCACCGGCAGCACCCGCGTCGGTCCCCAGATGAAGAGGATGCGCGGATAGGCCTCGCGCGGGATCGGTTGCGCCGGCGGAGCAGGGGGAGACACCGCGCCGGCAATGGCATCGATCGCCGCGCCGATCGCGCCGGCGATCTTGGTCGACGGCAGCACCATCTTCTCCAGCGCCGCGAGCTGCGGGCCGATGCCGAAGAGGCGGGCCAGCGCCTTGTCCTCGTCCAGCAGGTTCACCGCGCTGAACTGCGCCTTCAGCGTGATGCGCTCGAAGGTGGTCTCGCCCGCCTGCGTGGTCTCGCGCTGGGTGGCTCCGGTCGGCCGCGGCGGCACCTGCAGCGCGCGCGAGAGCTGCTCCGGGTTGTACTGGAAGATCACCACGTTCGGGATCGGGCCGATGAGGCCGGAACCGTACTCAATCAGGGCGCCGCGCAGCATGGTGGGAGGTCTCCGTGGATGGCAGCTGGCCGGCGACGCGCTCGGCCAGGTGATGGGCAAGGGCCTGCGGCGTGCGGCCCTCGGGCATGCGGCCGGCCGCGCCGCCGAGCCGCGCTTCGAGCGCCGGCCCCAGCAGGCGCACCGCGGCCTCGGCGAGCGCGGGGTCGATGCCGCGCAGGTCGAGGTCCAGCCGCTCGATGTCGATGCGATTCATGTTCGCTTTCATGTGCGCCTCTCCGCACTCGGCGCCAGCAGCGCCGCGTGCCGCCCGAACTGGTCGAGGCTGAAAGCGCGCTCCAGCTTCTCGTACTCGCGCTGCACGGCGGGAATGAGCTGCTGCATCGTCAGCACGCGCGGCGCACCGGCCTTGGCGGCTTGCAGGCAGGCATGGAAGACGATGGCGCGGATGTGCCCGCCGGCCAACGTGAAGCGCTGCGCGAGGAAGTCGAAATCCACGCCGCTCGCGTCCACCTCTGCCGGGATCACGCTGCGCCAGATCCGCAGCCGCTCGGCCGCGCCCGGCAAGGGGAACTCCACGACGAAGCGCAGCCGCCGCAGGAAGGCCTCGTCGAGGTCCTTGCGCCGGTTTGTCGCGAGGATGGCCAAGCCCTTGAAGCGCTCCATGCGCTCCAGCAGGTAGCTCACCTCGAGATTGGCATAGCGGTCGTGCGCATCCTTCACCTCGCTGCGCTTGCCGAAGAGCGAATCGGCCTCGTCGAAGAACAGGATCGCGTCGGCGGAATCGGCCGCGTCGAACAGGCGCTTGAGGTTCTTCTCCGTCTCGCCGATGTACTTGTTGACGACCTGCGAGAGATCGATGCGGAAGAGCGGCAACTGCAGCGCGTGCGCGATGGCCTCGCTCGCCATGGTCTTGCCGGTGCCCGGCGGGCCGGCGAAGAGGGCGGCCAGCCCGCCCTCGTTCCAGGCGCGGGCGGTTCCCCAGTGCTGGTGGACGCGGCCGAGGTTGAGCATCGCGTTGACCAGTTCGTCCACCTGCCGCGCCTGCGCGGGCGGCAGCATCAGCTCGTCGAGCGTGAAGCGCGGCGTGACCGGCTGGGCCAGTGCGCCGAGGTCCAGTGCCTGGCGCGCGGCGGCGAACAGCTCCTCGCTGCGCGGCGGACGGCCCAGGCGCGACAGCTCCGCGCCTACTTTCACGATCAGCGGCGGCTCGCAGCGCCAGCGGCGGGCCAGCTCGGCGAGGGCCGGGTCGTCGGCTGAGCCGGGCAGGGCGCGCTGCCAGGCGGCAAGGCGTTCGGCGGTGCTGGCGGGCGGGGATTCGAGCGTGAGGACCGGGGGCTCGGCGAGGCGCTGCAGCGCGGCGCGGTCATCGGTGCTGACGATCAGCGTGAGCGGCAGCGCGGGCAGCGGCAGGCGCAGCTTCTCGTGGCCGTGGCCGTCCGCATCCAGGGCGGCCAGCGGCAGCACGAGCGCCTCGCCGCGCAGCCAGGCCTGCGTCATCTGCGCGGGGAGCGCATCGGCTTGCGCGATGCGCAGCGGCTGGCCGGCGGCCTCGCCCGCATCCGCATTGCCGAGCTGCGCGATCACGCGGCGGTGCTGCATGGCGCCGCTGTCCCGCGGTGCGCCGAGCGCCAGTTCGCGTGCCACCCGCGCCGGCATGCGCAGCGGCGCGGCCCAGCCGTCGACAGGCGCCATCAGGCCATGGCTGAACAGCGCATGCGAGGCATCCAGGCATGCCAGCACCGCGGCGGGCTCGTCCCACAGGCGCTGTGCGAGCGCCAGGCTCGGCTCGCCGCGGCCCGGCTCGTTCATCACGGTGGCGATGACGGGACCGGCAGCCGCGTCGATGGCTGGCAGCAGTGCCAGCGCCAGCACGAAGGTTTCGACCGGCTGCAGCGCGAGCGACTGCACGGCGAAGGAGAACGCACCGGTCGGGCCGTCGGCCACCTGCTGGGCATTGATCTGCTCGCTCAGGTGCCGGGCCGTCACGTCCTGCGCGAAGAAGGCGGCCTTGTCATCCACGTAACGCGTGAGATCGAGTGATGCCAGGCCCGCGTCCAGCATCGCGGGCAGCGGCTCGCTGCGCTCGGCGGGGTAGCCCTGCAGCTCACGCTCGCGCCACAGCCAGGCCACCTCGCGCCGCAGCCGCAGCATGGCTTGGCGGAGCCACAGCCGGGCCATCGGATCGGCGACGGCCAGCGCCGGCGTGAAGGCGATGGGCAGCTCGGGCTTCATGGCAGCACCACCTGCGGACTGAAACGGGCCTGCTGGTTGTTGACCTTGACGATGACGAGATAGTTGCCGGCCGGCAACCCGGCGCCGGCGACACCCGGCACCGTCAACTGGTTCTGCGTGGAGGCGGGGTCGACCACGTCGAACTGGCGCTTCACCGAGCCGTCATCCTTGAACAGCACGACCACCACGTCGTCGGTGTTCGGCTCGGCCGGCCCGTGGCCGAGCAGGCGGCCGGTGACGCGCAGGTCGGCGCCGACCAGCGTGGCGCTCGCCACCGTCGGCAGCAGCTTGGCGAGCTGCACGTTGCTGGAGCGCACGCGCGTGGGCGAGAGGCGACGGCGCACGGTCAGGCCCAGCTCGCCGGCGGAGAGCGATGTGCCGTCCGCGATCGGCGTGCCGGGCGAGCCTTCGACGGTGACCTGCAGGCGGTCGGGCCGACGGTCGGTGATCGTGAGCTGCTGGTCGCCGAGCGCGACTTCGATAGTGGCGCCGTTCAGGTCGTCGCCGAAAAGCTCGATGGTCGTGCCCGCCTCGAAGGCCGCCGGCTCCACGCGCGCCAGCACCGGACCCATCGTCGGCGCCACGTCGATGGAAACGCCGTCGATGCCGATGATGGTGTTGGGCGCGGTCGTGTAGTCGATGCCGACCAGCAGGCTCGATTGCGTCGGGCTCGGCGGCACGATCATGACCGGCCGCACCTGGAAGGCCATCGAGAGGCGGTAGCGCTCGTCGCCCCCCTGCATCAGCTTGGAGAGCAGGTCGACGCTGCCCTCGTCGAAGCCGAGCGTGAGCGCCTCGGGGTTGTCCTGCAGGGCCGCCTGCACCGAGGGAATCACCGGCGCGACGAGGCGCAGGATGCTCAGCTCCTGCAGCACCGAAAGACCGCCGCCGAGTAGCTCGTGCGCAGCAGCGCTGTCGCTGTCCTCGCCCTCGTCGAAGGCGGTGAGCAGGTACTTGAGGATCAGCCACAGCGGCGGCGGATCGCCCCGGCGCAGCTCGACGTTGCGCATGTGCGGGTCGAAGGCCACTTCGTACAGGAAGAGGTTGAGCTTCGGCCCGCCGTTGCTGCCCGCCGCTTCCTCGGGCCGACCCACGCTCACGTCGAAACCGCGGCGGATCAGGTGGTCGCGCAGCAGCAGGGTGACGGAGCCGATGGCGCGGGAGGTGTCGGCGGCGGCCATGGTGTGACGGTCCGATTACCAGCGCGGCAGGCGGCTGCGCGACAGGCCGCTGCCGACAGCGGCTTGCGAGCCGGTTGCTCGCGCGGCGGCGGGTGCTGACGAGGCCCGCGGCGATTCGGGCGCGGCGATCACGGTGCGCGGGGCCGGGGCGGGCGGTGCGAAGCGCGCGGCGGTGGCGGCATCGAGCGTGACGTGCAGCGTGCCGATGTGGACATCGGGCGCTCGGCGGCTGGTGGCTTTCGGTGCTTCGGCCGGGCGAGGCGGCTGCGCACGGGCGGGCGTAGCGGCGTGGATCGATGGAGCCGGTGCGTGAGTCGAAACCTCGGGGGCGCGCGTGGCTACCTCGGCGATGGGGAAGGGAGGCGTCGGTTCACGCAGCTGAGGTTTGGGAGGCGGCGCTGCACTCGCTGATTGGGGCGATGCGGCCGGTGCTGGCGAGACGAGCGAAACGGGCGCTTGGTTCTCCTGCGTCGGATCTGCGGCCTCATCACGCGATGCGATCACCGGCGCCTCTGGTTTCATCGGCGCGGGCTCGCCAGCCGCGATCCAGCGCAGTGCGGCCTGCACGGCGGGCGACGGATCGTGCGCCAGTTCGCCGATGCGGGGCGATGGCCGCGGCAACTCGGTCGGCGCCGGCGTCCTTGTCGCAGCCGCCTCCACATCGGCCGCTCGCTCTGGCATCGACGGCGCGGGTGCTAGTGCCGGTGCATCCTGCATCGACTCGATCGGCTCGAAGGCATCGCTCGCGCCCGCCGCGGCTCGCGCCGGCGGCAAGGCAGTCGGCCCAGCCAATCCGGCCGAACGCATCACGCCGCCGAAGTAGTCGGTGCCTGCCTTCATGCGAACGGCTCCTCGTTCGCGTTCATCGCCTGCAGGTACAAGCGCCGGCGCGCAGGCGGCACCTCGAAGATCTCGCGTTCGCTCCAGCCGTAGTGCGAGGCGATACGGTGCACTTCGTCCACCAGCGCTATCTGGCGCAGCGCCAGTCGGCGCAGCGCCTCGGCTTCAAGATCGATGGCGTAGTCATCCGGCGTTCCGCATTCGGGGCAGGTGCAGTGAACGCTGAAGGCGACCAGCGGATCGGCCTCGGCCAGCGCCTGCGCGGCGCGCGGCGCGTCGCCATCGACAGGCGTGCCGGCCAGGCAAAGGCGCTTGAGCAGTGCATGGGCGACGGCCGCGGGGCCGGCATCGAGCAGGGTGGTCATCGCGTCTTCACGGCAGGCGCGCAGGTCGGCGCCGGTCGGGCGGCGCAGCGTCATGAGCGGCTGCCCGGTTTCGGTCGTCACGGCGACCGGCGTTAGTGCTCCGCTTAGTGCGCCATCGTCCTGCGCCCAGGCTTCTTCGGGCAGCTCGATGTCGAAGCGTTTGCCGCAGCCGGGCTGCTCGCAGTGCAAGGTCAGGTCTAGCGAACGGAGGCCGCTGGAATGCAGCGCCAGGTCCAGCAGAGCGGCGATGCGGCGGCTCACCGGCGCTTGCCACCAGTCCTCGGCGGGCGCCGCGGCGGCGAGCAGCGCCGTCACCAGTGCGGGCCGGTCATCGCAAGCGAAGTCGTGCTCAAGATCGCAGGCCTGCTGCCCGAAAGCGCGCCATGCAGGGGTGAGCGTCATCGGGGTTCATCCGGCCACCGGCACGGCAGCGCTCTCGTCGGGCTCGGGTGTGTCGACGTCGCGCTCCCAGCCTTCCAGCTCCAGCTTCATCATCTCGATGGCGGTGGCGTTGGCATTGGCGTCGAGGTCCGGGATGGCCTGGTACTCGCTGACCCAGCAGCGGTAGAGCTTGTAGCGCTTCACCGTCAGCCCGCGCTCGTTGTTGAACAGCAGCACCAGGTCCTTGCGGAAGTTCTTCAGGTCCATGGACGGATCGTCCAACGGGTGCACGAGGTTGGCCCACTTCTCGAACTCGGGGTCGTGCGTGACACCGCGCTCCAGCGTGATCGCCTCGTAGGAGGTGCGGCCGGGCGACTTGCGGTCCGTGCTGTTGTCGCCGCCCTCGCGGTGCTTGACCACTTCGGTCGTGCGCTTGAGCGACGTGCACTTGCTGATGCCCACGACGATGCGGCCGTCCCACATGATCTGGAACTTGAAGTTCTTGTAAGGGTCGTAGCGGTTGACGTTGACGACGAAGCCTTTGGCCATGGTGCTGCTCCGGATTGCGGTTGGATGGCAGGGTTGTCAGGCGTGTCAGACCTGCAGGTCGCCGGCGATCTGCTGGATCGTCAGCACCACGAACTCGGCCGGCTTCAGCGGGGCGAAGCCCACCTCGATGTTGACGATGCCGGCGTTGCGGTCCGCCTGCGTCGTCGTCTCCTTGTCGCACTTGACGAAGTAGGCGTCCGCCGGCGTGCTGCCCTGGAAGGCGCCCTGGTTGAACAGGCCGCGCATGAACACGCCCACATTGAGCCGGATCTGCGCCCACAGCGGCTCGTCGTTCGGCTCGAACACGACCCACTTGGTGCCGCGGAACAGGCTCTCCTCGATGTAGAGCGCGAGCCGCCGGATGGGGATGTACTTCCACTCGCTGGCGAGCTGGTCTGCGCCGTCCAGCGTGCGCGCGCCCCAGCAGATGTGGCTGTAGACCGGGAAGGTGCGCAGGCAGTTCACGCCGAGCGGATTGAGCGCGCCGTTCTGCAGGTCGGTCAGCAGGTAGGCGAGCGACTGCACGTTCTCCAGCTTCGCCTCGGTGCCGGCGGGCGCCTTCCACACGCCGCGCGTGGCGTCGGTGCGCGCATAAAGGCCGGCCACCGTGCCGCTGGAGGCGATGCTGCGCAGCCGGTTGCCGTTGGCAGGGTCCGGCACGAAGGTGCGCGGGAAGTAGACCGCGGCATCGCGGCTGCGCAGCGAATCGTTCTGAGACATCCAGGTCTGCATGGCATCGAGGCTGGCCGTCAGCTCCGGGATGTCGATCAGCAGGAAGCCGCGCCGGCTGGCGATGTAGGTCGTCGCCTCGGAGTACACGGCGTTCATGTTCGTGGCCGCCAGGTCGGCCACGCGCGGCATGCACAGCAGGTTCACGAGGTCCACGTCTTCCAGCGCATAGATGCCGGTCTTCGCCGCGAGCGTACCGGTGAGTTCCGGCGCGTTGACGGGCATCGTGCCGTCCGTGCCGCCGGCCAGCGCGATCTGCTGCACGTTCGTGCCGCCGGGCAGGCCCAGCGCCGCGGCCGAGGCGCCGCCCATCGTCAACGTGGCCGCGGGCAGGTAATTCGTGCCGCCGCGGCCCGCGAGGAACTGGAGCTGGAAGCCGGCGGCGACCGAGCCGACCAGCTTCACCGTCGCGCCGGCGATCAGTGCGCGCTCGGCGTCGGTGGTGGCGGAGGCCGAAGCGCCGCGCAGCGCGGCTTCGATCAGCGGGCGCAGCGTCGGCAGGTCCGGCGAGCCGGTGTAGGCGACGCTGAAAGCGCGCGCGCCGCCGCCAGCGTCCACGCTCAGCAGCAGCGGGCTCGCGGGAATCGCTGCGACGGTGGTGCCCAGCGTGCCCGTGGCCGCGGGCCGCGGGAAGGGGGCGACGGTCGGCAGCGCCGTCGCGATGCCGTTGCGGTCCAGCTGCATGATGGTCGAACCGGCATTGACCACGTCGAGCGCGAAGTTCGGTGCCCCGGCCTGCAGCGTCAGGTTACGGAAGCTCTCGCTGCGCAGCACCTGCGTGCGGCCGTTGCTCGTCGCCACCTCGCTGACGGTCAGATTGAACTGGCTCGACGGATCGAAGCTGTCGTAGTCGATGTCCAGCCGCACGCCATTGCCCCAGGTGCCCGGGTTCTCGGCACTGAGGCCGCGGATCTGCCGGCCGGCGGTGACGTTGAAGAGGTCGGTACCGCCGCCGCCCGCGGTGTCGGAGACGGTCGACGTTGCCGCCGCGGCCGAGTCGCTGACCCGCACGACCCAGCACTCGCCGCCGCCGTTCTGGAAGAACTGCTTCACGCCGTAGCTGGCCGGGCTGTCCGTGCTGATGCCGCCGAACTCGCGTTCGAAGTCGGCATAGCTCAGGCACTGGACGGCTTCATCGAGCAGGCCGCGCGGGAAGCCGTCGATGAAGGCCGCGATGGAGGTGGCGACGCCGGTGATGGTGCGCACGCCGCTGGACTTCTCCTGGACATACACACCGGGATAGCTGACCTGGATCATGAGCGGGTTCTCCTCGCGGGCGAAGAAAGAGGTTGGAACGGCGAGCCGCGCGATGCATCGCAGGGCCTCGTCCTCGGGATCGACGACCTAGCGGTCGTTAGCGTTAGCGTTGGCTGGGCTGGCCCCGGTGCCGTCGGCATCCCGGGTGCTCCGGCGGCTTCGTTTCGATGCCGTCGAGCCTTGGCGTCGTCGGACCTTTTCCGAACTGCCGGAGGCGATTCTCTTGTTCGCCTCCGGCGCTCACATCCATAAGTTGATGGACAGGGCCGCGTGTTTCAACTTGTGACCGAGAGGCCTTGAAATTTCCGGTGGCATGGCCGTTGCTATCGGTCGGAGGGTAGGGTTCATATAACCATATGGATACTTGAATGACAAGGCAAAGCGCCCGCCCCATGTCTTTCGGCCCCCTCCTGGGCCTCCCATAGACTGCGCGGTTCGACAACTCACCCTGCTGCCTGAAATGAGACTGAAGCTCGCTGCCGCCGTCCTCGCGTTGATGTCGGCCTATGGTTCGCTCGCCCAAGCCGAGGCGCCCGGCGCTACCCTGGGTCCATTGAACAATCCGCTGTGGCTGCGCCAGAGCGCCATCTCGCCGGATGGCAGGCAGATCGCCTTCGCCTTCCAGGGCAATCTTTACATCGTGCCGGTCGGCGGCGGCACGGCGCGCCTGCTGGTGGCCAACGGCCATCACAGCACGGCGCCGGTCTGGTCGCCGGACGGAAAGCTGCTGGCCTATGGCGCCGACGTGTATGGCAACAACGACGTCTTCATCGTCTCGGCCGAGGGCGGACCCTCGCGGCGGCTGACGAGCCATTCCGCCGCCGAACTGCCGGTGGCTTTCACGCCGGACGGCAAGTCCGTGCTGTTCGGCGCCCAGCGCATGGACGCGCGCGGCAGCATGGCCTTCCCCTCGGGCGCGCAGGGCGAGTTGTACAAGGTCTCGATCGAGGCCGGCCGCCGTCCGGAACAGCTGTTCTCCACCCCGGCACTGGCCGGCCGGATGAACAAGGCCGGCACGGAGCTGGTGTACGAAGACTGGAAGGGCTATGAGAACGCCTTCCGCAAGCACCATATCTCGCCCGTGGCACGCGACGTGTGGCTGTGGGACGCCAAGACCGGCCAGCACCGGAAACTGACCAACACCGGCGGCGAGAACCGCAACCCGGTCTGGTCGGCCGACGAGAAGTCCATCTACTTCCTCAGCGAGAAGAGCGGCAGCTTCAACGTTTGGAAGATGCCGGCGGACAAGCCGGAAGCGGCGGAGCAGGTCACGCACTTCACGAAGAACCCGGTGCGTTTCCTGTCGATCGCCGACAACGGCACCCTGTCCTTCGGCTACGACGGCGAGCTCTACACCCTGGCCCCGGGTGCAGCGACGCCGCAGAAGCTGAGCGTCACCATCGCAGCCGACACCCTGGTGCCGAGCGTCGAGAACCTGAAGCTCAGCGATGGCGCCACCGACATGGCCGCGAGCCCGGACGGCAGCGAGATCGCCGTCGTCGTGCGGGGCCAGATCTTCGTGGCCTCGACCGAGTTCGGCAACACGCGCCGCATCACCGAAGGCCCGGGCCAGAAGCGCTCGGTCAGCTTCAGCCCGGACGGCCGCAAGCTGGTCTACGCCTGCGAGCAGAACGGGCACTGGGCGCTCTGCGAGGCCGCGATCGTCGGCGACAAGAAGGCCGTGCCCGGCTTCTTCAACGCGCCGCGCGTGACGACCAAGGTGCTGCTGGAAGACGCCGGCCAGAGCTTCCAGCCGCGCTATTCGCCCGACGGCAAGGAAGTGGCCTACCTGCATGACCGCGCCTCGGTGCACGTGTTGAACCTGGCCAGCGGCAAGACCCGCGAAGTGCTTTCTGCCGACTGGAACTATTCCTACGAGGACGGCGACCAGGCCTACGACTGGGCGCCCGACAGCAAGAGCCTGCTGGTGCAGTTCGTCGACCACAACCGCTGGGGCCAGGAGATCGGCGTCGTGCCGGCCGACGGCTCGGGCAAGCTCGTGAACCTGACGCAGAGCGGCTACGACGACGTGCAGCCCCTGTTCGGGCGCGGCGGCCAGATCATGCTGTGGCTGACCGACCGCCAGGGCCTGCACGGCAGCGGCGGCGGCGCGCGCAACGACTCCGACGTCTACGCGATGTTCCTCACCCGTGCCGCCTACGACCGCTACAAGCTCGACAAGGCCGAGTACGCGCAGCTGAAGAAGCGCGAGGAAGACGAAAAGAAGGACGAGAAGAAAGACGACAAGAAGGACGCGGGCAAGAAGGACGACAAGGCCTCCGACAAGTCCACGGAAGCCAAGAAGGACGACGCGAAGGACGAGCCCAAGGAGCCCGTCAAGCCGGTCGTCATCGAGACCGAAGGCCTGGACGGCCGCACCGTGCGCCTGTCGCAAGCGTCCGGCGACATCAAGGACATCGCGATGACGCCCGACGGCGAGCAGGTCTTCTACGTCGCCAAGGGCGGGGAGGGCTTCGAGCTCTGGCAGATCCGCCTGCGCGACAAGGAATCGCGCCGCCTGGCGGCACTGCCCGGCGGCCGCGGTGACGGGGTCAGTCTCTGGCTCGATGCCAAGGGCGGCACCGGCTTCGTGATGGCCTCCGGCAAGGTCAGCAAGTTCAAGGTGCCGGGCGATGACGGCAAGGGCGATGTGAAGGTCGAGCCGCTGAAGTTCAGCGCCGACGTGCGCATCGACCATGCGGCCGAACGCGCGCAGATGTTCGACCACGTCTGGCGCCAGACGCAGGAGAAGCTCTACGTCAAGGACATGGGTGGCGTGGACTGGGCCTACTACCGCAAGGTGTACGAGCGGCAGTTGCCCTTCGTGGCCGACGGCGCGGACTTCTCCGAGCTGCTCAGCGAGATGCTGGGCGAGCTGAACGTGTCGCACACCGGCAGCTCGTTCCGCCCCCGACCCGATCCCAACGGCGACGCCACCGCATCGCTGGGCCTGTTCTACGACGATGCCTACAAGGGCACCGGCGTGCGCGTGGCCGAAGTCATCGACGGCGGCCCGCTGGACCTGGCCGACACCAAACTCAAGGCCGGCATGGTGATCGAGGCCATCGACGGCACCCGCATCGGCGCGGGCGCCGAGTTCGATTCGCTGCTCAACCGCAAGGCGGGCCAGCGGGTGGTGCTCGACGTGATCGACCCGGCCACCGGCCAGCGTTTCGAGCAGTCGCTGCGGCCGATCGACCGCGGCGCCGAGAACGAGCTGCTCTACAAGCGCTGGGTGCGCAACGAGCGTGCGCTGGTGGACAAGCTCTCCGGCGGCAAGCTCGGCTATGTGCACGTGCGGGGCATGAACGACGCCTCCTACCGCCAGGTCTATGCCGACGCGCTCGGCCGTGCCAGCGGCAAGCAGGCGCTGATCGTCGACACCCGCTTCAACGGTGGCGGCAATCTGCATGACGAACTGGCGACCTTGCTCTCGGGCAAGCGCTACCTCGAGTTCGTGCCGCGCGGCCAGAGCCTGGGCTGGGAGCCGGTCGGTAGGTGGACCAAGCCCTCGGCCGTGCTGATCAGCGAGAGCAACTACTCCGACGCGCACCTGTTCCCATGGACCTACCAGCACCTGGGCATCGGCAAGCTCATCGGCATGCCCGTGGCCGGCACCGGCACGGCCGTGTGGTGGGAAACCATGCAGGACGGCGCCACCGTCTTCGGCATCCCGCAGGTGGGCTTCCGCGCGGAGAACGGTCAGTTCATGGAAACCGCCCGCATCACGCCCGACATCCAGGTGCCTCTGGACAAGCGCACGCTGGACAAGGGCGAGGACCAGCAGCTGTCGGCAGCGGTGAAGTCGTTGCTGGGGAACTGAGGAGCAACTGAGGCGCTCACTCGCCAGGCGCAACGTGGAGTTCGCCTGGCGCCGTGGCCCCGGCGCCCAGCAAGGACAGCGTCAAGCCGCAGGTCATCAGGCCGACGGCTGCCGCACCCCAGGCGGTGATGCTGAAGCCGCTGGCAAAGGCCGCGCGCAACGCGGCCGTGGCGGCCGGCTGTTCGTTCGGCGAAACGCCGCGGAGCGCACCGCCGGTGTCGCCCGCGGCGAACTGCTTGGCGGCCTCCCATGCCGCTGAGGGATCCATGCCCCAGAGCGTCGACGTGCCGTGGATCGCGCTCGCGGTGGCGGCGCTCAGCACGGCGCCGAGCGCCGCAACGCCGATCAGCAGGGCGCTGAAACGCAGCGTGGCGCTGACGCCCGAGGCCATGCCGGATTGGTTGGCTGGCAGCGTGCTCTGCACGGCCTTGGCCGTCTCGCCGTTGAGCAGACCGGCGCCCGTGCCCGCCAGCGCCATGCCGAGCGCCATCGCGACATAGCTCACCTGGTTCACGGCCAGCAGCGCGAGCACGGCATTCGCCACCGTCGTGACCGCCAGGCCGAAGCCGAGAAGGCCCTTGGACGACCACGAGTGCGCCAACTGGCCAACGAGCCGCGGCACGATGAACATCGGCAGCGCGAACGGCAGCATCGCCACGCCCGCGACGGCCGGCGTGAACGCGTAGGTGTTCTGCAAGTACAGCGGCAGATAGAAGATCATGACCTGCGCGGCTGCGGCATAGCCCACCATCGCGGCAGCGCTGCCGGCGAAGTCCCGCGTGCGCAGCAGCCGCGGGTCGACCATCGGCTGCGACTGGAAGTGCTCGACGAGCGCGAAGGCGACGAGCAGCGCGAGGCCGCCCAGCAGGCGCGCCAGGATCGCCGGCGAGTTCCAGCCCAGCGCGTTGCCCGAAATGACGGCCCAGGTCAGCAGGAAGAGCCCGCCGGTGAACAGCACGATGCCCGCCCAGTCGACCCTGCGCGCCTCCGGATTGCGGGACTCGGGGATCACCTTCAGGGTGGCCAGGATCAGCACGGCGCAGAGCGGCAGGTTGATCAGGAAGGCCCAGTGCCAGCCCAGCGTGCTGGAGATGATGCCGCCGACGATCGGACCGCTGGTGATGGCGATGCCGATGCAGGCGCCCCAGAAGGCATAGGCGCGGGCCCGCGCCGCCCCCTGGAAGCCATGGTTGATCACCGCCAACGCCGCGGTCAGCAGCAGGCTGGCGCCGACGCCTTGCAGCGCCCGCGCGAGGTTGAGCATCAGCGCGGAACTGGCGATGCCGCAGAACAGCGAGGCGATGGCGAAGATGACTTGCCCGAGCAGCACCGCGCGGCGCCGCCCGGCCAGGTCCGCGAAGGAGCCTGCCGCCATCAGCAGCGCCGCGAACGGGAGGATGTAGGCCGTGATGACCCACTGCACGTCGGAGAAGCTGGCCGCGAGCGAATGCGCAATCGTCGGCAGCGCGACGGCGACGATGTTCGAGTCCAGCATCACGAGGCAGGACACGATGGACGCGACGATGAGGACCTGGCGCGGGGCGGCTGGAGGGGGAGGCGGTGTGTTCATGTCGATTCATGGGCATATGCCCATATTTGCAATTGAAGAGGTTGCAGGCGCCGAGGCCGCAGCGCCGGGGTTTCAGGACTCGCCGGATCTGCGAGCGGTGAGGTGAGGGTGGTAGGCGATGTCCAGCAGGGTGGCCCGCAGCACGCCGGCGGACTCCTCCCCGAACACGCTGTGGAAGTGCGCTTGCGCCGTGAGCCAATGGGCATGCGCTTCGCGGAGACGGCGCTTTCCGGCCGGCGTCAGCGCGATGTGGCGCCGGCGGCGGTCGTCCACGCCGGGCACGATGGTGACCAGCTCGTCCCGCTCCAGCGGGCGGAGGTTGTGCCCGAGTGTGGAGCGATCCATCACGAGCGCATCGGCCAGGGCCTGCAGCGCCGGCGGGTCGTCGCCGTGGCGGGCGATCTCCACGAGGATCGAGTACTGCGTCGACTTCAGCGCGCAAGGCGCCAGCGCTTCATCGAAGAGCTGGGCAACCTTGCGCGAGGCCTTGCGCAAGGCCGTGGCCGAACACTCGCCCCGCAGGGGGATGGATGGCTTGGATGCAGGCATGGCTTACCGGGTTCAGGGCATATGCCCATAATACCCAAATCCTAAAGCCGGGTGACTTGCAGGACCGCCTCCGCGAAGGCCTGGGGCGCCTCCTGCGGCAGGTTGTGACCGATGCCGCCGCGCAGGTCCCGATGCTGGTATCGCCCCACGTACCGCCCGGCATAGGCCGCAGGCGGCTGATGCGGCGCGCCGTTGGCGTCGCCCTCCAGCGTGATTGCTGGCACGGCGATCTTCGGCGCCTGCGCGAGCATCTTTTCCAGCGCGTCGTACGCCGGCTCCCCCCGGCTCAATCCCAGCCGCCAACGGTAGTTGTCGATGACGATGGCAACGTGGTCCGGGTTGTCAAAGGCGCGGGCAGTCCGGGCGTAGGTGGCCTCGTCGAAGCTGAACTGCGGCGAGGCGTTGCGCCAGACCAGGCGGTTGAACTCTTCGCGGTATTGGGCGTAGCCGGCGGCGCCTCGTTCGGTCGCGAAGTAGTACTGGAACCAGGCCTGCAACTCGGCCTGCGGCGGCAGCGGCTTGCGGTTGGCTTCCTGGCTGCCGATCAGGTAGCCGCTCGCCGAGACCAGGCCGCGGCAGCGATCCGGCCAGGCCGCCGCGACGATGTTGGCCGCGCGCCCGCCCCAGTCGAAACCGGCCAGCACCGCGTCCGGGAGTTCCAGCGCGTCCATCAGCGCGACGACATCCGCCGCGAAGACCGACTGCTGGCCGTTGCGCGGCGTGTCGGCGGACAGGAAGTGCGTCGATCCATAGCCCCGCAGGTAAGGCACGATGACGCGGTAGCCCTCGGCGGCCAGCAGCGGCGCCACGTCGAAGAAGCTGTGGATGTCGTGCGGCCAGCCGTGCAGCAGGATCACCGCGGGGCCCTTGTCGGGGCCGAGCTGCGCGTAGCCGACGTCGAGCTTGCCGGCCTTGATCTGGCGGATAGCCTCGAAACGCCCCGGTGCGCCCGCCGCGCTTGGCGGCGAAAGGCCCGACAGGGCAGACACGGCGACGCCGCTGCCCAGCAGCAGGCCGCGCCGCCGGATGTTCGTTGGATCTGTCATGGCGACGACTCCTTGTCAGCCCTTGATGCCCATCGCGGCCAGGCTCGGATGCAGGTTGCGCACCGGACTCACGCTTTCCAGCAGTGCCGCCAGGTGCAGGCTGGTGGACTCGGCGAGCCACGGTGCCACCAGCTGGATGCCGATCGGCAGGCCGTCGCGACTGGTGCCGAAGCGCATCGACAGGCCGGGCAGGCCGGTCACGCTGAAGGGTGCGGTCGCATCCATCACGTGCAGGGACGACACCTTCTGGCCATTGATCTCGAACTCCGCGGCGTCGTGGCCGTGATCCGGGACGGGCGTCACCGGGCAGAGCAGGGCGTCGTACTTCTGGAAGTACTGGGCGAAGCCGTCGCGCATGAAATCGATCTGCTGCTCCGCGATGACGAAGTCCTCGATGGAGGTGTCGGGCGTGTCATAGACGCCCTGGACGTGCTTGAAGATCTTGTCTTCATGGCCGGCCGTCACCTTCTTGAAGGCCGGCTTGGTTTCCATGACCTGCAGCTTCCAGAGCAGCTCGAGCGCGTTGATCTGCTCCAGCACCGGGATGCGCACCGGCTCGACGATCACGCCCAGGCCCTTCAGCGCCTCGGCGGCGGCTTGCACGGTGGCGGCGACGTCGCTGTCGATCAGTCTGAAGCCGGGCTCGACCAGCCAGCCGACGCGGATCGGCCGGCCGGGCCTTGACGCCACTCCGGCATCCAGCGTGAGCGGGCTTGTCGAGTGGCCGTCGGCGCCATCCGGGCCGGCCAGCAGCGAGTAGGCCAGCGCCACGTCGCGCACGCTGCGCGCGATCGGGCCGACGTGCCAGAAGCGGCGTGGCACGCGCGGCCAGATACCGGTCATCGGGATGCGGCCATGGGTAGCCTTGAAGCCGACGACGCCGGTCAGCGCCGCCGGGCCGCGGACCGAGATCGCCACGTCCGTGGCCAGGCCGATCGGTGACATGCCGGCCGCGACGGCTGCGGACTCACCGCCGCTCGAGCCGCCGGGCGTGCGGTCGAGGTTCCAAGGGTTGCGGGTGCGGCCCGAGAGCAGGTTGTCGGTCTCGATCCAGAACGAGAACTCGGGATGGTTGGTCTTGGCGAGCAGGATGCCGCCCGCCGCCTTCATGCGCACCATCGTGGTGGCGTCCGTATCGGGAACGCGGCCTTTGAAGATCGGCGAGGCGAACTGGGTCGCCACGCCCGCGGAGTCGATGGAGTCCTTGGCGGTGAAGGGCACGCCGTGCAGGGGGCCGAGTTTCTCGCCGGCCATCACGGCGGCTTCGGCGGCCCGGGCGGCGCGCAGGGCGTCCGGGGCGATGGTGACGATGGCGTTGATCTGCGGGTCGGCCGCGCTGATGCGGTCCAGGTGCGCCTGGACGACCTCGACCGGAGAGACCTCCTTGGTGCGGATCAGTTCGGCAAGGCGGGTAGCGTCCTGATGGACGAGTTCGGTACTCATGGGCGTGCTTTCAAGGTGAATGGAGATCTGGTTTTACGAACTACCTAACGTTCGTTAGTCTGAAGAATAGAGGGCATCGTGCGGCGCGTCAACACCTCGTCGCTCTTGAGACAATGGCGTCGCGCCCCACCTCCTCGGTCGGGCGCGAACTTTTCGAGGACGGATTCGTGGACAGCCAGGCAAACACCAGTTCCCGGGACAAGATCCTGGTCGCGGCGACGAAGATCGCGCAGGCGCACGGCTATGGCGGCCTGAATCTCCGGGCGCTCGCCGATGAAGTCGGCATCAAGGCGGCGAGCCTCTATCACCACTTTCCGAGCAAGGCGGATCTCGCCACTGCGGTGGCCAAGCGCTACTGGGAGGACGCCGGCGCAGCGCTGGAGGCGCTGTCGACCAAGTACGCGGATCCGGTCGAGCGCCTGCGCCGTTTCCCGAAGACCTTCCGCACTGCGCTGGAGAACAACAACCGCATCTGCATGTGCAGCTTCATGACGGCCGAGTACGACGACCTGCCCGAGGTCGTGAAAACGGAAGTGCAGGCCTTCTCGGATGTGAACATCGCCTGGCTCGCGAAGACACTGATCGCCGCCGGTGCCGTGGAGGCCAAGGACGCAAAGAAGCGGGCGCACGCGATCTTCGCCGCCGTGGCCGGCGCACAGCTGATGGCGCGCGGCCGGTCGGACATCAAGCTGTACGACACGCTGATCGAGAACTATCGGGCGGCGGGGCTCTGGCCGTCGTAGGTGATGGAGCAAGACGTTGGCCGCGGGTCACCGCATCTATGAATCTTCTGCGCAGACGCCAAGAGTTCTGGGGCCATGGTCCGGCGCCCCGCGAGGCCGGCGGCTTCAGTTTTCACCTGCTCTCCGCGAACGCCCCGGAGGATGAGGTCAGACCCCACTCCCACGAGGAAGCGCACTTCGTGCTGGTGCTGGCAGGCGGCTACATGTCGTCGGCCAACGGCGCTCCGTTCGTATCGCAGACGCCTCTGCTGGTCTTCAATCCGGCCGGCACGACGCACTGCGATCGCTTCCACAAAGGGCAGGGGCGCTTCTTTGCCATCTCCGGTGGGGCCTGTGAAGGGCGCGCGCGAGCCGTAGTCGATCCATGGGCGCTGTGGTGCGCGCAGAACGCCGCGCGGGACTTCGAATCCGGCGACGCCTCGGCATTGCGGCTCGAGGCATGCGCCCTGCAGCTGATGGATTGCGTGCTGCCGCACTCGCGCGACGACGTTGCCCCACGTGGCTCGCGCCCGCCAGCCTGGCTGAAGTCGGTGTTCGAGATGAGCTTCATGTCCGATGACGTGGCGTCGAGCGCGTCCGACCTCGCGGCGCATGCCGGCGTACATCCGGTTCATCTGGCACGGATCTATCGGCGCTGGCTGAATTGCTCGCCCGGCGAGTTCCTGCGAGGGCGCCGGCTGGAGCGCGCCGCCGCCTTGCTGGGGGCCGGTACGGCTTCGCTCGCTGACGTTGCCGCGGCCACTGGATTTGTCGACCAGGCGCACCTGACACGCCAGTTCAAGACCGCCTTCGACACCACGCCGGCACGCTGGCGGCGCTTGCGCCATCAGCATCAGGTTTCACCGATACAAGACGAGCCGAACGCTTCGCCGTAAAACCGCGCTGCGACGATTTCGTCGAGAACATCGGAGGAAGCATGATCAATCGCCGAACCTGTGTCGCCGCGGCGCTGTTGGCTACCGCAGCCGTTGCGCGGGGCAAACCGCAAGCGCTGGCCGCACGACTGGCAGACTGGAACGACGACGAGCACCGCGATCTGCGCGCGGTCGTCGTCGCCCGAGACGGAAGCATCGTGGCGGAACGCTACTTCGGCGATGCACGACCGGACACACTGCACGACGTCCGCTCGGCGGGAAAAAGCATCACCTCGCTGCTCGTCGGCGCCGCCATCGACCGGGGCGCCATCGCGAGCGTGCAGGATCCGGTCGAGCGCTACTGGCCGGGCGCACGCGGTAGCGCGCTGGGGCCGGTCCGCATCGACGAGATCCTGACCATGCGGTCCGGCCTCGCCGCATTCGACGAGGATCCGGCCTCGCCCGGCAACGAGGACCGTCTCGACGACGCGCCGGACCCGCTCGCGTTCATGCTGGCCGTGCCCGCCGAGCGTGCGCCGGGCACGCGGTATCGCTACAACTCGCTCACCGCCCATCTGGCCGGACGCGTGGTCGAGCAGGCCACGCGTCGCGACCTGGAATCCTTTGCGGCGGAAGTGCTCTTCGAGCCGCTCGGCATCAGACGCTGGCAATGGGGCCGAGACCAGTCGGGCCATGCCAAAGGGCAGGGCAACCTTTCGCTGACGGCGCGAGACCTCGTTCGCATCGGAGAGATGGTCCGCTCAAACGGAGATTTCGGTAGCCACCGCGTGCTGAGCGCCGCGTGGATTGCCCAGAGCCTCCGCGCCCGCGTGGCGATCTCGGATGTCGATCCATACGCCGACAGCTACGGCTACTTCTGGTACGCCAAGCGACTCGATATCGCCGGAACTGGCATCGACGTGCACTTCGCGTCGGGCAATGGCGGCAACAAGATCTATGTCGTGCCGGAGTTGGGACTGGTCATTGCAGTGACGTCCGCAGCCTATGGACATGGCTATGGTCAGCGACGCTCGCAGGAGGTGTTGCGAGCTCTTTTGGCTTCGGCTGCATAGGGAAGGCAGGGCTGGCAGCCCTTGTATATGATTTTACATAATACACATTGTCGACAAATCAGATAGCCGCCACGACCCCCGTCGAAGCCCTAACTACCAACGCCGGCTCCGGCACCTTCACACTCCGCGGCTGATGCCCCGGGTCTTCGATCAGGTCCAGCAACAGATTGATCGCCAGCGTCGCCATCGTCTCGGTATGCAGCGCCACCGTGGTGAGCGCCGGTCGCATGTCGCGCGCCAGGTGGATGTCGGTGATGCCGATCAGCGACATCGCCTGCGGCACCGCGATGCCTCGCTCCGCCAGTACTTGCGCTGCGCCGTAGGCCATCAGGTCGTTGGTGGCGAAGATCGCGGTGATGTTCGCGTTGGCGGCCAGCAGCGACTCGGCCGCGGCGCGGCCGCCTTCGACCGTGTCGGGCGTGTCGCGCACATGCTCCGGGGCCAGGCTCAGGCCGGCGGCTTGCAGCGCGCTTTCGAAGCCGCCGAGGCGCACGATCTGCCGGCCCGCCAGGCCGCAGCCGACGATGGCGCCGACCTCGCGATGGCCCAGTTCGACCAGGTGCTGGCCGGCGATCTCGCCGGCGCGGTGCAGGTCCAGCACGACGTGGGGCACCTGCTCGTCGTAGTGGATCGCCTCGTTGGAGGCCAGCACGATCGGCGCGCGGCGGTTGCTGATCTGCTCGATGTCGCCGGGCAGGATTCCGGTGTCCAGCACCAGCACGCCGCCGGCCAAGGTGCCGGTGATCTGCTTCAGGTAGGCCAGGCCGATGTCCGGCCGGTCCGGCGTGTTGCAGACCATCAGGAAGTAGTTGCGGTCGCGGGCCACGCGCTCGGCCACCGCCACGAACTCCGGATAGAACGGGTTCGTGATGTCGGGCAGCACCATCGCCACCATCGAAGACTTGCCTTCGGCCAGCGCGCGGGCCATCAGGTTGGGCCGGTAGCCGGTCGAGGCAATCGCGGCTTCGACCTTCTCCACCGTCGACGGTTTCACCTTGCCGGGATTGCGCAGCACGTTGGAGACGGTGGCGGTCGTGACGCCGGCCAAGCGTGCGACGTCGCTGAGGGTGGCCATGTGAGGGATTCGTGGAGCCTAAGGATTTACCCTTGGCGCTGTTCGTTGTTCGTAAGAGAGTCGGTACATTACCAAAAAACAGCGATTTAATCGCTTAAATTTCTGGATCGATAGGGAGACAACCACAAAGCCGCACTCGACGGCGCTGGCTCGAAGCAGAAATTTAACCGCTTAAATTCATTCAACCGGAGACAAACGAAAACATGGATCTTGCGAACCACGGCGCGATCACCAAGCGCACTGCACTGACCGGCCTGGCCGGCCTCCTCCTCGGCAGCACCGCCCTGCTCGCCAGCCCCGGCGCCTCTGCCAAGGAGGTGACGATCTGGGCCTGGGACCCGAACTTCAACATCGCGATCATGCAGGAGGCGGGCAAGCGCTACACCGCCAAGCACCCGGGCACGACCTTCAAGATCGTGGACATGGCCAAGGCCGACCTGGAGCAGAAGCTGCAGACCACGCTGGCCTCCGGCGCCACCAAGACGCTGCCTGACATCGTTCTCGTCGAGGACTACAACGCCCAGAAGTACCTGCGCTCCTTCCCCGGCGCGTTCGAGCCGATGTCCGGCGTCGTCAACTACAGCGGCTTCGCCAAGTACAAGGTGGACCTGATGACGGTCAACGGCAAGGTCTACGGCCTGCCCTTCGACTCCGGCGTCACCGGCATGTACTACCGCAAGGACCTGCTGGCCAAGGCCGGGTTCAGCGACAAGGACATGCAGAACATCACCTGGGACCGCTACATCGAGATCGGCAAGAAGGTCTCCGCGGCCACGGGCAAGAAGATGCTGGGCATCGACCCCAACGACAACAGCCTCGTGCGGATCATGATGCAGTCCGCCGGCCGCTGGTACTTCGACAAGGACGGCAAGCTCGACATCAAGAACAACGCCGCGCTGAAGGCCGCGCTGGAAGTCGAGGCCAAGCTGTTCAAGGCCGGCATCGTGAAGCCGACGGCCGGCTGGCCGGAATACGTCGGCGCGGTCAACGCCGGCGACGTGGCCACGATCACCACCGGCGTGTGGATCACCGGCACCGTCAAGTCCGAGAAGAGCCAGGCCGGCCTGTGGGGCGTGGCGGCGACGCCTTCGCTGGGCATCCCCGGCGCCACCAACGCATCCAACCTCGGCGGCTCCAGCTGGTACGTGCTGTCCAGCGGCAAGGAGAAGGCGCTGGCCGTCGATTTCCTCAACGAGATCTATGCGAAGGACGTCGACTTTTACCAGACGATCCTGCAGGCGCGCGGTGCCGTGGGTACGCTGATGGCCTCGCGTGACGGCAAGGAATACGCGGCTGCCGATCCCTTCTTCGGCGGCGCCAAGGTGTGGCAGCAGTTCAGCGATTACCTGGTCAAGGTGCCCAGCGTGAACTACGGCATCTACACCTACGAGGCCGACGCCGCGATGGCGGCGCAGCTGCCAGGCCTGATCGGCGGCACGCCGGTGGAGAAGGTGATGGACGCCATCAACCAGCAGGTGGCCGCGCAGGTCAAGTAAGCGCCCGGGTACTTGTCGGGCGCGGGGCAGGACGTGAGCGCCTGCCCCGCCCTCCCCGCCGTCCTCGCTCCCCTTCTCTAGCGATCCCTCGCCATGCCGCAGTCCCCCGCGCCGAGCTACCGGCGCTTTCATGACGTCAACGGCTGGGCCTTCATCGGCCCCGCGCTGCTGTTGATGCTGCTGTTCACCGTCTATCCGATCGGCAAATCGCTGTGGATGTCGACCCACGCCGGCCAGGGCACGATGGTGCAGTTCGTCGGCTTCGGCAATGTCCAGCGCCTGCTGGACGATCCGATGTTCATGCGGGCGCTGACCAACACCTTCATCTACCTCGTGATCCAGGTGCCGGTGATGATCGTGCTGGCCCTGGTGCTGGCCTCGTGCCTGAACATGCCGAACCTGCGCTTTCGCGGGCTGCTGCGCACGGCGATCTTCCTGCCCTGCGTGACCTCGCTGGTCGCGTACTCGATGCTGTTCAAGAGCATGTTCTCGTACGACGGCATCGTCAACGTGACGCTGCAGCAACTGGGCCTGGTCGATGGCCCAGTGCCCTGGTTGACCGATCCCTTCTGGGCCCGCGTCGTCATCATGCTGGCGCTGACCTGGCGCTGGACCGGCTACAACATGATCTTCTATCTGGCGGCGATGCAGAACATCGACAAGTCGATCTACGAGGCCGCGCGCATCGACGGCATCTCGGCCTATCGCCGCCTGGTCTCGATCACCGTGCCGATGTTGAAGCCGGTGCTGCTGTTCACCACGATCACCTCGACGATCGGCACGCTGCAGCTGTTCGACGAGGCGATGAACATCACTGCCGGCGGCCCGGCCGACAGCACGCTCTCGCTGTCGCTGTACATCTACAACCTGTCCTTCAAGTTCGTGCCGAGCTTCGGCTACGCGGCCACCGTGTCCTACGTCATCGTCGCGCTGGTGGCGCTGCTGGCCGTGCTGCAGTTCTACCTGGCGCGGGAGCGAGACCAATGATGGCCCGCCTGCTCGACACGCTGCGCGGCGCCGCCATCTACGCCCTCCTCGGCCTGATGGCGCTGCTGTCGGTCTTCCCCTTCGGCTGGATGGTGATCAGCGCCACCAACGCGGGCCGCGACATCACCAAGGGCAAGATCACGTTCGGCGGCGCACTGCTCGACAACTTCCACAAGTTCACCGAGCTGTACGACGTCGGCCAGGTGTTCTGGAACTCCGGCAAGATCGCGCTGGCAGGCTCGCTGTTGACGCTGCTGGTGTCATCGCTGGCCGGCTACGGCTTCGAGGTGTTTCGCTCGCCGCTGCGCGAGCGCATCTACCAGGGCGTGCTGCTGTCGATGATGGTGCCCTTCGCGGCGCTGATGATCCCGCTGTTCACGCTGATGGCCGCGCTGGACATGCTGGACACGCACATGGCCGTGATCCTGCCCACGGTCGCCTCGGCCTACCTGATCTTCTACTTCCGCCAGAGCAGCAAGGCCTTCCCGCCGGAGCTGCGCGAGGCCGCCCGCCTCGACGGCCTGAAGGAGTGGCAGATCTTCCTCTACGTCTACGTGCCGGTGATGCGCTCGACCTACGCCGCCGCCTTCATCATCGTCTTCATGGCGGCATGGAACGGCTTCCTGTGGCCGCTGATCGCGCTGCAGTCGACCGAGCTGAAGACCATCACGCTGGTCGTCTCCTCGCTGGGCTCGTCGTATGCGCCGGACTACGGCGTGGTCATGGTCGCGACCGTACTCGCCACGCTTCCCACCCTCATCGTCTTCTTCGCCATGCAGCGCCAGTTCGTGCAGGGCATGCTCGGCTCCGTCAAATGAACAAGGTTTCCGTCAACACCATGCGTTCCATCGCCAAGCTCGACTCGGGCTGGACCTTCCACACGTCCTTCGATCCCTCGCTGATCACTGAGGCCGCCGCCGGCGAGCCGGTGCGCCTGCCCCACAACGCGGTCGACCTCGAACTGACCTACCTCGACGAACGCAGCTACCAGAAGGAGTTCGGCTACCAGCGCGCCCTGCCCTGGCAGCCCGAGTACGCCGGCCGCGAGATCACGCTCGAATTCGACGGCGCGATGGCCAACACCGTCGTCTGGCTCAACGGCCGCCAGGTCGCTGCCCACAAGGATGGCTACACGCCCTTCAGCGTGCGGCTGACCGGCCTGCTGAACGAGAACGCCGACAACCTCCTGACGGTCAAGATCGACGGCAGCGAGAACCCCGAGATTCCCCCCTTTGGCGGCCAGATCGACTACCTGACCTACGCCGGCATCTACCGCGACGTCTGGCTGAAGCTCACCGACGCAGTCTCCATCCAGCGGCTGAAGGTGCAGACCTCGGGCGAACTCAGCGACGCCAAGGGCGTGCAGGTCACCGGCTTCCTCAGCAACCCGACCGGCGTCGCCATCACCGGCACCGCGCTCGTGGAACTCTGCGCGCTGGACGGCCGCGTGCTCCACCAGTGCAGCGCGGAGGTCAACGGCGACATCTTCACCGCCGGCTTCGACGGCCTTGCCGGACTGCAGCGCTGGGAGCTGGACGCGCCCACGCTCTACCAGGTGCGCGTGACCTTGAACACGAGCGCCGGCAGCGACCAGCTCGCCACCCGCTTCGGCTTCCGCACCGCCGCGTTCACGACCGAGGGCTTCTTCCTCAACGGTCAGCCGCTGAAGATCCGCGGGCTGAACCGGCACCAGAGCTTCCCCTACGTCGGCTACGCGATGGGCCGGCGCGTGCAGCGGAAGGACGCCGACATCGTCAAGCACCAGCTGAAGTGCAACCTGGTCCGCACTTCGCACTACCCGCAGTCGAAGTACTTCCTCGACCGCTGCGACGAGATCGGCCTGCTGGTGCTGGAAGAGATCCCCGGCTGGCAGCACATCGGCGGGCAGGCCTGGCAGGACGAATCGGTGGAGAACGTGCGCCGGATGATCGAGCGCGACTGGAACCATCCGTCCATCATCTGCTGGGGCGTGCGCATCAACGAGTCGCCCGACCATCACGAGTTCTACGCCCGCACGACCGCGTTGGCGCGCGAGCTGGATTCGCGCACCGTCGGCGGCATCCGCTGCATCGACAACAGCGAGCTGCTCGAAGACGTCTACACGATGAACGACTTCTTCAACGGCGCCGGCCCCGACTGGCTGGCCGGCCGCGAGCCGGTGCCGCTGCGCAGGCCGCGCGCCGTGACCGGCCTGGACCACGACGTGCCCTACCTCGTGACCGAGCACACCGGCCACATGTTCCCGACCAAGCGTATCGACCCCGAGGTCCGGCAGGCCGAGCACGTCAGCCGCCACCTGCAGGTGATGAACGCAAGCTACGGCGACCCGGCCATCGCCGGCGCGATCGGCTGGTGCATGGCCGACTACAACACGCACAAGGACTTCGGAGCCGGCGACCGCGTCTGCCACCACGGCGTGCTGGACATCTTCCGCGAGCCCAAGTTCGCGGGCCACGTCTACGCCAGCCAGTGCAGCCCGGCGGAACAGGTCGTGCTCGAACCGGTCTCGTACTGGGCCCGCGGCGAGAAGGACCGCTGCGAGGTGCTGCCGCTGGTCGTGCTGACCAACTGCGACTACGTGGAGCTGACCGTGGGCGACATGCCGCCCACCCGTGCCGAGCCCGATCGCGAGCGCTACCCACACCTGCCGCACGCGCCGGTGATCTTCGACGAACGCCACATCAGCGTGAACGCCTTCGGCGCCTGGGGCATGCTGTGGCGCGACGCCGTGTTCACCGGCTATGTGGACGGCAAGCCCGTCGCCACCGTGGCCGTTTCCGGCAGCCCCTTGCCCACAAAGCTGCAGGTCCAGGTGGACGACACCGTTCTGCGCGCCGACGAGAAGGACGCCACCCGCGTGATCGTGCGTGCGCTGGACCAGGCCGGCCGCCTGCTGCCCTTCCTCGACGACATCGCCACCATCGAGGTGAGCGGCGCCGCCAAGCTGCTGGGGCCGGCGCTGCTGCCGATCAAGGGCGGCGTGACCGGCTTCTGGCTGGAGACCACCGGCGCCGCCGGCGAGATCAGCGTGCGCGTGCGCACGCGCCGCCTGGGCGAGCAAGCCCTGACCCTGCGCGCCGACTGAGAGGGACCGATCGCATGGCAGATGTCACCCTCACGGAAGTCCGCAAGTCCTTTGGCAGCACCGACGTCATCCGCGGCGTCAGCCTGGACATCAAGCACGGCGAGTTCGTCGTCTTCGTCGGCCCCTCGGGTTGCGGCAAGTCCACCTTGCTGCGCGCGATCTCGGGCCTGGAAGAGATCAGCAGCGGCGAACTTCGCATCGGCGGCCAGCTGATGAACCACGTGGACCCGTCCAAGCGCGGCATCGCGATGGTGTTCCAGAGCTACGCGCTGTACCCGCACATGACCGTGCGCGAGAACATGGGCTTCGCGCTGAAGCACGCCGGCGAGCCCAAGGCGCAGGTCGCCGAGAAGGTCGAGCGCGCTGCCGCCATCCTGGGCCTTCAACCGCTGATGGACCGCAAGCCCAAGGCACTGTCCGGCGGCCAACGCCAGCGCGTCGCCATCGGCCGCGCGATCGTGCGCGACCCGGAGGTATTCCTCTTCGACGAGCCGCTGTCCAACCTCGACGCCGAGCTGCGCGTCCACATGCGCATCGAAGTCGCCCGCCTGCACCGCGAGCTGGGCAGCACGATCATCTACGTCACCCACGACCAGGTCGAAGCGATGACACTGGCCGACAAGATCGTCGTGCTGCGCGCAGGCGTCGTCGAACAGGTCGGCGCGCCGCTGGAGCTCTACGACAACCCGGCCAACACCTTCGTCGCCGGCTTCATCGGCTCTCCGCGGATGAACTTCTTCGAGGGTCGAGTGGTCGGGCACAACGAAGGCCGCCTGCACATCGCGCTCAGCGGCTTCGGCGATACGGTGATCGCCCTGCCGCTCACCCACGAACTGCCCGCGATCGGCACCGAAGTCTCGGTCGGCGTCCGCCCCGAACACTTCCAGGACGACGGCGACGCCACGCTGCCGGTCACCATCGACATGCTGGAACACCTGGGCGGCGAAACCTTCGCCTACGCCCGCTCCGCCGGCGGCGCGATGGCCGTGATCGAACTGAAGCACGGCCGCCACCTGCGCGCCGGGCAGGCGCTGGAGGTGCGGTTCGATACGGGCAAGTCGCTGCTGTTTGGGAAGGATGGGCGGCGGCTGTACTGCCGGTGAGCGTCGGGCCCGCAATCGGCCAGGAGCTGCCGCACAACGCGCCGGATGCAACGACCGGTTTAGGCTGATTGGCGTCCTCCGCCACCTGTCTGTGAGTGACGGCTTCTGTTTAGGTTTGTCCGACACCTGCCCGTCGCGGCAGACAGCTCGCCGCGGTACACCGACCTGAGGGCAGGTGTTGGGTAAACCTCAAGGGAGGAAACCGCGGCGCACGTGGTGGTGCTTGTCGAAGC